>JADZFO010000028.1 GCA_020849855.1 bacterium | reverse complement strand
GGGCGGGCACCATACAGATGGTCTTCAAAGACAGGCGTTCTCGCCTGCAGTCCTGTGCGCGCGGATTCAATAACAAGCAAGTGAGCAAATCAGACGGAAGGTGTTGACAAGAGACACGGTATCTCCGGCCGGGGACAAGCCCCGGCCCTACAAGGCGGCTGTCGCATCCCGCACGTGCCACATCTCAATACGCTGGCCGGTGCCGAGGTCCCAGACATCCACTTCGTCGTTGTTCTGCTTGAAGCCATAGGCGCTCTCCACATCCACCCGGCCGGAGATGGCCACCTTCAGCGCCATCATGATCGCCTGATGCGCCACCACCAGCACATCGCCCTGGACCGCCGGCTCGATGATCCGCGCCAGGAAATCGCGCAGGCGGAAGGCGCCGTCGGTCAGGTCCTCGCCGCCCGGGGGCGCCATGGTGTAATGGCTCTCGCGCCAGCGCTGGAAACGCTCGCCGTAGTCGCTGGCCAGCTCGCTTTCGAGCCGCGCTTCCCACTCGCCAAAGGAGAGTTCAAGAAGCTCCGGCGCGACCTCGGCCTCAAGACCAGTGCTCTCGAGGATGATCCGCGCGCTTTCCACCGCGCGGCCCAGCGGGCTGGAGAAGGCCGCCTCGAAGCGCACGCCGCGGCGCGCCAGCTCGTCGCGGATCGCCCGTGCCTGGGCCAGGCCGGTCTCGTTGAGCGGTACATCGCTGGAGGACTGGAAGCGCTTTTCAGCGTTCCAGTTGGTCTGTCCGTGTCGAACCATGTAAAGAGCCACGCAGTGATGATAGTGCCCGGTCTACGGAGGGAGTCGATGGTCGATGGTCGGAGGTCTGAAGCAGAAGGTCGATGGTCGAAGGTCGAAGGTCGATGGTCGAAGGTCGATGGTCGAATACTCCAGTATTACCGTGCTTTGAAGGCGGGGCTTTGTTCATAAGCGGCCTGCAAGAGAAAGCCCTGCTTGTGCGCATTCGACTTTCGACCTTCGACTTTCGACGGATCCCAGGGCTCTGAGCGCTGCGGCCGGGCGGATGAACCCGCGCCGCGCCCGGTACATCTATAATCCGTACATGCTCTGGAGGGTTGCGGCGGCCGTGCTGGCGGGCTTTTTGCTCGCCGCGAGCTTTCCGCTCAGCCTGCCGGCAGTGGACGCCTTTCCTGAGCTGGGCGTCTGGCATTTTTTCATTGGCACAAAGGACATTTCCGAGGGCTTCATCCAGTTCCAGGGCCTGGGCTGCATCGCCCTGCTGCCCTTCCTGCTGGCCCTGCGCGGCACGCGCCGCCCGGCCCATGCCTTCTGGCTGGGCTATGTTTTCGGCCTGGCCTGGCTGTTGCCGGGCCTGATCTGGCTGGGCAGCTTTGGCGTGGTGCCGGTGCTGCTGCTGCCGCTCTACTTCGCCCTGCCGCTGGGCCTCTTTGGCTATCTGTGCTGGTGGCTGATCAACACCCGCTGGGCCGCGGCCAGCCCGGCGCGCTTTGTCTGGGGCGTGCCGCTGGTCTGGACCGCCATCGAGTACCTGCGCAGCTTCGGCTTCTGGGCCTTCCCCTGGAACCTGCTGGGCTACAGCCTGGCCCGCGAACCGCTGCTGATCCAGGGCGCCGACCTTGGCGGCGTGTATCTGGTCAGCTTTGGCATCGTGCTGTGCAACAGCACGCTGGCCGTGCTGCTGCTGCGCCCGCCGCAGGAGCAGCTTGAGCTGCTGCGGCCGCTGAAAGCCTGGCGCTGGCGCGCACGCTTTGGCCAGGCCGCCGCGGGCACTGCGGTGCTGTGCGTGCTGCTGGTCTATGGCCTCTGGCGTCTGGAGCTGCTGCAGCTGCCAAAGCTCTGGCCGCTGGCACTGCTGGCTCATGCGCAGGAGGCCCAGCCGGGGCCGGCCGCCCAGCCGCCGGCTGGCGGACAGGCGGCGGCGGAAAATGGCGCCAGCGCCAAGGGCGACAGCGCTAAAGACAGCGCTAAGAGCAAGCAGGACAGCAGCAGGAATGACAAGGGCAAGCAGAAGGACAGCGCCGGCAGCAAGAACAAAAAGAAGCGCCCGGCCGCCCCGGCGGTGCAGCGCGAGCTGCCGCTGGATGTGATCCTGGTCCAGGGCGGGCTGAACACCCGCGAGAGCTGGCGCACGCCGGGCCTGCTGGACCGCACCGTGCGGAGCTATGTTGAGCCGGCGGAAGAGGCGATCAAGACCTGGCTGAGCCTGGGACCGCAGGGCTTTGGCGCGGCCACGCCGCCGGATGGCAGCAAGGGCGCGGACCGAAGCGGGCAGGCTCAGGCGCGGGAATACCAGCCGCCTCTGGGCAGCCAGGCACCGCCGGCCGGCACCGTGGAAAGGGGTGTGGGCGCGGCTGAATCGCAGGCGCAGCAGGACGGGCTGAGCTCGGCCCTGGCTTTCCAGAACGCCATGGGCGGGGACGCTATGCCGGGGATGGCCCAGACGGACCAGGAGCTGAAGGTCAGCTTCGCCCCGGGGGGCGCGGCCCTGCGCGCGGATCCGCCCCAGGCGGACCTGCTGGTGGTCTGGCCGGAGGGCGTGCTGCCGATACACCTTGACCCCTCCAAGGCCAGCAACCTGCCCAGCCCGGCGCGGCGCATGCTGCGCAAGGCGGAAAACTCCGCACTGCTGATGGGGGCGATCGGCGAGCCGCGGGAGCCCGGCTTCCTGGAGAACGGCTCGATGTTCTACACCCGCGACGGGACGGCGATCTGGCCGCACAGCAAGGTGCGGGTGGTGCCCTTCGGCGAGGTGCTGCCCTTCCGCCGGGCGGTGTCCTTCCTGGACTATCCCTGGGGCGAAGACGACATCAGCGAGGGCCGCAGCATCGAGCCCCTGCGCTGGCGTGGCCACGACCTGGGCCTGATGATCTGCTTTGACAATGTCTTTGGCTTCCTGTGCCGGGCCGAAGCGCTGAAGGGCGCCGACAGCTTCGTGCTGATGACCAACAACTCCTGGTACAAGCTGCCCAGCGGCGTGCGCCAGCACACCGACATCGACATCCTGCGCGCAGTGGAGAACCGCCGCTGGCTGGCCCGTGTCAGCACTACCGGCGAGAGCCATATCGTGGACAGCGCCGGGCGGGTGCGCCAGCAAAGCCGCCAGCGCTCGGCGGCGCTGATCAGCGGGCGGCTGGAGAGCTCCAGCGAGCGCCCGGTGTATCTGAGGGTTGGCGACCTTTTTGCCCAGCTCTGCCTGCTGGGCGCGCTGCTTGTGTGCCTGCCGCCGATCCTGCTGCGCCGCGGCGAGAACATGCTCTAGCCC
The DNA here is from genome assembly GCA_020849855.1 of bacterium. Classification (GTDB taxonomy): domain Bacteria; phylum 4484-113; class 4484-113; order 4484-113; family JAFGCY01; genus JADZFO01. Next base: position 45,478 of record JADZFO010000028.1, on the reverse strand, counting down.
CGGCGCCTGCCTGGGCCTGGCGCCGAATCCTGCGCTGACGGCAGGACAGCCTGAGGCATGGCCGCCCGGCTGGGGTAAGATTCCTTTGAGCAAGCTCTGCCGCCGGAGGACCCATGCGGGAAAGACTGTGGCTGCCTCAGCGCCTCATCACTGTGATCATCCTGGCTCTCGGCCTGGCTGCCCTCAGCGCCTGCGCCGGCAAGTCCTCAGCGCCGGACGGCGCCGCCCCCGGGCTTGAAGCGGGAGGAAAGGCAGGCAGCCCGCTGGACGCAGCCGCGGGGGGTGGGTCTGCGCCGTCTTTGGAAGGGCTGCCGGGCCTGCCCGGGACAGACCCGCAGGTGCGGCCCGCTGACAGCGCCGCGGCTGAGCCGCCGGCCCGGCGTTCAAGCTATGACCAGTTCGAGTTTGTCGAGGGCAACGCCATTTACTCGGCCTCCAGCATGACCACCTTCATTCAGGAATCCGCGATGGTGGTCCCGGGGCCGGGCAGCCCCGGCTGGGCGATCTACAGCGTCAACACCGGGGGCTACCAGCCCAGCCGCCTGGAACTGGACCTGCGGCTGAGCGAGAACGGGACGGCCTTCGTGGCGCTGTCGCGCTACAGCTCCGGGCGCTGGGACATCCGCGGCCCATTCACCGGGCCGGCGAGCATCCAGGTGGGCAGCGGCGACTATCTCAGCGGGGCGGGCGACAGCGCTGACCGGCGTTTCTACTTCGCGGTGCTGGTGTCGAATGCCTATGTCGAGCACAGATTCAGCACGGTGCACTTTGACAATGCAGTACCCCCCCGGCACCCGCGTATCGGGCACGCTGATTGATGAGGCCGGCAACCCGGTGGCGGGGATGCAGATGCAGCTCCAGCCGCTGGGGCGCTATGTGGAGAGCGATGCGGAGGGCAGGTTCACCTTCTATGACGTGCCCGACGGCAACTATGACCTGTCGCCGGATGACGCGGCCGGTGAGTATGACTCCTTCGACCCGCCGCTGCGCAGCATCAGCATTACCGGGGACCAGGGCATGCAGGACTTCATTGCCAGCCGCCTGGATATCCGGGGGCGCGTGAGCACCGGGGAGACAGCCCTGCCCTTGGTGGAGATACTGCTCAATCCGGGCGGGCTGGTGGCCAAGACCGGACCGGACGGAACTTATGAGTTCCGCAAGCTGGTTTCGGGGAACTATACGGTCTCAGTATTCTCCGGAGGGATAGAAGTCACGCCGCCAAGCTATAACCTCTTTCTGGGCTCAGAGGATCTTGAAGGCAATGACTTCACCGCCAGCGGCTTCGAACCCACTTACCTGATCAGCGGGACAATCCGCGACGGCGTGGACCCAGTGCCCGGCGTGGTGGTGTATCTGCATCCCGGCGGCAAGCTGGCGTTTACTGACGAAACTGGATTCTACGCCTTTTACAGCCTTGCGCCCGGTTCATACGTCGTCAGCGCTGCCCTGAGCGGCTACAAGCTGACGCCGGACACCCAGGGCGTGACCATCATCAACAGCGGCCAGACCGCGGACTTCTCAGCCGAGCCGATCCAGCTTTATCAGGTCATCCGGGATTGCATCGAAGTTGATAACAGCGATGTAGTCATGGGCTTCATGCCGGGGGTAGATGTGTACTTCGCTGATGTAAACACGGCCGCGGTGGTGGCGATCCGCCGCACCGACCAGTTTGGCCAGGCATCCGTGCAGCTTCCCGCCGGCGATTACTACAGCTACCTGCAGCACCCTCTCTTCAACGGGGTGGCCTATTTCGGCTCAGAGAGCTTCTCCCTGAACGGATCTGATGTGGTCATCAGCCGGCACTATGCCCGGACAAACCCTGTGACCTGGGAGAGCTTCGTGGCTGAATACATCAGCTCGGAGTGCACCCAGTGCCACCGGCCGGATGCCCAGACAGCCGTAGACCCTCCGCTGCGGACCTATGACGAGGTGGTGGCCGTGGTCAATGCCTGCAACGCGCGGATCCAGAACAACACCATGCCGCCAGGCAACCCAAGCCACGACGCCTACAAGCGCTGGTTCAAGGTCTGGCGGGATAACGGCACGGCGCTGGAATAGGCCGGCGCGGCAGGGAAGCGCGGCGCGGAAAACCGCCGCGCCGCTGCCCCCTAACCGGCAATCCCTCAGGCGCTGAGGTCGATCCGACCCCCGACGCCCTCGGGCTGTGCACTGGGCACCGAGGCCAGCAGCTTCGCGGCCAGGGACAGCTCAATCTTTTGCTGGTCCTTCATTTTCAGCAGCACCATGGACTGGTACTGCTGCGCGATCTGCTGGCTTTTAAGCGCCCCGGCCATATCCAGCACGGCCCCTACGTCCATGCCAGGCCTCCTTGCCTGCCGGCCACTGCGGATGGCCGGCACGGCTGGCGCGCTGCGCCTTGGCTATAGATCGGCCCGCGCCGGCGCATTATTCAGGGGCCCGGCGCATAGTTTTGCGGCTGCCGGGTAAACTATCGGGTCGTGCCAGGGATGGCCGCCACTTAGCCACCAAATACAGCTATCTGGAGAAAGTCATGTTCTGGGACACCCGGCGCCAGGCGCAGCTGCGCGCCGCGCTTGTATCAATGCTGCTGCTTGCGGCCGTCTCCTGTTCCGGCGGCGCCGTACAGCCGGGGAGCGAAAACGGCCCGGCCGCCGGCGCGCTGCTGAGCGCCCATGACAAGGCCGCCCCGGTGATCTTCAGCGATGCCGATGCGCCCGCCCGCCCGCCGCTGATTGGCGGACTGCCGGCCCTGCCGGGCCCGGGGGCCCTGCCGGCTCGCGAGACTTCCTGGCAGGAAATCCTGTTTGTGAAGGGCAACTCCATCTTCGACAGCTCCGGGGGCATCATCTTCGCCGGCGACTCGGCGGTGCTGAGCCCCGGCCAGGGCGAGCTGGACTGGACCCTTTATCCCTTCTCCACCGGGGGCTACCAGCCCGAGCGCGTGGAGGTGGGGCTCTCCTGCGGCGCCGGCAGCACGGCCTGGGTCGCGCTGTCCAACTATGAGCGCGGCGCCTGGGAGTTCCACGGGCCTTACACGGACGACGCCGTGATCAACCTGACCTCCAACAGCTATGTGAACATGAGCAACCAGTTCTTCCTGGCCGTGGTGGCCTATGACACCGCGACGGTCAGCGTGAACTACGGCCTGATGAGCTTTGAGAACGGCGTGCCCGCGCAGTTCGGCATCTCCGGCACCGTGACGGACGAGAACGGCGACCCCGTGCCGGGTATCGCGGTGCGTGAGGGGACGAACTTCGACAGCGCGGTGACCAACCTGCAGGGTGAGTACTTTCTGGGTCTTGCGGCGGGGGGCAGCTATGACCTGGAGCCGGACCTGAACCCGACGGACTACAACAACAACACCGGCACCCTGAGCGTCACGGTGGATGGCCAGGAGAGCGGCCAGGACTTCACCTTAAGCCGCATCGACATCCGCGGGCGCCTGACCACGGCCCAGGGCGTGCCGATTGTGGGAGCCGAGCTGACCCTGCTGCCGGACAACCGCACGGCCAAGAGCAACTCCGAGGGCTACTACGAGTTCCGCAAGGTCAACAACGGAAACTACACCGTCAGCGCGCTGCTGGCGACCTACAGCTTCACGCCTGACAACCAGCCCGTGATGGTGAACGGCGCGGATGAGGACAACATTGACTTTGAAGGCAGCGGCGGCCAGCCGGTCTTTGGCATTACCGGCAACATCACGGACAGCGGCATGGGCCCGGTGGAGGGTGTCTTCGTCAGCCTCAGCCCCGGTTCGCGCCAGACCACAACCGACGCCAACGGCAACTACAGCTTCGTGGGCCTGCCCGCCGGGACCTACAACGTGAAGCCGGTGCTGGGCCTGTGGAGCTTTACGCCGGGCACGCGACTGGTGAACCTCAGCGGCTCCAGCGAGAACGGCATCGACTTTGAGGCCGACCCGCCGCCGCCGACCTTCCGCATCTATGGCACGGTACAGGACAGCTCCTTCAGCTTCACCGGTATTCCCTACTGCAGCCTGCAGCTCAAGCGGGCGTCCGATGGCGTGATCCTGGCCTACCGCGAAACGGATGTGAACGGTGATTTCGAGTTCCCCGAGCAGCCCAATGGCAGCTACAAGGTGCTGGTTAGCGACTTCAGCTACAACAATATCGAGCTTGGCTTTACGGTCAGTTCCGCGGATGTGCCGCTGACCATTGCAACCACTTTCGCCAGCGACGGCGTACCGACATATGACAACTTCATCGCCGAGTACACAAGCGAGTGGTGCCTGCCCTGCCACCGCCCGGACAGCGGCACGGCGGTTGACCCTTACCTGCGCACCTACGATGAGACGAAGAACGCCGGCTCGGCCTGTAACTTCGATATCCAGAACGATGTCATGCCGCCGGGCCACGCCAATTACCCGCTGCACAAGCTGTACTGGCAGGCCTGGAAGGATGCCGGCTATCCCGAGAACGAGGACGACCTGCCCTAGGGCGGCGCCGTAAAGCGGCCAGGCATGGGCAGTAAACGCTGAACCCAGGGCCCCGGAAGCTCAGGCTTTCGGGGCCTTTATGTTGACGCGGGGGCCATAGGCGGCTATAAACGTCGCGGCACAATGACAGGTTCCCCGGGCAGCTGTGATCCCGCTTGGGCGGTGGGGCGATGACGCCGGCGCATGAGGGTGCGCGCCGCAACGCGCGCCGCAAGGCTTTTGAGCTGCTCTTTGAGCTGGAACAGCACCCCGGCGTCGACCCGCAGCAGATCCTGGAGCGCAGCTTCGCCGACCCCGATGTGCTGGAGGCTTACTGCCGCGACGAAGACGAGGACGGCTATGTGCTGGTCGAGGCGGAGGAGGACAAGGGCTCCAGCCTGTACCGCATGCGCCCGCGGGGTCGCAAGATGCAGCAGTTCGTCAGCGAGCTGGTGCTGGCGGCCAAGGAGCACGAGGCTGCCATCGACGCCGAGCTGGCCAAGCACCCGCACGACTGGAGCTTTGACCGCATCGGCACGGCCGAGAGGGTGCTGATGCGTCTGGCGGTGGCGGAGATGGCCTACCTTGGCACCGCGCACAAGGTGGTGATCAACGAGGTGCTGGACCTGGCCAAGCAGTATGCCCAGGCCGACGCCGTCAAGTTCATCAACGGCATCCTCGGAGCGGTGGTGCGGAACCTGCCGCTGCTGGGCGAGTCTGCTGCAGACAAGGGTGATGCTCCGGAAAGGCCGGACAGCGCCGGCCCGGAGGCGGAAAATGACTAGGGGCTTCCGGTCATCTGGACTGCTTTCAGCCGGGCGGGGTGGCACAAGCGAATGCTGAGCTCAAGGAACTTCAAACTGCTGCTGGCGGCCGTGCTGCTGCTGGCCCTGATCGGCGCCGTGCTGCTGCTGGCGCGCCAGGGCAACGGCAGCGCGCGCAATGCCTCGCGGCGGCTGTCCAGCGGCTCGAACCTGGCCCTGGACCTGCGCTACAGCTATGACGCGCAGTTCCTGCAGCCCGGCGAGTATGACGGCGCGGCGGAGTTCCCGCTGCGTCTGGACGGCGCGGAGTTCAGTTTCTATGGCAAGCGTATCCGCGGGGCGGGCAAGATCCTGGCCCGCGAGCCGGGACCGGTGCTGTATGACTTCGTCGGCTCGCAGCACACGGAGGTCTTTGAGTTCTGGTACAAGCTGGAGCCGGAGGGCGAGCCGAAGTATGAGGATGCCCAGCTCCAGGGCCGCCTGGCCCTGCACCAGAGCATGAAATACAAGCTTGGCCCGGATTCCCGGGGCTGGCCGCGCTACTTCCCCGATTCACTGCGCGGCAGCCTGCAGCCCGACGGCAGCCGCAGCGGCGGGGCGGACACGGCGCATATCGAGGGCTGGGTGCTCTTCGGCTCCGAGGACCTTTACTTCTTCTATGCCATCGGCCCGCGCGAGCTGAGCGAGAGCGAGCGGGTAGCGATGGTGGCGCTGATCAACAGCATGCAGTTCAACGCCCTGGGCGCTGATTCCACCGCGTCTGCGCCGGAGGAAGGCGCGGCGGCTCAGGATGAGCCGGCAGAAGAGCAGCCCGGCGCGGAGGATGGCAAGCCGGGCGACGGCGCGCCGGAGGGACAGGCCGGGCAGGACCCCGCGGCGGGCGCAGGGCGCTAGCCCAGGCGCTAACCCAGGCGGTATCCCAGGCAAAGAAAAGGGCCGGCCAGTGGCCGACCCCTTTCTGATCAAGCTCAGTCATGCCCCATGCGGTCCGGGTCAGCGGACCAGCAAGCGGGCTGCGGCTGCTAGTTGCCGGCCGCTTCCTTGGGCTTCTGCCGGGCCTCATTGACCTTGATGGTCTGGCCGTTGAGCTGGCTGCCGTCCAGGGCCGTGATGGCGGTCTGGGCCTCGCTGTCATTGAGCATCTCGACGAAGCCGAAACCCTTGGAGGTACCGGTTTCCTTCTCGGTGGCAATGTGGCTGCGTTCAACCGCGCCATGCGCGGCGAAAGCCGCGCTAAGCTGGGTTTCGGTGGTCTCGGGGGTCAGGTTGCCAGCATAGATTTTCATCGCTGATCTCCTCAGAATGATACTGATTTGATGAGCACAGTTAGTGGTTACGGCGATTCATCCAGCGGCAAACCCGTGTCTGCGGGGCCGGCTAAACGGCGGTAATCAAGAAGGAGTGCGCGCCGCAAGCGGCGTCCATCAAAAAAAGCATAACACATGCTTAGATAAATTGCCAGCAGAGCCCGTAATTAAGCTTTGGCAGGCCGCTGCTACAATCAGCCTGTGCGCAAGCTGCTGCTCAGCCTGATCCTCCTGCTGCCCCTGCTGGCCCTGCCCTTTGGCGCGCAGGCAGCGGAGCAGAGCGCAGCCAGCCCGAGCGAGCTGGGCGCCTGGTCTGACACGCCGGTGGCGGCCAGTGCCTACAGCGAGGCGGCGGAAGCGATGGCCGACACGCAGGCGCAGGACGCCCGGGACTGCTGCCATCAGATCATCGAGCGCTGCCACAGCTTCAGGCCGAAGTGCCATGCCCAGTGCCACCGCTGTGTTACGCCCTACAAGCCCTGCGCGCCCTGTCTGCCCGAGCTTGGTGGCTGCCACAAGCCGGTGACGCCCTATGTGCCCTGCGCGCCCTGCCTGCCGGAGCTCTGCACCTGCCACAAGCCGGCGGTGGTGGTTAAGCCGGAAGTCTGCTGCGACTGCAGCATCGAGCTTACCGGCGGCCGCGAGCTGATCGCGCCCGACGCGGGCTGCAGCTGCGAATGCCATGAGCACAGCAGCTGGGCGGACTAGGGGAGAATCGATCCACACTGAGTTAACTGAGTGAACCGAGGTTCACAGAGATTATCAATTATTCGATGCGCCCTCTTAAGCTCACAAGTCAGCACTGCGGAGCCTCCTAATGCAAGGATACTACCTAAGCACAGGCAACGAGAGAGTCGTAGAGCTTGATGACTTCCCACAGCAAAGCACCGGAGCACCGATGCCGCTGGTGATTTCTGACGGATGCCATGTGATTCTAAGCTACCTGCTGACCGAAAGAATCGCGCCGGACGATCCAAACGTGGTGCGCAACGAGCAAGGAAACGCAATCGGCTTTAAGGAAGCTCGCTGTGTGACAGAAAGAGAGGCTCCAGCGACGGCCTTTGTGTCATTCTCGGCCGATCTGCTGCTGTTGGGCGGACCTAATGATGAGGCCCTGCATGGACATCCCCTATATGAGCGGGGACTTGGGTCTTACGGCGTATATGAGGTCCTGGGATCTGATTTGCCAAAGGCGCTCGAGCGGATAAACTCAGTTCATCACAGCCATGATCCAGAGCAATTTGAGGGCCTGCGGCACCTGATTTTCACTTTCCATGACGGCGCCATTGAGTGCGTTACCTATGGCTACAGTATTCGTGTCGAGAGCCTACCCCAATCGGCGCGACTTGCACGGATGTGCGAGATGTTGGACGAGTAGCCTAAAGTTGACTTAGCGCCGCGCAGCGGCGACGGTCCGTGCCGAGCCAGGCAAGGCGCGGCCTTCGTTGCGGGGTAGTTGACCGCAAAGGGCGCGAAAACTGCGAAGGGCGTGTTGCAGGCGAGCATCGGCTCTCGGATTTCTTAGTGCCTTTGTGCCTTGGTGGTTGATCTCCTGAATCCCTGCATCGAGGCCGCTGCCATCGCTGCGCCGCCACTGAGTGCGGCGCTACCGGCTCGGTCATGAGCTTGGCACAAAGCCTCTGTGAACTCCTTTCACTCTGTTGCTCTTGTGAATCCGAAGACGGGCGCGCTCCACGCGCCCCTGCAATCCGGGGGAGGACAAGCCTCCCCCCTACAAGAAAGACGGGCGCGCTCCACGCGCCCCTACAGGTCGTGGAGCGTGATCGCTTCAACCGGCACGCGGTCGGTCAGCCAGACGCCGTTTTCGGCGCAGTAGAACTCATGCCCGCCCGCGTGCAGGCACAGCGCGGCGATGCGCAGCACAACCGGCACGCCATAGCGCCGGCCGACGCTGGTCGCAGTCGCCGTATCCACCGAGAGGTGCACATGCTGCCGCCGGCCGGGGCGCAGGCCCTCGGCCAGGATCGATTCCAGGAAGCGCTTCGCGGTGCCGTGGTACAGCACTTTGGGCGGCGTCTGCGGCTCATAAGAGATGCTGACATCGCGAGCTGAGTGCCCCTGCACCGCGCGGATCCGCAGGCCGTCCGGCGAGACAGCAAAACGCTGCTTGTCGTTGTCGGCCACCACGCGCTCGAGCTGCTCGCGGCTGATCCGGCGTCCACGGCTGGCCGCGCCGGCCAGCAGGGCCTCGATCTCGGCCCATCCCTCGCGGTCCAGGCTGAGTCCAGCCAGTTCAGGCTGATGCCGCAGGATCAGGCTGAGGTATTTGCTGAGCTCGATATCGCGACGGTCCATGAGAAGAGTTTAGAAGATTCACACAGAGAGATGGAGTCTAATGAGTTCTACAGAGAAATGCAGACCCAGGGCGTCTTACAGAGCAATGTACTTCTCAGACTCTGTGATACTCCTTTCACTCTGTTGCTCTGTGTGCATCCAAAGACGGGCGCGCTCCACGCGCCCCTACATGAGACTAAGGCATCTTCGTATCTCGGATGATGATGCTGGCCGGGTAGAAGCCGCCATTGAGCGGGATGCCGACGATCTTCAGGCGCTTGCTGGCGCCGGGCTGCAGGGTCACCTGATCCATGAGCTGCTCGTCGCCGCCCTTCACCAGCTGGCTGACCACATATTTGTCGTTGATGAAGAACTGGCCTTTGACCTCGCCGGCCGAGCCGCGCAGCACGACATAAACGGTGGCGGGCGTCGAGCGCGTGTTGGTCACGTCCACGGTATAGCTGTGGGTCATGCCGTACATGCCGTGCAGGATGGTGCGGCCGGCCAGGTCCTGGGGCGCGTTCTGGCCCAGGCGCAGGTAAAGCCAGTCGTCGCCGGTGCTCCACTCGCGCGATTCGCTGTAATAGGGCTCCGGGTAGACCATGCTGGAGGCCAGATCCGTGCGGCTGTAGGCATGCTCGGCGGGGAAGTGCCCGGCTTCCAGCACGACGGTCTCGATGCGCAGGTTGCAGGAGGCGAGGTTGGTCAGCTTGTAGTAGCCCGATGAGGTATAGCCGCGGGGCAGGGCCTGACCCACCAGCAGCGCCTGCGCGCCGGGCGGGATACGCAGCACATAGCCGGCGCCGGTGTTGAGGTTGGCCCAGAAGTTCTCGCAGCTCTTGTAGCCGACGAAGTAGGTGTTGATGTCCGGGGCGCAGGAGCCGGGGATGACATGCACCGCCCCGACCTCGGAGGTCTCGTTGACCAGGCGGGCGAAGAACTGCAGGTTCTGGTCGCCCTGGTTCTGGTGGTGGTAAACGAGGCGGCCGGAGACGCCCACGGGCAGGTCGGCGTAGTAAAGCAGCTGGGGCTGCTTCACGCCCTCCGGGGCGTTGGAGAACCAGGTATAGCTCTCCCGCGGCAGCTTGAAACCGCGGTTCTCAATCTTGACTTTGGCTATGCCGCTGACCGGCTCGCCGATGCTGGAGATGGTGTAATCCAGGCTGACGGTGCGGCTCTTGCCCGGCGCGGTGGCGAGGATCGGCACATCGGCGCGCAGGGGCTGGTCGCCAAAAAGGGCCTTCATTTCCTTGAGCCTGGCCTTGGGCAGCTCGGCGATTTCTTCCGGGCTCAGCAGGGCGCCGCGCCAGGACACCCGGGAGCTGAGGGGCACGCCGGCCTGGGCCCTGAGGGCCCACTCAACGGCGATGCGGGCGGCATCCTCACTGGCCGGGCCGGTGACCACTGCCGTCAGTTCCGCCGGGGCGCTGATACTGTTGTAGCGGGTTTCAAGCGGCGGCTCATAGGGCCGGTGGCCCAGGGAGACCATTAGGCGCTGGAATGCCGGGTCGGGCGCCAGGGCGCTGAGGCTGATGTCCTGCACGCCGCCCAGGCCAACGCGGCCGGTGCTGGTCTGGACATACTTCGGTTCCGCCGACTCATCACCCCCGTCGGCATTCGTCTGGTCCTGCGGCTGGGCGGGCCGGGCTTTGGCGCCGGCCTTACCGCCGGTCGGGGCCTTAGGCTCCGTTTTTGGCTGCGTTTTTGGCTGCGTTTTGGCCTTAGCCTCAGGCTGTGCCGCCCCGCCTTCGGGGTTCTCTTCGGCCGTGCCTTCCTGAGCGCTTTCAGGATCACCCTGCGGGACATCCTTCATGCTGAAGCGCTCGGCGCTTTCCTGCGCGCCATTGCTGCCGTTTGATCCGCTGTCGGCAGCCGGCTCGGCAGCCTCGGCCTCCAGGCCCAGAGCCAGCTCCAGGTTGCGCTGCCACAGCGCGGCGAGCTCAATGGCGCTCTGGCCCAGCAGGGCCGCTTCATCCGGCGAGGCGGACAGCACCAGCTCGCCGTTAAGCAGCAGCTCGGCGTGGCCCTCGTCGTTCTCCTGCACCGCGAAGTCCAGCTCGTCGGCGCGGTAGGCCCGGCTGAGCACCGTGGCCGCGGCCGAAAGCCGCCGCTCCAGCGAGCCGCTGGGCGCGTTGGCCCGCGGCAGGCGCAGGGCCGAGCGGTCGTTGACGATCAGGCTGAGGATCGCCACGTCGTCGCGCGTGCGCTGGCGGCGGACTTCCACCCGGATGCTGCGGGACTGTTCCGCCTGCACGGGGGCGAAGGCGCAGACGCAGATAAAAAGCGCTATGAGCCAGATCAGATTTCGCATGATGACGCAGTGGAACCGCAATGAGGGCCCGATTATAGTCAACGCGAGCGTGATAGCCTATGTTCATTCCTGGCAGGCCAAAGACTTGAACAGGCGCTCAGGCGAGTAAGTCAGACACGCATCTGATATGGGAGGGCGGTTATGCCAAGCCCGAAAAAACACGACTCCCCGCGGCCCCCGCGCGGCACGGAAATCTACCACATCACCCGACTGGCCCTGATCATTGCTGTCCTGGGCCTTGGCTTCGGCCTGGCCTACACAGTGGCCCGGGCCCAGAACGGGCGGCATGTCCCGCCCCCGCCGCTCCCGGTACCGATCCCCCCGCAGCATCCGATCATCCAGCGCGACCTGACCCTGACGGATATGAAGGTGGATATTAAGGTCACCGGCGGCGTGGCCAGCACGACCATCCGCCAGACCCTGCGCAACGATAACCAGTGGGTCGCCGAGGGCCAGTACATGCTGCCGCTCCCGGCGGGGGCGAATGTCAGCGGCTTTGCCCTGATCGACGGCGACCAGCGCCTGGAGCCCCAGACCCTGCCGAAGGATGAAGCCCGGCGGGTCTATGAGGACATCGTGCGCAAGATGCGCGACCCGGGCCTTCTGGAGTACATCAACTCCACCACCTTCTCGGTGGCGGTCTTCCCCTTCCAGCCCGGCCAGAGCCGCACGGTTGAGGTCAGCTTCAGCCAGACCCTCTCCGGAAGCAGCGAACTGCAGAGCTACCTGCTGCCGCTGCGCTGGGCCGGTTGGAGCCGCATCGCAGACTACAACGGCGTGCCCTTCACCCTGACATACAACATCGAAAGCAGCTTCCCCCTGGGCACCATCTCCAGCCCGACCTTCGGGCTGTCGGTGAACCGCGACGGGGACATGAAGGCCAGCGGCTCCTATGAGGGCCGCATGACGCATTTCGGCAACGACTTCACGCTGAACATCGGCCGCCGCTCGGGCGACTTCGGCGCGAGCCTGATGCTTTACCCCGGCGACAGGGGCGAGGACGGATATTTCCTGCTGTCCCTGCTGGCCGCGCCGCCGCGGGAAGCGAAGGTCGTGCCCAAGGACGTGCTCTTTGTCTTCGACAAGAGCGGCTCGATGAGCGGAGACAAGATCGAGCAGGCCAAGGGCGCACTTCGCTATGTGCTGGGCCAGCTCAACCGCGAGGACCGCTTCAACCTGATCTACTTCAGCGATGGCGTTAACCCCGTCTTTGACGCCATGCGGCCGGCCAGCGCTGATAACACCGCGGCTGCGCGCAGCGCGGTCGAGGGCCTGACGGCCGACGGCGGCACTGATATCAACTCCGCCCTGTCCCAGGGCTCTGAGATGCTGGGTAACTATACGCTTGGTGCAAAAGCTGGGGTTAACAGCCGCCCGCGCTATGTGGTCTTCCTCACGGACGGCCAGCCGACGGTAGGCGAGACGAACATTGATTCCATCGTGGCCAACGCCAAGGGCAAGTTCGACGCCGGCGTGAAGCTCTTTGTATTCGGCGTGGGCTATGACGTCAACACGACCCTGCTGGACAGCCTGAGCTATAACCACCACGGCTCTGCCAGTTATGTCACCGAAGGCGAGAACATCGAGGTCAAGGTCAGCCAGTTCTACAGCAAGATCGCCAGCCCGGCGCTGATCGACCTGAAGCTGAACCTGGACGGCCTGGACGAGTACGACATCACCCCGGCCCAGCTGCCGGACCTCTTCCACAACACCGAGCTGTTCATCAGCGGCCGCTACCGCGGTACACCGGCGGGCAACGTGAAGGTCAGCGTGAGCGGCAGCGGCGACGGCGGGGCCAGCCGCACATACAGCGCCAGCATCACGCCCAGCAGCGGCCGCCAGCACAACCAGGTGGCGCGGCTCTGGGCCACCCGCAAGGTCTCCTTCCTGCTGGACCAGATCCGGCTGAAGGGTGACAACAAGGAACTGGTGGACGAGGTCGACCGCCTGGCCACCCGCTTTGGCATCGTGACCCCCTATACCAGCTATCTGATCACCGAGCCGGGCATGTACTTCGACCGCGACTCGCGCAACGCGATGCTGCTTGACGGCATGCTGGCGGCCCGCGAGGAAGAGGCCGGTGAGATGGCGGTGGGCCGCAGCAAGCAGGCCCAGATGAACCAGGCGGCCGACAATGCGGCGGCTCCCCAGAGCGCCGGTGCGACAGCCGGCGGCGGTGGCGGCGTACCCGGCAACATCTTTGACCCGGCTTATGGCATGCCGGCGCCGGCGCCGAAGAACGAGCAGGACCGCAAGGGCGGCAGCGCGGACAGTAACACGACAGTCAACTATGTCAACAGCCAGACCTTCGTGCGCCAGGGCGACGGCGCGCCGGACAGCCAGGGCCGGGCGCAGTATCAATGGGTTGACGCCCGCTATGAAGCCAAGGCCCAGCGCAACATCCGGGTTCAGGCCTACAGCGATGAGTACTTTGAGCTGCTGGCTGAGTATCCTGAGCTGGGGGACTACCTGTCTCAGGGTGAGAATGTGGTCCTCGTGCTCAATGATAAGCTGGTGCTTGAGACGACCGTCGAGGAAGTCAAGCTCAGCGACAGCGAGCTGCGTGAGCTGAAAGATGCCATCTCTAATTCAAATCTCTAGGTAGCCGGGCCGGGCAGGCTGCGGTAACGCGGCGGCGGAATGGGCTCCCTGGAACTGACGCTTAAGTCGCGGGTCCAGGGCTCCGCCGCCGGGAAGCGGCAGCCTGCCCCCCGGTGTCCTGAGGGCGGTCGAGACAAGCCGGCCGCCGGCCCCCGGTCACTGCAGGCATGAGCATAAACAGCCGCCTGCGAAGCTGCTTTGTAAGCGCTGAAATGCGGCGTATTGCATTTTTCTTTAGATATCCTAAACAGCAGCTAAGTGCTTCTCGCAAAACTCTAAGCACCCTCCCTGCGGACGGCTGGTCAGCTTTTGCTGCCAGGCTAGGGAAATGTGAGGAGGAGTAGAGAAATGCAACTCGGCTTTAGACTGCTGCTGGCGGCCTGTTTACTGACAGTGCTGAGTGCCTGCGGCAATGGCGGTGGCCGTGAACCGGAAAGCGAGAACACGGCGCTTAACGGCCAGCTGGTACAGGCAGGTCCGGTGAAGGTGGTCTCCGCGGACGGCGATGGCCTGAGCAATGTCTCAGTCCAACTGCTCAGCGCGACCACAGCCCAGATTCTGGCTTCAGCCGTGACTGACAGCAATGGCCGCTTCAGCTTCAGGGACCTGAGCGGGGGATCCTTCCTGCTCAGGTACAGCTTCAACAGCAGTGTGGACTTTGACGGGGACGGCAGCCTGGACAGCCAGGTAGTCTTTATCCCGATCAGTCTGAGCGCCCGGGCGACCACTGAACTTGTGCACCGCCTGAGCGCGCTGGACACAGACAGTGACGGCCAGCTGGACAGCCTTGAGCTGGGCCTGGACAGCAGCAGCAGCATCGGCCTCGAAAGTGAGCGGCGGCAGCTGCGCTTCCGCCATGGCCAGCTGCGCATCGACATTGACGGCGACGGCGACTTCGACAGCGTCTTTGATGACGAGGACTGCGACGGCCTGCCGGAGGATGACCGTTATCCTGGCCCGCGCGGACCCAAGCTGCGCGGTGACATCGAGGCCATCAGCAACACCAGCATTACCGTGGCCGGCGTAACTTTCAGCATCAACGCGGCCACGCGCTTCTGGGTGAAAAACGACCGCAACGCCGGCTCCGGCCAGTTCAACATTGGCGATGAGGTTCAGATCACCAGCCTGCCTGCTGGCCAGGGCCAGCGCGTGGCGCTGATCATCAAGCTGAAGCATGACAGCGACAACCCGGGCCAGAATGACACCGAGATCCTGCTGAGCGGTGAGCTGGAAGCACTGAGCGCCAGCAGTCTGAGCATTGCCGGACTTGAGCTGGACCTGAGCGGCCGCACGCGCTTCTACCTGCAAAGTGGCGCCCGCGCACGTTTCGAGGATTTCAGCGTGGGTGACTTTGTTGAGATCACGGCAATCAAGCTGCGCAATGACAGCTGGCTGGCCCTGCGCATCCAGGCGGCTGAACAGGGCACGCAGCCGGACGGGACCCTGCGCGTGGAGGGCAGCCTGAGCAGCATCAGCTCGGCGCAGGCCAGCCTTGACGGCCTGCTCTTCCGTCTGAACGCGCAGACCCAGTTCCTGCTTGAGGGCGGGGCCAGCGGCTCGCTGGGCGACTTTGAAGCCGGCCAGCAGGTGGCCTTCCTAGCGGAGCTGCAGGGCGGCGTCTGGACCGTGCTGAGGCTCAGCACCGACACTGAGGCCGACTTCGGTTCCGGCGGCGGCGGGACGCGTACCGTCAGCGGCAGCATCCAGGCCCTGAGCAGCAGCAGCGTCAGCATCAACGGCGAGAGCTTCAGCCTGAACAGCGCGACGCAGCTTAAGATCGCCGGGCAGAGTGCCGGGCTGACGGACTTCTTTGTCGGCGCGAATGTTACGCTCAGCGCGGTGCAGTCAGGCTCGGCCTGGCTTGCCACAAGCATGAGCATTGCCGCGCCTGGCCTGCGCAGCCTGAGCGGCAGTATCGAGAGCATCAGCGCAGCCGCGGTGAGGGTCAACGGTACAGAGCTGGCCATCAACAGCGCCACGAAGTTCTTCATTGGCACCAATGAAGTGGCCATTGCCGATCTCTTCACCGGAGTGGACGCCGATGTGCAGGCCAGCTTTGCCGGCGGCCAGTGGACGGCGACCAGGATCACGCTGGCCGGCAGCACGCAGCTTGAGCTGAATGGCGTGGTTGAGGCTATCGGAGCGGACAGCCTGACGGTTGACGGCCGCACTATCCGCTTTGGCGCGCAGACCCTCTTCCAGCTCATTGGCGGCGCCAGCGGCAGCATCGCGGACATTGACCCTGGCGATGCGGTTGAGGTCAGCGCCAGTTTCAATGGCAGCTTCTGGCTGGCCAGCCGCATCGAAGTCACGGCGACTTCAGATGAGCAGACTGTATTTGGCCGCATCGGCCTGCTGAGCTCATCCAGCCTCAGCATCAATGGCCAGGCCTATGCACTCAGCGGTCTGACCAGTTACCTGGATGCCGAGGGCGGGGCCGCTGTACAGGGAGATTTCAGCCTGGGCCAGGCCGTGCGCCTGCGGGCGAACCTGGTTGGCAGCGCCTGGGTCGCCACCCAGCTGCAGCTGCAGGACGAGCTGACATTCAGGGGCGAGCTGGACGCGATCTCGGCCACGGCGGCCGGGATCAGCGGCCTGGATCTGAACCTGAACAGCCATACCAGCTTCCGGCTGGAAAGCGGGGCTGAGGCCGGCCTTGGCGATTTCAGCGTTGGCGACTATGTTGAGATCAAAGCGCTGCAGACGGCCAGCGGCATGCTGGTGCTGGATCTGCAGCTCAAGACAGACAGCAACCCGCTGCTTGATAACCTGGAGATCATCGGCCGGCTCAGCGCCCTCAGTTCGGGCAGCCTGAGCATCAACGGCCTTGACCTGAGCATCAATGCCTCGACGGTCTTCCTGCTGGAAGGCGGCGCGACCGGCAGCATCGGCGACTTCGCCGTTGGTGACACGGTCAAGGTGTCAGGCACGCTGGTGGCGGGACTTTGGGTCGCCACGGAGGTGAACGAAGACACGGACAGTTAGGCCACTGGGCCTGCCTCCAAAGCACTTGAGTGACGGCGCCGCCGGCATTGCTGGCGGCGCTGTCATGTGGCGCTACCCGCGGCCGCTGCAATCGCCGGCCAGCCCAGAACCCGCCTGCACCTACAATCTGCGGCCATGGAAAACATCAACGTAGTGGTCCTGGGCGCTGGCATGGTGGGCGGCTTCATCGCCCGCGAGCTGGCCCGGCTGAGCCATCTGCAGGTCACGGTCTGCGACCACAGCGCGGCCGCTCTGGCCCAGTGCCAGGCCGCCGCGGCCCTGCTGGAAGCCCCGCTTTCCACCAACCAGGCGGACCTGGCCGACATGGACCTGCTGCGCAAGTGCATTGAGGACGCCCAGATTGTGGTCGGCGCGGTGCCGGGCTGGCTGGGCTATCAGATGCTGCAGACCGTCATCGAGGCCGGAAAGCACTGCGTTGATATCTCCTTCTTCCCCGAGGATGCGCTGAGCCTGGATGAGCAGGCGCGCCAGCGCGGCGTCTGCGCGGTGGTGGACTGCGGCGTGATGCCTGGCCTTGGCGGCATGCTGGGCGTGCGCCTGGCCGGCCACCTGGCCCAGGCCCAGAGCCTGAGCATTCAGGTGGGCGGACTGCCGGTGGAGCGGCGCTGGCCCCTGCAGTACAAGGCGCCCTTCAGCCCGGTGGATGTGATTGAGGAATATGTGCGCCCGGCGCGGGTGAAGAGCCAGGGCGAGGTGATCACGGTGCCGGCACTCTCGGGGGTGGAGCAGATCGAGCTGCCGGGCATCGGCAGCCTGGAGAGCTTTTACACCGATGGCCTGCGGACCCTGCTGAGCACCATGGACCTGCCGGACATGGAGGAGCGCACCCTGCGCTATCCCGGCACGGCCCAGCAGATGCGCTTCCTGCGCGACCTGGGGCTGTTTGACGACGCGGCCATCAGCGTGCGCCGCGCGGACGGCGAGGGCTTCGCCCAGGTGGTGCCGGCGGCATTCACCGCCCGCCTGCTGGAGCGGCACTGGCGCCTGAACCCCGGCGAGCGCGAGTTCACCTTCATGCGTGTGGAGGTGGGCGGCCTGGACAGCGAGGGCCGCGAGGCCCTGGAGCGCTGCGACCTGCTGGACTTCGGCACCGCGCCTTCGGAGCAGCAGCCTCTGGCGGCGAGCAGCATGAGCCGCACCACCGGCTACCCGGCGATCATCGCGACCCAGCTCATGGCGGCGGGCCGGATCATCAAGCCGGGGGTGCATGCGCCGGAGACACTCGCCCGCGAGGACGAGCTGTGGCAGCTCTTCCACGACGGCATGCGCGGCTACGGCGTGAGCATGGAATTCTCGCGGATGTAGCAGCGCGGCCCAGTCCGCGCGTCATAGACCCAATACATGACGCAGAGGACGCAGAGCTATATGGACCTCGTGGGCTGCTAATCAAGCTCAATGTACCGAACCGCACACGTTCCGTCGGCGACAGGAACCATCAGGTGCAGTGTTCCTTCCTTCGCATACTCGACCCAGGCGACTGGTACTTCGTGTATGCGCAGCTTGTACCTACTCGTCTTCAAACCCCAATGCAACGACAGTTCATAAGTTGTAAGTCCCGGATGTGCCTCGGCATCCGCTGGGTAAATCGCCAGCACTTCAGCCTCCTGATTTCCTATCCTAATCCGATCTCCCGAGAGCAGCTCACAACTAATATCGGAATATCGCATCCACTCGGAAGAAGTTTTGATAAGGTAGACATGCTTAACTGGATACTCGGTAGTGCCTTGAATGATTGTTGCCCTGATCTCATTGTTTTTGAGCTGGCACTTTTTGAAGTTGTGATAAGGGAAGGGATCGCCCAGCATGTTCATGAAGAGGATGAGCAGCAAAGGCATTGCAGCGATAAGCAGCGCTCCTATGCTGCAGCACTGATGCGCGGGTCGGTCTACTAGCTGGTCCTTGCGAGGAGCAGATTCATCCGCTTGGGATTTACCCATCGATACTGATGATAACTGAGTATTGATCTTCTCTGTGAACCTCTGTTCACTCGGTTAACTCTGCGTTGGATCGGAAACGCGACCAGCGGCGAGCCGCCACGGATTGAAGATGCGGACAAGGTGTCCGCGCTCCAGTTGAAGAGGATGATTGGCATTCAACCTGGCTGTTACTCGGCATTCCTTTGTATTCAATGATCTTCTCTGCGAAGCTCTGCGTCCTCTGCGTCTCTGCGTTGGATCGGAAGCGCGACCGGCAGCGGGCGACTGCGGATTGAAGATGCGGACAAGGTGTCCGCGCTCCAGTTGAAAGGCGGACAAGGTTTCCGCGCTCCAGTTGCAGATGCAGACAAAAGTCTGCGCTCCCCGGCTGGTGCCGCCACAGAGGGCGGCGCTACCTCCTGAGGCGCAGGCTGTTGGTCACCACGCTGAGGCTGGAGGCCGCCATCGCCGCGCCGGCGATCACCGGGCTGAGCAGCCAGCCGGTGAAGGGATACAGCGCGCCGGCGGCGACCGGGATGCCCAGCACGTTGTAGATAAAGGCGAAGAAGAGGTTCTGGCGGATCACCTGCATGGTGCTGCGGGCCAGGGCCAGCGCGCTGGCAACATCCCGCGGGTCGCTCTTGACCAGGGTGACATCCGAGGACTCGATGGCGATGTCCGTGCCCGCGCCCATCGCGATGCCCAGCTCGGCCTGCACCAGCGCCGGCGCGTCATTCACGCCGTCGCCGACCATCGCCACCTTGCGGCCGGCCGCCTGCAGGCGCTGGATCTGTGCGCTTTTGTCGGCGGGCAGCACCTCCGCCATCACGGTATCAGCAGCAGTGGCGGGATCCGCGCTGTCCAGGATGCCAAGCTGCGCGGCGATGGCCTGGGCTACCTCGCGCTTGTCGCCGGAAAGCAGCATGACCCTGATACCCATGGCGCGCAGGGTGCTGACGGCCTCCGCCGCCCCGCGCCGCGGGGTGTCCGCCAGGCCCAGCAGACCCACGGGCTGATCGTCAAGCACGACAAACAGCGGCGTCTGGCCCGCGCTGGCCAGCTCGCTGCCGGCCTGCTCCAGTGTGGCCCACTGCTCTTCACTTAGCTGCAGGGCCTGCGAGCGCTGGAAGCGCAGCGAGCCGATCTGCAGGACCTTTCCTTCCACCGCGGCGATGATGCCGAGGCCGGAGAAGGACTCGAAGGCGCCGGGCTCGCTGAGCTGCAGGCTCCGGGCCCCGGCGGCGCGGACAACGGCCCGGGCCAGGGGATGTTCGCTGTGGCTTTCGGCGCTGGCAGCCCAGCGCAGCAGTTCATCTTCACTGAGGCTGCCCAGGGGGCGCAGGCTGAGCAGCTCAGGCTGGCCGCTGGTGAGAGTGCCGGTCTTGTCGAAGACGACGGTGTCGATGCGGGCCGCGGTCTCCAGGGCCGCGCCGTTGCGAAACAGCACACCCAGCTCCGCGCCGCGGCCCGAGGCGACCAGCACCGCGGTGGGGGTGGCGAGGCCGAGCGCGCAGGGGCAGGCGATGATCAGCACGGCCACGGCTGGCACGAAGGCCGCCGCGAGACGCTCGACTGATTCGCCGCTGGTGCCAAAGAAGTACCAGACCACGAAGGTGATGATGGCGATAACGAAGACGACCGGGACGAAGATCGCGCTGATCTGGTCGGCCAGGCGCTGAACCGGGGCCTTGGAGCCCTGGGCGGTTTCCACCATGCGGATGATGCCGGCCAGCAGGGTGTCCTTGCCGGTCTTGGTGACGGAGTATTTCAGCGAGCCCTGGGCTGAGTTGACTGTGCCGGCAAAGACCGGGCTGCCTGGCGACTTGTCCACCGGCAGGCTTTCACCCGAGAGCATGGACTCGTCGATGGAGGATGCGCCTTCCAGCACTGTGCCGTCCAGTGGCACCTTGGCGCCGGGGCGCAGCAGGACTGTATCGCCGGGCTGCAGCTGCTCGACCGGCACTTCCTCTTCGCGGCCGTCCTTCAGCACGGTGGCGGTCTTCGCCTGCAGGCCCAGCAGGCGCTTTAGGGCCTGGCTGGCGCGGCCGCGGGCGCGGGCCTCCATGAAGCGGCCCAGCAGCACCAGGATGGTGACCATCGCCGCGACTTCAAAATAGACGCCGGGAAGGTGGCCGACATGCTCGCTGAGGAAGAAGCCGGGCCAGAGGACCACCGCCGCGCTGTAGATGAAGGCGGCCAGCGTGCCGATGGAGATCAGCGTGTCCATGTTGGCCTGGCCGCGCAGGGTGGAGCGCAGCATGGCGCTGTGGAAGCCGGCGCCGGAGAAGAAGACCACCACGGCTGTGGCGAAAAGTTCGAAGTACTGGCGGCCCGGGAACATCAGGGCCTCGGCGGCCGCATCACCGAAAAGGTGCGCCATGCCCAGCACGCCGACCGGCAGGCCGAGGATCACCGCGACCCAGAGGCGCAGGCGCAGCGCGCCCTCCTCAAGGTTCAGGTGCGCGGCGTGCATGTCCTCGGCGCTGTGCTGGCTGTGCTCATCCACGACGATCGCGCGGTAGCCGGTTGACTCAACCGCGCGGCCCAGAGCCTGCGGACTGGTGGCGGCAGGGTCAAAGGAAACATGCGCCGTATGGGTGGCCAGGTTAACCGTGGCCTCTTTCACGCCGGGGGCTTTCTTCAAAGCTCCTTCAACCGTGCTGACACAGGATGCGCAGTGCATGCCCAGGATGGGCATGGTCGCGGACTGCGTCTGGGGCGCCTCGGGGCTGGCCGGAGCTGCGCCGCTGCTGTGGTCGTGCTGGTGGCTGTGGTCGTTCATGCCGGCCTCAGGCCGCCGCGCTGGCGCTGTAGCCAGCCGCCTTCACTGCTTCGCTCAGTGCACCGACGCTGGTCTTCTGCGGGTCGTAGCTGACCACGGCGCTGCCTTTGATGTGGCTGACCTCGGCGGAGCTGACGCCATCAAGCTCCAGCAGTGCGGCCTTGACCTTGCCCGCGCAGCCGCCGCAGTGCATGCCGGTGACTGCCAGGACGGCAGTCAGCTGAGCCTGCTGTGGATCTGTGCCATTGATGCCTGAATCTGTTGTCATTGCTGTGACACCTCCGGGGTGCTGAGACGCTACTATACCGCATAGTAGCTTGATCTTATTGTGAAGTCCGAAAAATGATCTGCCGCAGCTCAGGCAGAACTGGACTTCATCCGGAGTGAATACCCCAGAAGTGCCAAAGATTCATGTCTTCCGGAATATCCTCGCCATGTGTCCCAAGGCCGCTTTGCGGGTCTATGTGGCTGCCGTGGTCGGGGATGAAGCAGATGCCCCAGTTGAGGCCGGCCCAGCTTTGCGCCGCCTGTGCGGCGAGGCGGGAGAAGCTGTCAATGTGGCTGCGCAGGGCCGCCAGGCACTGCGGGCTCTGGGCCTCGGTCTTATGCAGCCATTCGTCATGCTCCTGCTGGTAGGCCACCAGCACCTGATGCTCGCCGCTGCGCAGCAGCTCCAGCGTGCGCTGCTCCACTGAGGCGTCATCCGGCTCGGTGAAGTAGCTGATGGCGCGCTCGCGGAAGATGATGTCCATCGAGCAGTCGACGACAGCCGTGATGGCGCAGCTGCGGCCCGCGCGGACGAGGGCATCGAAGAAGGAGTCCGTACGCTGCAGGGGGCGCTCATAGCGCGTGATCCCGTGCTGCTCAGGCGCGGCGCCGGTGAAGATGCTGGAGAAGCAGACCGGTGTGACCGGCGGCACGACGGAGCGCAGGCTTATCTGCACCGGCGCATAGGCGCGGACTGTATCCAGCAGGTCTCCGGCGTGCTTCTCAAGCAGCCAGCGGCCCAGGGCGTCTGGAGCGAAGATCAGCATCCGCTGCAGGGGCCGCGCACCTGCTTGGCGCTGCCACTCCTCCAGCACAGCTCCGTGCGCCGGGCTGGTGGCGAGGGCCGGCGGGTCAATACCCAGCAGGGCGCAGAGGGTGGGCGTGATTGATCGAAGGTCGGGCAGGCCAGGCTCCATGGGGCAGATCATAGCGCTGTCAGCCTGCGAAGTGGCGCGGCTTCCCGAAGCCCGGCCTTAGTGTTAGATTAAGCGCCTGAGCAGAAGTTCCGCAAGCAAGCTCTGGTCCGCGCTGGCCCTGCTGGCGCTGCTGCTGCTGGGCACGGCCTGTCCCGGCCGCGGGGCCTCCGGCCTCCAGGCAAAGCCGGACCCGCGCCTGCCGCAACAGTGGCCGCTGGCGCCGCTGGGCCTGCCGCGCGAGGCGGCGGTCTTCGAGGGCCGTGTGGAGCAGGAAAACAGCCTGCCGGACGGACGGGTGGTGGACCAGTACGCGGCCTTCTTTGAATGTCCGCAGGACTGGGCAGAGGTGCAGGCTTTCACCGAGAAGAAGCTGCGGCCGCTGGGCTTCCGTATTGTGGAGCTGCCACCGGAGGCCACGCCCATCGGCGCGGGGCCGGCGAGCAAGCGGGCTGTCTATGCCAGCAGCGACGGGCTGTACCTGGTTAGCCTGATGTATGAGCTTTTGCCGCAGTCGAGCGAACAGAGCGGGCTGCCCCAGAGTTTCTATACTCTGATGCTGGAGAAGCGGCACGAGCCGCTGGTGCCCAGCGAAGACTGGCCGGAGCTGTAGGTATGAACAAAGGGATTGAACGGGACAACTGTATGAATATGCGTACAAAGCGAAAGGCGGGCTTTTCTGCCATCTGCGGTCTGTTGCTGGCCGCGCTCGCAACAGCCCTGCTGGCTGGCTGCCCGGCGAAGAAAGACGGCGATGCGGGTGCGGCCGGCGGTGGATCGGGCAGTGGCTCTTCAGGTGCCGCCGGTGATGGCGCCGCAGCCGATGCGCCAGGCAGCGCTGAGCCCAGCGCCGCCGACTACATCAGCGGCAAGGCCGGCACAGAGATCATCGTCAGCCCTGACGGCTTCGCGATGCCGCGCGGTTGGCCGCTGCCGGATGTACTGCCGCCGGCCGGGTCAACGGCTCTGCCCGGTGAAAGGACGGCAGAGGAGTGGGCCGGCGGCGCTGTGCAATGGATGCAGCCCTTCAGCAACGAGAGCGGCTGGAACGCGGTTGTCAGCGAGGTTGAGGCCGGCCTGGCGCGCAGCGGCTTCAAGCTGGTCCGCGGCGAGAAGACCCCGGTTGAACCCAAGGTGGATGAAAAGGGCCAGCCCAGCGTGGGCTACACCTCGGGCCAGCGGCTGTACAGCGGCAAAGACGGCAAGTTCATTGTCTATTTAAATGGTGAGCTGCGCATGCAGCCTGAAAGCCCGGGCCTGCCGACGGCGAGCTATGAGCTGCAGGTGGTCTATATGGACGTGGCCCTGCCACTGCCGTCCAGCTCAAGCCTCGAAGACCTTTAACCAGGCCTGGCCAGCGTGCTTGTGTTTCGGCCCTGCAGGATCAGGCAAAGCGCGAAAACCGCCACCTGGGTGAGGATGATGGCGGCCCCGCTGGGCAGGTCGAGCAGATAGCTGAGCAGCAGGCCGGCGATGCAGCAGGCGGCGCCCAGCAGCACCGCAGACAAGGACATGGCCGAGAAGCGGCCGGCCAGCAGCCGCGCTGAAGCGGCGGGGATGACCAGGAAGGCGCTGAGCAGGATCACGCCGATGATCTTCACCGCGACAACGATGCTGAGCGCCAGCAGAGCAAGCAGCAGGCCGTCATGCAGGCGCAGGGGCAGTCCGTCCGCCTGCGCGCTTTCGCGGTCGAAGCTGGCATAGGCCAGGCGGCCCCAGAGCGGCAGGCTGAGCAGCGCCAGCAGCAGCACGGCTGCGCTGGCCCAGATATCCGTGCGGCTCACTGCCAGGATGGAGCCGAAGAGATAGGTCATGGCATCCACGCTGTAGCCGGACTTCTGGCTGAGAAAGACGATGCCAAGAGCCACCGCGAGGGCGAAGATGATGCCGATGGTGGTGTCGTTGCCCAGGCGGCTGCGCTCGCGCAGCCAGCTTATGCCAAGTGCCGCGAGCAGAGTAAAGGGCAGGGCGATATAAAGCGGCTCCCAGCCCAGCAGCAGTCCGAGAGCCACACCGCCAAAGGCGGCATGCGCCAGACCGTCGCCCATGAAGGCCATCCCGCGCTGGACGATGAAAACACCAAAATAGCTCAGGGCCGCGCCAAGCATGCTGCCCGCCAGCAGCGCGCGCTGGAAGAAAGGCAGGCTGAGGGCGTCCAGGAGCTCAGGCATGCGGCGCCTCCGGCGGCCGCGGGGCGGGGTTGTGCGGCGGGTGGCTGTGCGGCGCGTGCCAGCTCATGCTGTGGCTGTGGCCATGGTGGCCAAAGGCCAGGCGCAGGGTCTCATCGCTGAGCACCTGCTGGGGCGGGCCGCTGGCCAGCAGGCGGCGGCTGAGAACCAGGGCCAGGCTGGCGTGGTGGAAAGCCGCGCCCCAGTCGTGCGTGACCATCAGCACTGTGGCCCCGGATGCGTGCTGCCAGGACTCCAGGACGTGGTACATGTCGTGCTCGCCAGCGGCATCAATGCCGGCCGCCGGTTCATCCAGCAGGATCAGCTCGGGCTGGCGGGCGAGGGCCCGGGCCAGGTAGACCCGCTGCAGTTCGCCGCCGCTGAGCACGCTGATCTGCCGCTCGGACAGTTCAAGTGCGCCGGCCTGCTGCAGGGCCTGCATCGCCGCCTGCCGCTGGGACGGGCTGATACGCCAGGGCCAGGAGCGGCTGAGGCCGGAGACAACCAGCTCCAGGGCCTGGGCCGGGAAGCTGCGGTCAAGGGTCTTGGCCTGCGGTACATAGCCGATGCGCACATGCCGCGCGGGAGCCGGCTCGCCGAAGACTTCCAGACTGCCACTGTCCTGCTGGTGCAGGCCGAGGATCAGCTTGAGCAGGGAGCTCTTGCCTCCGCCGTTGGGGCCCAGCACTGCGCAGAAGCTGCCGCGCGGCACTTCCAGCGCAAGATCCTCAAGCACAAGCTGCGTGCCGAGCCGCAGGCTCAGGCCGCTGGCGCGCAGGGCCGGCGCTAAGGAGGCGGGGTTATTGGCTTCCACTGCTAATGAGTTTACGTTATCAATGCGATGCAGCGGCCGGCGCGGCGGAAGAAGCCGGAGTCAGCGCGTCCAGGATCAGGCCGGCGTTGTAGTTCAGCCAGTCCTCATAGTCGCGATAGTCCCGCCCGGAGTTGCCGCAGGCCGGGTCCAGCTCTACCACTGGCACGGAGATGGCCTCGGCCAGGGCCTCCGCCGGCGCTGCCGGGAGAAGAGTCTCGCTGAACACAGCCCTGGCGCCGCTCGCCTTAAGCTGCTCCGCCAGCTTCTGCAGGTCGCGGGGCGTGGGCTCCTTGCCCGGGAAGGGCTCGATGGAGCCGGCATACTGCAGGCCCTAGCGCTTGAGGACGTAGACAAAGGAAGGGTGGAACATCAGGACCGGCGCCCCGGCGCAGGGCGCCATGCGCTCGCGCAGCGCGGCGTCCAGCGTATCCAGCTGCTGCGCGAAGGCCGCGGCATTCTGCTGGTACAGGGCGGCGCCGCCGGGATCGATCTGCGCCAGGCGCTGGCTCAGCGGCTCCAGCAGAGCCTTGACCAGCAGCGGGTCGGTGTAGAAATGCGGATCAGGTAGCTCTCCATGATCGTGAGCGTGGCCGGCTTCAGCATGAGCGTGGCCATGCCCGGCTTCGGCATGTTCATGCCCGTGATCGCCCTCGGCGTGCTCATGCCCGTGATCACCCTCGGCATGTTCATGCCCGTGATCACCCTCGGCGTGCTCATGCGTTTCAGCGTGTGCATCCTCGGAGGGCTCAGAGTGCTCCGCATGTCCGGGACCGGAATGATCATCGTGGGGCAGCCACTCGCCATGCTCAGGCAGGGGGGACAGCATGTCGGCCGGCAGCAGGCCCAGCAGTGAAATGCTGTTCGCGTTCTCAAAATCAGCCGCCCAGCCGTCATAGGCCTCGCCGACCCAGATGAATGCGCCGGCCTCGGCGATGGCCTGCACGTCAGACGGAGCGGGGTCAAAGGTGTGACTGTTGGCGCCGGCTTCCAGCAGAGTGCTGACCGTCGCCCGGCCCTCGCAGAGGCGGCCCAGGATCAGCTCCAGGGGCTTGACCGTGACAACATAGTGCGGTGCTTCAGCACCGGCGCCACTCTGCCCGGCGGCGCTGCCCTTTCCCTTGCCGGCGGCCGTGTCCCCGGACTCTCCCGCCGGGCAGGCGCTGAGACAGAGGCTGGCGCCAATAAGGCTGACAGCGGCCAGGAGCCGGCGGAACTGCCATATGCTGCTTGAAGTTGCATGTTGGAATCCACGCTTGTGCATACATTAATGATAACGCCTTCTCATTTGCAGTACAAGCCTCTGGCGGGTCATACTAGAATCCAGTGGTGGCGGCGCAGCGCATTCTGATTACCGGCACGGGCCAGCTTGGCTCGGCGCTGGAACTTGAGGCCCGGCAGCAGGGCCATGAGGTCCGCGCAATGTCGCACGCGCAGCTGGATGTCTGTGATGCCCTGGCGGTGTTGGAACTGGCCAGAGCCTGGCAGCCGGAGCTGATCCTGCATACGGCGGCGATAACCCGGGTCGGCTGGTGTGAGAGCCACAGCGCGCAGACCACGGAAGTGAACTCCAACGGAACTGTGAACGTGCTGCAGGCGGCGGAGGCTGTGGATGCCGCGCTGGTCTTCTTTTCCACGGACTACGTCTTTTCCGGGAGACGGCCCGGCCTGCGCCTGGAGAGCGAGGCGACAGCGCCTATTAATGTCTATGGTGCGTCCAAAGCAATAATTGAGCCGCTGGTGCTGGAGTATGGCCGCGGTCATGTGGTCAGGATCAGTGGGGTGTTCGGGCCGCGCCGGGATGGCCAGACCGAGCGCTGCTTTTTCCGCGCAATCTATGAGGGCATGCAGGCCGGCCGCAGCCTGGCGGTGGTGCAGGACCAGTGGACCGCCGTCAGCTATGCGCCGCATCTGGCGCAGATGCTGTTTAGCCTGCAGGGGTCGGAAGAGGGCCTGCCGCGGCTGGTCCATCTGAGCTCCGCCGGGGCCAACAGCTGGTATGGCTGGGCCCGCGAGCTGGCCGAAGTCGCCGGCTTTAACCAGAATCTGATCCAGGCGGTCAGCAGCGAAGACTACGGCGACCCCACTCCACGGCCCCGCCACAGTGTGCTGGGCAGCGAAATTGAGCGGGTCAGCCGGCTTGTGGCCAATTTTCCGGCGCGCCAGGGTCTGGAGGAATACTGCCGTTATCTGCGCTCAGGCGCAGCCCAGTAAAAAGGGGCAAAAGTCTGCACAACAGCCGTTGCCGCCAGGGCTGATGCGGGCTCATTCATTTTGGGATAAGTGCCTGCGCGGGGTGCTGCAGCCAGCGCTCCGATGGGTAAGATAAAGTGGGCAATCAAGCGTGGGTAGCAGGGGAGCGAACGGGCTAACTGGCAAACTTGACAGTAAATCGCTCTCCGTCGGATAATAGGTAGTTATTCACACAAGCCGGAGGAACAAGGTGCAAACCTATGGAATCCTGGCGCGCACTGCGCTTGCGTTGTGCGCGGGTTCACTTTTGGCGTTGGTATCCTGCGGTGGTGGGGACGGTGGTTCCACCACGCCGCCGGTGTCAACGACTAACCCTGAAGATCTGATTCCAGAGATTCAGGTTCAGACGGTCGACCACCTGTTCCGCACTGGCTCGCTCAGCGCAGAGAACCTCGACTCGGATCCGATCTTCAATCTGATTGCCTCGGCAACGTCCACACTGGATGTCGCCGTGACCCGGATTGATCGTCAGGCGATCGTCGAGGCGCTGCTGAACGAAGCCCGCAGCGGTGTCAACGTCCGTATCGTGACTGAGAAGGCCTTCTATGACGACCCGGTCTACAAGGCTTTCTACAATCAGCTTGAGGACACGACCCTTAACGGTGGCAACCTGGAGATCCGCACGGATGAGGAAGGCGAGCCGCGCCTGATGCAGAGCCGCTTCCTGGTCATTGACCAGGCCCGTGTGGTGACCGGTTCCTACAACTGGGAAAGCTCGGGTGCCGAAAGCACCTTTGGTGACGTCATCAACATCCTGAACACCGGTGTGGCCGCGGCCTTCACCAATCAGTTCAACCAGATGTTCGTCGAGGGCAACTTCGGCGTCCACAAGCGTGATGACACCCAGCACAGCTTCCTGGTCGGCGGCGGCCGCGGCACCCTGGAGGTCTACTTCGGCCCCACGGACCGCACCCGCGAGCTGATCCAGAACGAGATCCAGAGTTCCAACAATGTGATCTTCGCCGCCCAGCAGTACAAGGACTTCGCCCTGGCAAACTTCATGCTCAGCTGGCTTGGCAGCAGCGCGGACAACACCATGGCCGGCCTGTTCAACGATGTCGCCTTCCTGGGTGACGACGAGGAGAACCAGGTTTACCTCGCCTTCGTTGATTATCTGACGACGCCGACCGGTGGCCCTCTGTACATCAACGGGCTGATTGACTCCGGCAACCCGGCTTCCGGCGGTCAGTTTGCTAACTACAACACGATGAACCACAAGATGCTGTTCACCAACCACGGCCTGACCGACAACCGGGCCTCGGTGATCACATCCACCGCGAACTACACCGACCTCGGCTTCACCATCAACGATCAGGTGACCCTGATCTTCCGTGGCAACGGCCTGGTCAACAAGTTCATCCGCGGCATCGATTACTCCCGCCCGCTCCCGCCGACCAACCTGCGCGAGCCGGATGATTCGCAGGAGTTCGACCAGCTGATGACCATGTACCCCTATGGCGCCAGCACCGGTGCGCCCTTCCTGCGTGACATCAGCCGCCTGCCCTGCGCCCTGATCTACGGTTCGGTGACCAACTTCAACCCGACCGTGACGATCCAAAACCAGAACTCCACTGGCGGCAACGGCGGCGTCGATGACATCATCGAGGTGGACATCGACCTGTACTTCGGCATTGAGGTGCCCCAGCTCTTCTTCGGCGGTTCCTTCCCTGACCCGGATGTGGACGCGACCTTTGAAGATGTTGACGGCAACACTCTTTACCGTGCGCCGCTTGAAGACCCCTTCATCCGCAGCGAACTGGTTAACCCCGATCACCGTTACATGATGGTCGTCCCGGCCGGTGAAGTGATCATCCACACCTTTGCGGAATCGATCGACAGCGGCCAGCTGGCCCTCTTTGAGCCCACGGAGCGCCGTTTCAGCGTTGGCCCCGGCGCGGTGAAGGAAGTCAACCTGATCATCAATCAGGCCTTTGACGATTCCGGTAACGTTGGCGGCGGCCAGGGCTAGGCCCGGCAGGCTGTGCAGAGCAAACATGATTTGCAAGCAGGTGAAGTAATGAAAAGACTGAATCTGATCTGGCTGCTGGTGCTGGTCCTGGGACTGGTGCTTGGCAGCGTCAGCTGCGGCGGCGGCGATGGCACCACCACGCCCCCGAACTTCCCGCCGACTGACGGTCCGCCAGGCGGCGACCCGCAGGACCCGGATATCATCCCGGATCCCCCGGCTCCTTTCCTGCCCCCGGGCGGCAGCTTCGGCGACCTGCGCGGTGTGGCGGCTTCCCAGCAGTATGTGTATGTTGCGGATGACGCTGTGGTCTACTGCTACGACAAGCAGGGCGCCCTGGTGAACTTCACCACGGCCCTTGGTGAAGTGCAGGGCCTGGCGGTCTTCCCGCCCTCCGTCGAGATTGACGTCGCCGGCGGCTCCCCCTACCTCCTGCCGAACCACGTGGCCGTCCTGCACGACCCGGTGGGTGCCTGGGGCTGGGTGACGATCTACCCGCCGAACCTGGACCCCGATTCGACGCGCGAGGATGACGAGAACCCCGATCCGCAGCGCCGCGACGGCCTGCCGCCGGGTGGTCAGGGCTTCAACCCGCCGGACACCGGTCCGCCGCCGCCGCCCTACCAGATCATCGCCGTGTACGACATTGCCATCGACCGCTTCGGCTCGGTCTTCACGACCTGCGACGTCGATGTCCCGCTGTCGGCGCCGATTCCGGACTTCCCCCGCGCCGGCGTGATGATGAACCGCTTCGATGACTACCTGAGCACCGAGAACGGCGACGTGCCGACCGAGGATGAGAACGGTGACCCGATAACTATCCCGGGCCTCTTCTTCCATCAGCAGTTTGGCAACTCGATTGGCGACTTCGACCTTTACAACGACGGCAACGACATCACGCCCTTCACTCAGGTGAACCTGGGCCAGATCTCCTTCGACGCCTACTACCCGTTCAACCGGGCCGACCTGCAGTACACCCTGTATGCCGGCGCCGCGAACTTCACCCGCGACTATGTCGGCATTGGCTTCGTGCGTCTCGATACGAACAATGTCACCCCGGCTTATGTGATGAGCGGCTGGGTTGAGAACGGCTTTGGTTACAACCGTGTCATCGGCGAGTCCGGCGGCGGCGCCC
This sequence comes from bacterium, assembly GCA_020849855.1. GTDB lineage: Bacteria > 4484-113 > 4484-113 > 4484-113 > JAFGCY01 > JADZFO01. The sequence goes on along the minus strand of JADZFO010000028.1, from coordinate 14,565 downwards.
CCGGCAGCTTCGCGATCAACCCCGCTGTTGATCCGGGCACCGGCGCGCTCGAGGATCCCGACTTGACGGCCGGCGGTCCTTCCGGCATGGCCGTGGATCCGCTGACTGACCAGGTCTATATCTGCGACCCGGGTAACCGCCGCGTGCAGGTCTTCGACCGCAGCACCGGCTCGTTCATCCGCCAGATCGGTACGGGCGCCCGCGGCCGCGCCGGCAGCACCTTCCTGGCCCCCTCCAACGTGGCGGTGGACTATGAAGGCAATATCTACATCACTGATGTCAACGACTTGCGCTACCTGCAGGAGAAGCTGCCCGACCGCAGCTACGGCAACATCGGTGGTACCGTGCGCCGCCTGGACAACGCCACCCCGCTTGAGGGCGCCAGCGTGTCCCTGGGTTCCGAGCTCGGCACCCTGGCGATCCGCAACACCAACATCAACGGTGACTACCTGATCCGCAACCTGCGCACCGGCACCTATTACATGACGGCGACGAAGTTCAACTATGACTCCGACACCGCCAGCGTGCAGGTCTTGGCCGACACCACCGTGCGTGCTGACTTCAACCTCAGCCCGCGCACCCCGCCTGTCACCGGCGGCTACTCCGGCAACATCATTGACGGCGGCACCAACCTTTACCTGAGCGGTGTCAATGTCCAGGTTGTCGGTACCAGCCTGAGCACCGTAACCGACTCCATCGGCCACTTCCAGCTCACCAACCTCGCCCCGGGCACCTATCAGGTTGTGTTCACCCTTGACGGTTACACCACCCTGACCCGCGATGTCGAGATCCTGGCTGGCAATGTCACCGTGGACAACCTGCTGCAGATGACCAGCAGCAACTAGTCAACAGGCTAAAGCGTCACAAGCAGGCCCCCGGCAAGTCCGGGGGCCTTTCTCTTGCTCCGTGAACTTAGGTCCGCGCGCTCTATAATCCGCGCCGAGGTGAAGCATGAAGCGCACTGAACTGCTGGACAGCAGCCGCAGCGTGGTGGTCGCCATCGACCTGCAGGGCAAGCTGATCGAGATGGTGCACCGTTCGCGCCTGGTGATCGACGCCACCATCCGCCTGCTGCGCCTGGCGGAGCTTTTCGGTGCGCCGGTGATCCTGACCGAGCAGTACCCCAAGGGGCTTGGCCCCACGCATCCGGAAGTCCGCGCGGCCTATGACGAGCTGACTGTGCCGAAGTTCTTCATCGAGAAGCTGGCCTTTGGCTGCGCCGGCGACAGCGGCTTCATGCAGGCCCTGGCTGAGGCCCGCCCAGGCCTGGCCCCGGATGGCCGGCAGATTGTGGTGGCGGGCATCGAGACGCATGTCTGCGTCATGCAGACCGTTCTGCCCCTGCTGGAGCAGGGCAGCGCTGTGCATGTCTGCTGGGAGGCCGTCTCCGGCCGCGGCAGTGAGTACCGCGAGATGGGCCTGCGGCGGATGGAAAGCGCCGGTGCCGTGATGACAAACCACGAGAGCGTCGGCTTTGAGTGGGCCCGCAGCAAGGAGCATGCGCAGTTCAAGGCCCTGAACGGCCTGCTTAAGGATGGCCAGCTCAGCTAGGCTGGCGCGCGCGGGCAGCCTGCCGATAAGTTAAGGACCCGGCTGCGGGTGGTAGCATATCCACCCCTGAGGGAGGGAAGACATGCCGTATTACGTCCCGGTCGTTATTGAGCAGAGCAATTTTGGCGAGCGCGCCTATGACATTTACAGCCGCCTGCTCAAGGACCGCATTATCTTCATCGGTTCGGCGATCAACGACGCCGTGGCCAATGCTGTCATCGCGCAGCTGCTTTTCCTGGAGAAGGAAGACAGCTCCAAGGACATCGACATCTACGTCAACAGCCCGGGCGGCTCCGTGGTGGACGGCCTGGCGATTTATGACACGATGCAGCTGATCAAGCCACAGGTCTCCACGATCTGCGTCGGTCTGGCGGCCAGCATGGGCGCCGTGCTGCTGGCCGGCGGAGCGCCGGGCAAGCGCTATGCCCTGCCCAATGCCAAGGTGATGATCCACCAGCCCTGGGGCGGTTTCCGCGGCCAGGCCAGCGACATCGAGATCCACGCCAAGGAAATGCTGGCGACCAAGAAGCGCCTCAACGAGATCCTGGCGCGGCACACGGGCCAGAGCTATAAGACGATTGAGAAGGACACCGACCGCGACAACTTCATGACCGCGGAGGAGTCCAAGCGCTATGGCCTGATCGACCAGATCATCGAGCCGGAAGGCAAGCCCCTGCCCAGCGCGCCGGAGGAATAGGCCCGGCGCGCCGAGCGCGCGGGTATAAGTAAGCAGATGCCGGATGCAAGCCGCACTGAGGACACAGGCGGCCGTTTCTGCCTGCGCTGTGCGGCAGCCCTGCCGGCGGAGCGGGAAGCGGCCCTCTGTGTGCTGTGCAGCTCAGGGCTGGGGCCGCCGCTAGCCAGCAGCAGCAATGGCGCGAGTATCCCGCCGGAGTCAGCGGAAGCGGCGGACCCGGCATCGGACAGCGGCCTGCGCTGCCCGCACTGCCGCTCGCGCCTGAACTACCGCGATGTGGGCCGCCAGCTCTGCCCGGTTTGCGGCGAAGGCACGGGGATTGACTCGCTCTTCCGCCAGGATCCTGTCGCGGCAGGCAGCGGCGAAGCTGCGGGGCTGCGCTTCAGCGCGCCGCTGGACACCCAGAGCCGCGACGAGCCACCCTGGGACATGCAGTATCCGATCTGGTAGCGGCTAGCGCTTCGGGTAGGTGAAGTAGGCAAAGAGCAGCAGCACGGACATCGAGAGCGGCAGGGTCAGATAAAGCGACACAAAGCGCAGCAGCTCCATCTTGTCCGGCTCGCGCTGGGACTGCAGGTAGTACACAGCAGCTGTGGCTATGCCGACAAGAGCCGCCAGCAGCAAAAGCCAGCCGCGGCGCTGGGGAGCGGCGGCCCGGGGGCGCTGCGAGCGCTGCAGTTCAAGCTCCGCCAGCTCCTGGCGCAGCAGCTCATCCGCAGTCGGTCCGCGCTCGGCGGGCTGTGTGCCTGGATCCGGGGCGGCTTCTGCCGGCTGATCAGGCCTGTCCATCAGATGGCTCCCCTGGCGGGCGGGTATCCACGAGCTGGCTCTCGGAGGTGCCGCGGCGCTGGATAGCTACCCGCGGCCGGACCAGGCCGCTAAGCTCGATCCCGTCTTCGTACACGGGATCGAGGTCCTCGGGATAGACCGGGCTGAAGGGGCGCAGGCCGCGCATCTCGGCGGCAGCGCTGGCGGCTACCCGGCCGAAATAGTCCTTCAGGCCGGCCGGCACCGCCCGGCTGTCCGGGTCAAAGACCGGCGCATTGCAGCCCAGGCCGCAGGATGTGCACTCCACATGGCAGGCCGGGTTGGCATCGCCGGAGTGGTAGTACTCCCATTCGCGCCAGAGGTACTTGCGCCCGACGCCGCGGGAAACGTGGTCCCAGGGCAGGGCCTCGTCATACTCGCGCTCGCGGTGCACTTCGTGCTCAATGTCGATGCCATGCTCAGCGCAGGCCTCCGCCCAGGCGGAGTAGCTGAAGTAGTCGCTGGGCAGGCTCTGGCCGAGGCGGAAGGCGCTGTAAACCACCGCGGCGATCTCGCGTCCGCCGCGGCTGACCAGAGTTTCGATGACGCTCTCGGCCGAATCGTGATGCTTGAACTCCACGCTGCGTCCAAAGCGCGCCAGCAGGAACTTCAGGCGCCGCTGCTTCTCGCGGGTCTGCTCCGGCCGTTCCATGCCCTGCCACTGCAGAGGGCTGTGCGGCTTGGGCACCAGCACACTACAGGAGATGACCAGGCGCGGACGGCGGTAGCCCTTGGCGCGGGCCAGGTCCATGATCTTGGCGACCAGGCCGGCGATGTCATCCATCGCGCTGAGCGGCTCGCCGGCGAAGCCCATCATGAAGTAGAGCTTGAACTTGTGCCAGCCGGCGGCCATTAGAAAGTCGAAGGTGTGCAGGACGTCCTCTTCGGTGACGCCCTTGCGGATCGCGCGGCGGGCGGCGTCTGAGCCGGCCTCGACGGCGATGGTCAGGCTGGACTCGCGCTTCTTGCGCATCATGTTGGCCAGCTCGGCGCTCATACGGTCGGCGCGCAGGGAAGGCAGGCCGACGCTGACATCCTCAGGAACAGCGGCCTTGACCGCCTCGATCATGTCAAAGACCTGCGGGTGGTCCAGGGTGGAGAGGCTCATCAGCGAGACCTCATCCGCGCCGGTGTTGGCCACCAGCTCCGCCGCGGCCTGCGCCAGCAGTTCCACCGGGCGGGCCCGCGCCGGCCGGGTGATGTAGCCCGCCTGGCAGAAGCGGCAGCCCTGTGGGCAGCCGCGCATGACTTCAAGGTAGACCTTGTCGGAGGGGACTTCGATGTAGGGCAGCACCGGCCGGGTCGGCGGCATGGTGGAGGCGAAGTCCGTCACATAGCGCCGCTGGATACGCAGCGGCAGGCCGGGCTGGCTGGGCCGGGTGCCCAGCAGGCGCCCGTTCTCGTCATGCAGCGGCTCGTAGAGCGAGGGGATATAGACGCCCTGCAGGGTGGCCAGCTCCAGCAGGCGCTCGGCGCGCGGCCGGCCGCGGCTGGCCTTCAGGGAATCGATGATGGCGTCCAGGGTTTCTTCGCCCTCGCCGTTGCAGACGATGTCGAAGAAGGGCGCAATGGGCTCGGGGTTGCACATGCACTGGCCACCGGCGATGACGAAGGGGTCGTCCTCGCCGCGCTCCGCGCTGTACAGCGCGATGCCGCCCAGCTCCAGCAGCAGCAGAGCGCTGGGATAGGCCAGTTCATAAGTGAAACTGATGCCGACGGCGTCAAAGCTGCGCAGGGGCCGCTTGGACTCCAGGCTGAACAGCGGGGCGCCGGTCTCGCGCAGCAGGCTTTCCATGTCGCGGTCGGGCACAAAGACCCGTTCGCAGATGGCATCCGGCCGGGCGTTGATACGCTGATAAATCAGCTCGCGCCCGTGGTAGCTCATGCCGATCTCGTAGAGGTCGGGGAAGCTGTAGGCCAGGCGGAAAGGCGCGCCGCCGGCCGGGCAATTGTCCCAGTCCCGGCGGATCTGGCCCTGCTCCTCACCGATATAGCGCGCGGGCTTGCGCAGTTCAAGCAGACGCGGCCGGACCAGCTGCTCATACAGCTCTGCTCCTCCGCTGCGCGGAGAGAAGGGCGCGTGGCCCGGCGGCGTCTGGCTGTCCTGCAGGCGGGCGATCTTACTTGACCTCTGTTTGCAGGGCGTCAAGCACCCGGTCGATCTTCAGCTTGGCTTCCTGGTAGAGCTTGAAGGAGTTCGCCTGGTCGGCCCGGGCCTGGTCGATAAAGTCGGCGGCTTCCTTGGCGGCCATGTAGGAGCCGAAGCTGCTCATTTCCTTCTCGTAGTTGGTCAGGATCTCCTTGAGCTGGGTGACAGTCACCTCGCGGGGCTCGCCGTCCTGGTCGATCTCGCGGCGCGCGTCTTCCAGGCACTGGGTCAGCTGGACCTTGTAGCGCTTGGGGCCACTGGTGGCGATGTTCTGCTTCAGCACGTCGCAGCTGGTCAGCAGGGCGAAAACGACGAGGGCCGCCACATACAGCAGGGCCTTGCGTGCGATCATTTTGGAGCCTCCTCAAATGGCTAGGAAGAGTATTCTAGCCCCGCGCGGGATGGGCGGCAAGCTTTGCGGCCCCGCAGCAGCAGTCGCAGCACGCCGCCCCCGCCGCCGCGACGCCCGCTACAATCCCGCCTGATGGATACCCCGCAGCGTGAAACCCGGGCGGCTGAGCCGCTGACCATGTACGAGATCGTCTTTCCCGGCGACCTCAACCCCAACGGTGTGATGTTCGGCGGCAAGCTGGTCGCCCTGATGGACATCTGCACCGCGCTGTGCGTATCGCGCTGGAGCCGCCGGCCCTGCGTGACTGCCAGCATTGACGCCATCGCCTTCAACAGCCCGATCCGCCACGGCCAGATGGTTGAGCTGACGGCGCGGGTGGTCTACGTGGGCAACACAAGCTGCGTGGCCTTCTGCTCCGTGCATGCCCAGGACATCACCACCGGCGACCGCTTCTACTGCTGCGAGGGCTATTTCACCATCGTGGGCCTCGACAGCAACTCCAAGCCCACCGTGCTGCCGATGATCCCGCTTGATGACGAGACCGACCGACGCGAGTGGGAGCACGCCAAGCTGATCAAGGAGCACATGCTGGCTCGTCTGGAGCTGCGCAAACAGGGCTAAACGTACAGCCACAAACTCCCGTCCTGCTCAGCAGGGCTGAAAATCAAGGTGGTGGGTATGGCTAAGCGAATCCTCTTCGCGCGACCTCTATGGCGCGCTGCAATCATCGGCGTTCTGCTGCTCCTGGCTGTCGGCAGTCTTGTGAGGCCAGGTGCACCCGGAATAATGGCTGTGAAGGGCCGGGCGGCCGGAGAAAGGTCTTCAGGCAGGCCAATTGCGGAGGCGGAGCATACGCGCAGCAGCTCTTTCCAGCTTTGCAGCGCCATGCCTGTCCGGGCGTCTGCCACGGCCCCGGGGCAAGCCGCGGCGGAGATACCGGCTTCCATCTGGTGCGTCTACCAGGACATCCACGGACACCACTGGTTCGGCTCCAATGGCGATGGGGCCCTGCGCTATGACGGGAAGGAACTGCGCCGTTTCACGAGCGCTGAGGGTTTGCCCAGCAACAACATCAGGAACTTCCAGGAAGACCAGGCCGGACGGCTCTACATAACAACCGACGCTGGCATCTGCCGTTTCGACGGCTCGGGCTTTGAGACCCTGGTTGCCACCAACACTCCTTCGCCTCAGGACTGGGTCCTGCAGGACGGCGATATGTGGTTCTGGCTGGGTAACCCTTATCGCTACGACGGCACGACGCTATACCGTCTGGAGCTGCCGCGCCAACCCGTGCAGGACAAGCTTGAAGCCCTGGCGCCGCAACTGGCCAGCAACTTCAACGCCGTCTACTCAATCTACAAGGACAGGCAAGGCCACATCTGGCTTGGCACCGGCAATGTCGGCCTGTGCCGCTTCGACGGAAAGTCTCTGCAGTGGCTGCGTGAAACTCATCACACCTATACTCCGGAGGGCGGACAGATCGGCATCCGGGCGGTGATTGAGGACAGGGACGGCGATTACTGGATCAGCAACAGCAGCTTCCGCTACCGCTTTGAGGATAGCCCCGCTGGCGGGGGCAGCGAGACGGAGCTTAAGTTCACTGCCGCGCCCGGGATGGACCTTTCCAAACTGGGGCGCGAGGACTACCCCGTTTACTTCCAGTCGGCGGCCCGCGACGCCCAGGGTGACCTCTGGCTGCAGACCTATGGCGACGGCGTCTGGCACTATGACGGCGTGAACTGTGTACGCTATCCGGTCAAGAACGAGCAGGGCGAAATTGCGGTGATCTCCATGCACCTGGACCGCGAGGGTGTGCTGTGGCTGGGCACCCAGGAGAATGGCGCCTACCGCTTCAACGGCCAGAGCTTCGAGCCCTTCCGCCTATGAAGGCCGGCGAAGAGGTACATTGGGCATCCTGCAACGTCCAAGCGCTGCAGCCGTCATAATAGGCGTGATGGATTCAATAGATTCCAGCCTCGGGCAGCCGGCAGGGTCGGCTTCGCCGCAGCCGGCAGCACCGCAGGCCGCGCGCCCGGCCGCGCGCCGCCAGAGCCGCGGCAACCTTTTTGCCACCGTGCTGGTGATCGGTGTCACGGCCGCCTGCATGCTGGGCTTCCAGCTTCTGCTGCTGCGCAAGAACCCCGATCCCGGGATCCGCGTGTGGATGCTGAACCACACACCGGACCAGGTGGCGATTATCAACCCCTTCAACGGTGTGATCGAGAAGAAGTTCCAAGTGGCCGACGGCCTGCGCGAGCTGGCTTTCAGCCGGGACTACAGCAAGGCCTTCATCGCCAATGTGGTGGACGTCTCGAACCGCATTTCGGTGCTGGACACCCGGACCTACCTGCGCGAGGAGACCATCGAGGTGGACGGCGTGCCGCAGGGCTTTGGCGTCTTCCCCGATAACCGCCGCCTGGCCTGCGTGCTGGGCTCGAAGACCGACTTCATGGCCGGCGGTTTTGACGTGCTGGACCTCGACACCTGGTCCGAGGGCAACCGCGAGCGCAAGAAGCGCCTCTGGCGCGCCCGCGAGCTGCAGCTGACGCACAAGATCGCGGTGGGCGACGACGGCGACCGGATCTACCTGATCGACGCCAAGGAGCCACTGATCAATATCTACAGCTTCTCGCGCAAGGAGCGCATCGGGCAGATCGACCTGCACGGCGCGCCGGAAGAGCTGCTCTATCCGCCCGCCGGCAAGTATTACTACGTTTCAGTGCTGGTGCATAACACGATCTACTGCATCGACAAGCAGACAGACCAGATCGTCGCGGCTTATATCTACAAGATGCCGGACCCGACGGCGCGCTGGGAGAACCGCAAGCGCCTGCGCTACATGGCGGTGGACTCCAGGGGCGCGTATCTCTATGCCACCGCCTTCGAGGATAAGGCGGTGATCTGCTGGGAGGTCGACAACCCGACCCGCTCGGTCTCCTGGGAGCAGGTGCCGCCTGACCCCAACGGCCGCCGCAGCATTGCTCCGGTGCCCTACTACCTGCCGCAGACGCATATCAAGCTGAAGGGCGGCTATGACCCGAACCTGATCTTCATCCCCGGCGGCCAGCAGATCGTGCTGGACCCCAGCGACAGTTATGTCTTTGTCGTCGACGACGAGGGCGCGCTGTACATCTATGACAACCGCGAGATCAAGCAGGCCAAGGAAGGCGAGACGATTGAGCCGCGCGGCATTGTGCCGCTGGATAAGGATGTGGAGATCCGCGACATCAAGGTTTCGCGGCCGGCCGTGCGCACGGGCGCCAGCCCGCCGGAAGGGGCCAAGGACGCCAGGCTGCCCGGGGCCGGAGGAGCGGGATGAGCCTGGCCCTGGCGCTGGCGGATGCCCCGGTGGACTGGGCTTCCACGCGTATGGTGGCCGGAGTGATGCTGTGTGTCTACCTGGCCGTGGCGGTGATCCAGTTCGGCCGCGAGAGCCGCTTCCTGGCCGGCGTTGAGGGCTCTGCCCGCGTCATGTTCATCCTGCAGGACATCCTGATCCAGCTTGCGGTACTGCTCTGCCTGCTGCCGGTGACCCTGGCGCCAAAGGCGGAAAAGACACTGCTGCTGGCCAGCGTCAGCGGCATGGGCCTGCTGTGGATCGTGGGCATCTGGACGATGATCACGCGGCGCATGTACACTTACCGCCTGCTGCTGGGCGCGCACAGCGAGGCCCAGAAGCAGATCGCCGATCTGATCAAACAGCGGCGTGAAAGCCAAGAGCAGCAGCCGGAGAGCAAGGATGCCTGAACTTCTTAACCTCGCAGTGGTCTGGCAGGCGCGCTCCCAGATGAACAGCGACGCCATGAAGTTTGTGATGATCACCGTCGGCGCAGTGATGCTGATGGTGATCGTGCTCGTCTTCGTCTACCGCGCCACGCGTCCCAAGCCCGGCGGACTGAAGGCCAGCCTTGACGAGGAATTCAACAAGAGCAAGGATGCGCTGCTGCTGGCGGCGCAGGCCAAAAAGGCGGCCAAGGAGCGCGAGGAAGGCGAGAAGCGCCAGATGAGCGCCGAGGAGAAGGAGCGCGAGCTGCTGCGCGAGAACGTGGATGCCGAGCGCATCCTCGGGACCAACTGCCCGCTGTGCGGCCTGGAAATGTTTGAGGACACCGATCTGATCATCGACCCTTACAGCGGAGCCGGCTATCACCTCAGCTCCTTTCTTAACGACTGGCCGGTGGATGTCGAGCGCCCGAAGTATGTCTACCGCTACCCCCAGGGCACGGTGGTGAAAAGCTCAGACCTGCTGCGGAGCATGTAGCAGGAAATAAATGGGCAGGGACATTCGCCCCCTATAAGAAAGGCGGGGACAGTGCCCCGCCTTCTGTAAAGCCGGGTGGGGACAAGCCCCACCACTGCAGGATCTGATTACTACTTCTTCAAACTCCCCGGCTTGGTTAGCCGCCGCGAGGCAAAAGCGCTCTTCAGCTCGGCCTCGCTCATCAGCGGGCTGCCGTCGGCCTTCTTCGCGCTGCGCAGCTCATCCATGATCGGCGTGCCGTTCTTGACCGCCTTCTTCACGATGTCCGCCGCCGCAGAGTAGCCGATGATCGGGTTCAGCACCGTGGCCAGTCCGTATGAGGCCTCGAAGTAGGCTTGGGCGCGGGTCTCGTTGGCGGTAATGCCGCGGACGCAGCGCTCGGCCACCACCTTCATGCTGCTGGTCAGGATCGTCTGCATGTGCAGCAGGTCGAAGGCGATCAGCGGCATCATCACATTAAGCTGGAACTGGCCGGCCTGGGCCGCTCCGCAGACAGCGGTGTCGAGGCCGATGACCTGGTAGCAGACCATATTCAGCATCTCCAGCATCACCGGGTTGACCTTGCCGGGCATGATGCTGGAGCCCGGCTGCACCGGCGGCAGGTTGATTTCGGCGATGCCGCTGGTCGGGCCCGAGCTCATCAGGCGCAGGTCGTTGGCGATGCGGTTCAGGTCCACCGCCAGCGCCCGCAGGGCCGCCGAAAGGCCAAGCTGGTCGGCCATGCTGTTATGCATCTCGATGATGTTCGCCGGGTTGCCGATGGGGAAGCCGAGCTGCTTCCAGAGCTGCGCCGCGACCTTCTTGGAATAGCGCGGGTCGGAGTTCATGCCGGTGCCGACGGCAGTGCCGCCGAGGCCGATCGCCGAGAGCCGCGAGGGTTGTTCCTTCAGGCGCTGGCGAGCCTTGGCCAGGCAGTCGGCGAAGGCGACAAAAATCTGGCCCAGGGTGATCGGCGTGGCGTCCTGCAGGTGCGTGCGCCCGGTGGTGATCAGCTCGCGGAAATCGCGGCCCCGGGAGTTGAACTCGTGGATCAGCAGCTCCAGCGCAGCGAGGGTCTTGGGCAGCGCCATCAGGTTGCTCAGGCGGATCGCCGTGGGCATTGTGTCATTGGTGCTCTGGGCCATGTTGACGTGGTCGTTGGGGTTGACGAAGCGATAGTCGCCGCGCACCCGCATCGCCTCTTCCGGCGCGAAGAGCTCGTTGGCCAGGTTGGCGATCACCTCGTTGGTGTTCATGTTGAAGCTGGTGCCGGCGCCGGCCTGGTAGACATCCACCACCCACTGGCTGCGCAGGGCAGCGGCGCGGCGGCGCACCTCGGGGTCCGTGCTGGGCTGGCCCTTGGCGTCGAGGCCGAGGATGATGTCGCAGGCCATGACGATGGCGTCGCGGCGCGGCTTGTCCAGCATCTCAAGCTCGTGGTTGACGATGGCCGCGGCCTTCTTGATCTGCACATAGGCGTCGATGAGCAGGCCATTGCCGGCGGCGGGATGCGCCGCGGTCATGCCGGAGATCGGGAAGTTGTCCACCGCGCGGGCGGTCTGCACGCCGAAGTAGGCCCCGGCGGGCACGGGCAGTTCGCCCAGGGAGTCCTTCTCGATGCGGGTAGCGCTGCTGTGGCTGTCCAGGCTGAAGCTGGAGGGTACGGAAATTCCGGCGGCCGGCCCGCCGCCCTTGCCCTTGCCTGCCTTGGCCTGCGCCTTGCCTTCAGCCTTTCCGGCGGCCTTGGCTGCCGCCTTGCCAGCAGCTTTGGCTGCACCCTTGGCCGCAGCCTTGGCGCTGGACTTCGAAGCGCTGCGGGCCGCCGGCGGCGCCTCAGGGCTGATGTTCATCTCGGTTATCTGCTCCGCGCTGCGGGCGGCCAGCTTGCCGCTGCCCTTGCCGCTTTTCGCGCTGCCTGATGCGCCGGCCTCCAGCGCCTTGTGTCCCTTTGGCGAAGCCTTCTTCGCAGCCATTTCAATGCTCCAGTTGCCCCGCGGGGCTGAGGTGGAGCTATTTTAGACCCGGGGGCTGCTTACCCGCTGGCCCTCCTGCGACTGGAGGCAGGGCTAGTAGTAGACCAGGAAGTCCGCGGAGAATCCCTGGCTGCTGCAGGCAATGCCCGGCTCGCCGCCGGACAGCTCCAGCCCCACGCTCTGGGCATAACTCAGCCAGTGAGGCTGATAGACCGGCGCGGACTGAGACCAGGTGGTCCCGGAGCCGTCGCCAGCAGTGTGCCACAGCAGTCCGCGGTCTTCGCCCTGGCTTGTGCCTCCGTAGCTGATGGCCGGCTTTCCGTCGATCAGCGCGAGGTCGGCAAAGCCGCCAAAGCCGAGGCTGGACTGGTGCAGCACCTGCACGCTGTCCCAGTTGCTGCCGGCAGAATCGGCAGCCGGGATGAAGCACAACTCTTCGCCGCGGTCAAAGGCCACCGCCGGCCGGCCGTCCACTATCCTGAGGCAGGGGCACTTGCCATCAGCGTCAAGCAGGTTCGGCAGTATCGGCCAGGTGTCGCCGCTTGCGTCATCTGCCCGCTTGTAGTAAATGTCCAGCTCCTCATAGGCGACGGCCGGCCGGCCGTCCACATCACACAGCGAAGGCTGATAGGCGCCGTAGGCATGAATGGTCTTCGCGTCTCCCCAGCTGCTGCCCTGAGCGTCGAGGGCGCGGCGAAAGACGAAGTCACCAGCCGGGGCAGCCGCAGTGATCGCCGGGTTGCCGTTGATGATACAGAGGTCAGAGTAAATGTACTCCAGGTCCTCACCGAAGTCCCAAACCTGCTGTGGACTGTCCCAGGCAGTGCCAAGGGCATCGCTGGCGCGAATGAAGAGGGTCTCTGAGCTGCTCTCCGCCTTGTTGCAAAGCACGATCGCGGGCTTGCCATCCACCAGCAGCATGCGCAGCGGAGAGCGCAGGTTCATCGCCAGAGCCGGCGTGCTCAGCTTGTCAGCCACGATCAGCGGAGGATTCCAGTCGCGACCCTGGGCGTCCTTTGCCAGGCAGAAGTAAAGCCGGTGCTCACCCGCGTCGCGGCGGTGATCCACCCAGGCCACAGCGGGCAGGCCGCCAAGCAGGGTCATGTCCACAGTGCTGGCCCACTCGTCCTTGCCGCTGAGGGCCACCCTGCGCCAGCGTGCCTCGCCGGAGTCAGCGCTGACGCTGAGGGCCCGAGTGTCGGTTCGGCTGTGCCCGCCGGGCTCGGTCAGGCGAACTGTTGGCTGAAAGTCTCCTGGAGTGTCATACACGTGAAAAACCACGGACTGGGTGCCAGAATTCAGGTCGAAAACGCCATCACCATCAAAGTCCCACTCAAAGAGCGGAGGCGAGCTGTGCACGGGGTCCAGCGGCAGAGCCTCAAGGCGTACGGTCAGGTCCGCCATACCGCTGCTCTCGGAAATCTGAAGGTCTACTTCGGGGACGTAATAGAGATCCACAATCTCCGATGCTGTGCTGCTGCCGCCCTCCAGGTCGCTGACGACAACGCTTACGGGCCCGTTGTAGGGTTCGCTGATCCCAATGCCGGTGATCATGCCCTCTGCTGCGCTGAGCTCCGAGCCGTCAGGAAGAGTGAAGACATATGAGGCGATCTCGCCGTCCACGTCATAGCTGTAGTTGGCGAAGAGCGAGAGCGGCATCGGCAGCGATTCAAAGGGTGTTATGACAGTCAATATGGGTACCGGGGGGACATTCTCTCCAACCCTCAGGTAGCTCAGTTCGGCTTCGTCGGCCGAGCTGCTCAGCACGGCTGCCAGCACACGCTGACTGGAGGGATCTATGAAGCGCGCGGGATCCGGCGGAGACAGGCTGCCGTTCGCTTCGCAGGGGAACCAGACCCAGCGGTCGGCTGCAAAGTCGGCCAGGCCCAGGCTGAAGCCTGCCGGCGTACCTTCAATATTGAAGGACCAGTCAAAGATCAGCTCCCCGGCGTAGCCCTGCAGATTGAGCTGATAGAGTGCGTAGGCGGCGCCTTTCAGTCCGCTTGCTCCGGGCTGGCCCGGTATGAAGCTCGCCAGGCCCTTGCCTTCCGGCTTCGGGATTACTCCACTGCTGGGCAGTTCGGGGTCAAAGTCTGAGCCGCGCACCCCATGTGTCACCGGGGTGGTACTGCTGCTGCGCAGCAGCTCGCTGGGTGGGGAGGTCAGGCTAAGGGATGGCTGTGGCCTGGGCGTATCGCCGCCCTTAGCCGCCGCGAGACCTGCTGTTTCGGAAGCACCGGAACAGGCCCCGCAGAACAGCAGCAGCAAGAGGGCCATTACAGTTAAGTTGCCGCAAGGCAGATTGCTCATCCCGCACTCCACAGCATCACGCTTACCCGGCGGCAGATTGATACCGGGCCACCTGCTGAAGTTATACCCGGCAGGGATGGACATGGCAAGCGCGCATTGCCAGCAGCGCACTGTGTTCCTTTGGCGTGCAGCCTTCCTGGCGGCCATTTCACTGCACTCTTTGCCCCTCGAGGGCGGCGTGGAGCTGCAGTCGACCCGGGTGCATATCTGCCGGCTTGTCCCGCCGTTTTCAGCCTTGTCGCCGCTGCTCCACCGCTAGCGACAAACACAAAGCGCAGAGACGCAGAGGACGCAGAGTCTCGCCGAGAGGTGCTAAAGCCTGAAGATCCTGCAAGGCACATTGCATGCAGCGCAAGACTATGGACATCCCCCGGATTTACGTACGCGAGGTTAAGCACATAATCAATGTGCTGGAGGTGTACCGATGCCGGGACCGCGACGAAAGTTCACTCGGGAGTACAAGCTGGCTGCGATTGCGCCAGTGAT
>JADZFO010000027.1 GCA_020849855.1 bacterium | reverse complement strand
TCCGACAGGAACAAGATGCCGGCTAAAGCCGGCGTTCCGACTGGGAGCGCCCGGCTGGGGGCGCCAGACAGAGTCTGGCGTGATCCATACGCCAGCCGATGGCTGGTACCGATCGGAGCTGTTCGGGATTTCTTGGTGTCTTTGTGCCTTTGTGGTTGAAGATTTATAACCACCAAGACACCAAGACACGAAGTGGACTTCTGGACTTCCCCCGATTTAGCGGACACCAGGAATGCGGGCAGGGTGCCCGCGCTCCGACAAGAAGAAGATGCCGGCTAAAGCCGGCGCTCCGACTGCGAGCGCCAGGCAAGTGGCTCACTTTGGATAAATCACACTCCTGGCAACAATAATCCATCCATTGTCAGGGTATCCAGTCCAGATGCCTCGCGAAGCGCTTCACTTGGTAATGAACCTTGGATCGCCCTTGCAGCAGTATGCAAGTGGGCCATGCGGGCTGGGTTCGGGCAGTCCGGCGAGTCAGATATGCTGGGGCGGCAGCCATGCAGTTTGCAAAACGGCATTTCCCGGTGCATTTTGGCCGGTCAAGGTTAAATCCCGCCCGTCGGAGAGTTTTCAACACCCCGTTCCCGGTTGAAAATCGGCTCTGCAGGTTAAACCCGGCGGGCCTGGCACTTTGTTCTTGACGTGCGATATCGGGGCCGCAGGTTAAAACCCGCGGCAGCATTGGAGTCTTGAATTGAACTGCCGTGCAATTGTCCAATCCGCTCTCCCCGCCAGGCCGATCCCGCCGCTCAAGCGTCGCATGGCCAGCCCTGCCCACTGTGGTCCAGCGCTGCCCGGCCCTGCCGTCTGCACAGCTGCCTTTGCGGCCTTTGCTACCATAGCGTGTGCACTTCATCGTTACCGGCGGCGCGGGTTTCATCGGCTCCAACCTCGTCCGCGAACTGCAGCAGCGCCACCCCGGCGCCTGGATCAGCGTCATCGACGACTTCTCCAGCGCCTCCTTCAGCAACCTCTCCGGCTTCGCCGGCGATGTGGTGGCCCGGCCCTGCGAAGAGCTGGACTGGGAGCGCCACTTCGGCCGCGCCCGGGTGGACTGCATCTATCACCTGGCCTCGATCACCGACACCACGGTGCAGGACCAGCGGCTCATGGTGGAGCGCAATGTGGAGGGCTTCCGCCGCCTGCTGGACTACGCCCAGAGCCGCGGCATGCGGGTGGTCTATGCCTCCTCCGCCGCGACCTATGGCCTGGCGGAGGGCCTGATGCACGAGGACCAGGTGCCGGCCCCGGCGAATGTCTACGGCTTCTCGAAGGCCGTGCTGGACAACCTGGCGCGGCATGCGGCCCGCAACGGCATGCCGGTGCTGGGGGTGCGCTATTTCAACGTCTATGGCCCCGGCGAAGCCCACAAGGGCAGGATGGCCAGCATGGTCTATCAGCTCTACCTGCAGATGAAGGCCGGACAGCGACCGCGGATCTTCCGAAGCGGGGAGCAGGCCCGGGACTTTGTGTATGTCAAGGATGCCGTGGCCGGGACACTGGCCGCCGGCGATGGCGGCGCCCCAGGGGCCTACAACATCGGCTCCGGCGCCAGCCTCAGCTTCAACAGCCTGATTGCGGCGCTGAACAGCGCGCTGGGCACTGGCCTGGAGCCGGAGTACATCGACAACCCCTACATCGGGGCTTATCAGAACAACACCCAGGCTGAGCTCAGCCGCAGCCAGGCCGAGCTGGGCTACAGCCCGCAGTGGCCCGCGGACAAGGGCATCGCGGACTATGTGTCATGGCTGGAGGCCGGCTGTCCGACCCTGAGCTGCTGGCAGGAGCCCCAGGCGCCGGTGCGCGAAGTAGCCGTGCCGGAGGCCTTTGTCTAAGCATGCCGCTGAAAGGAAGACTGGATGCATAAGCAGACCTACTCATCCGGCGCGCCCTGGGAGGCCAGCGCCGGCTACAGCCGCGCGGTCCGCGTCGGCAACTGGATCTTCACCGCCGGCACCCTGGCGGCGGACGAGAAGGGCGTGATCCATGGCGTGGACTGCTACGCCCAGTGCTGCTACATCTTCCGCAAGCTGGAACGGGCCCTGGCTGAGCTGGGCGCCGGGCTTGGCGATGTGGTCAAGGTCCGCGCCTATCTGGTGAACATGGCTGACAGCGAAGGCTTCATGAAGGCCCACAGTGAGTTCCTGGGCTCCACCCGGCCGGCGGCCACCTGCGTGGTGGTGAAGGAGCTCTTTGCCGCCGAGGCGCTGGTTGAGATTGAGCTGACGGCCATCCAGCACCAGGCCCTGAACTAGGGCGCTCAGCGCTGTTGCGGGAGGGCGATGGCCGCAGCCTTGGACCTAAGGCTGCAGGGCTTCGGACAGAGGATCGTCTTCGTGGTCAGCCGGGACATCGGGATCAGCAGTGTCAGCATCGTCGCCGGGCAGAAGAGCAGCGCCGGCCTCGCCAGAGGCAGCGTCGTCAAGCTCCTGCGGCGGGATGTAGATCTCGCCCCGGAACTGGCCCTGGCCGGTCTCTTCCCAGAACATGGTGATGCCGCCGGGAGCGGTCTTGCGGCGGGCAACCTCGCGGGCCACCGGCGCCTCTTCCAGTGAGCCGAGGGGGCCGCGCAGGCGCAGCTCCAGGTCCGCCTGACTGTCCCTGCCGGGGAAGATGAGCAGCACGGCCAGCATCAGCGCCGGCCAGCCAAAGGCCAGCAGCTGGTAGGTCCGGGCTGGACTCAGCCTGATCATGCTGTGTTAGAGTATAGCCGCGATAGCTGGAATGGCCCGCCGGGCGCGGGTAGCGGAGAGCTTGTGAACTACTGCCTGAAGTTGTTTGGGGGATCGATTGTCGCCCTGCTGGCCGCGCTGCTCTGCGGCGGCTGCCAGTATCTGCAGGGGCCGCGGGCCGGCAGCAGCGGGCTCAAGCCTGGCCTGAACTACATGCAGCCGCTGAAGTGGCGTATCACCTACAAGTACCGCGTACAGGAGATCGTGCCCAACCGCACCCTGGCAAAAAAGCGCGAGTCGGCGCTCTACCCCGGCGTGCCGGCGGTGGGCAAGGGCACCTATGAAGTCTGGTTCGTCGGCCCTTACGATGACCTGGAAGTGCGCGGGGTGAAGCAGGTCTATGCCTCCCCCGAGCCCACGAAGGTCAGCCCCGGCAAGGGCAAGGACAGCGAGCTGACCTGGTACTACTACGACTTCGCCCCGGACGGCTATCTGCCGCAGGAGCTGGAGGCCACCATCTCCTGGGAGTTCATCACCTTCGAGCGCTATACCTTCTGGGATGGTATCGAGAAAGCCGGCTATGACAAGCAGTCCGAGCTTTACAAGCGCTACACCAAGGAAGAGTCCCCCATCCTCTTCCATCCCGGCCTGACCCGCGAGCTGCAGAAGATGGTCAAGGATATCCCTGAGACCGAGGTCCAGCAGCGCGCCGCCATTTGTTACAACCACCTGCTGCAGAACTTCTCCTATGACTATGACCAGCTCTGGATGGGACCCGTGCTGGGCTATGAGGGCATGACCCCCAGCACCCGGGCCTGGGAAAACCGGCACGGCGTCTGCGACGAGATCTCCAACGTCTACTGCTCCATGCTGCGCAGCATCGGCATCCCGGCGCGGCCCTGCGCCGGCATGGTGCACGATGCCCGCACCGGCCGGGTGATGATGGGCGGTGGGCACGCCTGGAGCGAGTTCTACATGCCCAACGTGGGCTGGGTGCCGGTGGACGCCACCTGGGGCGCGGACACCACGCCCATTGAGGCGGCTTTCAGCCCGATGGGCGCCAAGCGCAAGATCCCGCATCCGGACTATTACTTCGGTAAGGCCGACCCCTACCGGATTACCCTGGTCAAGGACTGGAACACCGCACTGCAGCCGCCGCCTAAGACTCCCAAGGCTGAGCCGGTGCAGAGCTGGTTCGTGGCCCAGACCCACCGCCGCAGCGGCATCAACAAGATCATCTCCGGCTATGAGCCGATGCCCGGCATGAGCAGCGGCGGCAAGGGCTGGCTGCGCTCTGAGAGCGCCGCCGAGAACAACTTCGACATGGAGGTCGAGCTGCTCGGCCCGCCCAGCCAGGCCGAGCTTGACCCCCTGATCAAGCAGATCCAGGAAGGAGGGGCGCACTTTATCAATGTGCCACTGGGCATCGGCAAGAACTACCCCGTGATCACCACGGAGATGGAGCTGCCGGACCCGACCGCCAGCTAGACTGCCAGTGAAGCTGCTTAGCCGTGCTAACATAGCGCAGCACGTGGGGAGCCGATTCCGCCTGGCGGCGGCTGAGAGGGACAGGGGCAAAGCCCCGGGGTCCGACCCAGGGAACCTGATCCGGATAATGCCGGCGCAGGGATGTGCGGCCGGCCCCTGTGGCCCGGCGTCGCGGCTTTCCCGTGCCTGGAGCAGCGCATGGAGCACAGCGGCCTCAAACCCATCGCAACTGAACAGCGCAGGCTGGGCAGCCTTGACCTCGGCCTGATCTGGTTTGGCGCAGCAATCGCCATCACCGAGATCTGGGCCGGCGGCCTGCCCGGGCTGACCAGCGTCGGCCTGCTGGGCGGACTGGCCGCGATCCTGCTCGGCCGTATCGTCGGCAATGGACTGATGGCGCTGCTGGCGCATACCGGCGCTGTCCAGGGCCTGCCCACCATGGCCCTGGCCCGGCCTGTCTATGGCCGTATCGGCAGCCTGCTGCCTTCATTTTTCAACGTGCTGCAGCTGGTCGGCTGGACCGGCTTCATGCTCTTTGTCGGCGCCGGCTACCTCGACACCCTGGCCGGCTTCTGCGGCCTGCCCAGCGGCGAAGCTGCCCCCGGCATGCGCCTGCTCTGGGTCGCGCTGCTGGCCGGACTGTGCGTGCTGTGGTCCTGCCTCTTCGGCAGCAGCCCGCTGTGGAAGTGGGTCGAGCGCGGCAGCGGCCTTGCACTCTTCGCCCTGACCCTGGGCATGACCTTCATCGTGCTGCGCAGCGCCGACCTTGCCAGGCTGCTGGAGATGCGCAGCGGCGGCGCGCTGGCGATCCTGGCCGCCATGGACCTGGTGATCGCCATGAGCGTTTCCTGGCTGCCGCTCGTCGCCGACTACAGCCGCTATGCCCGCAGCCCCCAGTCGGCCTCGCGCGGCACCTTCTGGGGCTACTTCATCGGCGGCTCCTGGATGTACGCCGTCGGCCTCCTGCTGGCCCTTGACGCCTCGCGGGCCCTGGTATCCGGCGGCCCGCCCGCCCCCAGCCCGGATATGATCGTCATTGAGCTGCTGGGCCGAACCAGCGCGGCCTGGGCCATCCTGGCTATCTGCCTGGTGTTGCTGAGCACCGTCACCACCACCTTCCTTGATATTTACAGCACCAGTATCAGCGCACAGAACATCCTGCCCAGGCTGCCGGTGAAGGTCAGCCATTTCGTCGTCGGCCTGCTGGGCGCTCTGATCGCCCTGACCCTCAGCGTGGAGGCCTACGAGCCCTTCCTGCTGGCCATCGGCTCGATCTTCCTGCCGGCCTTCAGCATCGTCATCGCCCACTACTGGCTTGTCCGGCGCGACTGCAGCCAGCCCGCCGGCACTCCGCCGGCCCTGCGCTGGACGGCCCTGCTGGCCTGGCTGCTGGGCTTCCTGGTCTATGACTGGGCCGGGGGCTTCCCGGCTCTGCGCTTCGTCACGGCCTTCTTTGGCGTCAACCCGCCGATCCGGCCCTGGGAAACCGGCGCCAGCCTGCCCTGCATCCTGGTCAGCACCGCGGCCTACCTGCTGCTGAGCCTGCTGTTCAGGGAGCCCGGACAGAAGCCGGCTGGAGACCTGGCCGTAGAGAACGGTCAGAGCCGCAGTCAGGTGCCGACTGCCGGGCAGCAGCCCTAACTTGTACATTTTTGCAATACCATTCGACGTGAGACCAGCACGGCCAAGGCAGCGCCTGACAGGCACATTTAACCTGTCAGCCCGTAAACGAACGTCAAAGTGCCTTTTGCATTCCGCAGGAGCTGGGGATTTAACCTTGAAGCCCCGGAAAGCACCGGGATTTGCGTGGATGAAAAATGCGCTGCGAAACTACTACCATTCACAAAACTCAGTCTGCTGTACATCAGTATTCACACTCCATTGCACCCTAGTGCAAGTGTCGCCAGGTACCCAATACTGCGCAGCGCCAGACGCTGCATAGCGCGCTTGAACTATACCCGGGCAGTGAGGCGATTTGCCATGCTGCGGGCCAGAAAGTCGCGCTTTATCACAACAGAGCCAGCTCAGGGCAGCGCCGAGCCGTGCAGGGCCGACGCTGGGTGGAGCCGACGCTGGGCAGTGCCGACGTTGGGTGGGGCCGACGTGTCGTCGGCACCCGGTGCAAGCCACCTCGCCGCTCGACTTGACAGGTGCTGGGTAGGGCCGACGTGTCGTCGGCGTACAGTGCATTCATCCGTGCTGCCGGAATATATCGATGCCGGGTAGGGCCGACGTGTCGTCGGCGTACGGTGCAACCTCTTTCAGTCAGGGCTGACTAGACATTCACGCTGAATATCTATGCAGACCATAATGATTGGCACCATTTCCAATACAATCCACTGATGGACAAGCCCTTCTTCATTTACCGGACAGACCTGCCTCACTGGCGCCTGAAAGGAGCCACTTACTACCTGACCTGGCGCCTGCACAAGACGCAGAGCCCGATGACGCCTGCCGAGCGCGACAGGGTGGCTTCGGCACTGGAGTTCTTCAACAAGGAGCGCTACTGGATGCTGGCCTATGTGGTGATGGACGACCATGTCCATCTGGTGTTCTCACTCATGGGGAGTGAGACTGTCCAGAAACAGGTGCAAAGCTGGAAGACCTTCAGCTCCAAGGACATCTGCCGCTACTCTGATCGAACAGCCCCTTTCTGGCAGCCCGACTACTACGACAGGATCATCCGCAGCGAAAACGACCTCATAGAGAAGATCGAGTATGTGCTGAGCAATCCCGAGCGGCGCTGGCCCGGGATCAGGGACTACAGGTGGGCCAGGTTCTTTCCCCAGGAGTAGTGTGGCTGATCCGGGCAGCCCGGATGAATTCTCCGTACGCCGACAGAACGTCGGCGCCACCCAACTCGGCCCTACCCGCGTCGGCCCTACCCTGCTAGCTGCAGCCCTGGCTGTTGCCACAGTTCAGGCACTTGTAGCAGGAGCCGTTGCGCACGGTCGTGTGGCTGCAGAGGTCGCAGAAGGGCTCGTCGCCCATCAGGGATGACATCTGCTCGTCCAGCGCGCTCATGCTCAAAGTAGCTTCGGATGGCAATACGATTTGTCGATTAGGGCGCTTTGCATATCTCTGCGTATAAGAAAGTAGCTATGCGGCGTAAGAGATCGAGTGTCTGCCTTACTTCTTCTGTGTCAACTGTCACTTTTTTGTTTCCTCGCCGTGATTGCTGGCCGGTCTTGCGCAGATAGGCTTCGTCAGCTACCCCGAACCGGTGCGCAAAGACATGCCTCTTCTCCATAGACTTGCGGCACGTCTCCCACTCATCGGGCGACAATGCGGCCTTCAAGTCGATACCAAGGCGTTCCTCCAAGTTCTTGGAGGCTCCTTCGAGGCTCTGGAAGTGAATTCCTTCTTCGCACTTTGTTCCAGTTCTTTTCTCAATGTGGACTCGGGTAAGCTCTCTCCCGAATCCATCGAGAATTGAAACGCAATCTTCCAGTGCATTTACAATCAGCGCAACCTTTAATTCCTCGGCCACAGTTTCCGCCAGACGCAACGCATGCTCAACTGTTTCATAATTCTTGTTAAGTAGTTGCAGCGAATTGTGGGCACCGCAATCGGGGCAGAATGCCATTATTCCGAAAACTGCATACTTGAGGGAGCAGAACTCGCATTCAACATGTGTCTCCAGCTCAGGTTCTGCGTACCTGCGCAGCCTCGGCCTTGTTCCTGGCCGATATTCTGCTGACAGCTTGATCAGCCCACCTGAAGACCGCGTTCCAAAACTGCGCGCCCAATCTCCAAGGTCTGCGTCCAAAGCTGCTCTCACTTTCCGCATTGCAACTGACTTTGCATACTCCAGTTGCCCGGGTGTCCAAAAGTGATCATTTGTCGAGGAGTGACCACAGTAAGGGCAGTAGCACAGGTCCACTCCCTCAATACCTGTACCGGGAAGCACCTTGAATATTCCCAGGCACGCCTCGACGGGACACTCTCTCCCCAGGTAGCCGCTTTCGTCACGAGGAATCGATACAGACACACTTTTCAGTCTGCTCAAGCGACGAAGAACACTCATAATACACCTCCTTAGAAATTACCTTGATTTATGTCACCGCCGGCATTGAGACTCATCCTCATCTCATTACAAAGCTAAAAGGAACTCCATTGGCATCTATTAGCTTCCACCTACCGCAAACTTTCGCAAGGTGTCATTAAGATCACGGGAAAGCGATTCCCAGTCGTCAGCGAACTGTGAGGCCCAATAGTCTGCGCGTCTAATCACAGCGTAATGATCATAATCATTGCGCCAAACAACATTGTCAAATGGGTCAATCACTATGCAGCTTTGCGGTACCAAGTCTTCCTTCCTGCGAAGCGCCTCAAACATAATGGCCCTAATCATTTCGACTGTATCATGATCCAATCTTTGTCCAGTACAGTTAAACCACTGGTATTCTCGTGATTGCTTGCGAACCCAGTGAACTGGCCATACGGCAATGTCAAGTCGAGACAGTCTAACTGATAAGCCCATTTGTGTCTTGATGTAGTTTTCTGGATCTACACGCCAGGACCGTTTCAGCTGTGAATTCGTTAGAAGTGCTTCTAGGCTATGAGGCACGCTAGTCAACTCAGGTTTAGACGCCGGGTCATGCTTGGTCAAGCGACAATGAAAATTAATGTAATCATGCTGATGACCCGTCTCTTCAAAGACATCCCGATGGAGTGGGCTGTCTCTTTGCACGAACGCAATGTGCTTGTTTGCCTCCTCGATCAAGAATCCAAGCGCGTCATCACTACGGTGGTACTTTGAAGCCCTGGCAGCTTCGTAGCGCACAGTCCGTAGCCTGCTGCTTTGGCAAGTTGCCGCCAAGTATCTAACGAAGCCGTCTATCTGACAAAGAAACGACCTTTGAAACACTCCCACTGAATTACTCCCCTGCCTCGAGCCTTCCTTCGCCGTTGGCATTCACGTTTCCGTCCTCGCTCTTATTCAACGCACACTTGCAGCGTCAAACATTAGCTGCAGCCCTGGCTGTTGCCGCAGTTCAGGCACTTATAGCAGGAGCCGTTGCGCACTGTCGTATGGCCGCAGAGGTCGCAGAAGGGCGCGTCGCCCATCAGCGAGGACATCTGCTCATCCAGCGCGCTCATGCTGACCGCCACAGCAGCCGGGTCTGAGGCCAGGGCGTGACCGCCGTTGCCATTGCCATTACCGTTGCTGTGCCCGTGGCCATTGCCGTTCGCCGTGCCGGATGACGCCAGGTAGTCGTCCAGGTCCGCCTCCGCGGCCGGCTCGCTCTCGGCCGCCTTGGCCGCGCTGCGCTGTTCACGCGCAACCTGGCTGGCGCTCTTCTGCGGCTTGGGCTCAAGGCGCGGGGCGCTGCCCGCCGGAAGGCCCTCGGCCACCGCCTGCTGCTCGCTGATGCCATCCGCGGGCTTGACCTGGACAAAGTCCGTGCGGCCCATGTAGGTCATGCCCAGCTCGCGGAAGATGAAGTCGATCACGCTGTTGGCGAACTTGATGTTCGGATGGTCGCAGACGCCGGAGGGCTCGAAGCGGGTGAAGACGAAGGTCTCCACGAACTCCTCCAGCGGCACGCCGTACTGCAGGCCCTTGGAGACGGCGATGGCAAAGCAGTTCATCAGGCTGCGGAAGGCCGCGCCTTCCTTGTGCATGTCGATGAAGATCTCGCCGAGGCTGCCGTCTTCGTAGTCGCCGGTGCGCAGATAGATCTTGTGGCCGCCGACGCGGGCTTCCACCGTATAGCCCTTGCGCTTCTTGGGCAGCGGGCGACGGATCGGCGCGTGGATCTGCAGCGCCATCGCCTCGCGCGGGCTGACCGGCATCTTCTGCGGCTCGGGCTTGGCCGCGAGCGCGACCTCAAGGGTCTTCTCTTCCTTCTTCTCGTCCTTGTCTTCCGTGTCGCTCTTGGTGCTCAGGGGCTGGCTCAGCTTGCAGCCATCGCGGTAAAGCGCGTTGGCCTTGAGGCCCAGGCGCCAGGAAAGCATGTAGCTGTCCTGGATGTCCTCAACGCTGACCTCGTTTGGCATGTTGATGGTCTTGCTGATCGCGCCGCTGATGAAGGGCTGCACAGCGCCCAGCATGCGGATGTGGCCCTCGTGGTGGATGAAGCGCTGGCCGTGCTTGCCGCAGCGGTTGGCGCAGTCAAAGACCGGCAGGTGCTCGGCCTTCAGGGCCGGGGCGCCCTCAATGGTCATCATGCCGCAGATGTGGTCGTTGGCTTCCTCGATCTGCTCGCGGCTGAAGCCCAGCTCACGCAGCAGGTTGAAGCCCGGCTTCTGCCAGACCGCCTCAGAGAAGCCCAGACGGCGCAGGCAGTCCTCGCCCACCGTGTATACGCCGAAGGCGTGGGCCAGCTCAAACATGCCCGGAAGCAGGGACTCCAGACGGCTGATTTCAGCCTCCTGCAGGCCCTTGGCCAGCAGGCTTTCGCGGTTGACGTGCGGCGCGAACTCAAAGCTGGAGGAGCCGATCACATAAGTGATGATGCGGCTGATCTCCTCCTGGCTGTAGCTCAGGGCGGCCAGGGCGCGCGGCAGGCTCTGGTTGACGATCTTGAAATAACCGCCGCCGGCCAGTTTCTTGAACTTGACCAGGGCGAAATCCGGCTCGACACCCGTGGTGTCGCAGTCCATCAGCAGGCCGATAGTCCCGGTGGGTGCAATGACGGTGGTCTGCGCGTTGCGGTAGCCATGCTCCTCGCCCAGCTCCAGCGCCTCATCCCAGGCGTGGCGGGCGGCCACCAGCAGGTCCGCGGGGCAGGCCTTGTCGTCGAGGCCCTGCGGGGGGATCGTCAGGCCTTCGTAGTCATGCCTGTCCGTGTTGTAGGCCGCGCGGCGGTGGTTGCGCATCACGCGCAGCATGTCTTCCCGGTTCAGGCCGTACTGGGCAAAGGCGCCAAGCTGCGCCGCCATCTCTGCGCTGGCGGCATAGCTGCAGCCGGTCATGATGGAGGCCAGAGCGCCGCCGATGGCGCGGCCCTTCTCGCTGTCATAGGGGATGCCCAGGACCATCAGGCAGGTGCCGAGGTTGGCATAGCCGAGGCCCAGAGTGCGGAAATCGAAGCTCTTGCGGGCGATCTCATAGCTGGGGAACTGGGCCATCAGCACGCTGATCTCCAGCACGATGGTCCAGATGCGGATGGCGTGGCGGTAAGCCTGGATGTCAAAGCGGCCGGTGCGCTCGTCCAGCAGGGTCAGCAGGTTGATCGACGCCAGGTTGCAGGCCGTGTCGTCGAGGAACATGTACTCGCTGCAGGGGTTGGAGGCATTGATGCGGCCGCTCTGCGGGCAGGTGTGCCATTCGTTGATGGTGGAATCAAACTGCACGCCTGGGTCAGCGCAGCGCCAGGCGGCATAGCCGATCTTGTCCCAGAGCTCGCGCGCCTTGAGGGTCTTGCAGACCCGGCCGTCGGTGCGCCAGCGCAGGTGCCAGTCGGTGTCGGAGATGACGGCATCCAGGAACTCGTTGCTCAGGCGCACGGAGTTGTTGCTGTTCTGGCCCGAGACCGTGACATAGGCCTCGCCTTCATAGCTGGTGTTGTAGCGGCCCTTGGAGCCGGCCACCAGCGCGGCGACCTTGTCCTCTTCCTCGACCTTCCAGTTGACGAACTTCTCGATATCCGGGTGGTCGATGTCCAGGCAAACCATCTTGGCGGCGCGGCGCGTCGTGCCGCCACTCTTGATCGCGGCCGCGGCGCGGTCGCCGATCTTCAGGAAGCTCATCAGGCCGCTGGATACACCGCCGCCGGAAAGGGGCTCGCCGTCGCCGCGCAGGCCGGAGAAGTTGGTGCCGGTGCCGGAGCCGTACTTGAAGAGCCGGGCCTCGCGGACCCAGAGGTCCATGATGCCGCCTTCATTGACCAGGTCGTCGGAGACGCTCTGGATGAAGCAGGCGTGGGGCTGGGGATGCGTGTAGGCGTCTTCGGAGCGCTTGACCTCGCCGCTGGCGGGGTCGACATAGTAGTGGCCCTGGGCGGGGCCGTTGATGCCATAGGCCCAGTGCAGGCCGGTGTTGAACCACTGCGGGCTGTTGGGCGCGGCCATCTGGGTCAGCATGGTGTAGGCGATTTCGTCGTAGAAAGCCTGGGCGTCCTCGGCGCTGTCGAAGTAGCCAAACTTCTCGCCCCAGTAGCGCCAGCAGCCGGCCATGCGGTGCACAACCTGGCGCACGGAGCGCTCGGGGCCCAGGACCTTGTCGCCGTTCTCGTCGAAGCGGTAGTTGCCGTCCTCGTCGGTCTGGGGCACACCGGCCTTGCGGAAGTACTTGCTGACCATGATGTCCGTGGCCAGCTGGCTCCACTGCTCAGGGATCTCGGCGCCGGTCATCTGGAAGACAACACTGCCGTCCGGGTTTGTGATCACGCAGTCACGCCGTGACCATTTGACCATGTCATAGGGGGACTGCCCAGTCCGCGTGAAGTAGCGCTCAACTTTCATGAACCGCCTCCAACAGGATTATCCGACTTTCGGACTCCAAATCCTGTTTTTCTGCCTTTCTTCCTGTCCCTTTTCCGCCTACCGTTGCAAAACCAGCGCGGCCCGCGGGCCGATTTCCGTCAGGGGCTGACGGCAGCTGCGTGCGCAGCCAAGGGGGGTGTTCCTGAAGTGCAAGCAAGCATCCATGCCCGTGTTTGCCCGGGCCGCCTTACAGGCCCCCCACAGTCAGTCGCCGCATCCCGGGCAATGGAGTCCCGGGATACAGACCAGTCGTTCATTCAACTCTGGAATGAAGGGGGCATAGACATCCCGCAGTGACGGATCAGCCCAGGGGCGCCAGTCCGCAGCAGCAGCCACTCCCGCTTCATGCCTCCGGGCCGCCCTTTGCCGGCTGTCCTGGAAATCTCCAGTAGCACCGGCTCCGGGATAAACGGCGTCCTGTGACGCCTCGTTCTCCGCAGCGGCTCGGGCTGTTAAATTATCACAGCGGTAGCTCTCCGGCAAGCCCTTTTGGGGACAACTTTGTGGATAAGCCCCGGCTTCTGCTGTGGATATACACTCGCCTGTGTAGATACTCTGCGTATCGGCAGCTTTCATGCGACGGCCCCTGATAGAAACACTACACACATGCATAGTATAACTATCCACAGGGCTAAAGTCAAGCCTGAGCGGCGGGATGTGCTGTGAATATGGCCGTGGATGTGCTTGGACGGGCGGTTGAGACTGCCTGTTTCAGGCGGGCCGGCCTGGCGTCACAGCGGGCGCGCATGGCAAAAACAATGGGCGGCTAGTACTTAGCCGCCCCGTGATGGCTTTTGTTCAGACCGCGCCAGCTCAGCAATGTTCCGCGCAGGGCATCATGTCGGCTGGCGGGCCGGTCAGCTGGGCTGAGAGGCTGGCAGTGCAGACCTACTTCGCGGCGGCCTTCATAGCGGCCAACTCGCGCAGCAGCACGCTGATGGCCCAGGCGCTGGCCTGGCCGGCCTGCTTGCCCGTCAGGCCCCAGTTCTCCTTCATGGATTCCCAGGCCCGCGGGCTGAAGAGCAGCTGCAGCACGGCATAGGCGGCGAGCTGCTGCTTGTTCGGCAGGCCCTCCATGACTTCAGAGAGCATCTTGCGGTAGGCCTGCTGGCGGCCCTGAACCTGCTTCTCGCGCAGCTCCTCACCGGCGTGGCTGCGCATATGGGCGCGCACCATCTGCTCATAGCGGTCGAAGCCTTCAAAGACCACCGGCGGCATGGAGACCAGGTCTTCGGGGCTCTGGGGATACTGGCTCATGCCGATCTGCTTGTTGACCCACCAGTAAAAAGCGGTCTGCAGGTCTTCCTTCGTGGGAAAGTGGCGGTAGACCGTGCGCTCGGAGACCATGGCCTGCTTGGCGACGGCGGCGAAGGTGACTTCCTGCAGGTTTTCGTCCTCCAGGACCTCGGCCATCGCCTCTAAAATCCGCTCGCGGGTCTGCTCGGCCTGCTGCTCGCGCAGAGGACTGGTATAGCTTCGCTTGGTGTTGACTGTATCCACTGTGGAGATTCTAGCATCATGTCAGTGTGACTGACAAGGATTGCAGCAGGCCCCGCCCCTGCTATCCTCCCTTACGTGAATTCCCCCGCCGCAGGCCGCAGCAAGACGTTCGAGACGGGCCTGCTATGGACCCAGGGCAACGCCCTGCTGGCGGCGGCGAACTTCGTGCTCGGCAAGTTCATCCTCGGCTGGCTCGGCGCCTGGCGCTTCTCGGCGCTGGTCTATCTGATCGCCGCGACGGTCAACACAATCTGGTGGTACCTCAGCGACCGCCATGTGATGCCGCAGCTGCAGGCCAGCGGCACCGGGATCAAGGCCAGCGAAACCTCCACGCGCCGCTGGGCCTATATCCTCGGGCACTGCCTCTTCTCCGCCAGCGGGGTGATCCTGCTGTGGCTGGGCATTGACCTGGTGCCGAGCCATGTGGCGGCGATCCTCAGCCGCGTCGAGGCGCTGGTGGGCATTGGCCTTGGCCTCTGGTGGCTGGGCGAGAGCTTCAGCGGGCGGCAGTGGCTGGGGGTGGCGATCACCGCCGCCGGCGTGGCGCTGATCCGCTGGGCCGCGCTGAGCGGCGAGGCGCTGGGCTTCGCATTGCTGCTTGGCGCGGCGATCAGCCTGGGCCTGGCGCAGGTGCTGGGCAAGCAGGCCCTGCGCAGCGTGGCGATCCCGCGCCTGGTGTTGATCCGCGGCTGGCTGCTGTGCGCAGTGTTTCTCGCCGGCTGGTGGATCGTCGAGCCGGGGCCGATAAGCCTGGACTGGAAGCAGTGGGCCTGGATCGTCGTCAGCGCGCTGATCGGGCCTGTCTTCGCCCGCAATGCCTACCTGCTCGCGCTGAGCTATCTGCCGGTGAGCCAGGTGGTGCTCTTCAACCAGACGCAGCCGCTGTACGCCGTGCTGATTGCGATGCTGCTGCTGCATGAGTACCCGGGTCTGCTGACCATCGCCGGCGCGCTGGTGATCGTCTCCGGGCTAGCCGTGGTGCTGAGCGCCAGACCCCGCCCGGCCGCCGAGCTGAATGCACCGCCAACTGAACCAGGGACTTAGGAGCGGCTTGAGAAGCCCTGCATCAGCTCGGTGCTCAGAACGGGGCGCGGATTGTTTTCCCTACAGCTCTTCAAGCACGGCTCGGCAGGGGCTGCCTTCGCAGCCCGGGATCAGCAGCGGGAAGCAGTAAAGGCGGTAGACGCCGGCGCTGACCTGGCGCAAGTCGATGTTCTCCAGCAGCAGGATGCCGGCCCCCAGCAGGGTGTGGTGCACGGGGTACTTTCCTTCTTCCAGGCCGCTCTCGACCTCGATATAGTCCGCGCCGACGATGCCAGCCTTGCGCTCGACGCACCACTGCGCCGCCTCCGGCGCGATGTTCACCCAGGGCCTGCGCATGCGGTCCTGGCTGGCCTCGCCGTTGAGGGTCTTTAGCAGCACAGCGTCTCCGGCTTCAACCTTGACGCTTTCGAGCTGCTCGCGGGTAACCTCCGGCGCCGCGCCGCAGTCGACGACATGCGCGCGGGTGATGAAGCGCTCCAGGGGGATTGCCTCGCAGGCCGCGCCATGCGCGTCCATGTGCTGCGGGAAGTCGAAGTGTGTGGCGGTATGGATGCTCATGCTCAGCTGGGTCAGGTTGTAGTCATCCCCGCGGGCCATGTCCTTGTAGCGCGAGAGCATCGGCCGCGGATCGCCGGGATGCAGCAGGATCTCAGGCTGGATGGGCCGCGAGATGTCGAATAGTCGTCCCATGAAAGCAATGTACTTGATGGGCGGGGCCAGTGTTCCAGTGCCAGCACGGGACTGCGTCCCGTGACTTTTGTACAAAGAGCAAACTGAAGACACGATCTAAACCGAGTGAGCCGGGCTAACCGAGATCAACCGAGTTTTTGAAGTGCCAGACCATGCTGTCCAGTCGCAATCCAAGCAAAGCTCGGTGAACTCGGTTCACTCGGTTTACTCCCTGTGGATCGGATTCCGGACTACGGGACACAGTCCCGCGCTCCGTCAAGAACGAACCATGGGTCCGCGCGCCACTACAGCAGGCCGAGCTTGATCGCCTCTTCCTGCAGGCCTTCGCGGAACTGCGGGTCGGCCAGTTCGATCAGCGCCTTGGCGCGCTGGCGGATGTTCAGGCCGAAGAGGTTGACGATGCCGTGCTCGGTGGCGACCCAGCGCACATCCGCGCGGCTGGTCGTGACCGCATAGCCCTGGGGGTGCTGGGCGACGATGCGGCTGAGCGTTCCGCCCTTGGCCGTCGCCGGCATGGCGATCACCGGGCGGCCGCGCTTTGCCCGCGCCGCGCCGCGCATGAAGTCCACCTGGCCGCCGAAGCCGCTGACGATCTGCGGCCCCATGCTGTCGGCCACCAC
Organism: bacterium; assembly: GCA_020849855.1. GTDB lineage: Bacteria > 4484-113 > 4484-113 > 4484-113 > JAFGCY01 > JADZFO01. The sequence continues at coordinate 179,606 of JADZFO010000027.1, read as the reverse complement.
CTGGCCGGTGAGGTCGATCTGCAGGGCGCTGTTGATCGCCACCATGTTCTCGTTCTGAGCGATGACGAAGGGGTCGTTGACATAGTTCTGCGGCTGCATCTCGATCAGCGGGTTGTCGTTGACGAACTCGTAGACCCGCTGGCTGCCGATGACAAAGCCCGCCACCACCTTGCCGGGGTGCAGGTTCTTGCGCTCGCCGGTGATCACGCCAGCCTCGACCAGTTCCACCACGCCGTCGCTGAAGAGCTCACTGTGCATGCCCAGCGCGCGGCGGTCCTTCACCAGGCCCAGCACGGCGTCAGGCAGGCCGCCAATGCCGGTCTGCAGGCAGTCGCCGTCTTCAATCAGGCCGGCGACATGCGCGCCGCAGGCCATGTGCTGCTCGGTAATCTCGGCACGCGGCAGCTCGGGGAGCTCGTGGTCCACCTCTGCCAGCGCGTCGATGCGCGAGATATGCACGAAGCACTCGCCCAGTGCGCGCGGCATCCGCGGGTTGACCTCGGCGATCACCAGGTCCGCCTTGCGCAGGACAGTGGGCAGGATCTCCGTCGCCACGCCCAGGCTGCAGAAGCCGTGCTCATCCGGCGGGCTGACCTGGATCAGCGCGACGTCGATGTGCATCCGGGCGTCGCGCCGGGAGCCGCTGTCGTCGATCAGGCGGTGCACGTCGCTGAGGTGGATCGGGTTCCAGTCCGCCATGCCCTTGTTGATCGCGTTGCGGCAGTTGGCCGCGGCGAAGAGCGAGTTATGGCGCACCCGCTCCTTCAGCTCCGCGCACAGGTAAGGCAGGGGGCCGAGGGTCAGCAGGTGGGTGAAAGTCAGGTCCCTCAGGTGCGCGCCTTCCTCATGCAGCGCATACTCCTTGAACGCGGTCAGGATTTCAATCGGAATGCCGGCGTTGCTGTGGATGTAGGCATGCATGCCGGGCTGGATCATGCGCACCAGCTCCGGGATGGAGCGCTTGCGGTCGTTGTAGGTGTTGATCACGTCAGACATCGGGCGCGTATTGTAGTCCATATACACATACTCCTATCGGCAATCGCAGAATTATTTTGAGTGCTGCTGAATGTTGTCTGACAGGTGGACGCAGGGCCTTTACCTGCCCTGCCCAAAAGGCTGACTGAGAGCGATTCGCAGCAAAGGGCCATCCAGTGCCCATGTCTTCTGGGGCCAGTATTCATGCGGGTCTTGCGCGCGAAAGACACTCCTCTATAATCTTAACCCCGCCTTGATCCGGCGGTGGCGATCTTTATTCTCAGGGGAAGGCGAATGGCGGTTCCTGTCGCAAACAAGCGCAACATCGCACTGCTGGGCCACGGCGGCTCAGGCAAGACCACCCTTGCTGAAGCGCTGCTCAACTATGTCGGGGTCACCTCGCGCATGGGCAGCATCGAAGAGGGAAACACCGTTTCCGACTATCACCCTGAGGAGCTGAAGCGGCGCTATTCGATTTACAGCGCCGTCCTGCCTTTCAACTACAAGGACCTGCACTACACCGTCGTCGACTGCCCGGGCTATCTGGACTTCATTGGTGAGGCGATCAGCGCCCTGTCAGTGGTCGAGGGCGCGATCATTGTGGTAAACGGCGTCAACGGCATCGAGCCCCAGACGCGCCAGTCCTGGAAGTACGCAGAGCAGATGAATGTGGCCCGCGCCATCTTCATCAGCCAGCTTGATAAGGAAAACTCCAGCTATAACCGCGTCATTGAGCAGCTGCGCAATGCCTTCGGCAAGAGCGTGGTGCCTTTCGTTATCCCGGTGGGCGAGCAGTCGGGCCTGAAGGCCGCGGTCAACGTGCTGAACCGCAAGATGTACATCCGCCAGGGTAATGCCGTGGCGGAGACCGATCCGCCGGCCGAGATGGCTGACGAGATAGAGGCTGCCCGCACCGCGCTGGTAGAGTCGATCGTCGAGCTGGATGATGCGCTGATGGAGCGCTACATGCTGGACGAATCCATCGGCGAGGAAGAGCTGCTTCACACCCTGCTTGAGGGCGTGAAGAAGGGCGCCATTTGCCCGGTGGTTGGCGGCAGCGCCAAGCAGAACATCGGCATGGGCCGCCTGCTGGACCTGATCCACCACAGCCTGCCGGACCCCAGCTTCCACGGCTCCATGACCGGCCAGAAGCCCAACGGCGCCGAGGACACCCGCCCGCTGAGCGACAGCGCGCCCTTCAGCGCCCAGGTCTTCAAGCTGACCCTGGAGGGCCAGCTTGGCGAAGTGTTCTGGATGCGCGTACTTAGCGGCAACCTCAAGCCCGGCGATACGATCTATAACCCGCGCTCCGGCGAACAGGAAAAGGTCTCGAACCTGCTGGTCATGCGCGGCAAGACCAGGGAAGACGTGGCCAACGCCAGCGCCGGCGACCTGGTGGCCACCGTGAAGCTGAAGGGCACCCGCCTTGGTGACACCCTGTGCCTGAAGGAAAGCGCGATCAGCTACCCGACCGTGCACTACCCCAGCCCGGTGTCCTACGAGGCCGTGAACGTCGAGGACAAGAACGACCTTGAAAAGGTCATCTCGGCGCTGAACATTTACACCCACATGGACCCCACCTTCAAGCTGCACCAGGATGAGGAGACGAAGGAAATGGTGGTCTATGGCATGGGCCCGCTGCACATTGATGTGGCGGCCAACTTCGTCAAGACCAAGAACAACGTCGTGGTGCACTGGAAGAAGCCGCGCATTGCCTACCGTGAGACCATCACCAGCAAGGCTGAGGCCCAGGGCAAGTTCAAGAAGCAGACCGGCGGCCGCGGCAAGTTCGGCGACGCCCATATCCGTCTGGAGGCCCTCGAGCGCGGCAGCGGCTTTGAGTTTGTCGATGCGGTCGTGGGCGGCGTGATTCCCAACCGCTTTATCCCGGCGGTGGAAAAGGGCATCGTGGAGACCATGGAGGCCGGCCCGCTTTCGGGCAGCCGCGTCATCGACCTGCGGGCGACGGTCTTCTTCGGCTCGGCCCACAGCGTGGACTCTGACGAACTGAGCTTCAAAATGGCCGGCCGCATGGGCTTCAAGCTGGCCTTTGAGAAGGCCGGGCCGATCCTGCTGGAGCCGGTTTATAACGTGACCATCTACACCCCCGACCACTACATGGGCGAGGTGATGGGCGACCTGAACACGCGCCGCGGACGCGTCAGCGGCATGGAGCAGAGCGGCGACATGCGCGTGCTGGTGGCCCAGGTGCCGCTGGCTGAGCTGTACCAGTACATCAACAGCCTGCGTTCCATGACCCAGGGCCAGGGCTACTATGAAATGGCCTTCAGCCACTATGAGCAGGTGCCGAGCAATGTCCAGTCCGACATCGTCAAGCACTACCAGGCCACTGCCAAGAAGGACGACGACGAGTAAAGCGGGAAGGCAGAAGGCTCAAGGCTCAAGGCACAAGGCACAAGGCAGAAGGCAAACACAGAACAGAATCAGAAGGGCCGCAGAGATGCGGCCCTTTTCTTTGCGCGGGCGCGTAGAGCGCATCCCTACTCCGGGCCGGGCCGGGCTCCCGGTGCACTAACAAAGCGCGCTTCATGGCGGGCCGGCTGAGGCTTGCCCAGCCTGGGCGGGCCAAATATACGCTTGTCGATGGGCACGAAGTACTTCACCGTAAAGCCGTCCTGGTGCTCGATCTCCAGTAGCAGGGCGTCCTGGGGCAGGTCATCCTCCGACAGGCGGGCCGCGACCCGCACGCCCAGGGCGCTGGCGCGGATCTGGCCCTGCTGGTAAGCCGCGCCCAGCAGCCCTGCCATCTGGCCCAGGAGCTGCTCATAGTCGCCCTCTGTCTGGTCCTGGCTGGAGCTGTAGACGCGGTAGGTGTCGTCAGGCATGATGACCGAGCAGAAGGGCACGAAGGCCGCGTACTGTTTCATGCACTGCCCGCAGTGGGCCAGACTGCTTTCGACGAGGGTCGAGATATCCGCGAGGGTTGATTGCTGCAGTTCCACGCAGATGATCTTAGCTGAGAGGCCGCGGGCAGACGGCGCGCAGAGCTGTCTGCGGCCTGACAGCAACAAAGGCCGCCCGCGGGCAGTCATAAACTAAGATTGCCGGGATGGTTTTCCTTTTCTACAACAAGTGGCTGCTGCGCCTGCTGGTGCTGCTTTGCGGCGCGTCGGTGGCCCTGGTGGCTTCGCGCTATTTCAGCCTGCTGGGGCAGAAGCTGCCGGAAGGCGGCGCGCGCGACGCCATGGCGATCATCGCTTTCCTCGTGGCCGGCTGGCTGGCCATGCTGGTGGCGGAGGTCGTGGACAGCCACTATGTGCGCGTTCTGGGCTGCCTGTGCGTGGGCCTGGGCGGCTGGGTGTCCTATCCCTGGCTCTTCATCAAGGACGGGCCGAGCCTGCTGACCCTGCCCGCGGGGCCGGCGGCGATGCAGCAGATCAACATCTTCTTCTGGGCCGCCATGGGCATCGCCGGTCTGATGCTGCTTTTGCTGGTGGTCCGGCTGATCCTGGACAAGGCCAACGCCGGGCGACTGCCGGCGGCGGTGGCCAGCATGCGGCATGACCGCGTCCTGAGCAGTCCGGGGCCGGATGCCTCCGCCGCGCTGGTGAATGGCAGCGGGCTGGGCAATGGCGTGCCGGCGCCCAGCCATCTGGAGCCGGAACTGCCCCCGATACCCGTTGATACTTCGCCACTGAACGTACGCGCCGGGGACGGCGACCTGGGGGCGCAGGAGGCCGCAGTGGCGGTCCAGACGCAGCGCAGCCCGGCGCCGGTCAGCCGCCTTCTGGGCATCGGCGGGCTGTATGTGGGCCAGGTCTTCAGCCTCAGCGCCGGCGAGCACAGCATCGGCCGCCAGGACAGCGAGATCCTGCTGGCCGACGACACCCAGGTCAGCCGCCGCCACGCCATGATCAGCGTTGGCCCGGACGGCCTGGCGACCCTGACCGACAGCGGCTCCACCAACGGCAGTTATGTCAACGAGCAGCGCGTATCCAGCATGCAGCTTGCGCCGGGGGACACCCTGCGCTTTGGCACCAGCCTTTTCAAGGTGGAGGCATGAGCAGCCTGCGGGCCGTGCTGCCGGGACTGATTGCCGCGCTGCTGCCGCTGCTTTGCCTGGCGCAGGACCCGCAGCCCGGCAGCCCCAGCACAGGCTCCGGCGCTACGCGCGACCAGGTCAGCGGCAACCCTTGCAACGCGGCCAAGCAGTCGCCGACCCAGAAGGGCGAGCAGCACAGCGCGCAGGAAGACCCATTCCTGAAGTACGCCACCGGCGTCAAGGTGCGGATCAGCCAGGTGGACGTGAGCAAGTTCCCCACCATGCGGGCCTTTGTGTCTGTCACTGACAGCCTGGGCATCCCCATCCGTACGCTGAAGGAAGGCGATTTCAAGGTCACCGAGGGCGGTAACGACGCCACTGACGTGCACTTCGCCAACCGCGACGAACTGGACCTGCCCCTGGCGCTGATCTTTGTGGTGGACATTTCCGGCTCGATGGAACCGGCGATGAGCGCTGAGATCGAGGCGATCAAGGCCTTTGTGCAGCAGCTGCAGCCCCGTGACCGCGTGGGCCTGATCACCTTCAGCGATGCCGCAATCCGCGAGGTGCCGCTGACCACCGACCACGAGTCCCTGCTGCGCCGCACCGACCAGATGTCGCCCTATGGCCAGACCGCGCTGTGGGACGGGATCCAGCTGGGTGTAGAGGAGCTGCTGGCGGACACCGACCCGGCGCGCAAGGCGCTGATCGTGCTGTCGGACGGCCTGGACAACAAGAGCCTGGAATCCCCGGCCACTGTGCTGAAGTACTACGAAGAGAACGCCCAGCAGCAGAACCGCGGCTTCTCTGTCTACTGCCTCGGCCTCGGCGCGCAGATCGACCGCGCGGCCCTGGGCAACATCGCCACCCGCACCGGCGGCGTATATCTGGACTCCCCGAGCCAGCAGGAGCTGGCGGATGTCTATGAGCAGATCCTGCGCCAGATCCAGAACGAGTACCTGCTGGAGTACACGAGCCCCCTGGAGAGCGAGGAAGGCACGATTATTGATCTGGAGGTGGGCCTGCTGCCGGTGAAGGGCTTTGACCCGGGGCAGTACAGCTACCGCAGCCCGGGCCTGGCGACCCTGCTGGCTCGCAGCCTGATCCCCGGCCTGATCGCCATCGCCGTGATGATGATCATCCTGGTGCTGGCGACCATCTTCAAGCTGGCGCGCAAGGCCTGGGTGACGGTGATGATCACGCCCCTGGAAGGCCGCGACTATGCGCTCAGCGCCCTGGGCGGGGATATCGGATCCATGGAGGGCTGCGAGGTGCGCATCGGCCGCGACCCGGCGATGCTGCCGCTGCATGCCAGCTTCAAGGAGACGCACGAGGGCTTCGTGCTGGAGGCGGTGGACCCCGCCGCGCCGATCCTCATGGGGCCGAAGCTGCTGGTGCGGCGCCTGCTGCGCGACGGCGACCGCTTCATGCTGGGCATGACGCAGTTTGTCTTCCATGAGCGGGTCAGCCGGCCCGGCGCCGCCCGCGAGGTTGAGCTTGACGAGGAGATGCTGCAGCCGCCAGACCCGCAGCGCCTGGCCGAGGCGGCCCAGCTGGCCGCGGGCGGAGCGGGCGCAGGCGCCGAGACAGGCCAGGGGGCCACGGCGGCCCGCCAGGCGCCCAAGGCAATGCTGGCGGCCAGCGGTCCCCACAGCGGCCAGCGCTTCGAGCTGCGCCCGGGGGACAACTCCATCGGCCGGGGCGAGGGCAGCATCGCGCTGAATGACAGTCAGGTCAGCCGCCGGCATGCGGTGATCAAGCTGGAGGCCAGCGGCGCGGCCACGCTGCTGGATATGGGCAGCACCAACGGCACGCGGGTGAACGGCGTGCCCTGCCAGCCCGGCATGCCGCAGCCCGTGTTTGCCGGCGATGTACTGGGCATCGGCGGCGGGGAGTACAGGCTGGAATGATCGTCCTTGGCACCCAGAGCAATGACAAGCTGCGCGAGATCCGCGCCCTGCCCGGCAGCGCGCACTTTGAGCTGCAGGCGATCAGCCACTGGCCCGGGGCGCCTGAGATCAGCGAGGACGGCGACACCATTGAGGAGAACGCGGCGATCAAGGCCGTGAAGTACAGCCTCTGGCTGCGCCGCGAGCACGGGATCGAGCCGCCGGTGCTGGCCGAGGACAGCGGCCTGCAGGTGGAAAGCCTGCTGGGCTGGCCGGGCGTGGACTCCAAGCGCGTCGCCGCCAGCGACCCCGAGCGCATCGAGCTGCTGCTGGAGCGCCTGGGCGACAGCGCCATGCGCACAGCGCACTTCATTGCCTATACCGCGCTGGCGCTGAACGGCCACCTGCTGCATATCTGGCGCGGGGTGACGCCCGGGCGCATCGCGACAGAACCGCGGGGCGTGGGCGGCTTTGGCTATGACCCGGTCTTTGAGGATGTCGAGCTGGGGCAGACCTTCGCCGAGATGAGCTCCGCGGAAAAGAACGCCCGCAGCCACCGTGGCAAGGCCTGGGCCCAGGCTTTTGAGTACCTCAGCGCGAAGGGACTGGGCTGAGGCCGCTACAGCATGTTGCGCGCTTTGACCTCGAGGTACTGGTTTACCAGCGCGGCGTTCAGGCGCTCGGCGGCGACGTTCACGATCAGGCAGCCGCGGGTGCGCAGGAGCTGCAGGGTACGGCGCTTCTCAGAGATGAACTTCTCGGCCGCCGCTTTCACATAGGCATCGTCCACGCTCTGGGCCTCGGCCGCGGCCAGCAGTGGGATCTGCGGGTCGTCAAGGATGCAGATCACCGGCAGGTGTGTGCGGGCCAGGCGCGAGAGATGCGCCACCGCCGCCTTGCTGGAGATGCTGTCCACCAGGTCGGTGAAAAGCACGGCCAGGCCGCGCTTGGGCTGGCGGTGCTTTAGTGTCGTCACCGCCCGGCCGTAGTCGCTTTCCACAAAGCGCGGCTCGAGGTCAAAGACCGCGTCGATCAGGTCATCAAGCTGCCGCGGCCGATGGCCCGGCGCCACAAAACGCCGCACCTCGGCATCGAAGGCGATCAGCCCCACCCTGTCGCGCTGGTTGAGGGCCAGGTAAGCCAGGTGCACGGCGGCGTCCAGATAACGGTCCAGGCGCGGGCGCCCGCCGATCTCGCTGTGCATCAGGCGCCCGGTGTCCAGCAGCAGCATCAGGTCACGGCTCTGCTCCACCTGGTACTGGTTGACCACGGGCTTGCCGGCGCGGGCGGTGGCCTTCCAGTTGATCATGCGGTACTCGTCGTCCGGGCTGTACTCGCGCAGCTGGTCGAACTCCGTACCGCGGCCGAACTTCTTGCTCTGGTGCTGGCCCACACCATAAAGGCGGCGGCGGTGGGCAAAGAGGTCGCCGCGCACCAGCTCTTCGATCAGGGGATAGACCTTCGCGGTGTTGCCCGGCTCGAAGCGATACTGCAGCACCCACAACCCCAGCCCGGCGAAGAGGCGCAGGCTGGCGCCGCCCAGCGGCACCTCGCCGCGGCGCTGGATGGTGATGCTCAGCGGCAGGCGCTGGCTGGAGCGCGGCGGGACAGCCTTCCAGGCCGTCTCGCAGAGCTTCTCGATCTGCGGCAGGCTGTCTTCATAGACCCGCGCGCGGATGCGGATGCGTGAGCGGTTGTCGATGCGGTGCCAGCCCTTGCGCGGCCGCGCCACCGTCGTGTTATGCGGGAAGTCGCGGCTGAGGCTGAGCTTGCCATAAAGCGAGCGGGCAGAGAACCAGAGGTCCAGGATCATCAGGAGGACCAGCAGGGCCGCGCCCAGCCGGGCGAGCATGAAGGCCTGGGGCCACCAGTAGCCGAGCACGGCGAAGAGCACCAGGCCAAGGCCGATGGCCGCCGCGCGCGGTGAGGGATAGGCGATCAAGACGAGTATTGTAAGGGCGGCGCCTGGCCCGCGGACGGAGCTTGAATGACATGCCAGCGCTGGACAGGACGGGAGCGCAGACATCCATGTCTGCATTCTTCTCTCGGAGCACAACGCTTGTGTGCGGCAGTAGGCAGGGAAATGCCGACATGGATGTCTGCGCTCCGGTTCTAACTTGCGCCGCTGGGCTGCGCTGCGTCGCTGGGCTGCGCTTCCCAGTGAAACGTGCTCCTCGGCCGCATTTCTGCGGCCCCTACTTGAGCTTTCCGCCTTTGTCTCAGGCCGGCAGTTCCAGCAGGCGCAGGCAGACGCGGTGCATAAGCTCGGAGCCGATGGCGAAGGCGTCCTCGTCCACGTTGAACTTCGGATGGTGGTGCGGCCAGACGCAGTCCTTGGACGGGTTCTGCGCGCCGACGAAGGCAAAGGCTCCCGGCGCCTCGCGGGCGAAGTCGCTGAAGTCCTCCGCGCCCATGGTGCGCTGGCGGGTGATCACGTTGGCCTCGCCGACGATCTGCACCGCTTCCTGGCGCACGATCTCCGCGATCATGTCGTCGTTCACTGTAGGGAAGTGCTCATGGATGATCCGCACCTCGGCCTGGACCTGCAGGGCGTTAGCGATTCCGGTGACCACTTCCGGTACGCGCTTCTTGATGATCTCGTGGGTCTCGTTGTCGAACCAGCGGATGGTGCCCACCAGTTCCACCTTCTCGGGGATGATGTTGTGGGCGGTGCCGCCGTTGATCATCGCCACCGTCACCACGCCAGCCTCCAGCGGGTCGATGTTGCGGCTGATCACGGTCTGCAGCGCGGTGATTACCTGCGCCGCGGCATAGACGGTGTCATAGCCGCTCTGCGGCTGGGCTGCATGGGTGCCCTTACCGGTCAGGCTGATCTCCAGGCGGTCGACGCCGGCCATCACCGGGCCGCCCTGGATCAGGATCTGGCCTGTCGGGCTGCCGGCCCAGATGTGCTGGCCGTAGCAGTACTTCACCTTCGGGTTCTCCAGGGCGCCGGCGGCGATCATCTTCTCCGCGCCGTGGTGGCCTTCCTCGCCGGGCTGGAAGCAGAGCTTCACCCGGCCTTTGTCAAAGCCTTCGTTGACCAGACGGCGGGCCACGCCGATCTGCATCGCGGTATGGGTGTCATGGCCGCAGGCATGCATGAAGCCCGGGCGGGTTGAGACATACTCGTGGCTGGTGGCTTCCAGAATCGGCAGCGCGTCAATGTCGGCGCGCAGCATCACCACCGGGCCGGCGCCGGGGTCGCGGCCGTCGATCATGCTCAGGATGCCGGTGGGCGTGCAGCGCTCATAGGCCAGGCCGAGCGCATCCAGGCGGCTTTCGATGAACTCCGCGGTCTTGAACTCCTGCAGGCCGATCTCGGGGATCGTGTGCAGGAAGCGGCGGTTGGCGACCACTTCGGGGTGGCCTTTGCGCGTGGGTTCACTGATGTTGACGCCGGGAAGGACGTCCTGAAGCATCGTAGCCATTCAGAAATCATATCGTGTGCCAGGGCCGCCTGGCAGCCTGCTTGCCCTGGCGCTTGGCAAGCGCGCAACTGAGGCGCTAAAATTGCAGGCAGCAGCTGCTGCTGCAGGGGGAGCCATGGAAGACCTGTTGTTCATCCCATGGGTTCGAACGTCACTGGCACTGATACTGCCGGTAGCCGTCATGTTCCTCCTCGTGCGCATAATCCTGCTTAACCTTGCGCATCAGAACCGCATGGTTGATGAGCAGCGCCGGGCCTGGGAAGCCGAGAAGGCGGCCGAGCAGCAGGAGCGCGCCTCGCTGCTGGCTGAGCCTGAAGACCGCAAGTGCAGCACCTGCGGGGTTGTGATCGGGGACGATGTGCGCTTCTGCCCAGCCTGCGGCTCGATCAACGCCTGATAGCGCTTCCCTGCTCCAGACGCGCCTGCAGCACTTTCAGCTCTGCCGGGCTTTTGATGTACAGCATCTCCCGGCCCTCCCTGTGTTTCTCCATTGACTCCAGGATCCGCGGCCGGCTGCGCCGCGGGTAGTTCCAGATCCAGAGCAGAAAGCCCCAGTATTCCCGGTCCACACGCTCACGGCAGCCTTCCCGCATGTCCGGACGATTGCGGCCAAAGTTCTTCAGGGTGCGCGCCAGGACCCGGCGGATGCACAGCGCGCGAGGGAAGTCCAGAAAGACGACCGCCTGGGCCCGCCGGATGCGGGGCTCGAAGGTGTTGCTGTAGTTGCCGTCCATCAGCCAGCGCGGCTGGCCGACCAGCTCATCGACCCGCAGAGCCCATTCCTCCGCCGGGGTCTCGACCCAGCCCGGACGCCAGTACTCGCGGTCCAGGTGGATCACCGGCAGTTGCAGCCGCGGCCCCAGCGCCCGCGCCAGGGTGCTTTTGCCGGCGCCGGCGCAGCCCACAAGCAGGATGCGCTCCAGAGCTTGCAGCCTGTCGGCCTGGGCCTCAATCTCCTGTTTGCGCTGCTTTGACACGGTAGAGCCATGATACCCAGAACAGCCGCTGTTAAGTACTTTGCGCTTGACGCTAACATAGCCTCGTGGCGCGTCTGGTGCTTGGCGGCAAGAACGGCGATGAGATCCGCTTCAGCGGTGACAAGCAGCGCCTGCCGCCGCATATCCGCCGGATCGTCAACCAGTACTTCAGCTTCGGCTTTGCGCTCAGCGACTACTCGGCCTACCCCAGCCTGCTGGCGGAGCTGGGCGATGCGCGGGCCGACCGTTTCTTTGCCGGCACCGACTGGGAGGCGCTGCAGAAGGCCTATGACCTGCACATGCAGCGCTATGTGGTGCTCTTCAGCGGCGGCCGCCAGCGGGGGGTGGAGGGGCCAAAGGGCCTGCGCTTCCTGGTCAGCGCACCGGCCCATGAGGCCGCGCGGCCGCTGCAAAGCCTGCTGAAGGAGTACTGCAACGAGGGCGTGCTGCGCGACAACTTCGATGTCTGGCGCCTGGAGAAGCTGTTGCGGCGGGCCAAGGGCCAGCTGCGCTTTGACAAGGGCTTCACACAGACCCTCAAGGAGTTTGGCAGCTCCGCGGTGAGCTTTGAGGAATCGATCTCCTTCTTCCGGCAGATTCAGGCCTACCACGCCGAGCAGTTTCTGAAGCCAGAGCTGCACAGCATCCTGGCGGCTTACATCGACCAGGTGCACACCCTGCGCCAGCCCCTGGACTGCAGTGAAGTGGTGGCCAAGCTGCATGTCGCCGGCGCGCATGTGCGCATCCACCCCAGCGTGAAGCCGGTGCTTGAGCACTATGAGGAACTGAAGAGGCTGACGGGGACCCTGGAAGCCTGGATTGCCGGCGACAGCGCTCAGGATGGAGCGCGGGACATTGTCCCGTATTCTTCTTCCCCTAAGCCGCCCTCGCCAGATTACGCCCCCCGCTTTGCCGAGAGCGGTAAAGGCTTCTGGCGCCGCCGCCTGCCGCACTTTGATCAGCCACACGCGGTGCAGTTCGTCACCTTTCGCTTGGCGGATTCGCTTCCATTGGCCAGGCTGGCCGAGCTGAGAGCAGCCAGTAAGACAAAGGCTGAGGAGTATGACAAGGTCGCCGAGTGGCTGGACAAAGGTCACGGGGCGTGCTGGCTGCGCAACGCGGAGGTAGCCGCCGCGGTTGAAGAATCAATCCTTCACTCCGATGGTGTTCGCTACAACGTCCTGGCCTACGTGATCATGCCAAATCACGTGCACCTGTTGCTTGAGATGTTTCCGGGCCACGAACTGCCGGAAGTGATCGGGTCAATCAAGCGCTGGAGTGCCAAATCTGCGAATCAGATCCTGGGCCGCAGCGGCGCATTCTGGCAGCCTGAGTACTTCGACCGCTATATGCGCAGCAACGACGATGCCTTTGAAAAGGCGGCATACATTCACTACAACCCGGTAAAAGCCGGGTTGGTGAAAAAGGAGGAGCAGTATCGCTGGAGCAGCGCCTGGGCTGGGGATCGGCCCAAGATTACGGGACAATGTCCCGCGCTCCATCCAGAGCAGCCCGGCCGCCCAACTGAAGATCCCGTGCACGATTCTGAGCCGCCGCTGAAGGTCAGACTGTATCCCTTCCAGCGCGAGGGGGTGGCTTTTCTTGTCGGCAACCGGCGGGCTCTGCTGGCCGATGACATGGGCCTTGGCAAGACCCTGCAGAGCATGAGCGCGGCGCTGTGGCTGAAACAGCAGGGCAAGGCGGCCCGCGCGCTGATTGTCTGTCCGGCCTCGCTGAAGTACCAGTGGCAGGCCGAGATCCAGCGCTTTACCGGCCTGCGCAGCGAGGTGATCGGCGGCGGACCGGATGAACGCGAATCGATCTACCGCGCGGCCGGCGTGTTTGACCGCGCCCGCGAGGCTGCCGCGAAGAGCGCGCCCAAAACCGCCAGAAAGCCGGCCGCGCAGGAGGCCGCGGATGCTCTGCTTGACGAGATCCTCTCCAGCAGGCCGTCCAGGCCGCAGCAGCTGCCGGGCATCTTCCACGACCCGGCGGACATGCCTTTCTTCTACATCGTGAACTATGAGCTGGTGCACCGCGACATTGAGCAGCTCAAGGGCCTCGCCCCCGACATCCTGATCCTGGACGAGGCCCAGCGCGTGAAGAACTTCCGCACCAAGACCGCGCAGTCGGTGTTCAGCATCACAAGCCCCTACCTGTTTGTGCTGACGGGCACGCCGCTGGAGAACCAGCTGATGGAGCTTTACACCATCATGAAGTTCATCGAGCCGCGGGCGCTCGGCGCCAACCCCCTGGCCTTCCGCGACCGCTATGTAATCCTGGACCGCTTTGGGGGGATCCAGGGCTATCAGAAGGTCGAGGAAGTGACGCGCAAGATCGCGGCCTTGACGCTGCGGCGCACCAAGACCCAGACCCTGACCGAGCTGCCGCCGCTGATCGAGATGGAGCGCTGGCTGAGCCTGACCGACATCCAGCGCGCGCTGTATAAGGAGCTGCAGGGCGAGACCAGCGTGCTGCTGAGCAAGGAGCAGTGGGACAAGCTGGCCACCAGCAACGCCATGACACTGCTGCAGCGTCTGCGCGAAGTCTGCGACACGCCGGAGCTGATAGAACCCAGCCAGCGCGAGAGCCAGAAGCTGACCGAGCTGAACGCGATCCTGGAGGATGAGATCCGCAGCCTGGACCGCCAGGCGATCATCTTCACCCAGTGGACGCGGATGGGCGAGATCCTGCTGCGGGAGCTGGGGAGCGCGGGATACAGCGTCTCCTTCCTGCACGGCGGGGTGGATGCTCAGGGACGCCGCGAGCTGGTGGAGCGCTTCCAGGCAGGCAAGAGCCGCATCCTGGTCAGCACGGATGCCGGCGGCACGGGCCTGAACCTGCAGGCGGCCAGCCTGGTGGTGAACTATGACCTGCCTTTTAACCCGGCCAAGCTGGCCCAGCGCATCGCCCGCGCCCACCGCATGGGCCAGCAGGGCTCTGTGGTGGTGATCAACCTGCTCTGCCGCAACACGGTGGAGGAGAAGCTGGTCAAGCTGCTGAAAGAGAAGCAGGGCCTCTTTGACGATGTGTTTGGCGATATCTCCGACCCCAGCCAGGTCAAGCCCAGCGCACAGCTCAGCCTGCGCGAGCTGCTGAAGGAGCTGGTGAGCTAGAGTCGGGGTGCCGTAAGGGCCAGAACGCCTGTCTCCCTGGCCGTCCTGCAGGGGCGCACAGAGTGCGCCCGGCATTCGTTGAGACAAAGCGCATAAGGCCGGGCGCACTCTGTGCGCCCCTACCCATACTGCAGCATCATCTATAACTGAGCACGATGAACTCAGCGACGATCTCTCACGGCGTGGGCTTCTCGGGCAGGGGCCTGTTCTCCGGCGCGCACTGCAGCTGCAAGATCCGGCCGGCGCTGTCGCCGGAGGAGTGCGAGCGCGGCGGGATCGCCTATGACCATGCGGCCAGCACGGCTGAGTTCGCCGCCCACGGCATTCTCATTGAGCATGAGGGATATCGCTACCCCGCCCTGCCCGGGCGCTACCTGGAACTGCCCAACTGCACGGCCCTGCTGCCACCAGGCGAGGGCGGCCCGCCCCTGCTGGTCATTGAGCACGTCTTTTGCGCGCTCTGGGCCGCCGGGATCGACCACTGCCGCATCGTCGTGCAGGAAGGCACCGAGCTGCCCAACCACGACGGCTCGGCGCTGACGCTGTACAGCGAGATCGCGACGGCCGGGAGCACAGCCATGGGCCCGCGCCGGCAGGTCCCGCTGGAGCGGGCGCTGCGGGTTGAAGATGACCATGGCAACTTCATCCTGGTTGAGCCGGATGAAAAGCTGAGCATCGACTACTCCTTCAGCCACCCGGAGCTGGGCGAGCAGCGGGTGGCCTTTGCGCAGGTGACGCGGGAATGGGCCAGCGAGCTGATCCTGCCCGCGCGGACATTCATCACTCAGCGCGAGGGCGAGGCCCTCAGCGCCGCCGGCCTGCTGAAGAACACACACAGCGAAGACGCGCTGGTGATCCGGCCCCTGGAGGGCGGGATGGTCCCTGAATCGCCCCTGCGCTTCCCGGACGAGTATGCGCGGCACAAGGTGCTTGACCTGATCGGCGACCTGTACATCGTGCCGGCGGAGTGGACTGGCCGAGTGACTGCGTATCGCAGCGGCCACCGCCTGAACCGCATGCTGGCGCGAGAGATGATGAAGCTGCTTCAGGGAAACACCGTGCCGTAAAGACCGGAGCTGTGCCAGGCATGCCGCGCTCGAGCCCTAGAGTGCGCGGGTGTGGTAGATCCACCACTCAAGGGTGATCAGCGCCAGCACGGCAAGGATGAGCCAGAGGTAGAACTCGCGGTTCACGCGCACCTGCTTGGTGCCTGTGATCTCCTCCAGCTTGTCCCCCGCGCCGATACCGGCGAGGGCCTCCTCGGCGCCCTGGACGCGCAGTGTCTCCGCCGGGGCGATGTTGCTCTCCTCCGCCGAGACCAGGCTGACCGGCACCAGCTGGCGCCCCAGCTCCGCCCCCGCGCTGTCCTTGTAGACCAGGCTGTAGACGCCGACCTGGTTCGTGCGGCTGAGGGTGAAGTCGCGGCTGCTGAGCTGCAGCCGGGAGCGCGCGCCGCCGGGGTCGCTGACCTCCACCTCCGCCGTGGATGGCGGGGCCAGCAGGTCGACGCGGGCGCCGGACTGCGCGCTGCGGCCGATGGCGCCCTGGCTCTGCTCGCTGAGATAGCGCACCGCATTGGCCATGAAGATCGGGAAGGCCGCCCGCAGGGTCAGGTCGCTCTCATAGATGTCAAAAGCCAGGTAGAGGCTGCGCTGGCCGTTCAGCTCGCCCTCGACCACCAGGGGGCCGATTGTCGCATCCACAATGCTGCGGCCCCAGGGCTTGAGCTGCGCCTGGCGCATGGCCTTCAGGCGCAGGTCGCTGAAGTTCACATAGCGCAGCAGCGGGCTGGAACGGTCGAGTCCCACCACCGCCGGGATGACCGGCGGGCTGGCGCTGAAGTCCGTTTCGACCTTGGCGCCGGGTATCACCGGCAGCAGCGGATGGCTGCTTGTGTCAAGGAAGAGATAGCTGGCTGTCTCGTCCATCGGCACCTGGGCGCCGCCCTCGACGATGTAGACATCGATCTTCGCGCCGGATTCCTCACTGGCATTCGCCGCAGCGTTGCTGGCCACCAGCTTGCTGTCCCGGTACTCGTAGTACAGCACGTCGCCGAGACTGGCCAGGACCTTGCGCAGCAGGAAGCTCTTGCCCTCGCTGCACAGGGCCACGCGGTACTCGGCCCGCCTGGGCATGACGACATAGGCCTCGTTGTCCGCTTTGAGCGCGTCCTTGAAGTCCAGCTCAACCTTGATCGGCTCAGCGATGTAGGGCAGGTTCTGCAGCAGCAGTTCCTGGCGGTCGCCGGGGTCGAAGCTGACGCTGCGCACATCCAGCACATCACCGTTCTGGCGCTGGACAGTCACATCGGCTTCCTGCGGCGTGCCAAAGAAGCTCTGCATCGCCACAAAAAGCTCGTACTGCCCGGTCAGGGGGTTGCGCCGCGCGCCGGCCCCGGTGATGCCGAGGTTCTCGCTGTCCTGCCCCAGGGGGAAGTAGTTGATCTTCAGGTCGCTGACGGCAAAGGGGTCAAGGTCCTCCACCGCGCCGTCGGAAAAGATCACCACCCTGGCCGCCGACCCGGTGCTCACCGAGGCGGCCAGCTTCAGCGCAGCGTTGATATCCGCCTGCCCGCCGGCGTACTGCCGGGCGTCGCGCACGGCCTGCTGCAGGCGGTTCTTGTCGTTGGTGAAGGCGCAGAGGAGGCTGGGTGTCGGGCCGGCGGCGATGACCATGCCCTCATCGGACTGCCGCAGGTCGGACATCACCTTGCCGGCCTCGATCATCGCGCGGCCCAGGCGGTCCGGGTCCTCGTCCGCCGCCAGCATGGATGCGCTGGTGTCCAGCACAACCACGGTGCGGGCGCCCAGCAGGGCGGAGCCGAAGATGAAGGGCCGCGCCAGGGCCAGGGCCAGCAGGCACAGGGCAATGATCTGCAGGATCATCAACCAGTTTTTGCGCAGCTTCTGCCAGGGGGCATTGGCCTTTGAGTCGTGGATCACGCGTTCCCAGAGCAGGGTGGAGCTGATGCGCACCTTCTTGCGCTTCAGGCGCAGGATATAGAGCAGCACGATACCGGCCGACAGACCAGCCATCGCCAGCATCCAGGGGTTGAGGAAGAAACGATCCACTTGAGCCTACATCATAGTGGACGCGGGCGCGGGTCTGGCGTTCGCTGCCGTGGCGCGGTCGATCCGCGCGGCCCCAAAAGGCTAGATCGAGCCCAGGCTTTCCATGTCCTCGGGGACCAGCAGGTGCCGTAGCTTCCCCAGCGCCAGGCGGGTGATGCGGCTGATGTTCATCTGGCTGGTGCCGAGGCTGTCGGCTATTTCCTTCTGGGTCAGCTGGTCAAAGAAGTACATGCGCACCACCTTGGCCTCAGTGTCCGTCAGGTGGGTCAGCAGGCTCTCCCAGAAGATGCTGCGCTTGGTGACGCCCATATCGGTGGTCTCGGAGCCTTCGCCGTCGCTGTCCATCGCGTAGGTCGCGTCGCCCTCTGAGCTGTTCTCCATGTAGCTCTGCGGGTGATAGGCCGAGCCCAGCTCCAGGGCTTCCTGGATGGTCTCGTCGGAGAAGCCCGTCCGGCGGCACAGCTCGGCCACCGTTGGCTCATGGCCGTTGTCGTTGATGTACTCGTTGCGGGCGTTGAAGACCTTGAGCGACTTCTCTTTCAGGTCGCGGGGCACATTGACGGCCCAGGTCTTGTCGCGGAAATAGCGCTGGATCTCACCCTGGATGGTGGTCCAGGCATAGGTGCTGAAGCGGAAGCCGGTTTCAAGGTCAAAGCGGCGGATCGCCAGCAGCAGGCCGACGGTGCCGACCTGGACCAGATCGTCAAACTGGTCAGGGTTGAAGCGGAACTTGTGGACGATGCGGTAGACAAGGGGCTTGAACTTCTCGATCAGCTCGCCCTCGAGCCTTTCGCTGGGGTTGGCCTTGTAGCGAGCAAAAAGAGCGCGCTCTTCGGCGCGCTCTTGTTCTTTGCCATCATCCTCCAGCGCCGGCGGCGCCGGGACTTCCACAGGCTCAGGCTCGTCCGTTTTCCTTGTCATTGAAGATGTGGGGACGGTCTTCCTTATAGCGGATCGTGAAACCAAGGTCAAGCTGCGGCACGCCGTCAACAACCTTGGAGCTCAGCTCGCCACCCATGCTCTGCAGCAGGGCCAGGCTGGCGGAATTGGTGCTGGCAATGCTCTTGTGCTTGCCGCTCGGGTCGCTGAGGGACACCGTGATGCGGGCTCCATCCTGCTTCCAGGTGAGGTGCATCAGCCCGGCTGCGCCCTCCGCCTTGGTTACAACAGTCAGGAAGGCCTCACCGATCATCAGCTTGAGGTTTTCAAGCTCATCGATGGGCAGGCCGAGGCGGTTGCCCAGACCCGAGACCAGCAGGCGCACCACGGAAACGTAGTCCGCACTGACAGGTACTTTAAGTTCAACTAGATTTGCTATCTTGGCGCTCATCACAACCACCCTCCAGGTGGCAATAAGTTCTCAAGGCGCGGCCCCCGGTTACCCACAAGGCCCTGTGCCGTCCTCACAGCTATCTTACCCAGATCAATTAGCTGTGAAACGACTGAGCCGCGGTGAAAGAAAGACGATATAGATGCGCGGATTGTTGGAGTTCGCCGAGTTCCACTGTTAGGTGAGGGTTAAAGTGTCAACAAATGTGGTTTAGATGCATGACCGTGACGTTCCTGCTGGGGTAGGCTTTCAGCGGCGCAGGGGCGCAAACGGGTGGTGATAAGAGGTGTACCGCAGATGATTGACTACAGAATGGATAACGAACGGCTGGTCGTGGAGCTCAGCGGCGAGCTGGGTATGTTCACGGTCAGCAAATTCAATGAGGTGTTCTCCCTGGCTCTTGAAGAGACGGGCACCTATGCTGTTGTCATAGACATGGAGCATCTTGACATCATGGACTCCTGCGGGCTGGGAGCCCTGGTCAGCGCACTCAAGATGGTTACTTCCCGCGGCGGCTTCATCCATCTGGCCCGCATGAAGGCCGGCATCGTGGAGCTGCTCTATCTGACCAAACTGGAGAAGCGCTTCAGGCTGTTCACTACCATGGATGAGGCCCTGACGGCCCCGCCCATGCAGCCGCTTGAGATCGTCCCTGCTCCGGCAGCCTGACACTCCCTTTTCGGGTTCAACACCACAGCCGCACTCCTAGCTTCGCGCACGCAGGCGCGGATCCAGCACATCCCGCAGGCCGTCGCCAAAGAGGTTGAAGCCCAGCACGGCCAGCCCCAGCGCCAAACCGGGGAACAGACCCCACCACCAGTTCTCCTTGAAGAAGGGCCGCGCATCGGCCAGCATCCCGCCCCAGCTTGCCGAAGGCGCCTGCACGCCCAGCCCCAGGAAACTCAGCCCCGCTTCGGACAGGATGTTGTATGCCACCTGCATCGTCCCCAGCACAATCACCGGCGCCATGCAGTTGGGCAGGATGTGGACCAGCATGATGCGCAGGTTGCCGCAGCCAATGGCCCGCGCGGCCTCAACGAACTCGCGCTCCTTGAGCGCCAGGACGGTGCCGCGGATGACCCGCGCGATGCCGGTCCAGCCCGTCAGCCCCAGAGCCAGGAAGAGGCCTAGCATTCCAGGGTCGTAGTTGTCCCCCAGACTGGCGGAAAGAGTGGCCAGGATGATGATGGCCAGCAGCGTGCCCGGAAAGGCGAAAAAAGTATCTGTCAGGCGCATCAGGAAGGAGTCCAGCCAGCCGCCGTAGAAGCCCGCCAGTATGCCGATGGCCACGCCGATCAGCAGGTTCAGCAGGGTGGCGACCACCCCGACCAGCATGGAGATCCGCGCGCCATACAGAACGCGGCTGAGCACATCACGGCCGTGGATGTCCGTCCCGAGGGCAAAGGCGGAGCCGGGCCGGTCGCCCTCGGCCCGGGCTGCGACGCGCACATCTTCATCCAGCTGGGTCCCCGGCGGCTTGAACTGGTAGCCGCGGTACTGGCGCACCGGGCTGAAGGGCGAGAGCACGTTGCAGAAGGCGGCGGAGAGCAGCGCCAAAAGGACCAGCAGCATGCCCAGGGCAGTGAGCGGCGAGGACCAGAGCCGGCGCAGGACCTGCATCAGGCGGCCCTCACACGCGGGTCGATCAGGCCGTAGGTGATGTCCACGATCAGGTTGATCAGCACAAAGACGCAGGCCATCAGGATCACGCCGCCCATGACAAGCGGGTAGTCGTACTGGCTGATCGCCTCAACCATAACGCGGCCCAGGCCGGGCCAGGAGAAGACTGTCTCTGTGAGCACGGCGCCGGTGAGCAGGGCTGCGAAGTTGTTGCCGATCACAGTGATTACGGGGATCAGCGCGTTCGGCAGCGCATGCGTCAGCACCACCCGCGGCCAGGAAAGGCCCTTGGCCCGCGCGGTGCGGACATAGTCCTGGTTCAGCACTTCCAGCATGCTGGAGCGGGTCAGGCGGGCGATGATGGCCATGGGCACGGTGCCGAGGGTCAGGCCGGGCAGGACGAAGTAGCGCCCGTAGGCCTGCCACCAGAAAGCCGGATAGCTGCCGCTGCTTTTCCAGAGGCTGCCCAGATCGCCGCTGTAGCTCATATCGCTGACCGGCAGCCAGCCCAGTTTGGCCGCGAAGTAGACCTGCAGCAGCATACCCAGCCAGAAGACGGGGATGGAGATGCCGGCCACCGCCAGCAGCATCAGGGCGGCATCGGCGGGGCTGCGGGGCCAGGCGGCGGAAACGATGCCTGCGGCCATGCCAAAGACAATGGCGATGCTCATGGCCACGAGGGTCAGCAGCAGTGTGTTTTTGAACTTGCCCAGGATGAAGGGCCCCACCGGTGTGCGCTTGGCGTAGCTGTGCCCCAGGTCACCCTGCGCCGTACGCAGCAGGAAGCGGCCGTACTGCACCAGCCAGGGCTTATCCAGCCCCCACTGCTTTGTGATCTGCGCTGCGATCTCCGGGTCGTAGTGCTGGCCCATGATGATGCGCACCGGGTCGCCGGGCGCGGCGGAGAGGATGCCATAGCAGATGAAGGTGACGCCGAAAAGCACCGGGATCGACAGCAGCAGGCGCCGCAGCACAAAGGCCAGCAGCGGCGGCAGGCGGAAGCGGCGCATTGATTGCGGCGCGCGCTCAGGTTGGAGCGCGGGACTGAGTCCCGTATCCCCTTCGCCCGGCGGCTCAATTCTGTGGCTATCCGACAAGGAGACTATTGTAGAAGGTTAGCCTGGCAATCGCAGGAAGCTCCGAAGAATACGGGACACTGTCCCGCGCTCCACCAGGATACGGGACACTGTCCCGCGCTCCATTACTTCAGGCTGACCTTCTCCGCCCAGCTGCCACCAAGCTGCGGTGTGCGGTCAAAGCGCGTCACCGTCAGGCCCTCAACATAGGGCTGGACCAGGGTGCTGGAGTTCTTCCAGTACAGGAGCAGCCAGGGCGCCTCGTCAAAGGCGATGCGCTCGGCCTTGCCGTAAAGCTCGGCGCGGCGGGCCTCGTCCAGCTCTACCTGGGCCTGGCGCACGAAGCTGTCGAACTCGCTGTTGGACCAGCGTGAGGTATTGCCCTTGCCGCCGAAGTTGGAGCTGTCCAGCAGCTGCCAGAGCCAGTTGTCGGGGTCGGGGTAGTCGGTCAGCCAGGTGCTCTGGTGGAAGAGACTCTCGCCGGCATAGATCTTGTCCAGGAAGGGGCCCCAGTCGGTTGTCTCGATGCGAACCTTCACGCCGATCTTGCTGAGGTCCTCCTGCACGGCCTCGGCCACCAGCTTGTTGGTCGGGGCGAGGTCGACATTCAGCACCAGCTCGGGCAGGCCCTGGCCGCCCGGATAGCCCGCCTGCTCCAGCAGGCCTTTGGCCTTCTCCACGTCATAGGCATAGCCGGGGCTGTCGGCCCAGTAGTAGAACATGCCCTCGGGGACGTAGGTCCTGGCTTCGGTCACGAGGCCGCCCCAGATGTTGTTCACGATGTTCTGCTTGTCCACGGCATAGTTGAAGGCCTGGCGCAGGGCGGTGTTGTCCTTGAAGGGGGCCTCCTCGCAGTTGAAGGCATAGCCGTACTTGTCCATCGCCGGGACGCCCTGGATCATCGCCTTGAGCTTCGGGTCGGCGTTGACCTCGCTGATCTTGCTGGGCGGGATGTCGCAGTGCTCCAGCGAGCCGGCCTTGAACTCCTCAAAGCGCGTGTTCTCGTCCTTGATGATGCGAAAGACCAGGGTCTCGATGGGCGGCTGGCCATCGAAGTAGTCCGGGTTGGCCTTCAGCACGATGCGCTGCTCGCGCTCCCAGGAATCGAACTTGTAGGGACCGCTGCCCACCGGCTTGTCGCCGAAGCCCGCGCCGGCCTCCTGCACCGCCTGCGGCGGTACCGCGCAGAGGCTCATCAGGCACAAGGCGTTGAGGAAGGGCGTGTAGGGCTTGTCCAGGGTGATGCGGAAGGTCAGCGGGTCCACTGCCTCAAGGCCGGCCACTTCCGGCGTCTTGCCAGCGGCGAAGTCGGCCGAGCCCTTGACGTACTCCAGCAGGTTGGCGCGCTCGCAGGCGTTGGCCGGGTCAAGCACGCGCTTGAAGCTGAAAAGGAAGGCGGCGCTGTCCAGGGGCTCGCCGTTGTGGAACTTCAGGGCCGGCTGGCCGTCGCGGCTGCGCAGGGTGAAGGTGTAAACCAGCCCGTCGGGGCTGATCTCCCACTTCTCCGCGGCATCCCCGGTGACCTTGCCCTCCGGGGTGAAGCGCACGAGGCCGTTGAACATGCGCCGGGCCACGGTGTCGCTGACGGTGTCGGTGACGGTCAGCGGATCTAGGCTGCGGGCGTCGGCAGGCAGGGGCCAGCGGTACTCGCTGGGCCGGGCTGAGCTGGCGGTGTTGGTGTCCGTCTGGGCGCCAGTGGCGCCGCTATCTCCTGTGTCCTTCGGCGGCGCCGGGCAACCGGCGAAGGCCGCCAGGGCCAGAACCAGCGTAAGGAATGCTGTTAAGTGCTTGATCATGCCTGCCTCCGTGAAGGCTAGGATTGTAAAACAGAATACGATCCAAACCGAGTTAACCGGGATAACTGAGTTTAGCCGAGCAAATCCGGACTCGGTTGAGCTCGGTTGGCTCGGCTGACTCGGTTTAGATCTAATCTCTCTCAGCCCAGATATAATCCTCCACCCCATGGCAAAGAAAGGCGGCAAGGACGAGGGCGGCGTTGGCCACCCCACCATCAGCAACCGCAAGGCCTGGCATGACTATGCGATCCTCGAGGAGTTCGAGGCCGGCATCGTCCTGTCCGGCTGCGAGGTGAAGATGGTGCGGCGCGGCTCCTTCCAGCTCAACGACGCCTATGCCGAGTTCAACACGCCGAAAGACGGCGAGCCGCGGGAGCTGTGGCTGGTGGGCTCCAACATCCCGCCCTACCCCCAGGCCAGCACCCACGAGAAGCAGCCCGAGCCGCTGCGCCGGCGCAAACTGCTGCTGCACCGCGAGGAGCTGCGCAAGCTGCGGCGTAAGGTGATCGAGAAGGGCCTGACCATTATCCCGCTGAAGGCCTACTTCGTGCGGGGCAACGTGAAGGTGCTGATCGCGCTGGTGCAGGGCAAGAAGCACTTCGACAAGCGCGAGAGCATCAAAGAGCGCGATATCGAGCGCGACAACCAGCGCAAGTTCAAGTAGGCCCACGCGCTCCATTTCTGCTATTCTTCCCCTGTGTCAGCCACGCGCGTCCTGCGCAGCATGTCGGAACTTTCACACTGGGCCATGGAGATGCGACGCCCGGTGTACCTCACCGTCGGTTTTTTCGACGGGGTGCACCGGGGCCACCGGCATCTGATCGAACAGCTGCGACGATGCGCCCAGCTTTGCAGCTCCTCCCCTGTTGAAGCCCTGAGCCTGGCTGTTACTTTCTCCAACTCCCCCAAGAACTACCACCGTCTTGAAGCCGCCGGCGAAGCCGCCCGCGGGCAGAACTTCCCCAACTGGCACTACCTGAACACCGCTGAAGAGAAGCTGCACCTGCTGCAGCAGCTGGACCTGGATGCTGTGCTGATGCTGGACTACGGCCCTGACACGGCGGGCCAGAGCGCGGAGCAGTGGCTGAGGGGTATGGACAGCGCCCTGCGCGGGGACGGCACTGGCGCCGGGCTGGCCGGCCTGGTGCTGGGCTATGACACCAGCCTGGGCCACGACATGCTCGGCGGGCAGGCCGGCTGCCAGCATCTGTCCGGCAGGCTCAACATTGACTGCCACCTGGTGGAACCCTTTGACGCCCTGGGCCAGCACGTGAAGAGCAGCCGGATCCGCCAGATGCTGGTGCGCGGCGATCTGGACGGCGCGCGGGCCCTGCTGGGCTACCGCTACTTCAGCCTGGGCACTGTGGCGCATGGCAAGGGCAAGGGCCGCGAGATGCTGGGCATTCCGACCGCCAACCTGTATCTGCCGGACGACAAGCTCACCCCGCCGGGCGGGGTCTATGCCGGCCTGGCCGAGTTTGAGGGCCACTGCTTCCCGGCCGCGCTGTGCCTGGTGAGCACAGTGCTGGCCAGCCAGACAGTGCTGGAGCGCGAGGCCGTGCCCGCCGGGCCGCGGGAGCTTCTGCGCGAACTGGCCGAGCCCCTTCTGCTGGAGCAGGACCGGCCGGAGGAGCATGGACGCAGCCAGGTGCTGGAAGCGCATCTGATCGGCTGGGAGGGCGACCTGTATGGCCGCGAGCTGAAGCTGAGCTTCCTGCAGCAGCTGCGGGGCTGGCAGGACTTTGACAGCGGCGAGGCCCTGAAGGCCCAGATGCGCCTGGATATCAGCGACAGCATCGCGGTGGCCTACCGCGCCGGCATCCCCTGCCTGGTCAAGCGCTGAGCTTGGCAGCGCCGGCGGATCGGCGCTAACATCTGCGCATGCTCCCAAACACACGCCTTCTGTGCCTGTGGCCGAAGCTGCCTGCTGTGGCCGTGCTGGCCCTGCTGCTGGCGGCAGCCCTGCTTTCCTGCGAGAAGAGCGCGCGCATGCACTACACGGCGGCGCAGAACGCCCAGGGCGCCGGTGACTGGGTCACGGCCCTGAGCGAGTATGAGGCGATCCTGGCCATGCAGCCGGGCGATGCGATGGCAACCCTGGGAAAGGGCCGCGCGCTGTATGAGCTGCGGCGCTTTGAAGAGGCCATCCCGCTTTTTGAGGCCTTCCTGGAAGACACGAAGAACGACCCGGCGACCTTCAAGGACGAGCGCTATGACGCTGAGTTCTACCGGGACAAGTGCAAGCAGGAGCTGGGACAGGAAGTGCCGCAGAACCCGGCAAACATCCCTGAACCGCCCATGGGGGAGTGAGGGAAAAGCAGAGATTGATGATTGATGATTGATGATTGATGATTGATGATTGATGATTGATGATTGATCGGAGGGCAGATGTTGCAGGGGCGCACAGAGTGCGCCCGGCTCTCGAAGTGCAGAGGCTGTAGGGGCGCACAGAGTGCGCCCGGCAGTTTATGTACAAAGGGACTTGTTTTGATCTGATGGGCCGGGCGCACTCTGTGCGCCCCTACATCTCGTCATTGGCGATTACTTAACTGCACTCTGCACCCAGCACTCGCCACTTAGCACTCAGCATGCTGCATTCATCACTCAGCACTCATCACTATCCCCCTCCCGCAGGTACAATCGCTGTGCGAGTGGGCCAAGCGGCCGCGGAGCTAAGGCTTCGAGGAAAGTCCGGGCACCACAGGGCAGGGCGCCGGGTAACACCCGGAGGTCGCGAGGCCATGGAAAGCGCTACAGAAACAAACAGCCAGCTCTAGGCCATAAGGCCTAAATTCCGGTCAGGGAGTCCGCTGGCAACGGTGAAACGGCGAGTTAAGAGCTCACCAGCGGCGTGGTAACACGCCGGCTCAGGCAAACCCGCCTGGTGCAAGGCAGACGCGGGAGCCGCGAGAGCGGCAAGGCTGGCCCGGCCCCCGCGCAATACCGCATGAGCCGCCTGGAGACAGGCGGCCCAGACAGATGGCCGCATAAACAGAACCCGGCTTACGGCCCACTCGCATTTCCCTTCCAGGTGGGCCCGCATGGCAATGCGGGCGCGCTTCGCATTCTCGTCCAGAGCCGATCCAGCGCAGAGACACAGAGAGCGCAGAGATTCGCTGAGAGTAAGTCGGAAGATGTATAGAGACGCTCTCCTTGGCTCATGAGTCCTAAATGGTTTCAACTGAAGCGGCCGCTGCGTCCGCGGATGGCCGCACATCCCTGCGGCTCTGCAAGAGGCCGGCTGAAGCCAGCGCTCCAAGGCACGTTGCCGGTTAAAGCCAGCGCTCCAAGGCAAGATGCCGGCGCTCCGATACTTGGGCTGTTGCACTTTGCTTAAAGCCGGGGGCCAAGCTGGACCAAGTATTAACCAGTCTTTTGCGCGCAGCTGCGCCTGGGCAGTTAGACTGACTGCCGTGCGCCGCTTTGGCGCCGCCACATGGAGGTGGACTGTGTTTCGCTTGAGGAATCTGCCCTGGGGGGCCCTGCTGCTCGCGCTGGCCCTGGCCCTGGCTTCATGCGGCGGCTATCACGGCGCGCCGATCAACGTCCCGGACAACCCCGACACCGGCGGTTCCACCGGGCTTAACCTGCGCTACCGCGCCGGCCTGCAGGCCAGTCACAGCGCCAGCAGCCTGAGCCAGGCCGCCCCGCTGCCGCCCGGCGCGCAGGCGCAGGTCAGCTTCAGGCCCCTGCGCAGCGCCGCTGCGCTGGCCCCGGGCGAGCAGTACAAGCTGCTCTGGCTGGCGATCAGCGCGCACGGCGAGGCCCCCGTTGCCGGCAAGGCCGGCGGGCCTTTCTATGGCGGCGACCTGGTTGACCTGCACTGCTGCTATGAGGCGGCGGCAGGAACCCTGCTGGACCGCTACTGGGTGGTCGCCGGCGCCGGCCTGAGCTATGTGGAGCGCGCTGTGGAGCATGAACAGAGCGGCGAGTACACGGCTGTCTTCACCTATCAGCTGCCCTTCAGCATGAACGAGAACGAGGCTATCGAGCTGCCGGCGGACTTCTTCAGCCTGGACTTCTCGCTGACGGAGACCGAGACGGCCGAGCCGGTGCTGTACCCGCAGGGCAGCGACGCCGGCATGGCCCAGATGGTCTGGGAGGATGTCCGCGACGGCGGCGGCGACTATGACTTCAACGATTTCGTCGCCTCGCTGCGCGCCGAGGAACTGCGCGACAAGCAGGGCCGGCTGGTGCAGATCAACATGCGCGTCAAGGCCCTGGCCCGCGGCGCGGGCTATGGCAGCGACTGGCAGCTGAACCTTGCCGCCGCCTTCCCGGGCAGCAACATTTATGCCACCGTCGACCAGTACTACGACAACGGCGACAAGGTGTACACCAACGACGAGCGCCACTTTGACCAGCGCTTCTGGACCAGCAGCGACGGCAGCAGTCTGCCGGTCTTCGCGCCGACCGCCGACGCGCTGCCATCCAACCCCGGCGGCTGGGGCGCCAACGTCAAGCCTGGCAACAGCCCGGTTGAAGGCGACTATGCCATGGTGAGCCTGACCTTTGACCCACCCCTGGCCCAGGGCAGCTATACGCCCCTGCCCTATAAGCCGGAGCTGCTGGTCATCCCGGCCAAGGGCGAGCCCTACAGCCTCGGCCTCTGGCGCAAACCCGGCGATGCCGTGGACAGCCAGGGCGTGCCGCTGGGCTTTATCGTGCCCGACACCTTCGCCTGGCCGCTTGAAGGCGAGTCAATCTTCAACGTGTACTCCGGCTTCGGGGACTGGGTGGAGTGGATCAACAACCCGAGCGGCCCTGAGCCCAGCCCGGCCTGGTACAACACCGCGCCCAAGGGCAAGCACTTTGACCCTGACACACTGAAGGATGAACCCGGTGATGACGACCCCGGCGATGACAACCCGGGTGATGATGACCCGGGCGACGATGATCCTGGCGATGACGATCCTGGCGATGACGATCCGGGTGATGACGACCCCGGCGATGATGACCCAGGCGACGATGATCCGGGTGATGACGACCCCGGTGACGATGATCCGGGTGACGACGACCCCGGTGATGATGACCCTGGCGACCACGACGAGGGTTCTGGCGGGGACATCTAACTAACCTTGCTCGTCCCATAGCGAGCGGCGCGGCCAGTCACGGGGTTCAGGCCTGAGGCTGGCCGCGCTGAATGCGTTCAAGGAAAGCGAACTGCTGCTCGATCGCATCGGCCTGGCCGGCATCAATAAAGAAGCGCTGGCCCACCCGGATCTGCCGCAGCTTGCCGCTGACATCCTTAAGCAGCATCCGCACTTCCTGCTCGCCCTCCGTGTTCTCGAGGGTGCTGGCCAGCAGGCGCAGGGCCTCCGCATCCGCCTGGCTGAGGTCCACCGACCATGTAATGGACGGCGGCGCCTTGCCCGCATGCGGGTCAAAGGCGGCGCTCCAGTCGTTGGTCTCAACCGCCAGGTCAGACAGGATGACTGCCTCCTGCGAGGCTGCTTCCAGAGCGGCGGTTTCCACAGCTGCTGTTCCCAGCGCCGCGCTCTCGAGGGCGCCATCCTGGCGCTGCAGGACCGGCCGTCGCGAGGGGCCCGGGAGCCGTGAGGCCTGCGGAGGCGGGTCGGCCGCGCTAGCCGGAGTATCCGGCACACTGGCCTGCGGCATCCGCACCGGCTCGCCTGTGCCCGGCTGCGGCCCGCCCTGGGCCTGCGGACGCGTCTCCGCTCCGCTGTCCGTGGGCGGACCAGCCCAGCCGGGAGGCGCGGAGTAGGGCTCGATCTTGTCGACGACGATCTCGATCCCGTCAAAGGCCTCGCTCTCATCGCCGTGCTCCGAGGCGCTGGCCGCCACATCCGGCGTCTGGACCTTACCCCAGATGATCACAGGGTTGTTCTCCTGCACCAGCTCGCGGGCGGCCTCAAGCGTGCGCGGCCAGATCACCAGTTCCACACCTCGCTCAGGGTCTTCCAGGCGGGCCTTGGCGAAGGGCTTGTTGCTTGTGTTGGCCATGCGGATGGTCACACTGGTAAGGAGTCCCACCACGCCGCGGGCCGGCAGCGGCCGCTCCTGCCAGAAGGCCGGGTTCTCGTTGACCAGCTCTTGCAGGCGTTCAAGCTGCACATAGCGCTCGTCAAAGAACATCGGGTGGTCGGCATACGGGTGCTCGGTGAGGAAGAGGCCGATGGCCTCCTTCTCCAGCATCGCGATATCCAGGCGCGTCAGTTCTTGTGTCGGCCTAGTTACTTCTCGCCTCTTTCCTGTTTCAAACCCCCCCAATGTCAATTGCGGCGGTGCGCCCTCCATGTACTCATCAATATCGTCGAGATGCTTGATCAGTTTCTCTCGCTGCGGCTCCAGGCAGTCGAAGGCGCCGGCGCAGGCCAGGCTCTGCAGCACCTTCTTGTTCATCGCGCTGCTCTTGGTGCGCTTGTGGAAGTCCGCCAGATCCTTGAAGGCGCCGCCGCGTTCGCGCTCCGCCAGCAGCACCTCGACCGCCGCGCTGCCCAGGCCCTTGATGCCGCCAAGGCCAAAGATGATCGAGCCGGTTTCCCCGGGCCTGCCGGTGGGTGTAGGCGTGAACTCCAGCTCGCCGGCGTTCACACTGGGCGGCAGCACCTGGATGCGCATGCGGCGACACTGGGCCAGGATCTGCGCCAGCTTGGCGGCTGAGCCCAGATAGCTGTTGAGCATGGCGCACATAAAGTAGTGCGGATAGTGGCACTTCAGCCAGGCTGTCTGGAAGGCGATCCAGGCATAGCAGACCGAGTGGGCCTTGTTGAAGCCGTAGCCCGCGAAGGTCTCCATCATCTGCCAGATGTCTTCGAGTTCCTGGGGCGGGATCCGTGCCCCGCCCTCATCGGCGATCCGCTTGGCCCCGGCGAGGAACTTTTCCTTCTGGGCCATCATGACTTCCATGTTCTTCTTGCCCATCGCCTTGCGCAGCAGGTCCGCTTCGCCGAGGCTGAAGCCGCCAAGCTGCTTGGCGATTTCCAGCACCTGCTCCTGGAAGAGCAGGACGCCGCCGGTGGACTCCAGGATGGTGGCGATGCTCTTGAACTTCGCCTGGCTCTGCTTGCCGGCCTTGCGGGCTTCGAGGTACTGGGCCGTGCCTCCGCTTTGCAGCGGGCCGGGGCGGTTGGCGGCGTTGATCGCGGCCAGGTCGATCACATTCTCCGGCCGCCCGTCGATGAGCATGCGGCGCACCTGCGGCGCCTCGAACTGGAACACACCATAGTTGTCGCCGCGCTGCAGCATGGCGTAGGTCTCGGGGTCCTCTTCCGGGATGAAGCGCGCGTCAAAGGCCGGGTCGACATAACGCCGGATGTACTGCGCCGTGTCCTCGATCATGGTCAGGTTGCGCAGGCCCAGGAAGTCGAACTTCACCAGGCCGGCCTTGGGGACATAGTCCATGCTGTACTGGGTCACCAGCAGGTCGCTGTCCTTGATGGGCTGCACGGGGACGAAGTTGCTGATCTCGTCGGGGGCGATGACGATGCCCGCGGCATGCACCGACTGGTAGGCGGCGATGCCCTCCAGCTTGCGGGCGTCGTCGATCAGCTCGGCGATTTCCGGGTCGGACTTGATCATCTCCTGCAGCGCCTTGCTGCTGTCGATGGCCTCGTCAATGCTGGGGTTGAGGCCGTTGATCTCCTTGGTCACCTTGTCGGTGTACTGGAAGGCGATGCCCTTGGTGCGGCCGACGGCCTTAATCACCGCGCGCGCCTTGAGGCGGCTGTAGGTGATGATCATCGCCACCCTGTCCGCGCCGTACTTGTTCTTGACGTGCTCGATCACCTCATCGCGGCGGCGGTAGCAGAAGTCGATGTCGGCGTCGGGCAGCTCGATGCGCTCCGGGTTCAGGAAGCGCTCGAAGTACAGGCCGTACTTGATGGGGTCAAGGTCGGTGATCTCCAGGCAGTAGGCCACCACGGAGCCGGCCGCGGAACCGCGGCCAGGGCCCACCGGGATGCCCTTGCTGCGCGCGAAATCGCAGAAGTCGTGGCAGATCAGGAAGTAGGTGGTGAAACCCTTGGGGATGATGACGCCCAGCTCGTAGTCAATGCGTTCCTGCAGCTCCGGGCTGATGCTGCCGTAGCGCTTCCTGGCGCCTTCATGGACCAGATGCCGCAGCCAGGCATCCTGGGCCGCCTGGTCGGTGGTAGTGGCGGGCGGCGTTGCTGCGGCGGGCGACGTTGTAGTGGCGGGTCTTGACCCGCCTTCTTCTAACGCTGAAGCGGGCAAAGAGGGCGAGTCAAGACTCCCCCCTACAAGCGGCACTTCCATCTGCGGGAAGTGAACCCGCTTAAGGTCCAGGCTGAGGTTGCACAGATCAGCAACCGTGCGCGTGTTGGCCAGGGCCTCGGGATAGGCACTGAAGAGCTCAGCCATCTCCTCCGGGGTCTTGATGTAGTACTCCGGCCCGCTGTAGCGCAGGCGGTCCTCATCGCTGAGCAGCTTCTTGTCCCTGAGGCAGAGGCAGATGTCATGCGCCCGCGCGTCGTCCTTGGACACATAGTGGCAGTCGTTGGTGGCCACCAGGCGCAGCCCGTAGCTGCGGGCCATATCGGCGGCCCAGGGGTTATAGCTGCGCTCCAGGTCCATGCCGTGGTTCTGGATCTCAAGGAAGAGCCGCTCGGGGCTGAAGATCTCAAGGTAGGTCTCCAGCGCGCGGCGGGCGGCGGCCTCGTGTGCCGCGCTGACCGCGCCGGCTTCGCACTCGTTATCACTGCTGGTCAGGCCGGTGGTCACCAGGCCGCTGGACTGGGCCGGGCCGGCCGCGCTGCGCTTCTCAGACTCGTGGCCCTCGTCGCCCATGCTCTTGCCGTGGAAGGGACCGGCGACTACGCCGTTGGGGCAGGCGGTGAGGCAGATCAGGCCTTCGCTGTGCGCCCGGATGGACTCAACGTCAACACGGGGCTTGTAGTAGTAGCCAAAGCGGTGCGCGATGGAGGTCAGGCGCATCAGGTTGACATAGCCCTGCTCGTTCTGCGCCAGCAGGACGCAGTGCCAGCTCTTGCGGTCGAGCTGGCTGTCCTTGTCCGTCAGCTTGCGGCTGGCGACATAGACCTCGCAGCCGACGATGGGCTTGATCCCCGCCGCCTGCATGCCAAGGTAGAACTCCAGCGAGCCGTACATCACACCGTGGTCGGTCAGGGCATAGGCGTCATAGCCCAGCGCCTTCAGGCGCGCGGCCATGTCGCCGACGCGCGCGATGCCGTCAAGCAGCGAGTACTCACTGTGGTTATGCAGATGAACGAACGCGGACAAGCTCCTCTCCACTGCGGGCTACGCCCTACCCTCCAAAGCGCGGCAAAGCCGCGCAGCAGCACATCCTACCCGGCCGCGCGCCGGTCGCGCCTGTCTCGTTTGTCCGCCAAACCCGCCGCCGTTTTGCCCCAGGCGCGGGAGGGTCATTATAGCCTGCCGCCGCGGCGCCAGGGCTTGACACCGCCTGCTAAAATCCCGCCCGAACGAGCCCGGGCTGCCCCCTCGGCCCGCGGCCGGCACTTTTGAGGAGGATCATTTCCATGTCCAGCGCAAACAGGGTGGCGACACCCGCAGACGCGCTCGCCTATGTCGAGCGAGAAGGCATCGAAGTCATCTGGCACTGGTTCGTCGATCTTGAAGGGCATGTCAAGGGTTTTGCCATTGCCCCGACCGAGTTCGAACGCAGCCTGACCGACGGCATGTACTTCGATGGCAGCTCAGTCAGCGGCTTTAACTCCATTGAGGAATCGAGCCTGCTGGCCAAGCCGGACCTGAACACTTTCCGTGAGCTGCCCAGCTTCAACGGCGAGCCCAAGCAGGTCTTCATGTTCTGCGACCTCTTCACGCCCAACGGCGACCCCTATGACCGCGATCCGCGCGGCGTGCTCAAGCGGGTGGTGAAGAAGGCCCAGGACATGGGCTTCACCAGCTACATGGGCCCCGAGCTGGAGTTCTTCATCTTCGCCAAGGGCGACGGCCCCACCCTGCTGGACCACGGCGGCTACTTCAGCGGCCCGCCCCAGGACCGCGGCACCGCGATCCGCCACACGGCGGTGCGCGCGCTGCAGAACCTGGGCATCCAGGTTGAGTACCACCACCATGAAGTCTCGCAGAGCCAGCATGAGATTGACCTGCGCTACAACGAGACGACCATCATGGCGGACAGCGCCATTGTCTATAAGTACATCGTCAAGCAGGCCGCGGACGCCGCGGGCTGCTATGCCTCCTTCATGCCCAAGCCGATCTTCGGCGTCAACGGCTCCGGCATGCACGTGCACCAGAGCCTCTTCACGGGCAGCAACAACGCCATGGCCGACCCCGCCGACCCGCACGGCCTGAGCACCACCGCCAAGCAGTACATCGCCGGCCTGCTGAAGTATGCCCAGCCCCTGTGCAGCTTCTGGGCCCCGACGGTGAACAGCTATAAGCGCCTCGTCCCCGGCTATGAAGCCCCGGTTTACATCGCCTGGAGCCAGCAGAACCGCTCGGCCCTGGTGCGCCTGCCGGCCTTCGTCAAGGGCAAGGAGAAGAGCGTGCGCTGCGAGCTGCGCTGCCCGGACCCTTCGGCCAACCCCTACCTGGCCTTCGCCGGCATGCTGGCGGCGGGCCTCTCCGGCATCGAGGAGAAGCTGGAGCTGGAGCCGGCGCAGACCGACAACCTCTTCCACCTCTCGGAGCTGGAGCGCGAGCGCCGCGGCATCCGCAGCCTGCCGGGCAACCTGCATGAGGCCCTGCACCACACCAAGCGCAGCGAATGGGTGCGCCATTCGCTGGGCGAGAACCTGGTCGAGAACTACCTGACGGTCAAGTACAAGGAGTTCGACGACTATCGCGTGCAGGTCACGGACTGGGAGATCAACCGCTACTACAGCGTGCTTTAGACAGACCCCGCGGGGCTTGTCTCAATCTCAATTCGCCTATCAGGGGACGGGTATAACAACCCGTCCCTTTCTTTTTGCTTTGCGGCGCGGGCTGTCGAACGGGATCGCAGCTCCTGTGAAACACCGCAGGGCAGAAGGCCGTCTGGGCTGCATGCGCACACGGGAAACAAGTTCGGGAGGCAGTCCATGACCCTTCGCAGTTATGTCCGGAAGGCGGCGCTGGCAGCGCTGGCCTTCAGCGCCCTTACGCTCAGCGCCTGCGGCGCCGGAGGTGGTATCCCCTCCAGCACGCTCTCGCTGCGCGCCGTTGACGACGACCGCCTGATCTCCACCGCCAGGGACACCGGCGAGCTGGAGCTGACAGTCGGCGAGGAGTTCCAGTTCAGGGTGGTGCGCCTGACCGCCGACAGCGACAACACCGACAGCGATGAAGTGACCACGGTCTGCCGCTATTACTTCATCCCCAGCGGTATTGCCGAGGCCAACAGCCTGGGCGTGCTCAAGGCGCTCGAGCCCGGGACGACACGCATGGAAGCGCGCTTCCGTACCAGCGGGCTTGACGTGGCGGACCGCGTCTACCTGAATGTCAGGGTCAACCCGGCGCCTGAAGAGGAAGTGCCGGCAACTTAGCAGCCAGAGTATTGGAACATGGTCTGGGGGCCGCGGGGAACCGCGGCCCGCCCATCTTCATGCTGCTGCTGGGTCTGCCGCTAGCCTACCTGACCCACGACCGGCGCCGGCGGATGGCTGGCGGTCTTGACCAGGGTCCACTGCTGGGCCCGGGCCAGCTGCTCCAGCAGCTCCAGCAGGCTGAGGGTTGAATCAACCTCGCTGCCACAGACCAGCGGGCCATTGCCGCCCAGCAGCAGCGCGCCATGCGGCTGGCCGCTGAACTGGCGCCCCATCTCCGTTACCACCACTTCCGGCAGCTGCGCCTGCCCGCCGGGCACCGGCGGCAGGCAATGGATGCGGCCATCGCGACCGGGCTTGAAGGCGGAATAGTGCTCGGCCACCACAGGCAGGCTTTCGCCGGCCAGGGCAAATGCCAGCAGGCCCCAGGAGTGGCCGTGGATGCTCAGGTTCCAGTCGGGCCGCGCCGCCAGAATCGCCCGGTGGCTGCGGTTATCGCGGCAGGGCTGGCGCCCGGCGCGGGCCATTGAAGCCTCGCCCGGCCCCGGGAAGAGCACCAGGTCGTCGAGGGTGATCCGCCAGCGCAGGGCCGGCCCCGCCTGGGTGGGGCTGACATAGACGCCCTTGCTGCCGCGCACCGCGAAGCTGCCGCCGGAAGCATCCAGCAAGCCGCGCTGATACAGATCGGGCAGAATTTCCAGTAACCTCTGGACCTGTTGCACGTCAAAGATTATACGAGCGGCCTTCTGGTGCATTGCTGCTCGGCACAGCCTGTATCGGGGGAAGGCTGCGCGCTCGGAATTCTTCCTCGCTTGAGGAGTGAAGGGCGGGAAGACCGTAGGGGCTTCCCGCCTTTTCTTTTCACTGCAGAAAGTCCGCGATGAGGGCCAGCACCTTATCCGGCTGTTCGCGCTGCGGCAGATGCCCGCAGTCCGGCAGTATCTCCAGGCGCGCCGGGCCGGCGGCAAGCTCGGCAACCCGGCGCGGTTGCTCCAGGGAGGCGAACTCATCCCGTTCGCCGTGGATGAGCAGCAGCGGGCAGAAGAGGCTTGGCAGCTCCGGCAGGATGCTCC
Organism: bacterium; assembly: GCA_020849855.1. GTDB lineage: Bacteria > 4484-113 > 4484-113 > 4484-113 > JAFGCY01 > JADZFO01. The sequence goes on along the minus strand of JADZFO010000027.1, from coordinate 143,796 downwards.
AGCTGCGCATGCTGGGCCGAAACCAGGTGCCCGTCCAGGCTTCCAGCACCCACTGGGCCTTGTCGCCGTGGTACTTCCTGAGGCGCTCAAACTGCTCCGGGTCGCTGAACAGCTCGCGGGCGCTGGCGATGCTGGCCAGGGTCTGTTCTTCCAGCCAGGCCTGGGCCGCAATCGCGATTACCGCTGAGCAGAAGCCGGGCAGACGGGAGCCACAGGCAATCGCCATTTCGCCGCCGATGCTGTGGCCGAGGGCGATGAACTTCGGGACGCCCATGGCCTGCAGCAGCGCAGCAAGGTGCCCGGACTCGGACTCGACGATATCGTCCCCGAGCATGCCCGGATGCGGGTCAGAGCGGCCATAGCCCAGGCGGTCATAGGCTATGACGCTACGCTGCAGGGTCTGGCTCAGCAGCACCGGGAAATCGCGCCAGAGCTCTACGCTGCCCAGGGAGTCATGCAGCAGCACGATGGGGGTCTGTTCCTGATCCTGACCGGGCCAGCTGCGCGTAAAGAGACGGCCGGAAGGTGTTTCGACCAGGCGGTCAACCGGCGTCGAATGCGGCTGCGTGCCGGCGTTGTCGCTCACGGCCTCAGCCCTTGCCCACTGCCTTATAACGGTGGCAGCTCACAATGTGGTCGTTGACCATCCCGACGGCCTGCATGAAAGCGTAGACGATGGTGCTGCCGACGAACTTGAAGCCGCGCTTCAGCAGGGCCTTGCTGATCTCGTCCGACAGCGCCGTCTTCGCCGGGATCTCGCCCATGCTGGTCCATTTGTTGACCACGGGCCTGCCCTTCACGAAATCCCAGATGTACTTGTCAAAGCCGATGCCCAGCTCCTGCTCCAGGGCCAGCACGGCTTTTGCGTTACCGATGGTGGCCGCAATCTTCTGGCGGTTACGCACGATGCCGGCGTCCTCAAGCAGACGCGCTGTCTCGCGCTCGCCATAGCGCGCGACCTTTTCCGGCTCGAAGTTGTCAAAGGCGCGGCGGAAATTCTCGCGCTTTTCGAGGATCGTGCGCCAGCTCAGGCCGGCCTGGAAACCATCCAGCACAATGTCTTCAAAGAGTCTGCGGCGCTCATGCTTGGGTACGCCCCACTCTTCATCGTGGTAGGCCATGTACATGGGCGTCGACAGGCACCATTCGCAGCGGCTCAGCTCCTTTGGCATGCCGCGATTGTTGCATGCGGAGACGAGCAGCGTGCACTGTGCAGCGTGCAGTGTGGGGCGTAAAGCGACGGAGCCCGGTGTAGGGGCGCACAGAGTGCGCCCGGCGAATTAGCTCGATCAATGTCGGGCGCACTCTGTGCGCCCCTACAAACGTACCAGCACAATCTAGAATAGAGCTGTGCAACGCATCCTCATCACCGGTGGCTGCGGTTTCATCGGCAGCAATCTGATTCATATGCTCCTGGAGCAGGAGCCTGAGCTAAGCATCGTCAACCTCGACAAGCTCAGCTATGCCGGAAATCCGCAGAACCTCAGCGACGTAACCAGCAACCCCCGCTACAGCTTCATCAAAGGAGATGTGGCCCACCGCGGGCTGATCGACGAGCTGGTATCGGGCGGCGGCTTCGACGGCATCATGCACCTGGCCGCCGAGAGCATGGTCGACCGCAGTATCGTCTCCGCGATGCCCTTCGTGGAGAGCAATATCGTTGGAAGCCAGGTGCTGCTGGACGCGCTGCTCAAGCTGAGCAAAAGTGGCCAGCCGGTGCCGCGCTTCCTGATGGTCTCCACCGACGAGGTCTATGGCAGCCTGGGCAGTGATGGTGAGTTTACTGAGCAGTCGCCTCTGGCGCCCAACAACCCTTACAGCGCTTCCAAGGCCTCCGCGGATCTGATGGGCCGGGCCTACTTCCGGACCCACGGCCTGCCCATCATGAACACCCGCTGCAGCAACAACTACGGCCCGCGGCAGTTTCCCGAGAAGCTGATCCCGCTGATGATCCAGAAGGCCCTGAAGGACGAGCAGCTGCCCGTCTATGGAGACGGCCAGCACGTGCGCGACTGGCTTTTTGTCGAGGATCACTGCCGCGCGCTCTGGACGGTCCTGCGGCAGGGCCGCCCCGGCGAGGTCTACAACATTGGCGGCGGCACGGAGCTGCCCAACATTGAGCTGGTGCGCATCCTGCTGCGCCAGCTTGGCAAGCCGGAGAGCCTGATCAGCTTTGTGCCCGACCGACCGGGTCACGACCGGCGCTATGCCATTGACGGCCACAAGATTGAGTCCGAGCTGGGCTTCAAGGCCGCCGTTGCTTTCGAGGAAGGACTGCAGCGCACCATCGACTGGTACCTGGCCAACGGGCCCTGGATGCAGGCCATTGCGGACGGGAGTTATCAGGCGGGATGTTGATATGGCGTACTTCAAAGTCGTTGTCTATGCTGAATTGGACCGGGCAGAATCGGCGATGGACATCACTTGGAGCAATCTCTTCGACAAAGTTAGTGACGGCTTCGATAGAGATCTCATAGCTGCAGCTGAAGCCTGCTCAGAACAGTACTTTCAACCTCTATCCGACTTGCTCACCGGTGGAGGAAGTTTACGTTGTCTAAGAGCAGAAACACTTGAGAGCGTGGTGCCTCGGCTAACAGCGAGCTTCTGCAACGCGATCCCTGAGTTGTCGCAGCATCCAGGCTTCATAGAGGAATTCAATCCACAAGACAAAGAACTCTATCGAGAGGCGCGGCTAACGGTGCGTTTCAGTATGTACTTTCAATGTATAGTGACTGCTTACGACGCAGAAATGGCCTGCTACGTGAGCAAACTGTTGATGCTGGAACAGTTGCGCCTAGCCTGTCTAAGAGAAAAAGGGCCAATGACAGGAGAGCTTAGCCTCTACTTGATGCGAGATTTTGGATTGTTGCATGAAGATATAGTTGCAATGGACGCTGACCCTCCGGCAAAATAAGCACCCCACATGAGTCGGAGAAAGGGCGATAGCTCGACTCCGTGGGCAACTCGGCTAGCTCTCTTGTACTGCGCTAAGCTATCCTCATGCTCATCGACATTTCCCGCACCATCGGCCTCGATGACATCCCCTACCCCGGCGACCCGCCAACGGCTTTTGCGCTCCTGGCCAATATTCAGCTTGACGGCTACAAACTGACGCAACTAAGCATGACCCTGCACGCCGGGACGCACCTGGATGCGCCCTCGCACTTCATCTCCGGCGGCAGCAGCATCGAGCAGTACAGCCCTGACACCTTTACACCGATCTGCCATGTTATTGAGCTGATGACCCTGAGCTCGATTCCTCCGGTGATACTGGACGGAGTGCAGATTCAGCCCGGCGAGGCGGTGCTGTTCAAAACGGTGAACGGGGAACTGGACCGCGGCGGCTATGTTGAGCGTCATGCGCACATCCCCCTCGCCACTGCCCAGCGTTTGATCGAGCTGCAGGCCAGCATTGTCGGCATTGACTACATCTCGGTTGAGCGGCCCAACGGTGAAGGCTATCCCGTGCACAGGGCGCTGCTTGGCGCGGGCATCCTGCTGCTGGAGGATGTGGACCTGCGGCATGTCCTGCCCGGGCGTTATCGCCTGCTTTGCCTGCCGCAGAAGGTGCTGCGCGGCGAGGCCGCGCCCTGCCGCGCCGTGCTGATGCCTGCCAGAGGCGCGCCGGTGACCGCAGGGCCGCGAATCTGCTCTGCTGTCCCCTGACAGACGGCCAGACTGCTTCGCACTCCATATACTTTAGCTATGCTGATTGACATCACCCGCAGTATCGGGGTGGACACCGTGGACTACCCGGGCGATCCGGCTACTGAGCTGGAGGCAGTGGCGATGGTGGCTGTGCAGGGCTATATGTTGTCCCGCATCAGCGCCAGCCTGCACCTGGGCACGCATATCGACGCGCCGGCCCACTTCGTGGCAGACGGTCCGGCGATCCACGAGATACCGCTGGAGCGTTTCATCTTGAGCGCCCATGTGGTGGAGGTCGAGACCATCGACGCCATCAGCCCGCGGGCGGTGGAGCAGCTTCAGATACTGGAGGGCGATGCGGTGCTGTTCAAGACCTTAAACGGCGAGCTGCAGCGGGAGAGCTATGTGGAGCACCATGCCTATGTCAGCCTTGAGACGGCCCAGTACCTGCTGGAGCAGGGCGCGGCGCTGGTCGGCATTGATTATGTGTCGATCGAGCGGGGCTACGATGAGGACTTTCCGGTGCATAAGCTCTTGAGCCGCTATAACGTCCTGATCCTGGAAGACCTGGACCTTAGGCAGGTCAAGCCCGGTCGCTATACCCTGCACTGCCTGCCACTGAAGATCGGCGGCGCCGAGGCTGCGCCTTGCAGGGCTGTGCTGATGACACTCTAGACCTGGGCGCCGACACAGGCGGCGGAATTGCCAACCTTAGCGGATTCCGTCCATCTCCTGGACCATCTGCACCCGCAGGGCGTGGCGGCCTTCTTCCTCGCTGGCCCCCAGGTAGGCGTTCAGGCAGCGCTCAACCTCGACCCAGGTCTGGACGTCGGCGCCGAAGGCGAGGCAGTTGGCATGGTTGTGCCGCCGGCCGTACTCGCTGACGTGCTCGCACCAGGCCACAGCGCAGCGGATGCCCTGCACCTTGTTGGCGGCGATGCTGATGCCGATGCCGCTGCCGCAGAAGACAAGGCCCAGGCTGCCCGGTGCGGCAGCCACCGCCTCGCCAACGGCCCGGGCAAAACCGGGGTAATCCGAGCGCTCTTCTCCCAGGGCGCCATGGTCCGTGCAGCTGTGCCCGAGATCGCTCAGGTACTCAAGGGCGCGCTGCTTGAGTTCGAAGCCGCGGTGGTCGCTGCCGAGATGAATCTCCACGGGGTCCTCCACAGGCAGGCCATGGCCACCAGCCCGCCGAGCATTAGTAATACCATGACCCGCTGAATACGCTTGAAGGCCGTCTCAGTCAGCGGCCAGCCGCTCTCCATGTTGTAGTTGGGGTACTCAAGGCGCTGCACCACATCATAGGTCAGCGCGCCATACTCGCGCTCCCAGAAGCCCGGCAGCTTGTCCCGGCCCAGCAGGCTCAGGTCATCCGGCTGGAACCACAGCCGCTCGCCGCTGGGCAGCACCAGGAAGAGGCGCTGGCTGTGCGGGTCGTGCCCCAGTATCACGCCGTTCTTCTGCACCGGGATCAGTTCCTTCAGCGGGATGCTCTGCAGTACTTCGATCTCGATGCCTGCCTCGGCCGGCGCGCCCTCAGGCACCGGGCTGAGCTTTTCGCTGGCCCGGATGTGGTGCAGGAACTGGCCGCGGTCGGATGTCAGCCAGAGGTCTGGGGCCTTGTAGGCCGCGGAATCGATCACAGCGTAGAAGTCGTGCCCTTCCAGAAGCTGGTACTGCAGCTGGGCCTCGCCGCGAACCGACTGCGGCAACTCATCCATGGCGAGCCAGCGGCTGACCCGCAGGATATTGAGCGCGATGAAGTGCCCGCTCTGGGCCGCAGCACCGATCACCTTGGGTTCAATGCGCTCACCCGGCAAGGGGCCTCGGGGGTCAGTGGAGTCGTTCAGCAGGGGCTTGCCCTTGCTGGTCAGCTTGCCGGCCAGACGGCGCAGCTCGCGGCGCTGGCTGTAATAGGCCGGGCCCGGTGCGACGTCGATGTAGGAGTGGCCTTCCATGCGGACATAGGGCTGCACCATGGTGCCGGTGCGGTTTGGCTCTGAAACCAGGCCGCGTTCCTTGCTGCGGGTCAGCAGCCCGTCCGGGCTGATGTCGTAGCGGCCCATGCGGTCGGCGTAGGCCTGGCGGCGGATGATCCATTCTCCTTCCGGGCCGACCTGCACAGAGGCCAGGCCGAAGCCGAATTCAAGCATGTCCTCGGGTACGCGGACCTTCTTCAGCACAGCACCGGGGAGGCCGAAGAGCTGCCAGGCGCAGAGCAGAAAGACAAGCAGGGCCGCGATAAACCAGGCCGCGCCGGCGTTCCGGGGCCCGGCGGGCGGGGCAAAACTGCTTTGAACAGGTGGCTGAAGATTCATGTTTTCAGGTGTAGAAGCTGTGCAGTATGACTCGTGCCTGGCGCGGCGGGTTCGGCGGATTGGTCAGACGCAGGCAGCTTTGCCCGTAACGCGGATAAAGCTCGCTCCACAGGGCCCGCGCGGAGGCCTCGCTGTGGTTCTCAAGAAAGTCGCGGCAGCCCGGCTCGTCCTGCATCCGCCGCCACAGCACATCAAAGGGCTGATCCACGAATACGGTCAGGGTGTTCTCGATGTACAGCGTGGGCCAGACATCCAGCTTGACGGCCAGCGGGCCCAGTACGATGACGCTGTCGCGGCGAAAGGCGAGCTCTGAGGCGATGCGCAGCTCATGCAGCTCGGGGTCCTGGCCGGGCAGCAGGTTCAGCAGGGCCAGCAGGTCGCGCTTATTGCGGCGCTCCAGCTCGCTGTCGGAATCGATCAGCGGGCGGCGCATCCGCCGGGACAGCTCGCGTCCCACATCCAGGGCGCCGCAGCCATAGAAGCCGGTCAGCACAATACTCCTGGACGGCTGCCGGCTGTGGATCACAGGCTCATTCTAGCGCGGCCCGCAGGCCCGCGCCAGCGGCATTGCGCGCAAACAAAAGGGCGGCCATCCGGCCGCCCTGTTTGTCATACTTCCCCTGGACTGATCAGCTGTTGTAGCCGCGGGTCGCGAACTGCTCGCAGAACTCGATCAGGCCGATGAACTGCTTGCGGCGGCTGGGATGCTTCAGCTTCTTCAGCGCCTTCATTTCAATCTGACGGATACGCTCGCGGGTCACGTTGAACTCGCGGCCGACTTCTTCCAGCGTGCGGCTCTGGCCGTCATCAAGGCCATAGCGCAGGCGGATGACGCGCTCCTCACGGTGGCTGAGGGTCTTGAGGATCTTGTCGATCTTGCCGCGGGTCAGCTTGTACATCGTCTCCACTTCAGGGCTGACGATGTTCTTGTTCTCCTGGAAGTCCTGGAAGAGGCTGTCCTTGTCGTTACCCACAGGCTTCTCAAGGCTGATCGGCTTCTGGGCGATCTTGAGGATCTCGCGGACCTTGTCCTCGCTGACGTTCATCAGGTCGGCGATCTCGCGGTTGTTCGCCTCACGGCCTTCGCGCTGCTGGATATCCTTGCTGGCGCGGCCGAGCTTGGTGATCGTCTCAACCATGTGCACCGGCTTGCGGATCAGCTCAGCCTGGTCGGCCAGGGCGCGGCTGATCGCCTGGCGGATCCACCAGGTGGCGTAGGTCGACAGCTTGAAGCCGCGGTCCAGGTCGAACTTCTCCACCGCGCGGATCAGGCCGATGTTGCCCTCCTGGATCAGGTCCAGGAAGCTCATGCCGCGGTTGAGATACTTCTTGGCGATGCTGACCACCAGGCGCAGGTTGGCTTCAATCAGCTTCTGCTTGCTGGTCAGATCGCCGTCGCGGTAACGCCGGGCGTAGTAGATCTCTTCTTCGGGGGTCAGCAGCGGGATCTGGCCGATGGTCTTGAGGTACATTTTCACCGAGTCGTCGAGGCGCAGGTTGTCGGCGTCCTCGATTTCTTCCTTGGTGAAAAATTCCTCGCTTTCGCGCGGGCCGTCCTCGTCATGGTCCGCCACCTTGGCGGCGTCCACGATCTGGACTCCCATCTCGGTCAGTTCCTCGTAGAGCAGCTCGATCTTTTCCGGCGTCAGGTCTTCGTCCTGGCGCACGATGTCGGCTAGTTCCTGCTCAGTAATGTGCCCATTCTTGAGGTGCAGCTCATTGATCTGATCGTAGATCTCGCCAGACATCACGCGCTGGTGCGCAACACTTCGGCTGGCCAATGCTTGCTCCTTACACTACATATTTGTGTAGCGTTTCGATGAGGTAGCGCGAAAAACACGATAACGGGGCGCAGGGCAATTACTGAAAATGCATGCGAAGGGAGGCAAGTCATTCCATGGATTGCACACGCGGCGAACTTTGTTTCGGGCAACCGTGTCTAAACGTCGTTACCCGCGAAAAAAGCCGCTTTGGCAATCCTGGCCTGTCAACCACCACAACGCTGCATTCAGTGTTGGTCGGCCTCGGCGTTATATCCCTACAGGGTGGCCTGTCTTTTGACTCCTGGCCTTTGTCGCCGCTGTGGACCTCAAATGCACCGCATCTCAACCCCGTCTTCCGCTACTTCCCACCTCAGCACGAAACGCGCTCAAGGCATTTAGCTTTTGCGCTGCCAGGCTCGAATATCTCCTTTGCCCGTCAGCCTTAGTGCCCTGAGACTTGAGTTTATACCCGCGCCACTGCGGAAAGACAAGTTAAATTTTCCGCTTTTTTACCGAGCGCCCGCAGCGCAGACAACATTCCCGCGACCTGTCCCAGAGCCATCGCCGTCGGCAGGGTCCGCGCGCTGGCAAAGCCGCTGCGGTCGGCGCTGATACAGCGGCCGGCCACCAGCAGCCTGTCAGTCTGCGGACTTTCCAGGCAGCGCAGCGGGATGCTGTACCAGCCGCGCCCCTCAAGTTCGCGGGTGGCCAGTTCATCTGTCGTCGCGCTGTGAATGTCGATCGGATAACAGCCACGGGCGATGCTGTCTTTAAAGTCCCGCCCGCTGAGCAGGTCCTCAACGCTCAGTTCGTACTTACCCTCCAGACGCCAGCTTTCTCTTTCCCCAATGTCATCCGCCACCCGTCCCAGCCTGGCGTTGGCAAAGCCCGGGATATGACGGGGCAGCCAGTCCAGCAGTTCACGCACCTGGCGCAGACCTTCCAGGCGCGGCTGGGGGTGATCCGCCGGCACACGGGTGCTGTTCACCAGCACCTCGCCGGGCCGCGGCGTGCTGAAGCAGAGCAGGCGGTCGCGGGGGATTGTGATCTCGCCGCGCTCGCGGCCGCCGCGCCACAGATCAAAGAAGCCGCTGACGGCGACGAAATCACTGCGCAGCTCGCGTATCCGCGGATGCAGCACGAACTGCCCGGGATGCGCCAGCTGGTAGTCCCGTATCTCCTCAGTATCCACGCCCTCCAGGGTGAACATCCAGGTCAGGGGCTGGCGCTCGCTGGCCAGGCGGCACTTTGCCCCCAGCAGCCGCGCCGCTACGCAGGAGCCGCTGGCGTCCACCACCCTTGCTGCGCTGTCCAGCAGGTCGCGGTCAACGCCCTGCCCCAGGCGGATCTCAACCCCGGCGGCGCTGAGCTTGGACGGCAGGTAAAGCTTCAAAGCCTCGCTGTCCACCGGCGTCAGGCTGCCGGCGAATCCGATGGGATCCACGATGTGCCCCAGGCTGGCGCCCTGGGCCTGCAGATCGTCCACGAACTCCTGGGCGATGCCGCCGATGACCTGCACGGGCAGCTCGCTGCTTTGCGGGTCGGGGCGGCTGGCGTGGTAGCTCTGCCAGGGGGCGACCATGCCGCGGGTCGCATTGCCGCCAAGGCAGGCCGCCTGCTCCACCAGCAAGGTCCGGGCGCCTTCGCGCACACTGGCCAGGGCCGCGGCGCAGCCGGCCAGGCCGCCACCGGCGACAAGGACATCATATGTATGGGGCACGGTCATATTCTAGGTCAGCAGGCCGGCTTCACGGCGCAGCGCCGGTCGGGCGGCAGAGCAGGCGGATTCCCTGTACAAGCCTGCAAGCGTGAGCCCGCGGCAAGCTGCCCGCGGATCGGCCGGCTTTAACCTGCGCGCCGGAAAATGAACGTCATACAGCACTTTGCAGCGCGAGAGCCCCGGAGCTGATTTAACCTGACAAGCCCGGAACGCACCGAGAACGGCGCTTTTGATTCTGTCAGCCGGCTGGGTTTTAACCTTGGTGGCCGGAAAAGTGCCTAAAACAGGACTTCTCAATTTGCAGCGCCCGAAAATTGATTCTGGAACAGCGTTTGCCTTGAGAGGGCGGCCAGAGCTGCGAAGCGCGAGCACATATTTGTCTTCCTTTGCAAGGGTCGCATACTCCATGAATAGATTGCTCAGACGATCCGGCAGGCTTCTGCACCGGTGGCAGGCTTATGACCTGCGGCAGGCGGCAATTGTTTTAAGCCGGAGCCCGTGTTACCACAACAGGGCCGCTTTTGTCATAAGTGGGCCAGGCTTGATGGCAGGACGCGGCGGGCTTCCCGCCAGGTCTGAGCATGCCCGTCCCGCTGGCGCCAGCACTCAAGAGCAGAGCCCTTTGCAGCACAGCGTTTGTGAGGTCACGGTCGCTGGAGATTTTCGACCACCAAGGCACAAAGGCACCAAGAAAACCGAAGAGGCGGCCGATCTGAGCCGGAGCGCCGCTCATCCATGGCCGCATCTTCTTTGGACCGCGGACGCTCTCGTCCGCATCCCTAGCCCGGAGGCCCCGCTCAGACGAAAATGCGGACAGGGTGTCCGCGCTCCGGCTAGGGCCGGCTTGCAGCCGGCGAACACTGTGAGCGCATGGGAACGCGCGGACGGGGACGCGCTGCTACTTGGGGTAAGAGGCCGGCTTGCAGCCGGCGTTCCGCAAGATACGGGACAATTGTCCCGCGCTCCGTGAAGAGGGCGGCTGAAAAACTCTGCGCTGGCTCAGATTCTCCCTGTGAGTACTTCGTATCCTGGTGGTTCAGGATTTTCGACCACCAAGGCACAAAGGCACCAAGAAAACCGAAGAGGCGGCGATCTGAGCCGGAACGCCGGTCATCCATCGCCGCATCCTCTTTGGACCGCGTACGCTCTCGTCCGCATCCCAAGCCCGGAGGCAGCGCTCAGACGAAAAATGCGGACAGGGTGTCCGCGCTCCGGGTAGGGCCGGCTTGCAGCCGGCGTTCCCAGAAGGATGGGACCAGCCACAACCCTGCAAGACAGAAGATACGGGACAATTGTCCCGCGCTCCATGAAGAGGCCGGCTGACATAAATCTGCGCTGGCTCAGATTCACCCTGTGTGTCCTTCGTGACCTTCGTGTCTTGGTGGTTCAGGATTGTTGACCACAAAGGCACCAAGGCACCAAGAAACCGAAGAGGCGGCAGATCTGACCCGGAGCCCCGCTCATCCATCGCCGCATCCTCTTTGGACCGCGGACGCTCTCGTCCGCATCCCTTGCCCGGAGGCCCCGCTCAGACGAAAAATGCGGACAGGGTGTCCGCGCTCCGGGTAGGGCCGGCTTGCAGCCGGCGTTCCCAGAAGGATGGGACCAGCCACAACCTAGCAAGACAGAAGATACGGGACAATTGTCCCGCGCTTCATTCTGGCGCTCCCAGGAAGGCGCGCGGACTGGGGCGCGGCTACTGGGCTGCTGCCGAGTGCAACTCGGCGCTCCGTGACTTTTCGCATACTTGCAGCCCCGCGTCTCTTCTTTACAGCCCATGGTCTCTACTCGATTAGCTTGCATGGGGATGAAGGCTCTTTTGCTGCCTGGCCTGAGGGCTGTGGCTTTGTTTTTACTGCTGGTACCTGCCGCGCCTGCCGCGACTGCTGAGACTGATGCACCAGGCAAAGGCGCAGTCGAGCCTGACTGGGGCCGGCCGCGTGACCCGGACACCATTCGTTTTGACTACCGCCTGCCAGACATCGCCGGCTGGCAGCAGCGCTTCCTCGGTGACTGGTCCAGTGAGATCGTGGCCGATGAGCAATATCTCTATGTGGTGGATGGCGCAGGTCTGAGTGCTTACCGGCTGGACAATGCAGCGCTCTTCTGGAGCTGTGCCGATATTGGGCAGGCGCACTTCATGGAGGACTTCTGCGCGGTCAGCAAGGACCTGCTGCTGCTGCACGACGGCAAGGACCTGGCCGCGGTGGACAAGGCCAGTGGCCGCCTGCTCTGGCGGCGCGAGGGACTGGCGCCGGTGGCGGCTGGCTGGAACTGGGTCTGGGCCACGCGGGCCAGTGAGTACCCCGGCTGGGGCGATGAGGTGCAGGGAGAGGATCTTCTGCTGCTGTATGCCCTGGATGGAAGCACAAAGGCCGAGTTCCCCTACAGCCAGGTCTCGACCAGCAGCGGTCAGATCACCTCCGTTGGAACCGGTTACTGGCCTGACGCGGATCTCTCAGATCCCGGTTGGACCAGCGTGTATTTCTATGCCGATGGCGCCCTGCGCGCCTGCAACGTCGAGGGGGAGAGCTGGCACTGGGACTGCGGCGGACCGGGAAAGCGGGTACTGCTCCACCCTGATGCCAACAGCCTGCTGGTCGAGGAGTATCTCGATTTTGGACTCGGCATTGACAGCATTGAAGCAATGGCTGGAACGAACCTCGATGAAGCCGGGCTGGCGGCAGCCTGGCAGCGCCTGGGGCCGCCGCTGCGGGTCAGCAGGATCGACTATCTCAGCGGCCAGCCGCGCTGGCAGATCGAACCCAGCCTAGGCAGCAGCTCCGGTGTCTTTCAGAACTGCGTGCTGGCGGCGGGCGGAGCTTGGTTTGTCCTGCGCCGGCCAGGCTGGGTCACGGACAAGGACGCCGGCTGGAGCACCAGCTCACACGCGCTGGACCTTTACGACTGCGCCAGCGGTGAGTTCATGCGGACATTGCTCGCCGCAGATGCCGACGCGATACCGCGGGATTACTACTGGCAGCGCTATGGCCAGGTCCTGACCGTACTGCTGGAAGACGACACTGGTTTCAACCTGCCACGTCGCCAGAGCTTGCGGCGCTTTGACCTGCTCTCGGGTGAAGCCTTGGACATCACGCTGCCCCGCGAGCTGCGCCTGACTAATCTGATATTTCACGATGGCTATATTGCGGGAACCGCCGACTGCAACCCGGCCTTCGGCCAGTATGGCGAAAGTTTTGGCCTGCTGCTGCGCTGCGACCTGGACGGGGCAGATGGGCAGCTGAAGGTCGGCGCGCCGCAGCGTAGCGGCTTTCCGCAGTTTGACCGTACGCTGGCCGAGCGCTTCTGCGCGAGCGCCGATCCGCTGGCTGATGACGTGTTGATGCGAGCGCTGGTGGCCGACGGCCGCAGCAGCATCGTCCAGCTTTATGAGCGCTTTGGCAACCTGAGCCAACCGCAGCGCCAGGCGCTGCTGGAGCTGTGTCTGTATGTGCAGCAGCGCAGCCGTAATGAAGACGCGGATACCTACCTGCGGCCGCTGAGCGAGCTGCTCGAAAAGGTGCTTCAGCGCAACGCGGCAGTACTGAGCGTTGACGAGATCAGCAGGTGGATGGCCGACCAGCGGCTGGCGCGCTATAAGCAGCAATTCGTAGGCCTGCTGGCGCTGAAGGGCGGCCCCGGGGCGGCAGCGCTGCTGGAGCCCATCTATGCCGACCTGGACCGCCAGGATATCGACCCGCCACAGCCGCCCTACAAGCCCCGCACTTCGAGCTGGCAACTCACAAGTCAAAGCCGGCCCTGGAGCATCGACAACCCGGCGGGCGGAATCATGACCGCCTTCGTCGACAGCGCGCTGACCGGTTCAGTGGTCTGGATTGGCGAGGACCAGGACAATGACGGCGCCTATGAGGCTGTCTGGCCCACGCCCTTCAACGATGTCTTTAACCGCTATTACCTGCCGCACGGGATGCAGGGCCTTGAGGCGCCGCTGGGACCGCTGGGGCTGCAGCTGCTGGGGGACGAGCTGTTGGTCACGCATCATCAGCCCAGCATGGAAACCGAGCAGCGCGAAGGCTTCAGCATCGAGACCATGACCGGCGCGGTGCAGGTGCAGGACCGCATCAGCCTGGCCGAGCTGCGGCGCGACAGCGATGGCGATGGCCTGAGCGACCAGACCGAGGCGCAGCTGTTCACCGACCCGCTGTCCGCGGACAGCGACGCCGACGGACTGCCGGACCGCAGCGACGCCGCTCCCAATGTGAATCCGGCGGGGATGGGGCGGCTTGAACGCGGGGTCTGCCGCGCCATTCACTTCGCGCGTCGGATGGAGCCCTGGCTGGACACTGAGCCGCTGCCTGACGACAACTGGGGCATGCCGGCCCGGGCCAGCTATATCCTTACTGCGGGCTGCGGCCCGGTGCTGCTGCGTGATCCCGCCGCCTACTGCATCTGCCTGAGCAGTGCTGAGCAGCAGGTGAGCTATCAAGCGATGCACGACCATGCATTCCCGGTGGATACGAATATCAGCGTGGTCAGCATTGATGCCAGGGGCCAGCGCAGCGATGCGGAAACCGGCGGGCACCGCAAACCATACGATTACACCGGTGAGTACGTGGTGCAAATCAATTACTTCGGTTCTGGTACAGAAGTGGAGCTGAAGGACGTGGGCGGGGAGCTGTATCCAACCAATATCTGCGGCGGCTGGATCAGTTAGGCAGGTTGAGGGGAAGGCCGGGGACAAGCCCCGGCCCTACAAGAGTTGAAGGGAAGGCCGGGGACGAGCCCCGGCCCAACGGGAGAAAATGCCGAGTGGAACTTGGCGCTCCGGGGAAGGCACAACGCGGACGGATCGTCCGCGCTGCGGCCCCTTACCTCCCCTGCCCCGCGCGGCTCTATCCCTGCATGCGCGATCCCTGGACGCCGGGCGGCTGCTGCAGGCCGACGGCGGGCGGCAATTGTCTTAAGCCGGAGCCCGTGTTAACACAACAGGGCCGCTTTTGTCATAAGTGGGCCAGGCTTGATGGCAGGACGCGACGGGCTTTCCGCCAGGTCTGAGCATGCCCGTCCCGCTGGCGCCAGCACTCAAGAGCAGAGCCTTTTGCAGCACAGCGTTTGTGAGGTCACGGTCGCTGGGGATTTTCGACCACCAAGGCACAAAGGCACCAAGAAAATCCAAGAGGCGGCCGATCTGAGCCGGAGCGCCGCTCATCCATGGCTGCATCTTCTTTGGACCGCGGACGCTCTCGTCCGCAGCCCTTGCCTGGAGGCCCACCTCAGTCGAAAAATGCGGACAGGGTGTCCGCGCTCCGGGTAGGGCCGGCTTGCAGCCGGCGTTCCGCAAGATACGGGACAATTGTCCCGCGCTCCGTGAAGAGGGCGGCTGAAAAACTCTGCGCTGGCTCAGACTCTCTATTCGCGACCTTCGTGTCCTGGTGGTTCGGGATTTTTGACCACAAAGGCACAAAGGCACCAAGAAAACCGAAGAGGCGGCAGATCTGACCCGGAGCGCCGTTCATCCATGGCCGCATCTTCTTTGGACCGCGGACGCTCGCGTCCGCCTCCCTTGCCCGGAGGCCCCGCTCAGACGAAAAGTGCGGACAGGGTGTCCGCACTCCGGGTAGGGCCGGCTTGCAGCCGGCGTACCCAGGAGGATGGGACCAGCCACAACCCTGCAAGACAGAAGATACGGGACAATTGTCCCGCGCTTCATGAAGAGGGCGGCTGGCATAGCTCTGCGCTGGCTCAGATTCTCCCTTTGTGTCCTTCGTGCCTTTGTGTCCTGGTGGTTCAGGATTTTCGACCACCAAGGCACAAAGGCACCAAGAAAACCGAAGAGGCGGCAGATTTGACCCGGAGCCCCGGTCATCCATGGCCGCATCTTCTTTGGACCGCGGACGCTCTCGTCCGCAGCCCTTGCCCGGAGGCCCCGCTCAGCGTTGTACGCCTCGCACGGAAGGAAGGCGGCTTGCAGCCGGCGGCGTTGGACGCGAACCCAGCTGCAGCTGCCGGGACCACAGCCAAATGCAGCGGTGGGATAAAGGTGGGTGGCAGGAGAACTGAAATCAGCCTAGACTCATCACCCCGCGCAGGGGCTGTGTGTCAGGTGATTACCATCACTGTAATCTGGGAGTTCGCTTGGTACCAGTTTGGTTGCTGGTATTAGTCGAGCAACACTATTTTCCATTCCTAACCACGACTGTCTGATGGTACATCCCAGAATACACTCCGACACAGAATAGCTGCATTCCATCTTTGGCATTGGGAAACTCCCTTTTGGATGTAAAGCGAGGAGAGTTTGAGTCTGACCCTTCCCAGTGACCTTCCCAACAGCCCATGGCGTTCTGTGTGGCCCACGAATAGAAGGTTCGTCCTCATTGGCTTTTATTACTGCAACTATGCTAGCTTGTGACTGATGGCTCAACACTTCACGAGTAAACATACTGTTGGCAATGTTAGATGCGATGCCACGCGCACTCTGGATATCATGCTCCTCAACAACTATTATTGAAATCAAAGCACTGCCCTGCCACATATTGCCTCGATCCAACTTAAGTGAGAGAGTGTCCTTATCAATTTGGGCACTTTTGAGGCCAGGCGGTGTATCCGAACATGCTGACAACATATGGGCTATGCATAAGGCAAATACGCAGAGAGGCAGACGCATCATCCCACAAATTACTCTCACCATTTTATCCAGGGCCGCTGCGAGCTTGCAAGCGGCGGTGCATCTGCGGGACGCCCATGAAGCCATCCGCTGCCACATTGTGGTTAACCTGACTGGCGGTATCGGGATAGCGCGCGGACAGGGCCGCGCTGCTACTGGGAGAAGAGGCCGGCTGGCAGCCAGCGTTCCCAGCGCGCGGCGCAGCCGCGACCTTCCGCGCGGAGGCGCGGCCTCCGGAGCATAGCTGCCGGTTGAGCTGGGCAGTGGACATCTGGGGGGATTGTAACTGAGGGCGCGGGGGGCGAAGAGTTGGCGCGCCTTGGAGCGTAAGCCCTGCAGGCGGCGGTGGCGGACAGTATGCCTAGGGGCGGGTATTTGGGAATTTTGGGCACACCGTGCATCATTTCGATAGCTTGTAACTGTCTTGATAAATGTAGGGACGACACTAGAGTTGATTCGCCTTGTCAGTGTATTCATACACAAGCAGTTCATAGTTAAATTCTCTCATGCCGCCCAACTTGATCCCCGAAAGCCTTACTGAATAACGTCCATTCTTGGAAGTGAAGTTTGTCTGTTTAACTGCTGGGTCGTCGTTTTCCAGGCTAACAGCATAGTCACTGCCAAGACAGTTTTGGATATGGTCTCGGATGCTCTGCCAGTCCGAATCGATTGTGAATCCCAATGCATATAAGTTCGTGTCTTGATAGATTCCGAGCTGCTCAAACGACTCGCTAGTATTGCTGGGTCCGAACACATGAATCGGTGCTGCGGAAGACCCACTTGGTACAGTGAGGCCTGCGATAGGCCAGTGCTTGGGGTAGGACACTGCTTGGCCTTGCTGCTTAGTTTGACATGAACAGAACAGGCAAAAAGCCAACGCGACAGCTATTGCTGAGAGTAAGCGGCCCTGACCGGTGCTGAGCGAGGCAGCAGGGAGGGGCCACCGGTTCCAAGCCGGTGCCACCGGTCGCGCTACGGCGCGGCCTCCGGAGCATAGCTGCCGGCTGAGCTGGGCAGTGGACATCTGCTGCGATTGTAACGTGGGGGGAGAAGAAGCGGACAGGGTGTCCGCGCTCCAATTGAAGATGCAGACTGAAGTCTGCGCTCCCAGTGAAGAATGCCGAATGCAACTCGGCGGTCCGCAAGATACGGGACAATTGTCCCGCGCTCCATGAAGAGGGCGGCAGGCATAGCTCTGCGCTGGCTCAGATTCTCCCTGTGTGTCCTTCGTGACCTTCGTGTCTTGGTGGTTCAGGATTGTTGACCACAAAGGCACCAAGAAAACCGAAGAAATGCATGAAGGGGGCCGTGCTTAGCGGCACTGCTAAAGAATGCAGGCATGGATGCCTGCGCTCCGGTTCTGTCTCAGGCTTCGGTGAGGCAGCCCTGCCTGCACTGCCGTTCGGGCCCACTTGTGCCCGCACTGCGGTGCGGGCCCACAGACAGGTGCCGGATGTACCGGCGGACCTTCACAGGAGGCGTTACCTCCCCTGCCCCGCGCGGCTCTATCCCTGCATGCGCGTTCTCGGACGCTTTCGAGGCTGCTGTAGGCCTTTGAAGCGGGGCTGTCCGGTAACCACTGCGCCGGCCGGCCCGTCTGTGAGTCCTGGCAGCACTGCCCGCGGGCAGCTGCTGCCGCGCCGCAGGCGCACTTTCGCGACCGCACATGCTAGGCTTTATCCCGTGTCATTGCAGGCTGGCATACCAAGTGGCCGGCCCCTGCTCTCCAAGGAGGAACTGATGGTAGCCCTTCCCCGTTTCAGCAGCGCCCGCCCGGCGCCGCTGGCTCTGCTGGGCGTACTGGCGCTGATGCTCGCCGGTGCGCTTGCCTTCGGCACAGCGGCGCAGGCAGCCCAGACCGGCGGCAATGTGCCGCTGGACGCGGCCATGCTGCGCACGCCGGATGTCAGCGCGGACAAAATTGTCTTCCGCTATGACAACGACCTGTGGATCGCGCCGAAGAGCGGCGGCACCGCGCTGCCCCTGTCCAGCCCGGCCGGCGCCGAGCAGTTCCCGCGCTTCAGCCCTGACGGCAGCAAGGTGGCCTTTGGCGCCAACTATGACGGCAATGGCGATATCTATGAGGTCCCGGTGGCCGGCGGCCTGCCCCGGCGCCTGAGCTTCCAGCCCGGCGGCGTGTTCATGGTGGACTATGCCCCCGACGGCCGGGTGGTCTTCGGCTCCAGCATTGAGAACAGCGGCCACCAGAACCACCTGTACTACAGCAATCCGAATGGCGGCCTGCCCGAGGCCCTGCCGCCCTTTGAGGCCATGTTCGCCTCCTTCAGCGCGGACGGCCAGTGGGTGGCGCTGGACCAGCAGTGGATCGAGTTCCAGAACTGGAACCGCTATCAGGGCGGCACGGCCAGCAATATCTGGCTGTACAACCTGAAGAACGGCGAGAGCCGCCAGATCACTGACTGGCCCGGCACGGATACCGCGCCGATGTTCCACGGCAACGACAAGGTTTACTTCCTGTCGGATGCCGGCCCGGAGCACCGCCGCAACATCTGGGTCTATACCCTGGCCGACGGCGAGCGCCGCCAGGTGACCTTCTTCAAAGACTTCGAGACCAAGTGGCCGGCCATCGGCCCCAAAGACATCGTGATGGAGAACGGCGGCCAGCTATGGCTTCTGGACATCGCCTCCGAGAAGCTGAGCAAGGTGGAGATCTCCGTGCCCGGCGACCGCATGAGTGTGATGCCGCAGACCATCGACGCCGGCCAGACCATCCTGGAGGGCGGCATCTCGCCGCAGGCCAAGCGCGTGGCGGTGAACGCCCGCGGCGACATCTGGACCGTGCCGGCCGAGAAGGGCTACCCGCGCAACCTGACCGGCACCAATGGCATTACCGAGCGCGAGCCGACCTGGTCGCCCGACGGCCAGTGGATCGCCTACCTGAGCAACGCCAGCGGCGAGTATGAGATCTATGTGCGCCCCAGCGACGGCAGCGGCGAGGCCCGCCAGCTGACCAAGGACGGCCACACCTTCAGGATGAACCTGCACTGGAGCCCGGACAGCAAGAAGATCGCCTTTACCGACAAGACCGGCGCCTTCTTTGTGCACACGGTGGACAGCGGCGAGACCGTGCAGTTCGCCAAGGACCCCTGGGGCAACCCGGGCGGGATCAGCTGGGCCAAGGACTCCGTGTGGATCGCTTTCAACCTGGCCGACGCGGCCAGCAGCAACGGCACGGTAATGCTTTACAACAGCGCCACCAAGGAGAGCCACCGCGTCACGCAGCCTTACTTCAACTGCGGCAATGCGGCCTTTGACCTGAGCGGCGACTACCTGTTCTATACCAGCGACTCCAGCTTCAACCCGAACTATTCGCCGGTGGGCGACTGGGGCGAGTTCAACTTCAGCGACACGACCACGCTGTGCGTGACCACCCTGCGCGCGGACATCGTCTCGCCCTTCGCCCCGAAGAACGACGACGAGGAAATCAAGCCGGCCGAGGAGAAGCCCGCCGAGGGCGAGAAGCCGGCGGATGCCCCGGCCGCTGATGCGGCTGCCCCGGCGGCGGGCGACGCCGCTGCCCCGGCCGCCCCGGCTGAGGGCGAGAAGAAGGAAGAGCCCAAGGCTGAGCCGCTGAAGATCGACCTTGAGGGCCTCGACACCCGCAGCATCACGCTGCCCAGCGGCAACGGGGGCTACTTCGGCCTGCAGGGCGGCGACAAGAAGGTCTACTATATGAAGATGGGCGCCGGCGGACCGCCGAGCCTGTGCATGTTTGACCTGAGCGGCGACAAGCCGGCCGAGACCCCCCTGCTGCCCGGCGTGGGCGGCTTCCAGCTGACCCCTGACGCCAGCCGCATGCTGGTCTTCGCTAACGGCGGCCTCTTCATCACCGGCGCGATGCCCGGCGCCGCGCTGGACAAGCCGGTGAACACCAACGGCCTGCTGGTGCAGGTGAACCCGCGCGAGGAGTGGAAGGCGATCGTCTATGACGCCTGGAGCCGCTACCGCGACTATTTCTATGACCCCGACATGCACGGCGTGGACTGGGACAGCGTGGGCAAGCGCGCCCTGGGCCTGGTGGACTATGCCACCAACCGCGGCGACGTGGAGTACATCGTGCGCCAGATGGTGGCCGAGCTGAACTCCGGCCATACCTATGTCTACAGCGACAACGGCGACTATCCGCGCAGCATCGGCATTGGCCAGCTGGCCTGTGACTTTGAGTACGCCAGCGACAGCGCCGGCCAGCGCGGCGTGTGCTTCAAGAAGATCTACAGCGGCGCGAGCTGGGAGAACGACCTGCGCGGCCCGCTGCAGCAGCCCGGCGTGAACGTCAAGGAAGGCGACTTCCTGCTGGCGGTCAACGGCGAGGCGCTGGGCGAGAACGGCAACCCCTGGGCCCTGCTGAGCGGCACCGTGGGCAAGCCGACCGAGCTGACCGTGAACTCCGTGGCCAGCCGCGACGGCAAGGAGCGCAAGATCCTGGTCAGCCCCCTGCCGGATGACGGCGAGCTGCGACTGCGGGACTGGATCGAGTCCAACCGCCAGTATGTGTATGAGAAGACCGGCGGCAAGATCGGCTATATCTATGTCCGCGACACGGGCTGGGGCGGCGCGAGCGACTTCTACCGCCAGTTCGTCGGCCAGCACAACATGCAGGGCCTGATCATCGACGAGCGCTGGAACGGCGGCGGCCTGAGCCCCGACACCATGATCCAGATCCTGAACCGCCGCGCACGCCAGTACTGGGCCACCCGCGACGGCGTGAACTGGCGCAGCCCCTGGTTCATGAACGGCGGCCCGAAGGTGATGCTGATCAACGAGAACGCCGGCTCCGGCGGCGACTCCTTCCCCTACCTGTTCCGCGACTACAAGCTGGGCAAGCTGATCGGCAAGCGCACCTGGGGCGGCCTGATCGGCATCAGCGGCAACCCGCCGCTGCTGGACGGCTCGGGCGTCAGCGTGCCGAACTTCGGCTTCTTCGAGGTTGACGGCACCTGGGGCGTGGAAGGCCACGGCGTGGACCCTGATATCGAGGTAGACAACACCCCGAGCATCCTGGCCCGCGGCGAGGACGCGCAGCTTGACCGCGGCATCCAGGAGGTGCTCAAGGAGCTGGGCGAACGGCCCTGGAACGAGCCGGCCAAGCCGAAGTACCCGAACCGCAGCGGCGCGGGCATCCGCGACGAGGACAAGTAAGGGAAAGGCAGAAGGCACAAGGCTCAAGGCGAAAGGCAGAAGGCTGAAGGCTGAAGGCTCAAGACAGAAGGCAGCAGGCAAGAAAGCTGAGAAAGGAACGGAGCGAGAGCATCGAACCTTGATCGGGCTTGAAGCCAGAGCTGAAGCCTGAAGCCAGTAGCTGGTAACACAGGAGAGGACCGCAGCAATGCGGTCCTCTTGCTTTCGCCTTGAGCCTTGAGCCCTCAGCCTTTTTCCTTGTGCCTTCAGCCTTGAGCCCTCAGCCTTCACCTTGAGCCTTGAGACTTGAGCCTTGAGCCTTCTGCTTTTCCGCCCCGGGTTTATCATTGCCGCGTGCCAGATTCAGGCAGGCGAAAGTGCAGTGTGGCCATCCTGGGCTCCACGGGCAGCATCGGGCGGCAGGCCCTGGAGGTGCTCGCGCACCTGCAGGCCAACGACCCCGACTGCGAGTGGAGTTTGCGCAGCCTGAGCTGCGAGGGCAGCATCAGCCTGCTGGCTGAGCAGGCG
This sequence comes from bacterium, assembly GCA_020849855.1. Lineage (GTDB taxonomy): Bacteria > 4484-113 > 4484-113 > 4484-113 > JAFGCY01 > JADZFO01. Next base: position 122,055 of record JADZFO010000027.1, on the reverse strand, counting down.
CGGCAGTGGCAGCCGGCGGCGGTGTGCTGCGCGGCGGCGCACAGCGCCGAGCTGGAGAGCCTGCTGGCCGGCAGCGGGGTGCGCGTGCTGTCCGGGGATGAAGGCCTGGCCGCGCTGGCCAGCGACAGCGGCTGCGACCTGGTGCTGCTGGCGATCTTCGGCACCCGCGCCCTGGTGCCGCTGATGGCGGCTCTGGAGAGCGGCAGGGAGCTGGCCCTGGCCTCCAAGGAGGCCCTGATCGCCGCCGGCAGCATGGTCATGGAGGCCGCGGCGCGCAGGGGCGTGCAGATCCGGCCCCTGGACAGCGAGCACAGCGCCCTGTGGCAGTGCCTGGCCGGGCGCGGGCGGGAGGAAATCAGCGGCGCGGTGCTGACCGCCAGCGGCGGGCCCTTCCGCGGGATGAGCCGCGGGCAGCTGGCGGGGGTGACCTACCAGCAGGCCCTGGAGCACCCGGTGTGGAGCATGGGCGCCGGCATCACCCTGAACAGCGCGACCCTATTCAACAAGGGCCTGGAACTGATCGAGGCCCAGCACCTTTTCGGCATCCCGGTGGAGCAGATCGAGGTGCTGGTGCATCCGCAGGGCCAGTGTCACTCGATGGCGCGGCTGAATGACGGCAGTTTGATTCTGCACGCGGCCACGCCGGACATGCGCATCCCGATCCAGTACGGCTTGACCTGGCCGCGGCGCCTGCCGGCCCTGGCGCAGCTTCCGCCGGCGCGCCTGGAGGGCTGGGAGCTGGAGCCGGTGGACCTGGACTGCTTCCCGGCGCTGCGGGCCTGCCGCATCGCGGCGCAGGGGCCCTGGTGGCTGGCCGGGTCGCTGGTGGCGCTGAACGAGGAACTCTGCGCGGCCTTCCAGCATGGCGCGCTGAACTTCAACGACATTGGCGATGTGCTGCTGGAGCTGGCGCAGCGGCCGGAGCTGCTGCCGCTGGGCGCTGAGGGCCAGGCCGCCGATGCGGCGCAGGCCTTCCCGCGCGAGCCTTATGGCGTCTTTCTGGCCGAGAAAGCTGCGCGGGCCTGGGCCCGTACGCGCATCGCCGCCATCACCGCCGCGGCGGCCGGCTAGGCGTCGGCGCGCAGGTGCTCTGCTGTAGAATCACTGGCCGGCCCTGAGCGCTGCCAGTGCGGCATTGAACTGCCGGGCCTGAAAGCAGTCCTAGAATGTGCATTCCCGGCTGAGGCTTAACGATGACCATGCAACCCAAGCTTGCGCCCCTGAGCGGCGCTGTCACCCTGCTGCTGCTGCTCACCGCAGCGCTGCTGCTTGCCCCTTCCTGCAACGGTTCCGGCGCCAAGGGCGGCGGGAAGGGCGCGGTGAAGAGCAGCTATCCTCCGCCCCAGGAGCCCGGCGTCGAGTTCACCAAGACCTCCGTGGGCCTGCCAAGCCAGGCGATGGACTTCATCGGGATGAACGGCTTCTCGCTGGCCGGGGCCAAGAAGAGCCGCCAGGTCTTCTTCGCCGTGCCTGCCGGTGATGAGAAGAGCGATATCTATGTGCGCGACCTGCGCACGGGTATCCGGGCCAAGGTGGCGAGCATCGACCGCATGGTGCCGGGCTCGATGACCGCGGACCAGGACGGGAAGTACCTGGTCTACTGCCGCCTGCGCGAGACCAGCAAGTACATTGACGACCCCGGCATCGACACGCCGCGTGATATCTCCGTGCCTTACCGCTATGACCTGGTGGCCAAGGAGGAGAAGGCGCTTTTTGACTTCCGCGACCCGCAGTGGCTGCCTTACCGCAACGGCAACCTGGTGCCCCTGGCCAGCCCGGACGGCCAGCGCGTGGCCTGTCTGGCCTATGACAACGACCTTTCGATCCTGGGCTATACCGCCGACCGCTGGCTTGGCGACTTTGACAAGATCAAGTCCGGCCAGCATGGCCTGTCGCCCGATGAACTGGCTCAGCTTAAGAAGGGCATGACCACCATCTTCAGCGAGCGGCCCTTCAGCGACAAGCTGGCCGAGCTGGGTCTCAGCGCCCCGGCCAGCGAGGAGCCCAGCGAGGCCCAGCGCCAGATGGTGATCAAGCTGCGCGACAGCCTGCCGCCGCCGCAGTGGGTGATGCTGCTCTGGGACAAGGGCGAAGCCAGCCTGATCCCGGTCAAGCTGGCGGCGGGCTCTGAGAACCGCATGCTGAGCCTGACCGTGGTGAGCAACAGCGCCCTGGTGCTGACCAGCGCCAGCACGGAAGCCGGAAAGGTGGGCGCGGAGTACTTCACTCTGGATCAGGCCAGCGGCGCGCTGCAGCCCCTGCTGCAGCTCAGCGGCATGCCGATGCACGCGATGCTGCCGGAGGGCGGCTCCGAGCTGCTGCTGCTTTACAGCCCGGCGACGGCGGATGCGAAGAACCTGGAGAACTACTCCGTGATCCGGCGCCAGCCGCTTGGCGGCGGCGAAGGCAGCGAGCTGAAGCTGGAACAGAACTATGCCAGCATCGCCGACCTGAGCCCCGACGGTAAGCAGATGCTGGCGCAGGACCAGTTCGACCGTGACCTGTACCTTGTGGATACGGGCAGCGGCGAGCGCCAGCGCCTGATGGACTTCGTGGCCGGCTCGGAGGTGGGCGTATTCCTGCCCGAAGGGGCCGACCAGGGCGTCTTCCTGGAGAACGGCATCCTCTTCCGCTTTGACATACCCGCAGAGCCCGAGAGCAGCCCCGCCTGGCGCGGCAAGGAGCAGTTCAAGGACTACGACGCCAAGGCCCGCGAGTTTCTGGACCGCCTGGGCTTCAGCCCCGGTGAGGGCGCGGACTCCAGCTGGGAGGGCCGCGAGGGCATCGGGCTGAACGAGTACGCCGGCGTCTTCTATGACCCCAGCCACCCGGATGCCATCGCCCTGCTGCGCTATGACCTCAAGCGCCAGGGCTTCGATTCGCTCTTCTTCCCCAACGGCTACAACATGGACGCGGCGCCGGAGCTGGACAAGGGCGCGGTGGACGCCTATGGCGCCGAGGAGATCGCCAAGGCGGCTCTCGGCAAGGTGGGCTGGCTGGGCGAGAATGCCCAGCTCTTCCAGCGCGGCACCGGCCCGCTTTATGACGCGCGCAGCGACAGCTATGTCTTCATCTACCGCGACGGCTACAACCTGCCGGACTCCGGCCCCTGGGTGATCAGCACCGAGGCGACCGTGCGCGTGGTGAAGTCCAGCGGGCGCATCGCCGAGATGAACCTGGCCAGCTTTGAGCCGGTGAACGAGCCCGTCCTGAAGGCCACCGACGAAGAGATCGAGGTGGCGGTGCGCAACTATAAGGAAACACCCATGCCGCCACAGGCGAAGGCCTTTATAGACGTGGGAGGCAAGCGCATGGTGCTGGCCCGCCCGCGCATCAAGGAGCTGGGCCCGGCGGCCTATGCCCTGCCCGCGGCGCCGAAGGTCTACTATGAAGTGGATGTCTTCCTGCAGAAAGGCGGCGACCTGCTTTGGACCTCGCGCGTGGACGCCGAGACCGCCGAGGTGCTGGACCAGCTTTACTTCATGCCCAACCTGCCCAACAGCCCGCAGGTTTAGGAGCAGGCAGGCATGCTGAGGCTGCTGCTGAGCAACGACGACGGCATCGGCGAGCCCGGCCTGCTGGCCCTGGCCCGCGAACTGGCCCCTTACTGCGAGCTGTTGGTGATTGCCCCGGACACGGCATCCAGCGGCACCAGCCACAGCATCACGCTGCGCGAGCCGCTGTACCTCAGCGAGTGCCCGGACTTTGTGCAGTGGCTGGACATCAGCCCCCGGCACCTGCGCGCCTACAGCTGCAGCGGCAAGCCCAGCGACTGCGTGATGCTGGGGCACTTTGTGGTGGCCGCGGCGCAGCAGCCGCATCTGGTGCTCAGCGGCATCAACAAGGGCTGCAACGTGGCCGAGGACATGACCTATAGCGGCACCATCGGCGCGGCGCTGGAGGCAGCGGTGCTGGGCCTGCCGGCGATGGCTCTGAGCCTGGACAGCGAGCGCGGCGGCGACTTTGAGGAAAGCGCGCGCCTGGCTTCCCTAACCATGGCGCTGATGGTCTATGGCCACAGCTTCCCCTGGCAGCAGGAGACCCTGGAGGCTTTGCGCCGGCACAGCGCGAGCTGGCCGGGCCTGGGCGAGCATTTCTGGCCCCTGGTGGCAGCGCCGCCCGGCTGCCCGGAGCACTTCCCTGCCCCGCCGCCGCAGTGGTACCCCGAGCTGATCGAGCATGCGCCCTGTTTCAACGTGAACTTCCCGGGCACGGCCCTGAGCCAGGTGGCCGGGATCAGCTGGAGCATGGGCGGGGTGCGGCGCTATGTGGATGCCATCAGCGTCGGCAGTGACCCTGAGGGACGGCCCTGCTTCTACATTGGCGGGGAGAAGGTGCTGCAGGATGACGACACGCCGGGCACCGACACCCATGCCCTGAGCCATGACTATGTCAGCGTAACCCCGATAACGTATGATCTAAGCAACCGCCATGAAGCCGCGCGCTTCAGGGAGCATCTGGCCCAGCGCATGGCGGCGGGCCAGAGTGTGGACTTTGAGCCGGGCCTGGAACGCCAGCGGCCCGGCCGCAGTCAGGATTAGTGCGCCCAGTTTGCAGGAGCAGAGATGAATAACGATGCAACCGCAGTGATCAACCGCGAAGGGACACAGGCCTATCCGATGGACGCCGCGCTGGCGAGCGCCGCGGAAGCCTGCCCAGCCTGCAGCACGCAGATCCCCAGCGGCGAGCAGTTCTGCCCGCGCTGCGGTTATCAGCGCGGCACCTGGGCCGCAGGCCCGGCGGCTGGCACCGCTGCTGCCCCGGCCAGCACGGCAACGGCCCCCGCGGAGGGCTCGGCCCAGCTGCGTTCCGGCGCGGACCCCGCCCTGGCGCCCTACTTCCTGGAGAACGCGCACGGCCAGCAGTTCGGCCTGGCGCTGGGGGAGACGGTGATCGGCCGCGGCGAGGTGGACATCCAGCTTAACGACAGCTTCGCCTCGCGGCGTCATGCGCGCTTTGTAGTCAGCGCCGACAGCGTGATGGTGGAGGACCTGGGCTCCAGCAACGGCACCTTCATTGAGGAAGCGCAGCTTGCGGCGGGCATCGCCATGCCGCTGTCGCATGGCGAAAAGTTGAAGGTTGGCGGCACGGTGCTGACCCTGCACCGCAACGACAAAGCGGCCGGCGCGGAGACTGCCCCGCTGGAGATCAGCCCCGCCCCGCCCCTGCTTGAGGATGACAGCGCCGGGCCGGATGCGACCCAGAGCCTGAGTTCTGATGCAGCCGCGCCGACGGACGCCGTAACTGACGAGACGGCTGTTGATGGGGGCGCGCCGGCGCAGGCTGAAGCCGAGGCCGGCAGTGCTGAGCTGTCTGAATGGGGCCTGCAGTTCGCCGAGGGCGCGCCGCAGCGCCTGAAGTATGGCAGCACCACCTTCGGGCGCAAGGCCGAGAAGGCTGAGCTGGTGGTTGGCGACAGCTATGTCTCCAGCCTGCACGGCCAGTTCGATGCCAGCGCCGACGCCCTGAGCATCACTGACCTTGGCAGCACCAATGGCACGCTGGTGAACGAGGAGCGGCTGAGCCCGCACCAGCCGCATCCGCTGGCGGCCGGGGATGTGATCACCCTGGGCCAGACGCAGATTGTGGTGAGCCTGGAAGACTAACCCTGTGCGCCTCAATGCAGGTGCAAGCTTGTATGTACCTGCTTGGGCCACAGGTGCTTGGCAGGCAGCTGTCACTCACAGTCCCAGGAGCCTCAATAGTTCTTCGTCACTCATAGAGGCGTGTCTGGCCGCTGCCTGTAGTATCCTGCGCAAGGTACCTGGCGCCACAGGGTTATGATCGGAATACGCAGTGCATAGCTTCCATTGACTTCTGTCTGCAGCGTCATATGGCTGCCTCGCTGCCTAACGAATCTGTAGCCAAGGATCTCAAGCTTTTTGACCAGATCATCTGAGTTGATGTCTTTTGGCACACGCTTGGTGCTTAGGCCGCGATACCCTTCTGGGAGCCAAAGTGGAAGCTGAAGGCTGCAACGGTCACGCCTGCCTCTTCCTGGTAGAGCGCAATAACATCCTTGACCATGACGAGCAGACCGTCCAGGTCACGCGCATCCGTGAAAAGCTCTCCGTTCTCCACGGGGGCGTGGGCGCAGTAGTTACCTTCTTCATCGAGCACTACTTCAAACTGCAGTTCCAGCATGGCATCCACAGTTTAACAGAACCAGCCTAACCCTGCGCACGCAGAGCCAGGATCTGCTTCTGCAGCTCCGGCACGATCTGGAAGAGGTCGCCCACCAGGGCATAGTCCGCGATCTTCATCAGCGGGGCGTTCTCGTTGTTGTTGATCGCCACGATAACGCCGGAGGTCTGCATGCCCGCCAGGTGCTGGATCGCGCCGCTGATGCCGCAGGCGATATAGAGCTTGGGGTTGACGGTCTTGCCGGTCTGGCCCACCTGATGGCTGTGGCCGATCCAGCCGCTGTCCACCGCCGCGCGGCTGGCGCCCAGCGCCGCGCCGACTGCGCCGGCGAAATCGCGCAGGGGCGCGAAGCCCTCGGGCCCGCCGACGCCGCGGCCGCCGGAGATGATGATGTCGGCTTCCTTGAGGTCAATCTGGCCCTCGGCCTTGGCCTCAACGCTGGTGACCTTGCTCTTGTAGCCCTGGGACTCCGCCAGCGAGTTCACGCTGACGCTGGCGCTGGCATCCGCGCTGGCCGGCATGAAGACCTTGGGCCGGACGGTGACGATCTTCAGGCCGGCGGCTGAGAAGCGCATGCGGCTGATGACCTTGCCGGCGTAAAGCGGCTTGACGAAGACGGGGCCGGCCTCGACCGCGGTCACATCGCTGAGCCAGGCCGCGCCGGTGGCCGCCGCCAGGCGCGCGCCGAGGTCGCGGCCAAAGAAGCTCTGCTGCAGCAGGACGTAGTCATAGCCGGCCAGGGCCGGGGCCAGCGCGGCGGCGAAGCCGTCGGAGCTGTAGCTCGGCAGCGAGCCGTCCAGCGCATGCACCGTGGCCACGCCATAGGCCGCGAAGCCCTGGGCCGCAGCGCCGGAGCCGGCGCCCAGCAGGGCGCCGTGGATCTCCGCGGCGGGGTCAATGGCGCGGGCCGCGGCCAGCAGCTCGGCGGCGGAGCCCTTGAGCTTGCCGTTACTGAACTCACCGACGATCAGGATCTTGGTCATTTCTTCCTCGTAGGGGCGGGTCTTGACCCGCCAACTTCTTCTGATTCAAACATAGCTCTGCATACAAAGGCCAGCTTCTTCATCAGGGCGAGGCCAGACCCGCGCGCCACAAGGAAGGCGGGTCAAGACCCGCAGTCCTACAGGACCTTGGCTTCTTCCCGCAGCAGCTTTACCAGGTTGGCCACCTTGGCTTCCGCTGTGTCACCCTCGATGATCCGGCCGCCCTGGCGCTTTGGCGGCTCTGCAGCGCCGACCAGCTCGACGCCGGCCGCCGCAACACCGAAATCGCCGGCGCTGAGGCCCAGGCTGGACAGGCTGTGCTCGGTGATGGTCTTCTTCTTTGCCGCCATGATTCCCTTGAGGTTCTTATAGCGCGGCTCGTTGATGCCCTTGTCAGTGGTGAAGACGGCGGGCAGGGCCCCCTCGGTGACCAGCTTGCCCTCATCGCCCTCGCTTTCCGCCCTGAAGCTGCCCTCGCCGAGCTCCAGCTTGCTGACAATGCCGACATGCGCGATGTCCAGGAGCTGGGCCAGGGCGATGCCGGTGATGCCCCAGTCGTAGTCCACGCCCTGGCGGCCGGCGAGGATCACATCCGCGCCCAGGGGCTTGACCGCGGCGGCCAGGGCCTTGGCGATGGCCAGGGGGCTGCTGCCCTCCAGGGCCGGGTCGGCGATCAGGACGGCCTCGTCGATGCCCAGGGCCAGCACGTCGATCAGGTTGGTGCGGCTGTTCGCGTTGCCGACCATGACGGCGACCGTGCTGGTGCCGGGCTTGTTCTCCGCCGTGCGCACGGCTTCCTCGACGGCGTACTCGTCATAGGGGTTGACGATCCATTTGACGCCGCTGAGGTCTGGCTTGCCGTCCTTCAGGCTGATGACGGCCTCGGTATCCGGTACTTCCTTGACGATCACTGCGATCTTCATTGCTGCTCCTCATGGCCGCCGGGCGCGCGTGGCAAAGCGGAAACTGGGTCTGGGTTGGATGCGCCAAAGCCCCGGGCGGCGGAGCAGAATTGTAGCAAAGGCGGTGCCGATCCAGCGCGCGGCTGCAGTTGGCGGCGCGGGCAACTCACAGCGGCATCAGGGCTCACGGTCAGAGCGAAACTGGCCACGACTGAGCAGAAGAAGGCTTATAACGAAACCGCAGACTGCGCCAAGAACAGCCAGCAGCGGGGCCATGAACTCCGTGCCCCAGTTGGCATCCAGACGTACGCCGAGAGACCAGCCACCCCAGCCGCCAGCGACGGTCAGGCTGATAATGAGGACCAGCCACCAGTTGTTCGCCAGATCGAGCAGGCAGCAGCCAGCGTTGAGCCAGTCCATTTCAACTCCAGTCCCGCGATTCAGCGTTGCGGCGCATGATCCAGTAGGCCAGCAGGATGCCGAGGACTCCGCCGATTGCCAGACAGATCCAGCGAAGGTAGTCGGTGCCTAGTTTCGCATCGATCCAGGCGCCGAGGAAGTAGCCGCCGACCGCACCGGCTGCGCCCAGGATCAAGAACAAGGTGACTGTTCCATCAATCATGCAGCATGCGGGGTCAAGGAAGCTCAGGAACTCAAGCCAATGCATGCTTAGCGGCCCCGGCGCAGAAAGCGCTCGTGCAGGGACAGGCCGGCGTCGTCCTCAAGCTCGGCAACCGTCATGTCGCCTTCGAAGCGCTGATAGGCGCCAATATTCAGCAGCCAGTGGAACAGGAAAAGTGCACCGATCAAGCCGGCTGCACCCAGAATCCAGGCCAGCAAGCCACTGCCACCACCGGCGGTGTCAAAGGCGCGGCCCCCGTAGTAGGTGCCGACGCCGCAGATGCCGCTCAGCAGCAGCCAGAGGCCGGCGCGGCTGAAAAGGATCTCTGTAATCAGCCAGCCGATCAGTCTTGCCCAGCCTTCTGTGGCACTGAACATCACGGCCAAGATCATAACGCGCAAACGGTCGCCGCGCAACGCACTTGCTAACTTGCCTTCAGCGTAGAGAAAACGCGCGGACAGGGCCACGCTGCTTTACTAGACGCGCGGGCAGAGCCGCGCTGCTACTCGTTGACTCGACGCGCGGACGGGGCCACGCTGCTACTCGTTGACTCGACACGCGGACGGGGCCGCGCTGCTACAAGGCTTGTTAAGTACTTTCGCCGCAAGACCTACAATCCCTGCGTGCCCCACCGTCTGCTGGTCCTGCTGAACAACTCGCGCGACGTGCGCGGCGAGCTGCGCCAGCTTCGCGATGGGGAGCCGCCGCTCGACACTGAGTTCAAGGACAGCCGCGAGCTTATCGCGGCCGTGCCTGACAGCCAGCGCGACAGACTGGTGCTGGCGCGGGCGGGCTGGGACAGCCTGTCCGTGCGCAGCATCGTGGCTTCCTGGCCGGGGCCGGCGGGCAGCCTGTGCATGGCTGATGACCTGCTTTATCTGCTGGGCATCGAGGCCGCGCACGACAGCCTGTTCAAGCTGCAGGGCGCCTGCGAGCGCGCCTGGGAGCGGCTGAAGCAGATACCAGACGACCTGCTGGCGCAGCTTGGCTACCTTGTGCAGGAGTCCACGGAGCAGCGGCGCCTGGGCTGGCTGGAAGCCGAGCTGCAGCAGCGCCATGATGTGCTGTCGGTGCCGCACAGCGGCGATGTGGAGATGAACAAGTTCTATCCGCGCAAGACCGCGGCCGCAGCGCCGAGCCGCCAGGAGATGGCCCCGGACCTGCTGGAGAAGGTCTTCGCGGCGCGCAAGGCCCTCAGCACGGCCTTTGACGAGTATGAGGAGCGGCCCCAGCAGCAGGAGATGGTGCAGGCGGTGGAGCAGGCCCTGGAGCAGAAGCAGAAGCTGGTGGTGGAGGCCGGCACCGGCGTGGGCAAGTCCCTGGCCTATCTGCTGCCCCTGGCGGTGCAGACGGCGCGCACGGGCAAACTGGGCATCGTCAGCACCAACACGATCAACCTGCAGACCCAGCTGATGGAGCAGGATGTGCCGCGACTGCGCCGCATCCTGGACATGCTGGAGCTGCGCGTGACCCTGCTGAAGGGCCGCGAGCACTACCTGTGCCTTAAGCGCCTGCAGGACCTCTGGCTGAGCAACCCCGCCGAAAGCCAGCGCCGCCGCGCGCGCCTGCTGCAGGCCGGCACACCGGCCCTTTTGTATGCGCTGCACCTGCTGATCCGGGCCTGCCTGGAGCCGGACGGCGAGCTGGACAGCGTGCCCGCGCCGGCGGAGCTGAAACTGCTGGAGCGCGCTGAGCTGAGCCGCTCGGTGGACTGCGGCTATTCGACCTGCCTGGGCGACCGCTGCGAATTCCGCGGCGAGTGCCACTTCTTCGGGCGGCGCGACAGCGCGCTGCTCAGCCATATAGCCATCACGAACCACGCCCTGGTCTTCGCGCTCTTCAACCCTGCGGATGAGGACCGCGACAATGTGGCCACCAAGTGCAGCTACATCGTCTTTGACGAGGCGCATAACCTGGAGAGCGCTATCACCGGCCAGAACACCCTGGAGGTGAACGACCACCTGCCGATTGACCTGGGCAACCGCCTGCTGGAGATACTGGACAACGACCATGTGCGGCGGCGTCTGGCGCTGGCCCCGGAGAGCATCGGCGAGAACCTGAAGGAGACCTTCACCCGCTGCCAGAACTACAGCGGCCTGCTGCCGCACTGGATGAAGCAGCTGGCCGAGGCCCGGGCGCAGGTGATCCGCCTGCTGCAGCATGCGCAGCTTAAGGGCGTGATCAGCGACGAGTTCCAGAGCCAGGTCAGCCCGGCGACGGCGGAGGCCGACCAGAGCGCGATGCTGGGCCTGCTGGGCAAGCTGGCCGCACGCCTGGCCGCGCTGGTCGAGCGCCTGATGACCCTGGCCACCGACCTCAAGGGCCTCTTCGGCACCGAAAGCAGCGACATGTTCCTGGAGGACGCGCAGCTGCAGATGGACATGCAAAGCGTGCAGCTGGAGCTGCTGAGTTGCCACCACGCGCTGAACAACTGGAAGCCCGAGGACAGCGGCAGCATTACCTGGTTCAACGTGGAGCCGGACAGCCTGGACCCGAAGTGGGAATACAAGACCGCGCCGCTGCAGGCCGGGCCGGTCTTCCAGGCCCTGGCGGCGGCGAAGGAAAGCGTGGTGCTGACCAGCGCCACCCTGACCGTGGCCGGCAGCTTTGATTACATGAAGCAGAGCCTGGGCTTCAGCGAGGAGCTGGCCGGGCAGACCCAGTGGCTGAGCCTGGACAGCCCCTTTGACTATGCCAGCCAGAGCCTGCTGCTGGTGGCCAGCGACATGGCCGGGCCGACGGGGCACGAGCGCCAGCGCTATATGCAGCAGCTTGAGGATGTGGTGCTGGGCGTGGAGAAGATCTTCAGCCGCGGCATCCTGGTGCTTTTTAACTCCTACCGCGACATGAACCAGATCGCGGACTCCATAACGCCCTTTGTGGACGCCAGCCGGCTGCTGGTGCAGGGCCTTTCCGGCTCGCGCCAGGAGCTGGCCGACCAGTTCCGGGAAAGCGGCGACAAGCTTTTGCTGGCCACCCGCAGCTTCTGGGAGGGCTTTGACGTAGTGGGCGACGCGCTGAGCTGCGTGGTACTGGCCAAGCTGCCCTTCGCCAACTTCAAGGACCCCATCCACGCCGGCCGCCAGCGCGCCATTGATGAGAGCGGTGGCGACAGCTTCCGGGGCTACAGCCTGCCGCTGGCGGCGACCCTGCTGAAGCAGGGCTTCGGGCGCCTGATCCGCTCGCGGCGGGACCACGGCTGCGTCTTCCTGCTGGACAGCCGCGCGGTGAACAGCAGCTATGGCCAGGTCTTCATCGACAGCCTGCCCGGCCCGCAGATCTACCGCGGAAAGTACAGCGACTGCCTGGACAGGGCACGGGACTTCATGGCGGAAGGGCAGAAGGCACAAGGCACAAGGCAGAATGCGGAGCCGGAGCCAAAAAAGGCGAAAGGCAAAAAGCAAAAGGCTGAAGCTGATTAGGCTAAGAGCTATGCCGAATCAAGATTGGACTGCCGCTTCCCACGCCCGGAGCAGGGTCAAATACGCGGATTTCTCAATTCGCGCTTCATTGGCGCAGCCAGCGTCTGTGGTACAACGCTAGTGGATGCATGACCTGCAGTTCGAACCGGGGGAGCGGATACCGCCCAGCATCAACCTCGTCGGCGCCGGCCCTGTCGGCAGCCTCGTCGCGGCGGCGCTGGCCGGCAACCGCGTGCCTTTCCACTGGCTGGTGCGCAGCCCGCAGCGGCGGCTGCAGCTTGACGCCCTGCGCGTGCATGTTGACGACAGCGGCTCCGGCGGCAGCTTTGAGCAGAGCTCGGTTAGCATTGCGCTGGACCGGGTGAAGCTGCACCAGAGCCCCGAAGAGCTGCCCTGGGCCCAGTGGCTGATCATCTGCGTCAAGGCCCAGCAGGTTGAGGAAGTCCTGGCCGAGCTGGCGCCCACCCCGAGCACGGAAGTGCTGGTCATCGCCAACGGCCTGCACAAGGGGCCCTTCCATCTGGGCAACCTATTTGGCGGGGCCTACCTGAGCAGCGGCTGGCTGCATACCGGCCTGCATAACGACCTTGTGCTGGGCGAGCTGGGCCTGGGCTGGGAGGCCGATGAGAGCATCGAGCTGCTTAACCCCCTGCACTCCCCCTTCCTGCACCCCATCCCCGACAGCCACATGGAAGAGCGGATGTGGATGAAGGCCGCGCTGAACTGCGTGGTCAATCCCCTGACCGCCCTGCAGGACATCCCCAACGGTGAACTGCTGCGCCAGCTGGACCGCCCGCAGCTTAAGGAGCTGCTGGCCGAGCTTAAGGCGGTGCTCAGCGCCTGCGCCCCCCTGCGCGAGCCCCTGCGCATTGCTGACCTGCGGGCCGAGCTGCGCGAGCTGCTGCAGGCCACGGCCGGCAACAGCAGCTCGATGCGCGAGGACATCCACGCCGGCCGCGAGACCGAGATCAGCCGCCTGAACCTGGCCCTGGCCGCCGCGGGGGAAGCCGCCGGCGTCCCCTGCCCGCGCCTGCGCGAGCTGGGCGAGGAAGTGCTCAAACTGGAGCAGCGGGCTCGCGTAGTCTAAACAAAGGCCAGATCCGGCGCGTCCTGCCGATGGTATGATTCAGGCTGGCCCACAGGCCGGCCGGACGCCGCCTGATGTGGGCCGATGAGGCAGGAAGGCTTGAGCAGAATGAATAGACGACTGACGCAGGGACTTGGCCTGGCGGCGGCACTGCTGCTGGGGCTTTATGCGCCGCTGGGCTGTACATCCAGCAACACCAGCTCGCTGGGTACCCAGACCAACAGCAACTACGACTCGCAGTACCGCCAGCAAACCTCCGGCAGCAGCCAGAACTATGGCGAGCAGGGCCAGCCGGGCGAGCCGATCGAGCCCCCGGTGACCATCATGCAGGTTGGCATGGAGGTTAATGAGGTCAACCCCGGCGAGGACTATGTTGTTTACGGCATTGTGGATGTGCCGGACAACAAGGATGTCCAGTACTGCTGGGCGATCAACTCCGGCGAAGTGAGCGAAGTGGACGAGGTGGACCGCGGCAGGCTGTATGAGCTGGTCGAGGAGAAGTACAACACCGCGGCCGAGTCCGCTGCCCCGGCGGATACCACGGGGACTGCCCCGCCCGCCGGTACGGACACCACCGGAGCGACTCCGCCGGCCGGTGCCCCGGGCGCCACCCCGCCGGCGACCACCGGCCAGACTACCGGCCCGGTGACCGGCCAGCCGACCACGAACCCCAGCTTTGGCCCCCAGGGCAGCGGCACGGACACCACCGGCGGTAACCAGACGGGACAGCAGCAGAACATGAATGTGCCGGATCCCAACCCCCTGATCTGGCCCCCGGGAATGGATGAGAAGTCCGCCACCCCGGCAATCGTGGCGATCTACAACAAGTCAAAGACCCAGACCATCACGCAGGAAGAGCGCGGCCAGTGGAACCTCTTCATTGCTGACTTTGCGGATTCCCAGGGCCGCGGCCCCAGTGAGGCCGGCCCGCAGCAGCCTGGTGCCGACGCCGCCAAGGGGGCCCGCTCGATGAAGGGCGCGCGCTCCGGAGTCCGCGAGCGCCGCTTTATCGCCGGCCCCGGCGACGGCATTGCGGATGAGGATGAGGCCACCTGGGCCTCCGCCCCTGATGGCCACAGCGAGACGCTGGAGGGCGACGATATCGCCCTGCCCGACCTGTCTGAGGACGTCGCGGACGCCACCGGCCCTAACGGCGCCTATAACGTGGCTGACGACAGCTCGCCGCGCGAAGACGTGCGCACGGGCAACCTGGACAGCCTGGACACCCAGCGCCAGCGCGAGCTGCGCCGCCAGTACGAGGCTTACAACGGCAGCGAGCGCAACCGCATCAGCGATGCAGACGACGATGACGAGCTGATCACGGCTGACGAGGCCTACGAGATGATGTGCTTCGTCACCGACGACCCCTTCATCCTCTTCACCCCGGATCAGCCGGGCAAGTACCAGATCTTCCTGAAGATGATGTGGAAGGACGACGACCTGACCGAGGCCACTGAGCTGCAGGTTGACGCCGTCCTTAAGGAACCCAAGATCGCCCTCTCCACCGACTTCCCCGACATTGTGCGCGAGGACGACCCGGTGTATGTGCGCATTGAGGGCGAGCAGATCCCCGAGTTCCACAAGGGCCTCTTCACCGTGACCTTTGACCCCAACGTGCTGAGCTTCCGCGAGGCCGAGCTGGGCGAGTTCTTTGACAACGACCCCGGCGCGAGCATCTTCTTCTCGGAACCGGACAAGCTGGCGGGCACGGTGATCATCGCCGTGGACAGCCATGGGGACCGTCTCGACCTGTCAGGCTCCGACCCACTGGTCTACCTGCGCTTCAAGGCCAAGCAGGACATTGAAGGCCAGGAGATGACGCAGCTTACGCTGGTGGCGGACACGGCGACGCAGTACATCCTGAACGAGGATGGCGACAACATCCTGCCGCTGATAACGGAGCGGCCGGTCTATGCCACTGAGATGAACATGCCGGCGGTGCTGGCGGGCTATAAGCGCGAGAACACCCCGGGCACCCAGGCGCCGGCCGTCCAGCCGGGCCAGACCCAGCCGAGCACGCTCCCCGGCGGCCTGACGACCCAGCCGACCGTCCCGGGGACGCAGACGGGCAACACCGGCCGCCTGAGCACTGGTGGCACGCAGCAGACCGAAGGCACGCAGCAGACTGGTGGTAACCAGCAGACTGGCGGCAACCAGCAAACGGGCGGCAACCAGCAGACCGGCGGTACCGGCGGGACTGGAGGCACCGGCGGCACGGGTGGCACCGGTGGAACGGGCGGTACTGGTGGAACAGGCGGCACCGGCGGCACGGGTGGCACCGGTGGCGGCCAGAAGCCGGGCAAGGCTACCGGCGGCGATGAGGATGAGGATGCCAAGGCCGACACCGAGAGCGAGGATGAAGTCGGCCCGAAGCTGCCCAGCGACGAGGAAGAGAAGTAAGGGCAGCCGAATCAGAACTGAACTATCAAGGGGCGCTAAGGCGCCCCTTTTCTTTGCGCCGGAGCTGCAGCCTCAGCGGCCGGGTGCAGGAGCTCGATCTCGGCCAGGAGCTGCGGCAGCAGCTCACCGCTGGGGCCGCGCAGGGAGAAATGGGCGTGGGGCGTGAGCTCGGTCTCGCTGGGGTTGATCTCCACCACCGTGCCGCCCTTGCGCAGGGCTGCGTGCGGCAGCGCGGCGGCGGGATAGACCTGGCTGCTTGAACCAACCACCAGCAGCAGATCCGCCCGGCCGGCGGTGACCATGGCCTGGCTCAGCACGGCGTTGTCCAGCATTTCCCCGAACCAGACCACATGCGGACGCAGCAGGCGGCCCTGCCCGTCATAGGGTGGCAGCTGGGGCAGCGGGCACTGCGGAAGCTCGCAGGCCTCGCTGTAGGCGCCCTTCAGCGGTCGCGCGAACCAGATGTTGCCATGCAGCTCCAGCAGGTGCATCGAGCCCGCGCGGCTGTGCAGGCCGTCGATGTTCTGAGTGGCCAGCAGAAACTCCTGCCCGCCTGCCAGGGCCAGAGCTTCCCAGCGCGCGAGTGCCAGGTGCCCGGGGTTGGGGCTGGCCAGGGCCATGGCCTGGCGCCGCTCGTCATACCAGCGCCAGACGTTTTCCGGGTCGGTGACAAAGCCCTCATAGGAGGCCAGCATGACCGGGTCATAGCGGGCCCACAGCCCGGTCTGGGCATCCCGGAAGGTGGGGATGCCGCTCTCGGCTGAGGTGCCGGCGCCCGTCGAGACGACAATGCAGCGGGCCCGGCAGGCCAGGCGGGCTATCTCTCGCAGTTGCTGCCGCAGCGCTTCGCTGCTTTCAGTGCGGCTGTCCACCGGGACATTTTAGAGCCACGGGCACAAAAAAGGCAGGTCCAGCGGCTATTGCCGGACCTGCCTGAAAGCGGGTATCAAGCGGGTAGTCCTTCCTTTGCCCTTGCCCGGGAGATTCTGCTGCCGGCGCGAGTGGAGAGCTGCACCCTCCGCCTTGCCGGCGCGGGGCTTAGTTCATGTTGTTGTTACCACTATTGTTGAAACCGCTGCCGTAGCCGCTCGCACTGCCGGCCTCCTGCTTGACGCCCCAGTGCTCAGCGATGCGGCCGTCTTCCATGCGGAAGATGTCCACGCTCTCATGGGTCGGGCCGTTTGGTCCATGGCGCACTTCGCTGTAGAGCATTACCGTGTCACCTTCAGCCACGATGTTCTTCACCGTGACGTCGGTTTCAGGGTAGGCAGCGTTGAAGCTGTTGGCCCAGGAAACGAAACCGGCCTCACCGGCAGGGGCGCCCGGCATGTGATGGCGGAAGCTTGTGCCCAGGTAGCGCTCGGCGGCCATGGCCGGGTCGCGCTGGACAAAGGCCATGTTGAAGAAGTCGCGCACGGCCTGCTTGTTGGCCTGAAGCTGCTGGGCCGGCGGAAGGCTGGTAACGTCGCCCTCCAGCTGGTAGTTGCTGTCATAGATAACCGTAGAGTCCCCACTGCGGCCGTTCATGTTGGCGCTGAGGCTGGAGCCGGAACCGGAACCGACGTTCCAATCATCCTCACGCATATAGTCGGGCGGGCGATTGCTGACGTCCCAGTCATCGTTGGTCCGGGAGTAGCTCGCCGAATAATTGATGTCGGTAGCAGGGCAGACCCAGCCATAGTGGCGCCGCCACTTGCCGTCGCCATCCGCGATAAGGGTGGCAACACCGCCGGTGGCGAAATCGAAGCTGGCGACCCTGGAAACGCCGTCGCCGTCCTTCCAGGCGACCAGATAGATCTCATCGTTGATGGGCAGGGCGGTATAGGCCACCTGCCGCAGGGCCGGGCTGCTGCTGTAATGCTGCTGGAAGCGCATCATGGATGGCGAGTCGAAGACGACGATAGTGTCGCCCTGGCCATCGCCGAGGTCCAGGGCATAGGTGTTGCCGAGCCCCGGGAAGGACTGCATGTCCACCACACTGTCCTCGCTGTAGCTGCTTTGCCACGTTGTTGCGCTGCGCTGATGTTCATCGCGCTGCATTTCGCGATGGCCGGAGGCATGCCTGCCGCTGTGGCGGTCAGAGCCGCACTTCTCGCTGTCTCCGTCGTAAGTGCCGGCGCCAAGGCACAGCATAAGGACGAAGGGAACACCCACAATGCCGCCAACTCTCCGGGCAAACGCATTGCTGCCTGACATATCCATAGAGGTCTCCGCTGCTACACCATCAGGTGCGGAATATCCGCTTGCGCGGTAATCGACCTCCCACCAAGGCTCACTAAGACTCAGGCGCGAATCAAAAGTTCAGCGCGTCTCAGGCATGGGCTGGAATGCAGGAAACAGATGGCGGAGCAGCAGCGCGGGCGGCAGCCAAAGCGCGACAACAGGCCAGCGCAGCTGGCATCATCAGCGCTGCAGCCTCTTTCTAGCAGGTCTTGGTGCCGCTGAGCCGGCCGGATTCCGCCAGCACGGAATCCACCAGCGCCACCAGGTCCTGTGGCGTATAGGGCTTCTCAAGCACGGCGTGAACACCCATCAGTGCGGCCGCCCGCAGGGGCTGCAAACCCAGGCTGGCGCTGCCGGCGGACTGGGACAAAATGAGAATGTTCGGCATATGTGTATGCAGATAACTGATCAGCTCAAAGCCGTCGATCTCGGGCATGAAGAGATCGGTGATCACGAGATCGAACTTCATGATCTTCAGCAGCTCAAGCGCTTCCCTGCCATTCAGGGCTGTCTCCACGACGTGGCCGACAGCATGCAGCGCTTCCTCGCCGAACTTCAGCATTAAGCGATCATCGTCGACAATAAGGATCAGTGCCATCAAAACTCTTATCGTCGCCGCCAGGAAGGACTTGATTGAAGCTCAGCTTCAAGCAGCTTATCCTTGAACGATCACGAAACTAACCCTGGCCGGCGCGCTGCGCCTTGAGCGGCAGGAGCTGATACTCGCGCAGCAGGCCGTCCAGCTTGTCACCCAGCTCATCCGGCAGCGGGGTCATGGGCAGGCGGAAGTTCTCGCCGCAAATGCCCAGGCGCGCCATGGCCGTCTTGATCGGGATCGGGTTGGTGGTCATGAAGATGCCGGTCATCAACTCGAGGAAGTGCAGGTGGATCTCCCGCGCCCGCTCGACATCACCCTCGGCGAAGGCGTCGACCATCTCGGTGAGGTCCTTGCCGATGAGGTGGCCGGCAACCGAGACGACGCCGCAGCCGCCGACAGAGAGGATCGGCAGGGTCAGGGAATCGTCGCCGGAGTAGATGTGGAAGTCGCTGAGAGTCTGGCTGCGCAGGCGGGCGATGCCTTCCAGGTCGGCGGTGCTGTCCTTGACCGCCTTGACCCGGGTGGTGGCCGCCAGCTCGACAATTACGTCGTGGCTGACACGCAGGCTGGTGCGGCCGGGGATGTTATAGAGCAGCACAGGCAGCTCGGTGGCGTCCGCCACTTTGCTGAAGTGGGCCAGCTGGCCGTCCGCGTTGGGCTTGTTGTAATAAGGGCCGACCACCATCAGGCCGTCGCAGCCGGTCTTAGCCGCAGCGCGGGCCAGGCGGACGCTGGCCGCCGTGTCGTTGGAGCCGACATTGCAGATGACCTTGAAGCCCTTCTTGGCCCTGCTCTTGAAGAACTCGGTCAGGGCCAGCTTTTCCTTGTCGTTCAGGGTCGGGCCCTCGCCGGTGGTGCCGGCGACGACCACGCCGTCGACCTGGCTCTGCAGGTGCTTGAGCAGCTTCTCGGCGGCCGCGTAGTCCACATTGCCGCGGCGGTCAAAGGGGGTGACCGCAGCCACCACAACACGTCCAAAGATCGGCTTGGGCATTGCCATTTCTGTTTACCTCTTGCTTGCTTGTCCGCCGGGGCGGCAAATGCGGCTCGGGGAGCCGTCCAGGGATGCGATAGCTTACACCGCCACCGCGGAGCGCAGGGCGCCGGCCTGCTGCAGCAGGCCAAGGATATGCCAGCCGTTCAGGGCGGCGCCGATGTCCACATTGTCGCCGCAGCAGAAGAAGCTCAGGGCGTTGCCCAGCTGCGGCTCCAGGCGCAGACGTCCGACCTCAACCTGCCCGTGCCGGGCGCAGGTAACCGGTGATGGCAGGCCGGATTCCGGCAGGGCCAGGTGCGGCGCTGCGGCCCAGGCCTCCAGCGCGGCGGACACACTGAGTGGCTGCTCAAAGACGGCTGTAACCGCAACGCCGTGGCCGATGGCCACCGGCACACGGACAGCATGCGCGAGGAGCTGCAGATCCGGCATGGCCAGGATCTTGCGGCTCTCTTCCACCAGCTTGGCTTCCTCGCTGCAGCGGCCCTGTTCGTCGAGCCCGCCGATTTTCGGCAGCAGGTTGAAGGCCCACTGGCCGGGGTCAAGTTCGCCCTGGGCGAAGCTG
Source organism: bacterium (assembly GCA_020849855.1). Taxonomy (GTDB): domain Bacteria; phylum 4484-113; class 4484-113; order 4484-113; family JAFGCY01; genus JADZFO01. The sequence goes on along the minus strand of JADZFO010000027.1, from coordinate 102,115 downwards.
CCGCCGGCCAGCGCGGCCGCGCTCTGCTGCTGCAGCTGCACCACAGCCTCCTTGCCAGCGCCGCTGACGCTTTGGTAGGTGGCGGCGAAGACGGAGCGCAGGCCGAAGCGGCGGGCCAGCGGAGCCAGGGCCTGCAGCATGATGATCGTGCTGCAGTTGGGGTTGGCGATCAGGCGGCTCTCCGCTGTGACGGCAGCATCATTCACGCCCGGGACGACCAGGGGCACGGCGGGATCGAGGCGGTAGACCCCGCTCTTGTCGACCACGGCGCAGCCACTGGCCAGCGCCTGCGGCACATACTCCTGGCTCAGGGCGTCGCCGACGCAGAAGAAGGCGGCGTCATAGTCCGCGAAGTCAGCCTGGTCCAGGCTGCTTACTATGTGTTTGGCGCCGCGGACTGTGATCTCCTCACCGGCGCTGCTGGGGCTGGCCAGCAGGCCCAGGGCGCTGATGTCCGCGCCTTCGCGTTCGATTATCTTAAGCATCTGGCGGCCTACCAGGCCGGTAGCCCCCACGATTGCCAGTCTGATTCCCATTACATTTACTCCCGGCCGCCGGACTAGACGTCCAGAATAGTATCGAGGCCGATCTGCAGGCCGTTAACCCGCTGGATGTTACGGATAGCGTAAAGGATGCCCGGCATGAAGCAGCGCCGGTCGATGGAGCGGTGCTCAATGCGCAGGGACTCGCCGGGCAGGCTGAGCAGCACCTCCTGCTCGGCCAGGTAGCCGTCGCCGCGGACAGAATGGATAGCGACGCCGTCAAGATCGGCTCCCAGCACGCCGCTGAGGGCTTCCTTGTAATGCATGGCACTGGAATCGAAGCCAGGGCGCTCGGCGCCGGCGCGGGCCTGCGCAATGCGCTGGGCGGTGAAGACCGCGGTGCCGGAGGGGGCGTCCGCCTTGCCGGTGTGATGGCGCTCCGTGATGACCGGCGCGGCCATCAGGCGGCTGGCGGCCGCCGCGAACTTGATCATCAGATTGGCGCCGAGCGAGAAGTTGGGCACTATCAGCACCGGGCTGCCGGAAGCCGCAGAGGCCGCGCGCAGGGCCTCGAGGGTAGCGCTGCTGTAGCCTGTCGCGCCGACAATGTAAGGCTTGCCGGCCCTGACGACCTGCTCCCCGTGCTGGTCGACCGCATGCCCGAGGCTGAGGTCAACCACAACGTCCAGGGTTTCGGACAGGAATGCGAAAACATCCCCGTCGCGGCCCAGACTGCCCTCGAGGTGCATATCAGGCGCGGCCAGCAGCGCGGCCTCGCAGGCCTGGCCCATCCGCCCTCGCGACCCGATTACTCCAACATTGATGCTTGGCACGGCGGAAATGATAGCGTGCGGCAGATACAGCCTGGGCCCGCATGGCAATGCGGGCGGGTCGCGTGTGGGCCCGCATGGCAATGCGGGAGGTCGCGGGATCCCCGCACTGCCGTGCGGGGCCACAGGCTAGGAAGCCACGTTTTCGCTGGCGGCCTTGTACCAGGCGCGCTTGTCCTCCGCGCTGGGGCGCATATGCTCCGGCAGCAGGGCCTCAATGCGCTCCATCAGCACCAGGGTTTCGTGGCGGATGACTTCCTTTGGGATGTTCTCGCGGTCGCCGCTGTAATCAATGGTGTAGGGCTCGCCATAACGCAGGGTGACGGGCACGCTTTTGATCTTCTTGCTGCCCTTGGTCATGGCTTTCTCGGAGCCGATGATGCCCACCGGCATGATCGGGCAGCCGGACTGGATCGCGATGATCACCGCCCCGCTGCGGCCCTGCTGCATCACACCGCTGACCGAGCGCGTGCCTTCGGGGAAGATCGCCACGCAGTCGCCGGCCTTCAGCGCGGCCACGGCATCCAGCAGTGCCTGGCGCCCCGAGCCGCGGTCGACCAGGATCGTGCCAATATTGGTCATATACCAGCGCAGCAGGCCGACGCCAAAGAGCTCCTTCTTGGCCATATGTCGCACCAGGCGCGGGCAGGATATGCCCAGCAGCGGCGGGTCGAGATGCGAAACGTGGTTGCTGGCGAGCAGCACCGGACCGCGGCGCGGCACCTTGGCGCTGCCTTGCACCTTCAGCTTGAACATCGGCCCGGCGATGGCGAGCACGAGGTATTTGCTGAAGTAATAAACCGTTTTCCCCCAGGCTGTGGGCACGGATCAATTATAAGGGGAGCAGCTAGTCGCCCTTTTCGATGCGGTGGCTGTCTTCGTCAAAGTGCTGGGTGGAGAACTCGAAGATGTGGTTCTCGCTGTCCAGGCCAGTGAAGCGGTGCACCATGCCCGGGGTGAGCAGGATGCAGTCGCCTTCGGCCAGTACATGCACCTCGCGAATCTGCGGCGGCTGCTGGCGCGCTGATTCAAGATCGGTCAGCTCCATGCTGACGCGGCCCTTGCTGATGTAGAAGGTCTCGGTTTTGAGCTGGTGGTAATGCAGGGAGCAGCGCTTGCCTTGGTTGACGACCAGCAGCTTGCCGCAGTAGAGCTCGTCATTGTGGAGCCAGCGCTCCTCGCCCCAGCCCTTGGGGACGATCTTGACCGGCTCATTTAAGCGGATACCAGCGGGGTATGGCTTGTCCATGGGGTAATTATGCCTCGCGCGGCCGCCAGTGGCTGGGCCTGAAAACAAAGCGCCCACCGGACGGTGGGCCAGGAAGCCAAGTCCTTCGCTTACAAGTACCGAGCCTTCCCGCCCCGATTATACCTGAGCGCCGCTGAATATCAAGCCCTGGTCAAGATAGCGGCCCAGTCAGCCCTGTATTCGCGGGTAAGCGCTCTCAGTCCGAGCGGCCGCTGCTGGGCGGGTGGTGGTGCGTGACCTCGAAATCGCCGTCATCGCCGTGCACGATGCGGGTGCTCTCCTGCCCTTCCGCCGCGCTGTCGCCGTCAAGCAGCTTGGCCTCGCGGGAGACCAGGTCTTCTTCGGAGACCGGGTGCGTCGGCGGGTAATGGAAGCTCAGGCGCACCTGGTTTTTGCCGTTGCGCTTGGCGACATAGAGCGCCTGGTCGGCGTTCTCGATCAGCAACTGTTTGAGCTCTTCAAGGTTGCGGACGTACTTGTCGCGCTCTCCGCGGCCACGGCTGCCGGAGACGATCTCAGGCTGCAGGTTGACATCGCTGCTGGCGGCGAGGCCGATGGAGATGGTGAGCTGCTTGAAGGTGTCCTTGGAGAGGCTGATCGGGAACTGGTGCGTCTCGATCTTGCGGCGCAGCTGCTCGGCGATGCGCGGCGCGATCTCGGAGGGCGTGCCGTTGAGGACCACGACAAACTCCTCGCCGCCATAGCGCGCCACCAGGTCAGAGCCGCGGAAGAAGGTGGAGAGGATCTGGGCCAGCTCGATCAGCACCAGGTTGCCGACCTGGTGGCCGTAGGTGTCGTTGACCTTCTTGAAGTTGTCGAGGTCCATGATCATGACGGCGAGGCTGAACTCATCGACATAGCAGTCGTTGAGCAGTGGCAGGAAGGTCTCGACAAAGCCGCGGTGGTTCTTCAGGCCGGTGAGGTTGTCGGTGAAGGTCTCTTCCTTCATCTCGTGGTAGCTCATGGAGTTGCCCACGGCGATGGAGAGCAGGGGGGCGATGCTCTGCAGGAAGCTGAAGGCCTTCTCGTCGAAGGAAGCCACCTTTTCGCTGTCCAGGCAAAGCACACCGATGGTCTGGCCGCGGAAGATCAGCGGCTGGCAGGCGAGGGAGCGGATGCGGCGGCTGCGGTCAGTGAATTCCTTGAAGCGCGGGTCATTGCGGGTGTCCTGCACCAGCACGCCCTTGCCGTTGACATAGGCCCAGCCCACCATACCGGTTCCGGGGGTGACGGCCTTGGCCGGGCCGCCGGCTTTTTCGGCGCCGCTTTCGACCCGCAGCTCCAGCATCTGCGACTCTTCGTTGAAGAGGTACAGAGTGAACTTGTCGAAGCGGAAACGGTTGCGGAAGGCCTGGATGATGTTGCGGAAGAGCTCCTCCCATTCCAGCTCGGAATAGATGTTCTGGATAACCTGGATCAGGGTCTGGACTTCCTGGCTGCGTTCCAGCAGGTCCTCGTGCGCGATGCTGGCTTCCACGGCCTGGGAGGTGAGGTCGTAGGTAATCTCACTGGTGGCGATATAGATCTTGTCCACGCCGTGCTTAATGCTCTTGACCAGCAGGCAGACAGTGGTGATGATCGCCAGGCCCACCACCAGCAGGGCCGTGGCGTGCTGCCAGGTCACGTCCCCCGCCGGGCTGAGCTTCCAGTCGTAGAGCACCGCAAAGCTGTAGACCAGGGTGGCCAGCAGCCAGACGACAAAGCCCGTGCCCCGCGGCATGGCAAAGCTGTAGAAGCTGGCCACCATCGCCATGCCGATCAGCAGCAGCATGAAGGTGACGGGGTGCCAGAAGAAGAGGATCAGCACGCTGAAGAGGTCGATGACCAGTGAGATCTGGTACATGCGCTCCTGCAGCTCAGGCTGGTTGTAGTAGTGCCAGAAGGTCAGGAAGTTGACAGCGGCGAGGACGACAAAGGAGACCCAGAACCACATGGGCATTGAGCCGTTGCCGACAACCATGGCAGCATCGGCGCCGTCAGCCAGCTTCTGTCCACCCAGCTCCTCGAGCCAGATGTACAGGAACCCACCCAGCAGAGCGCCGAACTTTATCCAGGCCAGGAAGCGGCCAAAAGTGGATGGGAGTGTGTAGGTCTTCACCCTGCTGAGAGTATATCAGGACAGGCTACTTCAGCATGCGGCTGATCTGGATAATCGCCTGCTCCAGGTAGTGGTCCTGCTGCAGGTCGAGCTGGATCTTGGCCGCGCCGTGGCTGACCGTGCTGTGGTCGCGGCCGCCCAGTTCCTCGCCGATCTGGCTGAGGGTCAGGTTGGTGTACTCGCGGGCGAGGTACATGACCACCATCCGCGCCTGGGCCACGCGCTTGGAGCGGTTGGGGCTGAGCAGGAGCTGCTCCGAGACGTTAAAGTACTCGCCCACCACGCTGAGGATCTGCTTCATGGAGAGCTGCGGGCGCATGCCACCGGCATCCAGCATGTCGGCCAGCACCCGCGCCGCGAGCTCCACGCTGGGAGCGCTGCGGTTGAAGGAGCAATAGGCCAGCAGCTTGATCAGCGCGCCTTCCAGCTCGCGCACGTTGCTGGACACGCGCTCGGCGATGAACTCGCAGACGCCCTGCGGCAGGTCCACGCGCTCCATCTCGGCCTTGCGCTGCAGGATCGCCACGCGGGTTTCGAGGCTGGGGTCGGAGATGTCGCAGACAAGGCCCATGGCGAAGCGGCTGACCAGGCGGTCCTCAATGCCCTTGAGGGTGCGCGGGTGCCGGTCGCTGGAGATCACGATCTGCTTGCCGGCTTCCACCAGGGACATAAAGGTGTGGAAGAACTCGATCTGGGTTTCCTGCTTGCCGGAGAGGAACTGGATGTCGTCGATCATCAGCACATCGGCTTCGCGGTAGCGCGCGTGGAACTGAGCCATGCGGCCCGTGCGGACGTGCTCGATGAAATCGTTGGTGAACTTCTCGCTGGTGACGTAAATCACATTGGCCCGCGGGTTGGCATCCCAGATGGCCTGGCCGACCGCATGCATCAGATGGGTCTTGCCGAGGCCCACGGAGCTGTAAATGAAAAGCGGGTTATAGCTGCGCCCGGGCCGCGCGGCGACCTGCTGGCAGGCGCTGTAGCAGAACTGGTTGTTGGCGCCAACGACGAAGCTGTCGAAGCTGTACTTGGGGTTCAGGAGCGGGCGGGCGCCGCCGCTGCGCGAGAGCAGGTCTTCTTCCTGATGCACAGGCAGGGGGTCAAAGCTCTGCACTTCGCCATCACTTTCGCCATCGCCAGTGAGGGAGGAATCGTGGCTGGAAGGGCTGCCATCGCCAACCGGGACAGCCTGGGCCACCTGGACCACCAGCTTGACATTCTCACCGGAAGCAAGGTTTGCCAGCTCGGAGAGAACGTCGCCGTACTTGTCGAGAAGCCAGCCGCGCAGGGCTTCATTGGACGTTGAGAGAGTGAGTGTTGAGTCGGAGTAGTCAACCGCGCGCAGGGGGCGAACGAGAAGCTCGTACTTTGCGCGAGAGACAATCTCGGCAAGCTGCTTCTTCATCACCAGCAGGATGTCTGCGGCGCGCTCTTGCATGACCCTTTTGCAGAGGCTTGCCATCCAGGCGTGGCCGCTGCTATTTCCTCCTCTCCTCGTCAAGCCTTCAACAACGAATTCCCCGCGAAGCTTTCGTTTATCCAAAGCAGCCACGGGTTATGCCCATTGAGGGCAGGGGGAAACAGGGTTATCCCCAATACTGTGGAAAGACACGTGGATAGGTGGATAGGCGTGGCCCAGCAATGACCGCAATTACGCACATTGTGCCCACAATGCCCATTTTTCCGCCACCGGCAGCTTTCCAAGCCAACCGGATCCAGCTCCTCCCCTGACACCGCACCCATCGGATGCGGGGGTGACAGAATATCACTCGATGCGCCCGCTGACAAGACTGCTGATGTTAGTTTGAGCGGAAATCGAGCTTCATTTTTGCGACTGATTCATCGCCACATAGCCCAATCTTTATGTAACGCAGTGCCATGCAAAAACACAGCGCTACAATGCACGTCATAGTAGTATCACCGCGTCGCTTGTAGGAGCACACAAGTGTCAAAGCTCATGAAACACTGCATGACAGCACTGCTGGCGCTGCTCTTTGTGTGCGCCCTGAGCGGCTGCATGAAGGCCTCCAGGGATTCCATGCGGGATGTGTCCGCGACCCGCAGCCAGGCCCCGATGGAGGGCATGGCTGGAGGGGCGATGGCGCCCGGCGCTCCCATGGATAACCTGTCAGCGGAGTCGGCGCCCGGCGCTGAAGAAGCGCGGAAGGCCGGCTCCTCCGGACCGCAGCTCAAACCCGAGGACTTCCTCAAGCAGCAGGTCGACATTGAGTCCTGGTTCTCACCGAAGGCCTATGCCGCCGAGAACATCCCGGACACCAAGTACCTGATCCGCACTGGCGACATCACTCTGCGGATCAAGAACTATGACGAGAGCGCAAAGTCCGTCGAGGCCACCGCTGAGAAGTACGGCGGCATTGTTACGGATTCCAACTCAGCCCAGCAGTACGACGGCTCGCGCAATGGCTACCTGAAGCTGCGGGTGCCCAACGAGCAGTTCCGGGCCTGCTATGACGAGCTGAAGGAACTGGGCGAGGTGACCGCGGAGAACGTCAGCTCGGTGGACGTGAGCCACGACTACGTTACCGCGGTGAGCCGCCTGAAGGCCCTGCTCACGGAGCAGGAGACCCTGCGCAACATGCTGGCGGAGGCCCGCGAGGTGCAGAAGACCCGCGGCCTTGGCGAGGCCTACAGCGTGCTGCTGGAGACCCAGGGCCGCCTCAGCGAGGTGACCGCGCAGATCCAGGGCATTGAGGACCAGATCAGCCAGCTCGCTGACCAGATCACCCGCAGCACCATTACGGTGAACCTCAACGAGATCGCGCAGATCCCCAGCGGCGGCAAGTACGAGCCCGGCTATGGCACCACTTTTGAAGAGGCCAAGCTGGACCTGGTGCGTACCCGCGACGCAATCATCCGCGGCATCATCTATTTCTTCATCGCGGGCTGGCTGCAGCTTCTGCCCTGGGCCATTGCCGTGTGGGTCATCTGGCTGCTCTACAAGCGCTGGCAGAAGAAGCGCCGGGCAGAGACAGTGGCCCGGGCCAGCCGAGGTCCGGCTGAACCGCAGCCCCGAGGCGGCGGCGGTTGTACTATTGATCCATGACTGAGATGGATCACGAAGAGCCGGGGCTGGAAGGCAGCGAGCAGCCCGGAGCGGAGCAGCAGGAAAAGCTGCAGTGGCTGGCGCATGGCGACAGCGCCTTCGACCGCGAGGACTATGGCCGCGCGCTGGAGTGCTACCACCAGGCCAGCATGCTGGACAAGCGCGACAGCAAGGTCTGGTCCAACCTGGGCCTGTGCTTCAGCAACCTGGGCTATAAGCGCGAGGCCTGGCGCAGCTTCAAGCTGGCGCTGCAGGTGGCCGAGGATGACCACATGCCGCTGTGGTACGCCGGCGAGTTCCTCTGCGAGATGGAGGACTACCCGCTCGCCACGGTGCTGCTCTCGCGCTATGTGCAGCTGGAGAGCGACCCGGAGTATCTTGCGGAGGCCCGCACGCTGCTTGAAGAGGCACAGGGGCACCTGGGCCGCGGCGACGACCTGGAGGCCCTGGAGGACGAGCTGACCGCCGGCCTGAGCGAAGGCGGGATGAGCATCAGCTCCGAGGAAGGCGAAACCCCCAGCATCCAGATCGACACCAGCGGCCGCGCCGGCAAGTCGGCGAACAGCCTGATGTCCGCCTGGCGCGGGCGCGGCAGCCTGGCCGCCGCCCTGGCGGGGACCGACAGCCAGCGTCTTACTGGCGCCAGTACGGTGTCGGACTCTCAAGTCCATGGGCCCGAGGCCGATGAGGAAACTGAGGGGTCCGCCGATGAGGCGGCCGAAGACGAGATCATCTGGGATGACGCCTCGCGCAGCGGCTTTGTCGCTGACCTGGGCCTGCAGCTCTCAGGCTTTGCCGGGCGCTGCAGCTTCTGTTCCACGATGATCCCGACCGACGCACCTTACTGCTATGTATGCAAGCGGCCCCACTTCTACGAACAGGAGTAGACGTGCAGCGCGCGCGGCGCAGTCAGACGGCTCACCAGCCCCGCACAGGGGTGCCTTCTGGCGCGCAAAGGGCTGCCGGCCTGCTGCTACCCCTGCTGCTTGGCCTTGGGCTGCTCTGCGGCGGCTGTGAGCTCTTCAAGGAGCATGAGCTGACCCCGGCTGAGCAGTGCGAGATCCAGCTCAAGACCCTGCAGGTGGCCATCGAGGAAGGCATCCACGAGGGCTCCAAGGCCAAGGTGGCGGTGCTGGGCATTGTGGACGCCTCGGTGATCGCCAGGACGGCTGAAGGCGATGCTCCGGCCGAGAAGAAGAAGGACAAGAGCGATTCTGACGGTCCGGCCGCGGCCCTGGCCCGCGAGCGCAAGGTCCGCGACGCCCTGCTGGCCAGCCTGGTGCAGAACCGCCTGATGGAGATGCTGCAGCCGGACGAGGCGACCATCGCGCTGGCCCGGGAAGACATGCTGGCGGCCAACTCGGCGGCGCTGAGCATCGAAAAGAGCAGGGAGCTGGGCGAGAAGCTCGGCGCGGGCTATCTGGCCGGCGCAATTGTGGACGCCGAGGGCAAGTCAGTCAGCGTGGCCGTACAGCGCGTCGAGGACGGCGTGGTGGTGTTCCAGGACGTGCTGCTGGACTGGCCGGCCGTGTTCGGCGAAGCCGAAGCCGCTGCTGAAGGCGCGGAAGCCGAGAAAAAGTAGCCGGCTCGGCAGCTATTTGCGCTTCTTGTCGCGGCTGTCCAGCAGGATAGTCACCGGCCCCTCATTGACCAGCTCGACATCCATCTTCGCCCCAAAGCGCCCTGTTTGCACCTGCAGCCCCTCGGCCTCCAGCAGCCCCTTCAGCCCTTCCAGCAGCTCCTGCGCTGCCTGCGGAGCCATGGCAGAACTGAAGCTGGGCCGTGTGCCGCTGGTGGTGTCCGCTGCCAGGGTGAACTGGCTGACCAGAAGTACCGCGTTGCCAGCGGCCCTGACATCCAGGTTCATGCGGCCATCGCTGTCGGTGAAGATGCGCAGGCTACTGAGCTTGCGGGCCATGAAGGCGCAGTCCTCCGGGCCGTCGCCCTCCAGCGCGCCAACGAGTACACACAGCCCGGGGCCGATGGCCCCGACGGACTCCCCGCCGACGCTGACACTGGCGCGGCTGACCCGCTGCACCACGCAGCGCATCAGCTCAGCCTGCCCTGGTCCTCGGGGCTCATAAAGGGCAGGCGCGGCTGGCCAATGCTGATCAGCCCGCCATCTACCGGCGCTTCGTCGCCGCCGCCCTCCGCGGGCGGCTGATCTGCCGGTGGCTGCGGGGCAGCCGGCGCGCTGTCCTGGTAGTGGAAGATACGGTTGACTTCCAGCACATCGTCGATCGAGCGGATCTGGTCGATACAGCGCTGCAGCTCTTCATGGTCGCTGACTTCCACCACCAGCTCGAAGCGCACATACTGCGCAGCCGAGGCTTCCTGGCTGCTCATGTCGAACTGGGCGCCGCCGATGTTGATGTTCTGTTGGCTCAGGAAGCGCAGCACCTCAAAGAGCAGGCCGACACGGTTAAGGCTGACCACGCCCAGGCGGGCGGCGTAGAACTGATGATCCCGCGGGCTGCTCCACTCCAGGGCCATCAGTTCACCCTCCAGCATCTGCTGCTTGAGGCGCTCGCATTCAGCGCGGTGGATGCGCATGCGGCGCTCGCGGCGGTCCAGCACGCCATAGATGTGGTCCGGTGGCACGGGGGTGCAGCAGGCCATCAGTTCGCTCTTGATGCGCAGGGCCTCGCCGCCCTGGCGGCTGATGCCAAGCTCGGATGCCAGGCCCAGGCGCGTGTACTCCACGCTGACCGTGCGGCCGTCGCCGACCTCCACGCGGGGCGCGGCAGAGAGGTTGTCGGCCTCCGGCGCAATCTTGGAGATGTGGATCTCCTTGAGCTCGCGGATGATCTCGTCGCATTCGTAGATGCCCTGGGCCACCTTGTCATAAAGGTCGTCAATGCTGCGCACCGAGAGACGCTTGAGCAGGGTGAGCAGCTTGTCGTTGGCCATCAGGTTCAGGGGGTAGAGGCCTTCCTTGGTGATCTGCTGGCGCAGCAGGTTGCGGCCAATGTTGATGCGCTCGGCGGCGGGCAGGCTCTTGAAGTGCCGGCGGATCTTCAGCAGGCTCTTGGGCGAGCGGGCCATGACCAGCCACTCCGGCCGCGGCAGTGTGTCGCCCTCGGGGCCCTTGACCACCTCGACCACGTCACCGCTGCGCAGGCGGTAATCCAGGGGCACGGAGATGCCGTTGACCTTGGCCGCGCGGATGCTGTGGCCGAGGTCGGTATGGATGTAGTAGGCGAAGTCGATGGGGGTGGAGCCCTGCGGCAGGTCCACCACCTCGCCCTGCGGGCTGAGCACCAGCACCTGGTCGGTCAGCAGGGTTTCGCGCGTCTGGGCCACGAACTCCTCTGTGCCGACCTCGGCTTCGGCGAGCTCGCGGATGAAGCTCATCCAGGTGTCGTCCTTGGCTACCTCAGTACCTGGCGCGCCGGGGCTGGTGTCCTTGTAGTTCCAGTGCGCGGCGATGCCCTTCTCGGCCTCGAGGTCCATCTCGACCGTGCGGATCTGGGCCTCGACTATGGTGCCCTCGGGGCCGATGACGCTGGTGTGCAGGGTCTGGTAGCCGTTCTCCTTGGGGCTGCCGATGAAGTCGCGGAAGCGGTGGAAGATCGGCTTGTAGGCCAGATGCAGCAGGCCCAGGACCTTGTAGCAGTCCTCGGGACTGCCGTCGAGGATGATGCGGATGGCCAGCAGGTCGTAGATGCCGTCAAGGTCCACACCCTGGCGCTGCATCTTCTGCCAGATGCTGTACAGGTGCTTGCGACGGCCGTAGATCTTGCTGGAGCGGATGCCGTGCTGCAGCAGCATGCTGCGCAGCTGGTCGATCATCTTTTCCACCAGGCGCTCGCGCGGCAGGGTCAGCTTGTCCACAGCCTGCTTGAGCTCTTCGTAGGTGCTGGGGTAAAGGTGCATGAAGACCAGGTCTTCCAGCTCCGTCACCATCTGGCCAAGGCCAAGACGCCGGGCCAGGGGGATATAGAACTCCAGGGTCTCCTTGCTGATGCGCTCGCGCTTGTGCTCGGGCATGGAGCCCATCGTCTGCATGTTGTGCAGGCGGTCGGCCAGCTTGATCACGATCACCCGGCTGTCGCGGGTCATGGCTATGAAGAGCTTTTGCAGGTTGCGGGCCTGGTTGCTGGCCTTGTCGCGGCCCAGGAAGCGGGCGAAGAAGTCGATTTTCTTGATCTTGGTCAGGCTGTCGACCATGTTCGCCACCACCGGGCCGAACTGCGCCCGGATCTGGGGCAGCTTGACCGGCGTGTCCTCCACCGTGTCGTGCAGGATGGCGGCAATGATGGCGTCCTCGTTCATGTTGAGGTCGGCGCAGATCTCGGCGACCTCGAGGGGGTGCGTGATGTAGGGGCTGCCGTCCTTGCGCATCTGGCCCTCGTGGGCGGTAATGCCCAGTTCGTAAGCCTTGCGCAGTCGGCTGAGGTTGATCTGGCCCTGGGTGCGGCGCAGGCGCTCGCAGATCACCTCGAAGAGGTAATCGGCTTCCTGGTAACCCGCCTGTGCCGACCGCTCCTTAGCCATAGTTGCAACATCGGCGCGCCGACCGCTGCCCGCGCGCTGTCCCACCTAATTCTAATACCACAGGGCGCGGGAAAGTAGCGCCGCGGCCTGAACGGCAGAGCGCAGCACTAGAATCATTGGACTTCGCTATGCCCAGGGACTATCACCAGACAGCGCTGGCCAGAGTCAGTTCTCCAGTGGCGCGGCGCGTGCTGGATCAGCTCAGGCAGCTTCTGCCTGCGCCGCCCGTAAGAAGCGACCCGGAGCAGTACTACGCTGACTGGTCCGAGAGCCTCAGCCTGGGAGATGCTTCACGGCAGTACGCAAAGTGGCTTCGGCAGCAGCTCAGACTGCTGAATGTCCCCGGGCTGCTGATATCTGACCTGGACGCTTACGATCGTCATCAGCATCCCGTGGACGAAGCGCTTGAGGCGCTGGCTCCGACAGCGACAAGCGACAGCCTGGAAGGCAGCGTTGAGTGGATAGCCGGCAACCTGGAGGACCTGGTTGGCCCTCCCCCCTTCCTGGAGGAGCTGCCGCTGCGGCGGAGCCGATTAATCCTGCTGCTCAGCCTGCCAGCCCTGCTGGGGCCACCATCGTCGCCTTCTCCGGCATAAGTGGACTGGCGATGTTCCTGTCGCTTTGCATTCCCTTGCTTGTCCTGTGGCTGCCATTCCCAATCTACAACTGGATGCGGCGCAGGTTCCTGGCCCAGAAGCGGCTGGTTGACCGTGTTGAGCTCTACTTCCACCTGTGCGATGCCCTGGCTGATCCAGAGTTCAGCCCGCGGGTCTCCAGGCGGCCCAGGCCGCGCAGGCGCTCCAGCAGGAAGCAGAAGAGGAAATAGCGCTACCTTGACCGCCGGATTAAAGTGCTGCTTCGGCAGCAGAGACCGCTGCTGTGCGGCCGCGCACGAATATCTCCGGGCCCTACAACAGCTCGATCAGCCGCAGGCTGATGCCGATCTTGTTGTTCCAGTTGTCGGCGTCAACTTCCACCAGCGGGCGCAGCGGCAGTCCGGGTGTGAGCTTATGGAAGAGGTGGCTCATGTTGAAGCAGGCGATCCGCAGCTCCGCCGTGCCATCAGTGAGCAGCAGGTTGAGGTGTGTGCGGTCGGCGCCCATATAGCTCACCCGGCTGACGGACAGGCCGCGCAGCACGAAGCGCGGGGCCGGCCAGTCCGGGCCGCTGGGGCTGAGGCGCCAGACATCATCCTCAAAGGCGCTGGTCAGCTCAGCCAGCAGGACCTCGGGATGCCCGGCCGCGTCCTGCGGGGCCGGCTCGTACTCCGCCTCCCGCGCGGCCTGCTCAATCTGCTGGTGCAGGGCCTCGTCCCAGACCCGGCGCAGTTCATCCAGGCGCGAGCGCCAGACCTTCACACCGGCAGCAGCCGAGTGGCCGCCGAAGCTGTAGAGCACCGACTCGGCGGCGTGCAGGGCCGGGATGAGGTCCAGCTTGAGGGCCGAGCGCACGGAGCCCGATAGCAGCTCATCGCCGGGCTGCGCCGGGGTGTTGTGCGCGCCGCCGCTTTCCTCGGGCTGCTCTGTCCCCTGCCCTTCGCTGTCCCGGGCGCCGGTGGCGTTGCCGTTCTGCGCCCCGCCGGGGGCCAGGCCAAGGACCATCGTGGGCTTGCCAAGCTGCTCGGCCACCCTGGCGGCGGCGATGCCCAGCACGCCGGGATGCCACTGCGGGTCGGCCAGCACGAGGCCGGCCGCGCTGTCGAAGCTGAGGGCCTGGCGCAGGGCCTGCTGGGTGACCTGCTTGGCCACGGTCTTGCGCTCTTCGTTCAGGCGGTCGATGCGCTGGGCCAGCTCTCTTGCAGTCTGGCTTTCGCGGGCCAGCAACAGCTCCGGGATCCAGCGCGCGTGCTGCATGCGCCCGGCGGCGTTCATCCGCGGCGCGAGGTCAAAGCCCACGTTGCGGCCGGTCAGGCGGCTGATGCCGTGCAGGCGCGCGACCTTCTGCAGCTCCGCGAGACCGAGATTGAGGGTCTGGGGCAGAGACTGCAGGGCGTGGTGGGCCATGGCCCAGCCATAGGGGTTCAGGGGGGCGACGTCCGCCAGGGTGGCCAGCCCGGCCGCCTCGATCTCATCACCGAAGCGTGCCTCAATCCAGGGCAGCGGGACAGCAGTGCTGTCCGCGGCCGCAGCATCCGCGCGAGCAGAGTGCTCCCAGACGGCGGAGAGCAGGCCAAAGACCAGGCCGGCGGTGCAGAGCATCGGCAGGCCGGGGTCAGTATGCGGGTTAAAGAGCAGGGCGTCGGGGAGGCGCTCCTTGGGCGTGTGGTGGTCGATGATCGCCACTTCCATGCCGGCGCGGCGGCAGAGCTCGACCTCCTCGATGCTGGTCGTGCCACAGTCCAGGGCGATCAGGGCTTTGTAACCATGGGCAATGGCCTTTTCCAGGTTGCCCTTGTCGAGGCCATAGCCGGTGGAAAAGCGGCTGGGCAGGAACCAGTTGCCGGGGACGCCCTGCGCCCGCAGCCAGCGGTGCAGCAGGAAGACCGAGCAGGAGCCATCGACATCGTAGTCGCCATAGACCAGCACAGGCGCTTTCTGCGAAACCAGGCGGGCCAGGAAGTCCGAGAGGGCTGGCCAGGCCTGGCTGTCTTCAAGGAAGAGGCGGCCCAGTTCACGGCAAAAGGAAACAGCGTCCGAGCCGAATCCCAGACGCTGTTCTATATCATCCGTTATGTTATACAGGCGCCGGGCCAGAGGCGAGAGCCCCGCCGCTGCACTGGCGCTGTCCATTAGCGGCGGCGCTGCTTCTTGGTGGCGCTGTTGCCCTGGCGCGCCGGGGCGCCGAGGGGCGGATAGTCCTCACTCTCCATCTCCGGCACATAGGCCTCGCGGGCCGCGGCTCCACCAAGGGGCGCCGGCGCGGGGGCAATGACGGCCTGACCCGGCGAGCGGCCCTTCGAAACCAGCAGCATCATCGGCGTGGCGATGAAGATCGAGCTGTAACCGCCGGAGACCATACCGATCAGCATTGCCAGCATGAAGTCGCGGATATTGTCACCACCCAGCAGCAGCAGGGCGGCGACCATCCAGACGACGTTCAGCACTGTGTTCAGCGAACGGGTGAAGGTCTGGCTGAGGGAGAGGTTGCAGAGCTGGCTGAAGTTGGCCCCCTGCAGGCCGCGCAGGTTTTCGCGTATTCGGTCGAAGATGATGACCGAGTCGTTGATCGAGTAACCCACGATGGTCAGGATGACCGCGATGAAGCTGGAGTTGACCTCCAGGCCCAGCACCGAGGTCATGGCCAGTGTGATCAACACGTCGTGGAGCAGGGCGAGGATCGCGCCGGCGCTCATCTGCCAGATGCCAAAGCGCATCACGATATACAGGAAGATCAGGATCATGCCGACCACCAGAGCGGTGATGGCGTTCTTGATCAGCTCCTGGCCGACTGTCGGGCCTACGAAGCTCTGTTCGCGCACGGTCGGGTTGGGCGAGGCCTCGCTTTCGGCCACGAAGCCGCCAAAGGCCGTGCCGATCTCCTCCTTCATGTCAGAGAGGCTGGAGGCGCGGTTGCGGCTGATCTCAGCCTCGTTCTCGCCGGAAGCCTTGACGCGCAGGCGGATGGAGGCGACGTGCCGGTCGGTGGCGTCAACCTGCACAGTGGGCTCACCGTCGGAGTACTTCTCGACGATGGCCAGCAGGCTCTGGCCGTCCAGGGGCAGCTCATCCTTCGTCTGCAGGATGATCTTCTCGCCGCCGGTGAAGTCAATACCGAGGTTCAGCGGGCGGCCGAAGCGGCCGTTGTTCACAAACAGGAATGCGATACCGATGGCAATGATGGTCAGCGAGATGCCGATCCAGATCGGGCTGCGCTCGACCCAGCCGAAGTAGCGCTTCTCGGCCAGCTGGACCGAAGGCTTCTCCAGCGGCGCCATGGTGTTCGTGTAGAGGTTGACGCCCGGCATTGCGTGCGCGAAGACGTCGATAAGCTGGCGGGTCACAAAGACCGCCGAGAAGAGCGAGACCAGGTTACCGATAAACAGGGTCACCGCGAAGCCCTTGATGGGGCCGGTGCCGAAGAAGTACAGCACCGCAGCAGCGATCATGGTGGTGACGTTACCGTCAAGGATGGCGACCCAGGCGCGGGAGAAGGCCGCCTCGATGGCGGCAAAGAGGGTCTTGCCCCAGCGCAGCTCTTCCTTTAATCGCTCAAAGATGATGACGTTGCCGTCAACGGCCATACCGATACCCAGGAGCAGGCCGGCGATACCCGGCAGGGTCAGGGTGGCGTTGATCAGGCTGAAGTAACCGATGGTGAGAACCACGTAGAGGGCCAGGCTGATGGAGGCCACCAGGCCGGGCACGCGGTAGAAGATGATCAGGAAGAGCAGCACGGCCGCCATACCGACGAGGCCGGCGAGATAGCTCTTGTCGATGCTCTCCTGGCCCAGGGTCGGGCCGACCACCGAGGAGCTGAGGATCTGCAGCGGCACCGGCAGGGCGCCGGCGTTGAGCTGGCGCACCACCTTGTTCACCTCATCCATGGTGAAGGTGCCGGTGATACGGCCGTCGCCCCAGATGGCGCTGTCAATCCGCGGGCAGGACAGGACCTTGCCGTCGAGGATGATCGCCAGGTACTGACCCACGTGGTTCGTGGTGAAGGTGCCGAAGGTGTCGCGCGCCTCGGGCCGGAAGGTGAAGCCAATCTCCGGCTTGTTGGCGTTCAGCAGCACCGTGGCCTTTTCAAGGTCGGCGCCGGTGAGGATGGTCTCGTACTTGGCGAAGTCAGCCTGGCGCGTCGCGCTGCCCGGCTCGTTGAACTCCGTGCCCTCAGGGAAGAAGTCGTTGCCGGTGTTGATGAACTCCAGCAGCGCCGTATCGCCCAGGACCGAGATGATCTGGTCGGGGTTCTTTTCGCCAGGCACCTGCAGCAGGATGCGGTCAGTGCCAACCTGAGACAGGAAAAGCTCCTTGGTGCCGCTGGGGTCGACGCGGTTGCTGACGACCTCGATCGCGCCAGTGACCTGATCGGCAGTCGGCATGCCGCCATTCTCAGGCTTGGCCTGCAGCAGGACTTCGACACCACCCTTCAGATCCAGGCCGAGCGTAACGATCGGCTCCTTCATCTTGTAGTGCCGGTACAGCGGGTTGACACATGCGACGATCAGAACGGCCGCAATGATCAACCATCTCACCAGGGGGCTCATGCAGTGTGGCTCCTAATAAAAGGTTGGCTGTTGGAACCGCGAATTCTAGCACCCGGATTAGTTCGGGCGCAAACGCGGCTGGCTGCTAACCTTGCTGCATGCCTGACTACCAGTACCTGAGCCTGCTGCACGAGCCGTCCACCGGTCTGGCGACGCTGAGCCTGCAGCGGCCGGAGCTGAAGAACGCCTTTAACGCCGGAATGGTTAAAGAACTGCAGCAATGCTTCGCTTTTCTGGCAGGAATGGCCCCGGAAGAGCTGCGCCTTGTGCTGATCCAGGGCGCCGGGGGCTATTTCTGCAGCGGCGGCGACCTGAACTGGATGCGTGAGCAGAAGGATGCGGGAGCGGAGCAGAACCTGGCGGACGCCCAGGCGCTGGCGCAGATGCTGCAGCAGGTGGATTCCTGCCCTGTTCCGCTGCTGGCGCTGGTCCAGGGCGGGGCCTTTGGCGGCGGACTGGGGCTTTTGTGCTGCTGCGACCACGTGCTGGCCGAGGACGGGGCGCTTTACAGCTTCAGCGAGGTGCGCCTTGGCATCGCCCCCGCCACTATCCTGCCCTATGTGCTGCGGCGCCTGGGCTTCAGCGCATGCACCCGCCTGCTGCTCAGCGGCGAGCGCTTTGGCAATGACCTTGCGCTGCGCTGCGGACTGGTGCAGGAAAGCGCCGCGCCGGCTGACCTTGAAGACAGCCTGCGCCTGCGTATCAGCAGCCTGCTGGCCGCCGGGCCGCGTGCTGCCCGCGAGACTAAGGCCCTGCTGCGGCGCCTGGCCGGCGGAGCGGCAGACGAAGCCGCACTGAACGAGACTGCCGCTTTGATCGCCCGCCTGCGGGTCAGCCCGGAGGGTCAGGAAGGCCTGAGCGCTTTCCTGGAGAAGCGCAGGCCGGCCTGGCTGCCGCAGGACTAAACGGCGCCAGCCGCGGGATCAGCTGCAGGATCCTCCACTTGCAGAGGCAGACCGCTGCTGCAGGCACCTGGCCACAGAAAAGCAACGCGCCCCGCGGGGAGAGAGTCCCACGGGGCGCATAGTTCAAGAGGGGTGCCGCCCGGAGGCGCCACTTGACGTTATTTCTGCAGCTTGGGAGTAACGATGACAACCACTTCCGTACGCTGGTTGTCGACGTTCTTGTTGCGGAACCAGCGGCCGATCCAGGGCAGGTCGCCCAGACCCGGGATCTTCGAGATGGTTTCCTTCTCGCGCTTGCTGATCAGGCCGGCCATGACGAAGGGCTCGCAGTCTTCCACACGCACCGTGGTGGACATCTGACGGTCCAGGGTGCGCGGGGCGACGGCGCCGCCGCCGATCGGCACGAACTCAACCAGGCTGCTGACCGCGGGGTCGACCTGGATGGTCAGGTTGCCGTTCTCGTCCATGCGCGGCTTGAAGGACAGGGTGACGCCCACATCGATGAACTCCACTTCCTGCTGGATGGTGTTGTTCGTGATGCTGACGCGGGCCACATAGGGGATGCGCTCACCGGCGAAGTACTTGGCCTGCTTGTCGATTACGGTGGAGAGCACCGGCTGGGCCAGGGTCTCAACCTTGCCGTTCTCGATCAGGGTGTTCAGGCGGGCCTGGAAGTTCAGGCCGCCGCGCAGGAAGGAGCCGATGCTGAAGGACTCGAAGCTCAGGTTGCCGTCCAGGTCCAGGTCGCGGCCGCTCGGGGCTTCGCTCCAGGTCTCGGTGACACCCTCGGAGCGGTTGTTGCGGTCGCCGTCCTGCACCACCAGGCCGAGATCCTTGAGATCTGTATCGCTGATCTCGCAGACGCGCACTTCAAGCTCGACGATGGTCGGCTTGCGGTCCAGCTTGGCGACCATCTCCTCGACGAGCTTCATCTTGTCCGCCGAGCAGTAGGCCACGATGGCGTTCGGCGGGGCCGAGCTCATGTTCGTGTTGATGTCCTCGATGTTGTTGAGGCGTGACTCGCCGCCGCCCTCACCACCGCCGCCGCCTTCGCCGCCCGCGCCTTCAGCGCCAGCGCCAGCAGCACCCGCGCCACCGCCACGGCTGGCACCCTTAGAGCCTTCGTTGGGGTCAGTGAAGTTCTCACCGCCGTAAACGAAGATCTTCTCCGGGCTGGTGTTCACCGCGGCCGGGTCGGTCTTGAAGAGCGCGTTCTCAACGATGGTCTTGACACGCAGGGGGTCGGCATAGGACAGCTCAAAGACGCGGCTCTCCAGAGTGATGAAGGAGCCGCTGATCTTGTCCTTGGCCGCGACAACAATAGTGCCGGCCTCAACCACATAGTCCAGGCCATAGGCCTTGGTCAGCAGGTCCAGGGCGCCCTTAAGGTCTGTCTGGCCCTGCTTGAAGCTGAGTGACACCGCGTTGTCGCCCACGCTGGAGTCGACAATGATGTTCATGTCACTGGGCGCGACCAGCAAGGTGATGGCCTCGTCCAGTGGGGTATCGACGATTTCAAAGAGCTCCAGCGACATGCCGCTGAGGGCGGACTTGCCACTGTAGCTGGTCGGCATCATGTCCATGACCGGGGCCGAGTGCTCATCTTTCAGGTTGAGCTTGGCCTTGCTGCCCAGGGTGACGCGCGACTTCTGCGGCATCTCGGCGTTCACCTGCGTACCGGCAGCCTCCTCGCGGGGCATGCTGATCTGCGGTTCGCCGTAGGGAGCGTAGAACTCCTCCTCGTCGCCGCCTGCGCTGAAGTTCAGGTCCTCAGCAGCCAGCGGCTCGCTGAGCTGGTAGTTCACCGTTGCCGAGTTGGACAGGCTCTCACCGGGCGCGGCAAAGCCGCCCTCGGGAGCGTCTGACCAGCTGGCGGGCTCAGCGTTGATTTCCAGCTCAGGGGCTGCGTCCTCAGCCTCGGCTGCCACCGGCTCGAGAACCATCTCGCTACCGAAAGCCAGCGTCAGCGGACGGGCCGCGCCGGAAATGTAGGGAATCGTCAGTTCGCACACGCCATCGCGCTTGACCACGAAGGCCTTGCTGCGGTCGGCATCGGAACTGACGGAAAAGCGCAGGCCGCTGCGCGCGGACCCGCGGACCATCTCCGCGCCGGTCACCAGTGTGCCCAGGCGGAAATGCTCGAGGTCAAGCTCGGGGTTCGAGCTGTCGAACTCCGGAGCCAGGGCGGAGGACCAGACAGTGACCGAGGGGTCAATGGCGAAACGGTCCACCGTAAAGCTGACTGACTCAGATGTATGAAGCTGGATTACAGCTCCCTGGTCAGTTAGTTTGGCCTTAAGGCCAACCAAGGCAGCCGTGGCTCCGCCCTCCTCAGCACGCGCAGTGCCAAGGACGAACAAGCACAGCAACCCTCCAATGTATGCGCTAACCAGCGCGGCACGTCCGGCCCCTCTCACTTCTCAACCCTCTCTCGAAGTGTATTCTGCCTCACCGGCAGTAGGTTCCGATTGTACGCAGGTGTTCAGTCTACAGACTTATCCCAAAACTGTCAACACGAGGCGATAAGCCATGCCGTCAGCAGCTACGGCTGAGCAGCCCTAGCGGACGAAGACCGGCAGGTCTGCCGGTGCGATGACAGTTTCAGGCTGCTCCTCAGCGTCGTCAGCCGGCTTGGCCGGCTCATCGTTGTTCTTCTTCTTTGAGCCATTGCGGCCCTCGCGCTGCGCGGAGCTGACCTCAACCCAGCGCGAGCTGCCATCCTTGAGGTCGGTGATCACAACGCCGTCGCCCTTGATCTCCAGGACCTGGTAATGCGTCGGCAGGACCGATCCTTCGGAGACGATGTAGGACTTGCCGTTCAGTACCATGATGGCCGAAGCGCGCTTGCCCTGGCGGTTGATGCCGGTGCAGGCAATGCTGTCGCCCTGGCTTTGGCCATCGCCCAGCGCATCGCCGGGGCTGCCATCGCCCGGGACCTGCAGGCCGGTGTAGCTGTCGCCAATAAAGAGATCCGAGGAACGGTCCAGCCCGCCGGGCGCCTTGGAGTTGTCCCTGGCGGCCGCGTCGCTGGGCTTAGGGATCAGGCCACGCATCATGGCCGCCTGCTCGGGATACTGCTGGTCCCAGCCCGGAACGGTCAGGGCGCTGAGCGGGATGCCGATTTCGGGTGTCCACTCGACGCGGTCCTCACCGGCCGTGCCTTCGCTGAGCGAGACCGTCGTGTTCAGCGAGCCATCCGCGCTGGCGCCGGAGATTTCCATGTTGGAGCTGCTCTTGTCGCGCTGGATCACCACACGGGACCACTGGCGCGAAGGATCCAGCACCTCAGGCACCGGAGGCAGGTAAGGAGCTGAGCTGTCCAGGTAGCCGCTGTCACGCAGCTGCGGATAGCCCGGCAGCTCCTTGAGTGTGTCGGCATACCAGGCTTCGTTCTGGCCGAAGGGGTTCTTCGGCGGATCGATGCTGAAGACCCGGAACTGGTTGGGGTTGAGGCGGTACTCCGACTCTGCCCGCGCAATGGCCTTCTGGCTGCCGGAGCCGGAGGTGGTGGGCACCACCGGCATCTTGGTGACGCCGTTGCCGGCCGCGGTGTCCTCAGCCCCGGCGCTGGATGCGCGGCGCGCGGCGCGGCGCTCCTCGCGCTCCTTGTTGGCGTTCATCTGCGGCAGCATGACCCGGAAGACCATGAATGTCAGCGCGCCAAGCAGGCCTACCAGCAGCAGGATCTGGGTCACGTTTGTCTTGCGGCCTTCATTCATCTCAGTTACCTCTTAACCGGCCGCACCCGCAGCCGCTGTTTCCTGCGCGGGGCTGGATGCCGCCGCCACACCGGGAACGAACTCCCAGCCGGTCTTGGTGTCTGTCTCCACCTCGGACTCTGAATCCGGCGCGGGACTGCTGGCCTCCTCGGAGGAGCTGACGCCCAGGTCAGCCGCCGGACGGTCGAGCTGGGTCCGCGACTCGGGCGAGCTGCTGTTAAGCAGCTCCTGACCCCGTCCGCCGACATTGCGCTGGATCTTTGTCGCCGCCGGGCCGATCAGGTTGCGGATGATCTTCGCGATGAGCTCATCGGTATTGATGAAGTCCTCGGGAATACCGTAGTAGATCTTGCCCGTAACCTCGATGCCGGTTTCATTGGAGTTGAGCACCTGGGTGACGGTGCCGGCCGCTCCACCGGTAGGGCTGGTGATCTGGTCGATCGTGTAGAGGCGGCGGTAGCGCTTGAGGTTCTCGAACACGGTCAGGACCTGGTCGTACTCGCCTACCAGCTTGATGGAGTAGTAAGCGATCTTGACCTGCTTGGCCGCCTTGACGTCCACGCCGATACCGTCGAGATGCTCGGCCTGCTCGTCGCGGATCTTGCCCATCCACTGACCGCCGGAGCCGAGCTTGACGCCCAGCATCCTGACGTTGTGGCTGGCCATTTCACGGGACAGGTTGGTGAAGAAAACGTGGTCGTTGATCTCGTTGGGAATGGCGTCGCGGAAGAGCTCCAGCGACTCCAGCCACTTGCCCTGCTGCTTGGCCAACACCGGGATTTCCTGGGTGTGCTTGACGATCAGATCGCGCTGCGCGGTCAGGCTTTCGTTCTCCGAGCGCGCAGTGGCCACCAGCTCGTCCAGCTTCATCTTGCCGAGGAAGGTGTAGGCGACGGCCACCAGGATGCAGGCGCCGATGATGATGAAGAGAGTCATGTTGGCACGCATTACTTCGAGCCCTCCTCAGCGCCTTCAGTGGCGGACGGCGGCAGGCCGCCGGAGTGGGCCGCGGCCTCTTCCTCTGCCCGGCGTTCTTCCTTGGTCTTCTTCTTCTTCTTCTTGCCCTTGGCGTCCTTGTCTTCCTTGGGCGGCGGGGTCTTGAAGGTGATCTCGGTCAGCTTGGAGCTGTTGTCAAGCACCCGGGCGCGGCCTTCGGTGTCCAGCGGACGGACCACGCGGGCCTGGATTTCGAACTCGATCAGGTTGGTCAGCAGCTGCGGACCCTCATCACTGCTGGCGCTGGCGTTCCAGTTGATGCCGAACTCCTCCAGGCGGTCCTGCAGGCCCTGTTCGCGCACCTCCGCGTCAGACATGTAGCAGTCGTTCAGGTAGATGTCGTTCTTGAAGTTGTCCAGGGTGCGCGTCAGCAGCGCAGGGTCTTCCTTGGCCGCCGAGAGCAGAAAACGCAGCACGACATAGTTGGAGCCCTCAGCCGGCTTGTCATTGGACACGCCGCGCAGGAAGACGCCTTCCGGCAGCAGGGCCGACATGCGCTCCATGATCAGGGGCATTTCCACGTAGTCCACGGAGGCCATGGAAATCAGGCGCCCGTAGGAATCCACGCTGTCCTTGATTGCAATCAGCTCGTTGTAGAACTTCTCGTCAACCTGCCGCTGCGCGATCTGCGTCTTGAGCTCCTCGTTGGACTCCTTGTAGTAGGCCATGCGGTTCAGGCTGATCACGCTGTCAATCATGATGTAGGCCAGCACCGCCGAGATGCACAGGAAGCTGAGCAGCACCCCGAAGCGTACTGAGGGGCCCGGCTTAAGCTCGGAAGGCAGCAGGTTGATCTGTATGCGTGAATAATTGCTGTTCATCACGCCACCCCCGCCAGGACTGATCCGACAACCGGGGCGTAGACCCCCAGTGCCGGGAAGGACGGCCCGAAGGCCGTGTCACACACCACATTGGGCAGGCGCTCAAAGTTAAGGTCAATGAGCGGCAGGTGCAGCTGCTGGCCCAGGATCTCGGTCAGGTTCATCGGCCAGTAGCCGCTGCCGGCCACGACCACCTTGGAAACGTTGCCCTCCGCGCGCTTGAGCTCGGTCAGATAGAACTCAATGGAGCGGCGGATCTCTCCCAGCAGGGATGAGACATAGTCGTTGGCCAGGCGGACGAATTCTGAGGGCACGCGGCACTCCAGCTTGCCCAGGTCCTCGCGGGCCAGGTTGTCCGCGGGCAGGCCGCGGGCGAAGACCTCGCGCAGCTGCTGCTTGCCCTGTCCGACTTTACGGACCAGCTGCAGGGTGTCGTTCTCCAGCAGCAGCAGGTCGGTGCTCTGCATGTTGAAGTTCAGGACCAGGGTGATGCCATCGCCGAAGTTGATGCCCTGCATCGCGGCCAGCTTCAGCACACTGACTTCCGCCAGGTCCACGCCGACAGTCTCGAGGCGGGCCTGGTGCAGCAGCTCGACATAGGGCGCCACGGAGTTACGGGGAATGGCCACTGAAAGGACCTTCATGGTCCCGCCGGGGCCGGCGTCCTTCTGCGACTCCAGCGGATAGAAGTCAATCAGCTTGTCCACTGTGGAGTCCAGATAAAGGCGCTCCACCTCGAGCCGCACGATACGCGACAGCTCGCGGTCCGGCACCGCCGGCACTTCCAGCACGCGGATCCAGGGGAACTTCACCGGGAAGCTGAACACCGCCCGGCGCGTGCGAACCTTGTATTCGCTCAGCGCGCTCTGGATTGCCGGCACCAGGGTGCCAAAGTTGAACTCGCCGCCCTCCAGCATGTGCGGACGGATGTCCACACAGCCAAGGTTGCCGATGTGATAGGTCCGGCCCTGCCTGTGGCCTACGCCGATGAAGAGTTCTTCCGGCGTAAAGTGCATCCCCAGGAGACCAGAGGCGGCGTACTTGCTCAGGCTACTTGTACTCACCCTCAACCCCGTCTTCCGTTTTATTTGGCCGCCGTGGGACGGCCAGTACCCCAGCAGCGAGTATAGGGCAATGGCTATACAAGGTCAAGGCTTATCCACATCTTGTTCACCAGATTTGACTAGGCTTTAATCGGCCGCCTGAAGGCTTCAAGTAACTGCTGATGCGGGTTCAGAAGGCTGGCAGCGGGAAGTGCGCATAAACAAGCGTGTAGATTAATTCAAGTAGATCAACGCCACATGGCAAAGAGAAGACGGGCCAGGTTGATTAACCCAAGAAAAGCAGAAACCCCCGGGGAGACCCGCTCCCCGGGGGTAGGTTTCGCTATCGTTCGCGAAGTCGAAGGTTGGTTATGACCGAGGCTTAGTCGCCTTGGTTTACTTAGTTCTCGACGATCTCGCCAGTCTGGTCGGCGTCATAGTCATGGGTCGCGCCGGTGGCGGAAGCGGTGTAGGTCTGGCCGGCCGCGTTGATGGTCACGCTGATGCCCTGGCCCAGGTCAGCCGGATCGGCCGCAAAACGGTCGTCCAGGTAGCCGCCGGCGTTCAGGGCGGCCATGGCGCCGTAAGAACCGTTGGCGGCGTAGTAGGCAGCCTCGGCGCTGACGACGGTGCGCAGGGAGTTGCGGGCCTTCTCATTGATCGCGTTGTTGCGAGCGCTGAGCAGCAGCGGGATGGCGATAGTGGCGATAATGCCAATGATCGCGATGACAATCAGGAGCTCGATCAGGCTGAAGCCCTTCTTGCTCTTCTTCATGAAACGGTTAAACATGGTCGGATCCTCCGAAACGGTTTGGTTTGGGAACTTAATCAAGCTGTTGAATCAGCTCGATTACCTTAAACAGCGGCATCCACAGGGCGACAACGATGAAACCGATGATTACGCCCAGGGTTCCGATCAACACCGGCTCTATCAGAGACGTTAGCTTCTTCACCGTAGTATCAACTTCGACGGTGTAGAAGTCGTTGATCTTGAGCAGCATGTGGTCGAGGGTACCGCTCTCCTCTCCCACTGCGATCATTGCCGTTACCATTGGCGGGAACAAAGCCGGAAACTTCTCCAGCTCCCCGCTGATATTGCGGCCTTCCTTTACGGCATTGCGGACCTTCTGGAACGCACTCTCATAAATCGCGTTGAGAGTGGTCTGCTCCACGATGGTCAGCGCCTTGAGGATCGGCACGCCTGCGGATAACATAGTGGCGAACACACGTGACATGCGGGACAGGATGATCTTCTTGTTCAGGTCACCGAAGACCGGCAACTTGAGCTTGATCTGGTCCAGGAACTGCCGTCCACCGGGCATCGCATTGATGAACTTCAGCACCCAGGGCAGCAGGAACATCGCCGGAATGATGATGTACCAGTAGGTCTTCATGAAGACCGCCAGGCCCACCACCACCGCCGTAATCGGCGGCAGCTTCGCGCCCAGGGTCCGGAAGATCTCGCTGAACTGAGGGATCACGAAGATCATCACAAACACCACGACCATCAGGGCCGCTACCGCCACGATCTGGGGGTAGCGCATGCCGGCGCTGATCTGGTGGCGCAGGGCCACTTCTGCCTCGAAGGTGGCGGCAAGCTGTTCCAGGGTGGAATCAAGCGTACCGGTCTCCTCAGCGCTGATCAGCAGGCTGATGAACATGGCGTTGAAGACGCCCGGATACTTGCTCATCGCTGAGGACAGCGACAGGCCAGCAGCCACGTCGTTCTTGACCGCGTTCAGAACTTTGCCAAAGTACTCATTCTTCTGCTGCCGGGCCAGGGTGGTGAGGCACTTCGTAATCGGAATGCCCGCCCCGACCATAGCAGCAAGCTGCTTGGTGAAAACCGCCAGTTCCTGCAGTCTGACCCGCTGGAAAAGGCCGCCTCCAAAACCCGCCTTGTCAATTACCGCTTCGGGATCCTGCTCGACCAGGTCGAGGACATAGAATCCTTTGCCCCTCAGGGAGTTCAGGGCGTCAACCCTGCTCTCCGCCGCGAGGACACCTGCGGTCACCTGACCCGAGGAGGTTCTGACGTTGTAGGTAAAAGTCGCCATACGTCTGCTCCGCTGGTCGCAAAAGTTATACACACTTTTGCGGGCCTTGTGGTAAACCCCTGTTTAAACACAGCGCAAACTCTTGTCTAAATCCTCAACCCTCAATCTCTTGCGCCGAACAGGGTCTTCTCATAGATAACAGATCAGGTCGCAGCTTGTAAAGGCCCCGTGTTGCCAGCTGCGCTGATCTGCTGTCTAGACTGTGAACGCTTTGTCGAATTCCGTGGGATTGGTCGCATGCGCGCGGGCTTCTTCCTTCGTCACAATGCCCTTCTTGACCAGTTCAATCAGGTGCATCTGCAGGGTCTTCATCCCGTGCGCCTGCCCAGTTTCAATCATCGTCGGGATCTGGTGGATCTTTCCTTCACGAATCAGGTTGCGGATGGCGTTGTTCGCCACCAGTAGTTCATAGGCCAGCACACGGCCGCCGCCAATCTTGCGGCAGAGGGTCTGGCAGAAGATCGCCTGGAGGCTGTTGGCCAGCTGCAGCCGGATCTGGCCCTGCTGGTGCGGCGGGAAGACATCGATGATGCGGTCGATGGTCTGGGCCGCATCGTTGGTGTGCAGGGTGGTCAGGACCAGGTGGCCGGTTTCAGCGGCCGTGATGGCCGTGCCCATGCTCTCTGTGTCACGCAGCTCGCCCACCAGGATGATGTCAGGGTCCTGGCGCAGGACGTGCCGCAGGGCGTCGAAATAGGTCTTGGTGTCCGAGCCCAGCTCGCGCTGGTTGACCAGACAGCGCTTGTGCTCATGCACAAACTCGATCGGGTCCTCGACCGTCATGATATGCGCCGAGCGGTTCTCGTTGATGTAGTCGATCATCGCCGCCAGGCTGGTGCTCTTGCCGGAACCTGTCGGGCCGGTGACCAGGATGATCCCGCGCGGGCGCATGATCAGGTCCTTGGTGGTGGCCGGCAGGCCCAGGGCCTCAATGCTGTGCTTGATCGTCGGCACCGAACGGATGACGCAGCCGACCGCGCCGCGCTGCATGAAGACATTCACGCGGAAGCGGCCCAGGCCGCGTGTGCCATAGGCGAAGTCCAGCTCGTGGTCCAGCTCGAAGGACTTGATCTGGATCTCGGTCATCATGGAATAGACCAGATCCTTGATCTCCGGCGGGGTCAGCGGCGGCAGCGCCAGAGGGCGCAGTTCGCCGTCGACACGGATATGCGGGGCGGCGTGGACCGTCAGGTGCAGGTCCGAGGCGCCCTGCTCCACCGCGCTCTTGAGCAGGTCCAGAATCGTGTAGAAATCCAGGGCATTCTTCTGGCGCGCGCCATCCGTGACCGTAGTGCCGGTCGGCGGCGCCGTGGGAATGTTCTGCGGGCTGCGCTGATGATGGACCGGCACATCAGGCCGGAGGCACGTGGTGGCGCCAACCGGCGCAGCTGCCCCTCCAACCCTGAATTCCCAGCTCTTGTCTACCGGGTTCTCCAATACACCCTCCAGGCGCCGTGGGAGCGCCAAAACGGATTGTAGTGCAACTTGGAGCCCCGTGCAGAAGGCTGCCAGGATATGAAGTTAATTTGGCCTAAGTTTAGTAATACTTGCGGCCACGCTGCTCGGACTGCAGGTTGTTCACACCCATGATGAACTTGGTCACATAGGGGAAGTAAGGCGGCGCCGCACCACCGGCAAAGCGGTCATCGTAGGTGAAGTCCCAGGTATAGCCGGTGATCTTGCCCGAGTTGTAGAACACGCCGGTGGTCTGGTCCTTGTTCTCGATCAGGCCGCCCAGCAGCTTCCACTTGCCCTTGTTGGCGTAGTTGAAGTCGTAGCCGCCGTTGATGGCCAGGTCCTCGGCGCCGACGCCCTTGCCGGTGCCGGTCGCCATAACGGTTGCATGCAGCTTCAGGTCATTGGGTGCAGTCTTGCCCAGGATGATGTTGCCGCCGCTGGAGAAGATACCCAGGATGTTCTTCGCCGAAGGGTTGGCGATCGGGTCAGTCTCGTAGGTGATGTGGTCGTAGATCTTGATGTCGCCGGTGGCGCTGACAGTGATCTTGTGGCCGCTCTCAATGTCAGCGGCAGTGGAGTTGCCGTCACCCTTCATGGACAGGATCTTGCCCTCCACGTGGATCAGGCCGTTGAACTGCTTGTTGAAGGTGACCGGCGTATTGGCGTTCTTCTTGACCGTGCTGGTCTTACTGGAACGGTTGTCGTCAATGATGTAGGTGTCGGCGCCGACCTTAATGGTGGTGCGCTGGACATTGGCACTGGGCCGGGAGAAGGACACCTCATTGGCGTCGCCCTTGATCATCAGACCGCCAAGCAGCTGGCTGCCGGCGTTGGCTGTACCGCCGGAACCCTGAGCGTAATAGAGGCCGTTTGGCACTGCGTTGCCGTTCTGGGTCAGGCCCAGGATGGCGCGCAGCTCATTGTTGGTCGGGGCGGACTGGTTCTCAATGTTGGCATAGTCGCCAACCGAGGCACGCAGCTGCGACCAGCCGTTGCTGGGGGTGGCAATCGGGTCTACACCCCACTCGGCAGTGTCGTTGAACACGGGGTTTGCGCCGCCGCCTAGGATGGAATCCTCGAAGCTGTCCTGCACCGCGGTAAAGGGGCCGTTGAAGGTGGGCGTGCCCCAGAAGGCCGCCTGGCCCTCCGGCGGGGCCACGTTGACATGGGTCTTGCCGTCGTAAACCTCGCCATCAAAGAACCAGAGCTGCTGGTTGTACTGGTTCTTCATGCTGTTGGTGAAGTAACCATAGGTGGCGAAGGAGGGGCGCAGGACCTCGGTCTCAAATGAGCCGGTCTCCACGCGCGTGGCCTGGTTATCCTGGCCGTTGATGTCGGCTGTACCGCGGCTGGTGATGGTGTACTCGTAGTGGAAGACGTGGCGGTAGGAGATGTCGCCCGCCACCGGATAGTCGATCGTGGTGGGCTGAACGTCGAAGGCCACGTTATAGTTGACCGCCGGGACACCGTTATCCACATCTCCGGCTTCGAGCTCGCCAAAGAGGGTATCCTCCTGGCGCGGCAAGAGGGTGGCAATGTTGTCGCCGGTGTCGACCAGCAGAGAAACATCCTGGTTGTTGGCGTCGACGTTGGTCTCCGCATCCTCGGCATAGGCGTCAACATCGTCGGTGGTGGTGGCTGCCGGCAGGTCCCAGCCCTGCAGTGCGCTGGCCAGCACCATCTTGCCGTGCTCAAGGCCGGAATCAGCCGCCTGGAAGCTCTGGCGGTTGCGCGAATAGTCGTTAACCGTTTCCGTATCAACAATGGCCAGGGCCATCGTCGCGGTGATCAGGACGATCAGCAGCATGCCGACCATCAGCGCCAGCACCATGGCGGAACCACGGCGACGCCCCATCAGAACCTTCTTGTTGCTTCCAGCGGACATAAGAACTCCTTTCAGGAAAGGCTGGAACTAGTCCAGCGTGCGGTTGCGGATCGTGACCCGCGACACCTGCTCCTCTTCAGCAATGCGGCCATTGTTGAATTCAGTGGCCCCGGCACCTTCGTTCAGCTTGACGCGCAGCTGCACAGCGGTAATGGCATCCGCATCCAGCGGATCCTCATTGCCCGTAGCGAAATAGCTGAACTCAAGCTCTTCAATGTTCGGGATCAGGACATCGGTGGCGACATCGTCCCAGGTATTGCCGCCGTCGGCGCTGTCGCGCAAAACGCGGCTGAGCGTCCCTTTGCCAGCGTCATAGATGTACTGGATCTGGTCCAGAGTGCCGTCGTTGTCCACATCGCCGTTGAACTGCAGGCTGGTCTCGGTGGCTTCAGAGATGAAGGGCTCGGCAGTGCCGTTGCCCATTGCGTTGACCTCGTCCATCACATAAGCCATGTTGTCGCGCAGGCTCTGTTCATTGAGCATGTCGCGGTTCAGCGACGATGTGGTGCGCATCTGGCCCACCATCAGGGTCACGATCGTGCCGGCGACCAGCATCGAGATGACAATCACCACCAGGGTCTCAACCAGGCTGAAACCACGGCGGACGCGCGGGCTGGGGGAAGGGCTAATCATTGGCGATCACCCCGCGCAGTTCATAGATGCGGGTCTGGCCCCACTGGCTCCAGCTGACGGTGACCGCCACGCTCTTCATGTTCGTCGCCGGCTCGTCATCGGTGACGGTCCAGCTGCGGGTGTAGATCGTGTCCCCGGTATCACCGCCGGCGGAATCGATCGGCGCGCCGTCGCTGTCAGAGACGATGTCTGCGTAGTTTGCGTTGCGCAGCTCTTCCAGTTTCTGCTCGGCAAGATTGCATGCGGCTGAGAGGTTCTGGTTGCGGCTCATCAGGTTGCTGACCGAGATACTCAGCGCGGCCATGGCGCCAAGGCCGATGGCCAGCAGCACCATTCCGATCAGCATCTCAATCAGGCTGAAACCGCGCCTGCGGCGTCTGCCGTTAGTCCTTTGCATCATCT
Organism: bacterium; assembly: GCA_020849855.1. GTDB lineage: Bacteria > 4484-113 > 4484-113 > 4484-113 > JAFGCY01 > JADZFO01. The sequence continues at coordinate 70,830 of JADZFO010000027.1, read as the reverse complement.
CGTGTGCCCTCCGCTGAGCGGGAAGCGTCCCGTGGCCAGGTTGCCACTGAAGACAGTGTTCTCATCAGCGCTGTTTACGATCTCAATGTCACCGCCGGACATCAGGCTGCCGCGCGGCGTGAACTGCACAGTGTTGTCGGCGAAGCTGATCCCATCTTCCGTAAAGTCAACGCCATCCGGCAGTTCGACGACCGGGAAAGCCTCAGTCCAGTCTTCTGTGCCGGGATCGGCTTCCTCGGTGGTCATTGTGTTGTTGTCGATATTGATTACAACCCGCACCGCACGCTCGTTGCTGACGGCATGGTTGCGTGCCTGGTTCAGGGTCTGGCTGACGACAAGATCGGCGCGCTCCAGCTGGGCATGCGGGCGCGCGGCAAGGAGCCCCGAGATCGTGAGTGTGACGACGATGCCCATGATTGCGAGCACCATCAGCAACTCGACCATCGAGAAGCCGGCACGGGTATGCTGCTTAATCCTCATTCCTGTCGCATCCTTGGCTGGATAGTCCATCCCGAAAGATAGCTTACCCACTCTGCAAGTTGCAGGCAAGTCAAATTTAGATTCGCTGCTTGGGGCCATCGGCCCCGGCCGGAGCATGGCAGCTTCAGCGCTGAGATCAGCCTCTGCCTTCCCCCGGTCTACCCGTGGTCTGTAGAGTTACAGACAAGTTAAATTGTAACATGAACTTAACTTTTGTGGACAAAAGCTAAGTGCTAAGCTCTGGCGGTTCGATGAGCACACGCAAAGATGAGCCAGGATCGCCCCCGCCGCTGACCGATGAGCTGTCCCGCTCGTCGGTGGAAAGGCTGTACAGCTATTACCTGATGCTGCAGCACGCGCTGGACCGCGGCAAGGAGCACATCTCCAGCCGCGAACTGGCCAGCTACCTGTCCATAGGTGATACCCAGGTTCGCAAGGATATGGCGGCAATCGGCGTTTCCGGCCAGCCAAAACACGGCTACCGCGTTGAGGATGCCATCCAGGCACTGCGCCGGGCCATGGGCCTGGACCGCACGCACGCCACTGTCGTCTGCGGCGTGGGCAAGCTGGGGCGCGCGCTGCTGGAATATTCGCGTTTTGCTGAGTTTGGCTTCAATGTTGTGGGGGCTTTTGACATCCGACGTGAGCTGGTGGGCCGCAGCATCGGCGGGGTGCAGGTGCTGGCCATTGACCGCCTGCCGCAGGTGCTGGAGATCTTCGGCGTCGAGATCGGCGTAATAACAGTCAATGTCTGGGCCGCCCAGGAGATCGCTGACAAGATGGTGAGCGGTGGTGTGCGCTCCATCTGGAACTTCGCCCCGCTGCACCTGAATGTGCCGGAGAACGTGCTGGTGCGCAATGAGGACTTCGCCGCCAGCCTGACCGTGATCTCGCGCTTCCTGTCCAGCCCGCGGCGCTAGACGGCCGCGCAGAGAAGCCAGGGCCATCGGCCTGGCAGCAATGAAAAGGCCCCGCCGGAGCGGGGCCTTGTAGTTCAATGTTCAGGGCGCCTTTCAGGCTGAAGGCCTACTCGCCGCCTTCCTCGTCGCCGCCTTCATCGCCGCCACCGCCGCCCTCGTCGCCGCCGGACTTACCGCCGCCGCCAGGGGCCTTGGGAGCCGCGCCGGTGCCACCGCCGACACCGCCGCCCTTGACACCACCCTTCTCAGGAGTGCCCTCGCCCTCGCCGGGCTTCTTGGCGGACTTGCCGGTGAAGACCATCCGGACATCTGTGGGCTTGACCTTGCAGTAGAAGTCGTTGAAGGCCAGAGGCTGGGGCTGGTTCAGCGGGAAGGAAAGGAACTGCAGGTCGGAGCCGACCTCATTGCCTTCAGCATCAAGGGCAATGATCTTCCAGACCTTGGCCTCGACCGCCTCCTCGACCACGACCTCTACCTTGATGTCATAGCGGCCGTTGCCTTCATACATCGGCGGGCCGTGGATATCAAGGACCTTGATAGTCATCTTGGGCTGGGGGACTTCCTGGCCGTCGATGATGACCTTGTCGCCTTCGATCACATCGCCAGTCTCGCCCTCGCCTTCAGCGGCCGGGGCTTCCTCGCCGGGCTTGCCGGGCAGACCGGGCTTACCCGGCAGGCCAGGCTTACCGGGCAGGCCGGGCTTCTGGCCCGCCGCATCCTTGCCGCCATCCTCACGCGCGCTGCCGCCGTCAGGCTTGGCCGCGCCGCCTCCGCCGCCGGCGGGCTTGCCGCCACCACCGGAGATCTGCTGGGCCATGTCAGCCGAGTCATCGTTGCAACCGGCCAGAAGGCTGAGCGCAGATGCAAGGAATGAGGCGGCCAGTACTGTGGCCATCCTGGTCATCCAGGGCTTGAAGTCCATTTAAATACTCCCTCCTGCACAGGCGGCAGGGCCGCAGAGTTAGACAAGCGCGCAACCAAATTGTTCGATCGCGCCCGGGCAAGTTGAGACCCTGCTGCGCGGGGACAGCAGAGAGGCCGCAATTGTAGCGCAGCGGGGGCCTGGCGGCCAGTGCTGCCCGGCTTAGTCCCCGAAGCTGATGCCCTGGGCCAGCGGCAGGCTGTCGCTGTAGTTGATTGTGTTGGTCTGGCGGCGCATGTAGAGCTTCCAGCTGTCGCTGCCGCTCTCGCGGCCGCCGCCGGTGTCCTTCTCACCGCCGAAGGCGCCGCCGATCTCCGCGCCGCTGGTCCCGATGTTGACGTTAGCGATGCCGCAGTCAGAGCCCGAGGCGGCAAGAAATGCCTCCGCCTCCTTAAGGCTGTCGGAGAAGATCGCACTGGAGAGGCCCTGGGCCACACCGTTCTGGATGGCGATAGCCTGTTCCAGTGTCTCGTACTGCAGCAGGTAGAGAATCGGGGCGAAGGTCTCCTCCTGCACAATGTGCATCTCCGGGCGCGCCTCGGCAATGCAGGGCTGGACATAGCCGCCGCCGGAGTAGCCATCACCGCTGAGCGTTTCGCCGCCGTAGATGACAGTGCCGCCCTCAGCCTTGAGCGCCTCAATGGCCTTTTGCATGGTTTCAACGGCCTGCTTGTCGATCAGCGGGCCCATCAGCGTGCCTTCGGCCAGCGGGTCACCGATCTTGACCTGGCCGTAAGCCTTAACCAGGCGCTTCTTGAGCTGCTCATAGATACTGCTGTGGGCGATGATCCTGCGGGTGCTGGTGCAGCGCTGCCCGGCTGTGCCAACGGCGCCGAAGAGGATCGCCCGCACAGCCAGATCCAGGTCGGCCTTTTCAGAAACAATGATTGCGTTGTTGCCGCCCAGCTCCAGTATGCTGCGGCCCAGGCGCTCGGCAACAACCGCACCGACACGGCGGCCCATGCGGCAGGAGCCGGTGGCGCTGACCACCGGGATGCGGCGGTCCTTTGTCAGCAGCTCGCCGATGGAGGGTCCGTCGCCGACCAGCAGGGCGCAGAGCGCCGGGTCATAGCCGTTGCGCTCAAAGACCCGGGCGGCGATCTTCGTGCAGGCAATGGCTGTCAACGGAGTCTTCTCGCTGGGCTTCCAGAGTACTGCGTCGCCGCAGACCCAGGCCAGCGCGGCGTTCCAGGCCCAGACGGCCACCGGGAAGTTGAAGGCGGAGATAACGCCGATGATGCCGATGGGGTGCCACTGCTCGTACATGCGGTGGCCCGGGCGCTCGGAGTGCATGCTCAGGCCATAGAGCTGGCGGGACAGGCCGGTCGCGAAGTCGCAGATGTCGATCATTTCCTGCACTTCGCCTTCGCCTTCGGCGCGGATCTTGCCCATCTCAAGCGTGACGAGGGTACCCAGGGCGCGCTTGTGACGGCGCAGTTCATCTCCGAGCTGGCGGACGACTTCGCCGCGCTTGGGGGCTGGCACCGAGCGCCAGGCCATAAAGGCGGCCTGGGCGCGCTGCACAGTGCGCTCATAATCGGCCGCGTCGGCCATTCGCACCCGGCCCAGCAGCTCGCCGTCTATCGGGCTGTGAACGTCAAGCAGGGCCCCGGAGCCGCCCCAGCTTTCGCCATCAAAAACGCCGGCCTGCTCAGAGCCCGGCAGGCCCAGACCCAGCTCGGCAAAAAGCAGGGCCATGTCGATATCGTGCTTGAGGCCGGCAAAGGCCTCAGAGATCTGCTGTGTCACTTGCTGGATGCTCATTGTTGTCCACCGCTGGAATAGCCTGTATCTGGATACCGCGCTGTCTGAGCTGCTAACTCAGGGGCCGGCCCGCCGCTTTGATGTGCAACTGCCAGGCCCCGGCGCAGGGCGCATATTCTAGCTCTGGCTGAAGCCAGGCCAGCGGCGCAAAATGCCGCCTTTAGTATCAAACCGTATCAAGGTCGAGCCCGCTGTCATCCGGCAGGGGCTGACCGTCCGGGCCGGGGTTATTCTGGCGATACAGGGCCAGTTCGCGCTGCCAGAGCGCGTGGGCGTTGAGGTCGAAGACCACATTGAAGGCTGCGACAAGCAGGACCATGAAGCAAAGCACCGGCACCGCTGTGGCTGAGCCAAAGAGGGCCAGTGCCGCCAGCACGGCCGCGCTGCCGATGCGCACATAGGCCCGCCGGCGCAGGCAGTCCGGGCAGCGCTCGCCCATGGCGTTGAGGTGCTGCAGGCCCAGCAGCAGGTAGGCCAGGCCGACAGAGCCGCAGAGCAGCCAGCGCTGGGGGTCAGCCAGGGTGGAAGAAGCGCTGAGCACTGCGCTGCGCACGCCGACCGAAACAGCAGCCAGGGCAGCCAGCATGGGCAGATGCGAGTAGATCCAAACGATGCGGTTGCCAAAGCGCTGGTTCAGGCCGCTGCCCTCCAGCGAGTTGAAATAGACCCACCAGAAGGCGAAGATCACCGCGAAACCCATCGCGCCCACCATGGCGCTGAGCAGGCTGGGATGGTTCTGGGCAAAGGCCGTGACAATGCTCAGCACACTTTCGCCCAGGACAATTATGGTGAAGAGGCCAAAGCGCTCCGGCAGGTGGCTGCGGTGCAGGGGGAACAGGTGGTTGAAGCGGCGGGCATAGAAAGGCGTCAGCAGGTCGAGCAGCATAGCCAGACCCAGCCACCAGTAGCGCAGCGGCGCAGGGATCCAGATCGAGGCCAGCCACATCAGCATGGCGAGGCTGAAGCCGGCGGCGTAGCGCCAGGCGAAGTCGCGTGCGCGGGGGTGGTGCCAGCCGACCCGCAGATAGTTGAAGATGACAATTCCACGCACCAGGGCGTAGCAGACCGCAAAGGCCGCTGCCTGTTCGCCCCAGGCGCCATGGATGGTGGTCGCCATTGCGGCGACGAAGAGCATCTGCAGCGCTGTCAGCAGGCGGTGGCTGACGTCGTCAGCGTCGAAGCGGTCACTGTAGAAGGTTCCGCCGGCCCAGGACCACCAGACCGGGATAAAGAGGCCAAAGTAGCCCAGCAGGCCCATCCAGTCCAGATGTGCCAGCAGGCTGTGGGTCAGCTCGGCGATGCAGACCACGAAGATCAGATCAAAGAAGAGCTCTGTCCAGGTGGAATTGCGATGGCCGTCAGGGTCATCCGTCCGCAGTCGCGGCGGACTCCATAAGGTTTTTGTCTCTTCGCCCAAGGACCTAACATACCCCATAGCCGGGCCAGTCGTTCTGGCCGGCCAGGTTTTCCTTTAGAATCTGCAGCTTGAGTGTGCTGGACCGCAAGAGCGCCTATCTGCCGCTGCCCGAGCGGCTGTGGGCAATCCGCGAGCGCATCCGGCGCCAGGTGCCGCGGGCGGTGCTGTTTGGCCGCATCGGGGCGGTCATCTGCGCGCTGCTCAGCCTGCTGGTGCTCTACGGCATCGGCTTCATCTTCTTTCAGGTCAGCTACCGTTCGCAGACAACGGCTCCCACCAGCACGGTGGTATACACCGTCCTCACCGTACAAACCCTGCTGGCTCTGTTCCCCCTTCTTTCCAGCATCAGCCTGGCTTTTGGTTTACACCGGCTGTATCCCTACTACTACTGCCAGATGCTCAAAGGGATCCACAGCTCTGACTATGCGCTGCTGATGAGCGGCGAGGACATCCAAAGAGAGATGGACGCAAGCTGGCGCGAGCGCTTCCTGGGGATGCCGCTGCGCGGCAAGCTGCTGACAATCGAGCAGCACCTTTACAGCAGCGCGCACTGCTTCGAGTCCATCCTGCTGTACTCGCGGCACCAGCGCTGGATGCGGGCCATGGGACGCTACCGCAACCCCAGCCGCCAGGTCTCGCTGGATGTGCTGTATCGCTGGAGCTGGGCCACCGGCCTGATCCTGGCCCTGAGCCTGCTGACCGGGGGCGTGTTCCTGATCCACAGCTCGATCATCTATGCCGCGGCCAGCCCGCAGCACCTGATCAGCTCAGCGCGCCTTGCGGCGCTGATAGACAACTACTTTGACGAACCTGCAACAGACCCGGCTCTGCTGCCGGAGCTGCCACGGGACGACCGCTACCTGCGCCGCCTGCTGGCGCCGCTGCGGGTCTCGGTGCCCCGGCTAAGGAACTGACCCTGCCCCGCGGCCTGCCTGCCATTACTCCTCTGCCAGGACGGGATACCGGTAGTCCCGCGGCGGGATGAAGTTCTCCTTGATCGTCCGCGGGCTGATCCAGCGCAGCAGGTTGATCGGCGCGCCGGCCTTGTCGTTGGTGCCGGAGGCGCGGCCGCCGCCAAAGGGCTGCTGGCCGACCACCGCGCCGGTGGGCTTATCGTTGATGTAGAAGTTGCCCGCGGCATGGGTCAGGGAACGGCTGGCCTGCACGATGGCCTGGCGGTCGTTGGCGATCACCGCGCCGGTCAGGGCATAGGGCGAGGTGCCATTGACCAGACCCAGAGTGCTCTCCCACTGGCGGTCCTCATAAACATGCACGCTCAGTACCGGGCCGAAGATCTCCTCGCACATGGTCTTGTACTTCGGGTTGTCGACAAGTAGCACCGTCGGGTCGATGAAGTAGCCAACCTTGTCGCTGAAGCTGCCGCCGTGCAGCACTTCAACACCGCTGGCCTTTTTGGCGCTTTTGATATAGCCGGTGATCTTGTCATAGGCCCGCTGGTTGATAACTGCATTCATGAAGCAGGAGAAGTCGCGGGTGTCGCCGACCTTGATGCTTTCCAGCATGCTCAGCATGCTCTTCTTGACCTTGGGCCACAGGCTCTTTGGGATATAGGCGCGGCTGGCCGCGGAGCACTTCTGGCCCTGGTACTCGAAGGCGCCGCGGACCAGGGCGGTCGCGGTAACATCGGCTTCCGCGCTGCTATGGGCCAGCACGAAGTCCTTGCCGCCGGTTTCGCCGACGATGCGCGGATAGGAGCGGTACTTGCTGATATTCGTGCCAACCGTCTCCCACATGCGCTGGAAGACCGCCGTGGAGCCGGTGAAATGGATGCCGGCCAGCTCCGGGCTTGCCATTGCCAGCGGACCGACGACCGAGCCGTCGCCGGGCAGGAAGTTGATCACGCCGGGCGGCAGGCCGGCCTCTTCCAGCAGCTGGAAGGTGAACCAGGCGCTGTAGCTCTGGTTCTCGGCCGGCTTCCAGATCACCACATTGCCCATCAAGGCCGGGCTGGTCGGCAGGTTGCCACCGATGGCCGTGAAGTTAAAGGGGCTGACCGCCAGCACAAAGCCCTCCAGCGGACGCTGCTCCAGCTGGTTCCAGATGCCGGGGCTGAGCGCCGGGGGCTGCTGGCTATAGATCTCGTTGCAGTAATAGGCGTTGAAGCGCCAGAAGTCGATCATCTCGCAGGCGGAGTCGATCTCGGCCTGGAAGACGCTCTTGCTCTGGCCCAGCATGGTGGCGCCGTTGATCACGTCACGCCAGCCGGCCTGGCCGTTGAGTGCCAGAATGTCCGCCGCGCGCAGCAGGATGGCGGCACGCTGGTCCCAGGGCATGTTGCTCCAGTCATGGAAGGCCCTGGCCGCCGCGGCAATCGCCGCCGCGACTTCCTTCTTGCCGGCCTTGTGGATGCGGGCCAATACATGCCGGTGGTCATGCGGGCAGACCACGTCCTCGGTGTCGCCGGTGAAGACGCGCTTGCCGCCGATGACGCAGGGGATCTCGACCGGCGGAGAGCTGTACATGCTCTCCAGGCGGGCCTTCAGGCTGGCGCGCTCGCTGGAGCCCGGGGCATAGGCGCGCACAGGCTCATTCACCGGCAGGGGGATGGACGGGAGGGAGTTGGACATGCGACTAGTTTACAGCGGGTTGATGACATCAATACCGTTGGTAATAAGCCTGATCTTCTCGCCAAGCCGGTCCAGTATCGCTATGCCGGACTGTGCCAGCTCACCGGCGTCCGGCTTATTGCCATTGGACCTGCCAAGAACCAGGGCGTAGTAGGAATGTCCTGCGTGTTCTTCCAGGATCTCCAGGCCGCCATGCCTGACCAGATCCTGCTTGAAACTTCCCCTTTCATTAACCGCAACCTGCGGCGCCTCGATCACCAGTGTCTGTGGCGTTTCCGCGGAATAGGCCAGCATCTCCAGCAGCATAAAGCGCTTCTGCTCCTCGGAAAATGCCGACAACCCGTCTTGCAAGCGTTCGCCCTGATTGACCCTGTTGATAAACGCTGGAAAGCTAAAGCGGTCAGCTTCGGTCAGAGGGTGAAGCACGTTCAAACCCGCCAGGGTCACCGGCCTTTGAAGTGGAAAGGTCGTTTCTTCCGGATCCGAACCACTTCTGCCGCACGACAGAACTGCCAGACAGATACACACAGCAATCGCCAGTGCATAACGCATGCTCACCACGGCCTGATGGTAACACGCATTTCTGCACTCGTCAGACCAGGATCTAACACATATGCCACCTTTGGGTTGCTGTCAGTTACAAGCTGGCACTCGCCCTCCCGCCCTTCACACTGTCCACTGTCACCGTGATCGGCCCTTTGCCACTGCGCACGATCCAGCGGCAGTACACCGCGCCGTTGCCCGGGATGCTGCTGATATTCAGGCGCCAGGGCTTGTCCGCCTGTTCGCTGGCGGTGCTGAAGAACTGGTCGCTGCCGATGTAGCCCGCCAGCACCGCCGCATTGCGCTCGCGGTTCGGCGCAATATCGATGCTGATCCAGTCCGGCCGGCTGATGCCCTTGCTGACATCTATGGCCAGACGCGTAGGGATCATGCGGCGGTTGCCCACAACCGCGGTCACTTCAAGCAGCCCGCCCGGCAGCTCGCGGCTGGACACACTCTGCACCTCGACCAGTGGCAGCATGTCGGCGTGGTAGAGGCTGAAGGCCATGTTGCGGTGGCATTCTTCCTCCAGCATGAAGCTGGGGGGCTGGCGGCCCCAGCCCTTCTTCTGGCCGCCAATTTCAATCGCACCATAGGTGGGGTGCTCGGCCGGGTGCCAGTCGACGAAGCCCTGGTCGAAGAGCAGCAGGTCGTCGAACTTGCGCGGCTCGCTGCGGCTGCCCTGCCAGTCTTCCTGGCTGGTGTCGCTATGGAAAAAGTCGTGAGTGGTGAATAGCTCGTTGGTGTATGTGAAGGCGCCGAGGCAGGCATAGATGAAGTCAACCTCGCCGCCATAGACCGTGTAAAGGTCTTCCCAGATCACCATCGGCTTGTAGCCGGGCAGCATCTGGGCGCCCTTCTCGGCGATGGCGCGGTAGAGCTGATCATCCTGGCCGGGGTAAGGCGTGTTCTGCGCGCCGGGCCCGTGCAGGATCATGCCGCCGCTGTTGTGGTAGCTCTGCGCGCCGGCGATGTTGGGGTGCGCCGCCATGAAGTCCGCGACCATGCGGTTCTCCAGGATGCTGAAGGGGTACTGGTGCGCGCCGCCCTGGATGTACTCGGGCTGCCAGTTGTAGCCCCAGTTGCGGTTGGGGTCATAGCCGCCGGGCCCGTCTTCATTAACCAGGCCGTCGCCGTCGTTGTCATAGCCTTCCTCGCCCAGCAGCGTGTGCGTGCCGCGCTCCTCCGGCTTGGCCCGCGTCATGCGCTGGGGGTAGTCCTTGTCCGCCAGCCAGCGGCCATTGGGGTCGGCGACCCGGATCTGGGCGATGTGGCCGTCGCCGTCCATATCCTCCGGGCCGTCTTCATCCACCAGTCCATCGCGGTCTTCATCGACCGGCCGCATGCCGGTGCGAGGCGAATGGGTCGTGTTGGCGTCATAGAAGTGGCTGTCGCGGCTGTCCGGGCTCATGATCGGCATCAGATAGAAAGTCCGCTCGCGCAGCAGCTGCTGGATGAAGCTGTTGCTGGCGCGGGTTTCCAGCAGGAACCAGGCGGTGTAAAGGACCACCTCAGTGGCCTGTATCTCGTTGGCATGGATGCAGCCGTCGATCCACATCGCCGGCTTGCTTTCGGCCGGGCCGGTGGCCGGGTCACTGATGGTCAGCACCCACATTTCCCGCCCGCCATAGCTCTGACCCAGCGACTGCAGGCTGGCGTACTCGGGGAAGGCGCGCACCAGCTCCTGCATGAGCTGCGTCGCCTGCTGATAGTCGTGATAGGCGTTAAAGCGTGCGTCGACCCTGGGGTTGGCAGGCGCGCCCATCTGGGGATAGGGCTGCTGCTCAGCGGCATTCGCCGGCAGTGTTTCGAGCCTGGCTGCAGGGTTTGCGACCTGCCCGCTGGCGGCATGCGCAGGGCTGACACAGAGGATCAGCAGGCCAATGCATAGGATGAAGGCCAGGGGGCCAAAGAGCCATTCGATGCAACTGGGACTTCTCATCACTTGCTACCCCCGGAACTGAGTTCGACACTGGCTTCGACACTGCCGACAGAAGGACTCCAGGCACGCAGCGTGATGCTGCCTCCCTGGGGGGCATAGATCAGCCAGTTGAGTTCAGTGCTGGCACCCGGCAGCAGGCGGCCAACACGGCGCCGCGGTGTTCCGGTCAGCAGGCTGGAGCCGCCGGGGAGCAGCACTTCCGCCTGCAGCGGGTTGTTAAGCGCTGTGTTCTCTGCCAGCTGCGGCATCGTCGGCAGCTGGCCGCTGTTGACCAGAGTCGCGCTGGCGCGGTACAGGCCATCGCCCAGCGCCTCGCACTTCACACCGCCGAGCTCCAGGCGCGGCAGCAGTCCGGGAAGAGCCTCGAGGAAGGGAGCGAAGCTGCCTGCAAGAGCGTCAAGCTCGGCCGCAGGCGGGTTCTGCATGCGCAGCATCCTCATACCTCCGACCTCGACCTCGCCCTCCGGCAGCTTCCTTGTGTCTCCGCTGTATGGCTGCCATGCCGCAAAGCCCTCAAGGCCCTGGCTGTCCATCCACTTCAGCCAGTTCAGCTCGCGATCACCGCGCTTGTCATCCTTGTCCCACTCCGATCCGGCCGCGCTTGTTGCTGCGGCAGGCTGCTCCGAATGGGCATCCGCACCGGCAGCCGGCGCTGGCTCAGCCGCAGCGACCGGCGCGGCTGCGCTGCTATCGCTGACGACCACAGGGGCCACTTCCGCCGCCTCTGCCGCCGGGACGCGCGGCCACCAGCCAGCGCTGCTGAGCGACCAGCGGCCGAAGTGGAAGTAGGCCCAGGCGCTGAAACTGCCACTCCAGCCCCGCGCCGCTGGCGCGTCCTTGGGGTCCAGCAGCTCCTTGTAGCGCTTGCTCAGCAGCTCATAAGCCGGCGCATCGCCGCCGAGGATGCTGTTCATGATGCTGTAGGGCTGGCTCTGGCCGGCCTTCCAGGCGTCGCTGAGGTTATCCTGCGGGCTGAAGCTGAAAACCAGGGCTACGTTGCTGCGGGCAAACAGAAAATCGGCCAGGGCGCGACACTCTGGCTCGCTGACCGCGTTGAGTCCCGCGTCGGCCTGATAGGCCGGGTAGTCGAAGCTCCAGTTGCGGTTGAAGTCCACACCGCCGCGGCCATCCTCATTGAAGCTGCCGTCCACGTCGTCATCCAGGCCCTCGGTGTAGATGCTGTAAACACCGCGCTCGCCCTTGCTGGCGTCGGCTTCGATCAGGACGCGCGGATCCAGGGGGTGCGGCATCAACCGGCCCGCCGGATCCTTGACGCGCAGCTGAGTGATCCAGCCGTCGCCGTCCAGGTCATCAGGCCCGTCCTCATCCACGCCGCCGTCCTTGTCGTCGTCCCAGGGACGGCTGTTGCCAGCGCGGTCTGTCAGCGGGGACGTGAAGCAGGCGCTGGCCGCATCGGGGCTTGGCTCCGGTATCAGGTAATAGGTATGCCCGGCCAGAACGCCGGCGGTCCTATCGCTTGCCGCGGACTGGATCAGGCCTTCGGCCAGTCGTACAACCAGCTCGGCGCCCACACGCTGCTGCGCCTGTACGGAGCCCAGCACAGCGATGGCCGGCTTGCTGTCAGCATCGCCACTGCCGATGCGCAGGCAGAGGATCTCGCGGCCCTGCGCCGTGCGGCCCAGGCTGATCACGCTGGCCAAACCCGGGCTTTCCAGTGCGCGCAGCCTGGCATTGATCTCGTCCGGAGAGCGATAGCCCGGCAGCGCGCCATCGGCCAGTGCGCCTGAGCTGAGGCTGAGGATGAACGCCAGGCACGGAAGCAGCAGCCTGGCGAGCAGAGGCAGGCGGGTGTTCTTCAAATTCCTGTCCTAACTGGTAGTTGCGGCAGCCCTGCCGCACCAGCAGTATAGGACCTGCAAGGGCATGGAAGCGGCGGCTCAGTCCTTGCGGGCCAGCACGGTGATACTGCTGGCACAGCCCTCCAGCTCGGCTGACATCTCACCGGTGATTGGATCACCGCAGCAGCTGCTGGAGTTGTAGAGATGGTCATCCAGGATCTCGACCGCCGCAAAGCCGGCCGCACTGATCGCGCCGAGGTAATCCTCCCGCAGCAGCGCGCCGGAGATGCAGTTGGCGTAGACCCGCGGATCATTGGCCAGCTCCGCCGAGAGCTCGTGGTTCAGCACGATGTCGCTGACGACGATGCGCCCGCCTGGCTTCAGCACGCGGAAGGCCTCGCGGAAGACCTGCGGCTTGTCGACGGAGAGGTTGATTACGCAGTTGGAGATGACCAGATCGACCTCGGCATCCGCTACCGGCAGGGCCTCAATAAAGCCCTCGCGGAACTCGACATTGCTCATGCCTGAGGTTGCGGCGAAGCGGGCGGCGTTCTTGCGGGCCAGCTCAAGCATGTGCGGGGTCATGTCCACGCCGATTGCGCGACCCTCAGGACCCACGCGGGCGGCGGCCATGAACACATCCCTGCCGGCGCCGGAGCCCAGGTCAAGGACAACGTCCCCGGGCTTGATCATGCTGAAGGCGACGGGATTGCCGCAGGAAAGGCCAAGGTCCGACTGTGGCAGCGGGTGCTCTTCGCCAACGCGGTAGGAGGCATCAGTCTCGCTCACGCAGCAGCCTGGATCGCTTGAGCAGCAGCTGCCCTCTTTCTTCTCGTTCAACTGCCCGGCAGCCACCTGTCCATAGGCGCGCTGCACCAGTTCGCGGATTTCCTGCTGAGTTGCCATTTCATTCCTCCCGGCTGCCCATATTACCCGCCGCAGGGCCGCGATGTTCTTAGCGCAGGCTGAGATCCAGGCCCATTGTGGACAAAACAGACGCAGAGGCTCTGAGCCTGAATACAATAGCTGTCACGTGCACAGGCCTGTCAAGAAATTCAACTGGGTTCCGGTCTTCCTGACCCTGGCCTGTGCAGCCGGCGGAGTCGGCGGTCTGCTATTGCAGCGCGGGGGGCTGCCGGGCCCGGCCTGGCTTTTCTTCGCGCCAGCCTTCCTCGCCGGCTCATGGCTGCCGCTTAAGGCCGCCGTCGAATCTCTTCGCGAGCGCAGGCTGGACATCAACTTCCTGATGCTGCTGGCCGCCTACGGTGCTGCGGCCCTGCGCCAGCCGGCGGAAGGCATCGGCCTGCTGTTCCTGTTTACGCTGAGCGGCGCGCTGGAGTACTACACCCTCGAGCGCACCAAGCGCTCCATCGCCGGCCTGATGGAGCTGCGGCCGGACTTCGCCACCGTCCTGCGTGAGGGCCGCGAGCAGCAGGTGCCGGTGGACAGCATCCAGCCCGGCGAATTGCTGCGCATCGCCGCCGGCGAGCGTCTGGCCCTGGACGGCGTCATCCGCGAAGGGCACGGCAGCCTGGATGAAAGCACCCTCACCGGAGAAGGCCTGCCGGTGAGCAAGTCAGCCGGACAGGAAGTCTTCGCCGGGACCATCAACCTGCGCGGCAGCCTGCTGATTGAGGTGACCCACCGCGCCGGCGACACCATGCTGGCGCGCATTGTGCGCCTGGTGCAGGAAGCCCAGGAACAGAAGGTGGCAACCCAGGCACGCTTTGAGCGCTGGCAGAACGCCTATGTGATTGCCGTCCTGGCCCTGGCCACTTCTGTAGCGGCATGGGATTACCTCTGGGGCCAGCGGCCCCTGTCTGACGCCCTCTATCACGGTATGGTCTTCCTGGTGGCGGCCTCACCATGCGCGGTGATCATGAGCGTGCCGGCTGCTGTACTCTCCGGCCTGACCCGCGCTGCCCGGCAGGGCGTACTGATCAAAGGCGGCGTCTATCTGGAGCGCCTGGCCCAGGTGCGCAGCATCGCACTGGACAAGACCGGCACCCTGACCGAAGGCGCCCCGGCCGTGCTGTATCTGGGCAACCCGGTCGGCACGGCCGAGGAGAAGGCGCGGCTGCTGCAGCTTGCCGCCTCGGTTGAGGCAGTCAGCGAGCACCCACTGGCCCAGGCCGTGGTGCAGGCTGCCCTGGAGCAGGGCCTGGAGCTGCGCAAAGTGCAGGACTTCGACACGCATGTGGGCGAGGGCGTGCATGGAGAGGTGGACCAGCGCTGGGTCGGCGTGGGCAACCGCAGCCTCTTCGAATCGCATGGCGTGGATGTGCCCGACAGCGTGTTTGAGGAGGTCAGCGCGATCCGCCGGCGCGGCCTGACGGCTGTGGTGGTGAGCTCTGACGGCGGGCATGAGGTGCTGGGCATCGCCGACCGGATTCGCGCCAGCGCTGAGCCGGCAATCCAGCAGCTGCGACGCCAGGGGATCCAGCATGTGGTGATCCTCACCGGCGACCACCATCTGGTTGGCGAGGCAGTGGCCGCCAGTGTGGGCGCGGACGAAGTGCGGGCGGAGCTGCTGCCCGAGAACAAGGTGGACGAGGTTCGGCGTCTGCAGCAGCAGTACGGCGCGCTGGCTTTTGTGGGCGACGGTGTCAACGACGGCCCGGCGCTGGCCGCGGCCGACATCGGCCTCGCCATGGGCAGCCGCGGCACTGATGTGGCGCTGGAAACGGCGGACATAGTGCTGATGCGCGATGACCTGTCCGCCCTGCCCTTCGCGGTCTGGCTGGCCCGCCAGACCCAGGCGGCGATTACCCGCGGGCTGGTGCTGGCATTTGGCGTGATCATCCTGCTGCTGGCCGGCGCGGCCACGGGCTGGCTGCCGCTGTGGCTGGCGGTGATCCTGCATGAAGGCAGCACAGTGCTGACAATCCTCAGCGGAATGCTGCTGCTGGTGCAGCCTTATCGCGGCGGGGCGCAGGCTGCTGCTTAGCCGCCGGCCTGGACCTCCGCCCCCTGCAGATCGATCAGGTGCCCCATCTTGGCCACCTTGGTTTCGATGTAGCCAGCGCTGTGGCGGTGATACATGATCTCCAGAGGAATCGGTACACGCTCGACGATTCGCAGTCCATGCGCTTCCAGGCCCACCAGCTTGGAGGGGTTGTTGGTGATCAGGCGCAGGTCCTTTAGGCCGAGGTCGAGCAGGATCTGCGCCCCGGCATCGTAGTCGCGGTTGTCGGCCGGCAGGCCCAGCGCGAGGTTGGCCTCGACGGTATCCATGCCGTTGTCCTGCAGGGCATAGGCGCGGATCTTGTTGATCAGGCCGATGCCGCGGCCCTCCTGGCGCAGGTAAAGCAGCACACCGCGGCCTTCCTTGGCGATGGCCCGCATGGCCCAGTCAAGCTGCGGACCGCAGTCGCAGCGGCGGCTATGGAAGACATCGCCGGTCAGGCATTCGCTGTGCACGCGGATCAACACCGGCTCGTCTGTCGAGACATCTCCGCAGACCAGGGCGACGTGGTGCTCGCCAGTGGCCGGCACTTCGTAGCCATGAATGGCGAACTCACCGTACTCCGTGGGCAGGACGGCCTTGTCAGCAAAGCGGATGATCTTGTCCTTGACCAGGCGGTAGCGCACGATGTCCTGGATATGTACCAGGGGAATCTGATGCTGCCGGCTGTATTCGACAAGCTGGGGTTCACGGGCCATGCTGCCATCCTCGTTACAGATCTCGCAGACCACTGCGGCCGGCTGCAGGCCGGCAATGCGCAGCAGGTCCACGCTGCCTTCTGTCTGGCCGGGGCGCTTGAGCACGCCGCCGGAGTGGTAGAGCAGCGGGAAGACATGGCCGGGGCGGCCGAGGTCCTCGGGCCGCGTCGCGGGGTCGGCCAGCGCGCGGATCGTGATGGACATGTCCTCGGCACTGATGCCTGTGCTGGTGCCGTGCAGGGCATCGACGCTCATGGTGAAGGCGGTGCCGTGCAGGCTGGTGTTGCGCTGGGCCATCAACGGCAGCTCCAGGCGCTCGAGGGCCTCGCTGGTCATCGGCACGCAGATCAGGCCGCGGCCGTGAGCCTTCATGAAGTTAACGTTCTCCGGGCTGGCGAACTGAGCGGCGCAGACAAGATCGCCCTCGTTCTCGCGCTGTTTGTCATCCATCAGGATCACCATGCCGCCGCGGCGCAGGGCCTCGACCGCCGCTTCGACGCGGCTGACATAACACGTGGCGGCATCTTCCTGCGGAGCCGCGGGCGCGGTGACCGACTCGATCAGGCGCATGCCGCTGCGCGCGAGCAGGGCCGTATAGACCGTGTTACCGCTGCAGCTGGGGGTCAGACCGCCGTTGCCAGCCGGCTTGGCAGCGCCTGGACCGTTTCCGTTGTTTGTATCAGACATCAATCTCCAGTTCCCTTTGAAGCAGGCAGTCCGTTTACGGCTGCCGCCAGCTCTGGTACCCGATCCGCATAGCCCATGCCTTCAAGCACCGTGCGCACGGACTTAACGATCAGGTCGGCTTCAACATTTACCCTTGCCGAGGGCAAAATAGTTCCAAGGTTTGTCTCAGCCTGCGTGGTTGGGATCAGCTCTGTCGTGAAGACAGCTTCATCCAGGCGCTGAACGGTCAGGCTGACACCATCCAGGCAGACCGCGCCCTTTGGAACCAGCCACTGCTTGAGCCAGTCCTCCAGCCTGAAGCTGAGCCGCAGGGCTCCTCCGGGCAGCTCCTCGCGGGCAAGCAGTTCAACTGTCCCGTCCACGACGCCGCGCACCAGATGGCCGCCAAAGAGCTCGCCGGTCCCCAGCGGCAGCTCCAGGTTCAGACGGCTGCCGATGGCCAGTGTGCCCAGAGTTGTTACCTCAAGCGTGGCCGGAAGCAGATCCGCCCCGAAACCCGTTTCGCTCAGACGGGCCACGGTCAGGCAGACGCCGTTGACCGAAACGCTGTCACCGAAATTCAGACTTGAGCGCAGGCCAGGGCAATCGACGAGCAGACTGGCAGCGCCGCGCGCCGCCAGCAGGCCCTGATGCCGGATAAGCCCTGTATACACGGGCTGATTCTACCCCGTGCCTGCGTCCAGGCTGCGTGGGCATAGTCAGGGCAACTCAATACAGTTTGCCGCGCTTGAGACTGGCCGCGCGGCAGGCTGTGTTATCGTTCCGCCAGTGCGAGACCTGGCTGAACAGTTCCGCGGTTGCCTGCTGGGCCTGGCCTGCGGCAATGCTATCGGCGCGCCGCTGGACCGGCTGAGCATGGCCGAGATCGACCAGCGCTTTGGCAACGTGCGCCAGATGCAGCCGGGCGGCTGGCGCGACAAGCCCGCGGGCAGCATGACCGGCGACGCCCAGATGATGCTCTGCGTGCTGGAAAGCTACTGCGAGACCGGGGTCTTCAATGCTGTCGATGTCGCCGAGCGTTTCCGGGAGTGGTACCGCCAGGGCCCCCGGGACCTTGGAGAAACCACGCGCGAAGCCTGCGAGAACCTTGTCTTTGGCTACAACTTTGAGCGCGCCGGTTTTGAGGCCTGGCAGAGCATGCCGGAGAGCATGCGCATGGGCTCCGGAAGCCTGGTGCGGGCGGCGCCCACGGGCCTGCGCCGCTATCACGACAACGTCCATTTGATCGGCGAATCCCGGGTGATCAGCGGTATTACGCACTATGACGAGCGCTGCAAGCTGGCCTGCGTGGCGCTGAACCTCGCCATCGCGCACCTGCTGCTGGTCGGTACGGACGGGCTGCTGGAGGAAGTGCTGGACTTCATTGAGCCCCGCAATACAGTGCTGGGCTATGCCCTGCGCAACATCCCGGACCGCACGGGCGAGGAACTGCAAACCGATGGCGACGTGCTGCACACGCTGCAGGCGGGGCTCTGGGCGGTCATAAACTGCAGCACCTTTGAAGAGGGCGTCCTTTTGCTGGTGAACCGCGGCACCGCCAGTTCCCAGGTTGGAGCGGTGGCTGGAGCCCTCCTGGGCGCGCGCTTTGGCGTGGGGGCCATTCCGCCGCTGTGGCTGCAGGCGCTGAACGGGAGAGAGCAGATTGACAGGCTTAGTCGGCGGCTCTATGAGCTGGCCAGCGCCGAGGACGAAGAATAGAACTCAAGCAGTTACCAAATAAAGTGCGGGCCGACCATTGGGCTGTAACATAGAACTGGACCCTGAAGTGCGCAAGGGGACGGCTGTGCCGTCCCCTTGCAGTTTTCCTACCTTTCTTAACCGTCCTACTTCGGGACGGTAATAGTCTTCCACCAGAACATGGCTGCCTCCTCTGACACAAATCAGGACGACTGCATACTGGAACTGTTCAATGTCCAGCAGTACTTTCATTACCGATGTGCCAGCTTTCTTATCGCAGCCGGAGGCAAGAAGCGGCTTGCCTTTATCTGCTTACTTCTTGCTGTTGTTGCGCAGGAAGCCCTTGAGCATCACGCTCAGGCGGTCTCCCAGGCGCTGCAGGTCGTTCTCCCAGCCGTCCTTCAGCTTCAGCCGGCCAACCAGATCGTCAGAGCTCAGTTTGCGCAGGTCTTCCGGCAGCAGCTCGCGCAGGCTGTCGTCCTCGGCTGCCAGCAGCTGCATGGCCAGCAGCAGGGCCGCGGCGCGAGTCTTGTCCTCATCGCCGTTCTGCAGGCCCTGAATGCCCAGCAGGATTCCCGGCGTGAGTGCGCTTTCCAGCGAACCTGCGCTCGCGGCCGGGAGGCCAGCGGCCCGTTCCAGCTCAATCTTCAGCGCCTGGTCATCGCCCAGCGGGAAGCCCTGCACGACGGCCAGGCCTTCCGGAAGGCCAGCCGCCCCGGCAAGATGACCCCTGGCATAGATTTCCAGCTCGCGGGCTGCCTGTTCAGCAAGCGCGGGCGCGGCCACCGCAGCACCCGGCAGGGCATAGACACTCAGGCTCTCCAGCTCAGCCAGGGCCTCGGGCGCCAGCGGCTGAATATGGAGCTCAAGCAGTTCCTTTGCGGCCAGCTCAGCCAGATTGGAGGCAGCGGCATCCAGCTTCTGCCCCTCAACCAGGGCCGGCAGCTGGTAGAGATTCTGTAGTTCCAGCAAGGCTTCTTCCGACAGCTCCTGGCCCTGTACTTCCTGCAGCTCGATGTTCAGCTTTTCAAGTTCAGCCTCGGCAAGCGCTGTATCTGACAGAGCCAGAGCGTGGCCCTGCAGCTCAAGCTCAAGCTGCGCCAGCGCTTCAGGCGCCAGTTGCTGACCATAGACAATGTGTGCGTCCGGTGCGGCCAGGGCAAGCGGGCTGCCGCTTTCCAGGATTCGCAGTTCGAGCAGCTCAGGGGCTGCCGCGGTGGAATTCAAGGCCTCAAGTTCGAGGAGTGCCGGGCTCGGTGCTGCGGCCACCGGCGAGGCAGCCGCAAGCTCAAGGACCAGCGCCCTGACCTTCGCTGCTGTTTCCGTACTCAGTTCGCCCGAGGCTACCAGTTCATCCAGCCGGGCGCTAAGGCGCTCGCTGAGCGACTCGGCCTCCGGCGCCGCGGCCGCTGCAATAACAAGCGCTGGAAGTGAGGGTGCCTCCGGGGCATCCGCCTCCGCTGCAGGTGCAACAGGATCAGCCACATCGGCGACCGGTGCAGCTGCATCAGCGGTATCCGCAGGCGCCGCCGGCTGCGGCGCATCCTCGGCCACAGCAGCCGTGCTGAGCAGCAGTGCGCCCAGCAATGCCGGCGCCACGTTGCGTGAAAACTCCATTTCCTACCTCCAGTCTTGTCTACAGCAGTGACAGCGGGCTTCAGCCGGCTGTTCAGCTGGCCTCACAGCAATGCTGAGACCGCTTTGGGCGCGGATGTAACGCATATAATCAAGCTTGATGGACCAGCCAGGCGCAGGACAGAAGCCGCAGGCAGGCACGCGGCCCGGCGCTGGGCTGAATCTGGTCAGCTACATTCTGGTCAACTGGAACACCGAAGCCTTTCTGAGCGAGGCGCTCAGAAGCATTCTGGATCAGACCCACAAGCAGAATGAGATCATCCTGATCAACAACGCCAGCCCCGGCCCTGACGGCCAGGGTTTCAGGCCCACAGCGCTGCCGGTCAAGCCGGATGTCTACATCAACAACCGGCAGAACATTGGTTTCGCCGCAGCCAATAACCAGGGCATCGCTGCCGCCAGCGGCGATGTGATCATCCTGCTGAACTGTGACGCCCGTCTGCATCCCGACTTCACCCGCAATGCGCTCAAGGTGCTGGCCGCAAACCCGCGCATCGGCAGCGTAGTCTGCAAGCAGTTTGTGGATGACGAGAGCGGCATTCTGGAAAGCACCGGCCACATCATGTACACCGGCCGCACGGCGGTGAACCGCGGCCGGGGCGAACTGGACCAGGGGCAGTACGACCAGGGCGGTTTTGTCTTCGGCGGCAACGCAGCGGCCATCGCCTACCGACGCGAAATGCTGGATCAGCTGGCCCAGCGCACGGTGGACAGCGGCCTGGCCACACAGCGCGCTGAGGTCTTCGATGAGAGCTTCTTTGCCTACTTTGAGGATGTGGACCTCGACTGGCGCGCGCAGCTCTGCGGCTGGCTCGCCTACTACGAGCCGGGCTGCATCGCCTGGCACAAAGTCCATGGCAGCGGCGGCCGCAAGCGCTGGAAGATCCGCATGCTGGCGGAGAAGAACCGCTATCTGATGCTGGCCAAAAACGATACGCTTGCTGGCCAGCTGCGCGCCGCGCTGCCGCTGTTTGCCTATGAATGCCTGCACGCGCTGCGGGTGCTGGCCACACCTTATCTCTGGCCCGCGGCAGTGCTGTATCTATGGCACCTGCCGGGCGCCTTGGCGGCGCGCTTCACAGCCGGGCCGCATCGCAGTGTTGCGCCGGCCAGGGTTGAAGCGCAGTTCAGGCCATATGGTTTGCGCCCGCCCCCGGAGGCCCGCAGGCCGGATGGCAGCCCTGGCAGCGCTGAGCCTGGCGGGGCAGCGGGCGACGGCGGACTGGTGTCCATCGTCGTCCTCAACTGGAACGGCCTTAGCATGACGCGGCGCTGCCTTGATTCGATCCTGGCGCAGAGCTACGAAGACATTGAGATCGTCGTCGTGGACAACGGCAGCGACGCCGACGAGGCAGAAGTGCTGCGCATGGATCTGGGAATCCGCCCCGGCGAAACAGCCCAGATCGGCCGGCGCAGAGTCAGGGTTCTGCGCCTGCCGCGCAACCAGGGCTTTGCCGGCGGGGTGAACTGGGGGCTGCCCCAGACCCAGGGCGAGTACATCGTTCTGGTGAATAACGACTGCGTGCTGGACCAGGACTGCATCAAGCGCCTTGTGTATGCCGCTCGCAGCAGCGGTGCCGACGCCATCAGCGGCCGTCTGGTCAACATTGGCGATGTAGAGCTGATCGCTCCGGCCGTCCGGGCCCTGCGCCTGGAATTGGAGGAAGACCCCGAGGACGTGGTCTGGGACATGCCGGCCCGCCTGGCCCAGGCTATCCAGGAGTCCTACCGCAACCACGGAACCACCCTCTTCGGCTACCGCGCCGGCGACCTCTATCCGCCAACCGATCCGGCCCAGCTTGGCCCGGGAACGGCCAGCCTGAAGCCGGCCTTCTACCCCAGCGGCGGCCTGTGCCTGATCACGCGGGAGGTGGTGGATGACCTGGCGCCGGAGCTCTTCCCCACCCTCTTCTTTGCTTATCACGAAGACAATTTCCTGGGCAACCATCTGCGGGCGACCGGCCGCAGCATCGTCAAGGAACCTCGGGCGGCCGCGGTGCACCTGCATAACGCCACCTCGCGCAGCCTGGGCAAGGTGCGCCTGCGTTTCTACCAGGAACGCAACCGCCTGATGCGGATGCTGATCTGGCAGCCGGCCAGCGTGCTGCTGCGCCTGTGGCCGATCGTGCTTCTGCAGCATATGCTGGGCTACTTCTGGACCCTGTTGCGCCAGCCACTGGAGTGGCCGGGTCTGATGCTCGCCCACCTGTGGGTGTTGTTCCACCTGCCAACGGTGGCACAGATGCGGCGGCGCTACCGTTCGCAGATGAAGGTGGCTGACCGCAAGGTCCTGCAGGAAATGAGCGGCCGGCTGCGTGGTGAAGGCGGCCTGTTTAATGCAGTGACTGTAGCCTGGTGCCGTGCCCTAGGTATTCCGTGTTTTGAGACCAGCGGCCGCAGGACTGCGCCCGCAGCGGGAACGGTACAATCGCAGCATGAGTGACAGTCCGAATGCTGGCGCAGGCAGCCCGAGCCGCTTCTTTAGCAGCGGTGACCACCTTTCCGCGCTGAACGCCTGGCTGGATTACCAGCTTGGGCGCTGGGAGCTGTGGGCCAGGGAGCGTGACAACAGCTGGCTCGGTCTCCCAAGCGGCAACCCTGCCTTTCCCACCATGGGCCACTTCATGCGCCACGCGTTTACACCGCTGCACCGCTACAGCGACCAAATCGCGGGCAGCGACCCGCTGGACGACAGCACTGTTGCGACGGACGACTGGCATGTCCTCATTGCGCACGCCAAGGCCTGTATCGACAGGCACCGCGAAGTCTGCAGCTCCCAGCAGCCAGAAGACTTCAGCCGGATGGTGGAGTTCAAGACCCGCTCGGCCGGTATCCTGCACAAGAGCCGGGGTCTGGCCCTGACCCATGCGGCTACGCACTGCGTCTGGCATCTTGGCGGGGTGGCGCACATGCTGCGCTCTCAGGGAATCGAGCCGCCCGGCCGCTCGGATCTGATCTTTCTTGGCGACTAGTCCAAAGTCTTTGCAGCCTCGCCGGCAACAAATTTATTAGACAAATTTCAACGGTATTGATTGTTAGTATGCCAAAGTGCAATGGTCCGCGTACCGATGTAATGATCGCAGATTAGCCATTCGGCACTGCGAAAACAGGCATTTGCCCTGCACGGAGGCTCCGCTATGACCCTGACTACCAAGATGGTGTTGGGTTTCGCGTTACTAACCGCACTTCTGGTGGCTTCGGCTGTGCTTTCCATCATCAGTCTGAACAGAATCCAGGCTGTTTCTGTGATCGCCGCAACCGCTGCCAAGAACGAGAGTGACATCAACCGCATAAAGTTCCTGCTCTGGGATGTCCGCATGGGCTCCCTGCGCCTGCTTCTGGATCGCAACGAGGAGGCGTCCATCAAGCTGAATGAGGCTGAAGCTGCGCTGAACACCGAGCTGGAGGCCGTCAGCACGACGGTAAGCCCGGCACTTCAGGAGGAGTACAAGCCCTTCACGGAGGCCATCTCCGGCTACCTTTCCGCCCTCGAAGAGTTTGAGCAAGCCTGCCACGTCCAGGACTGGGAGACAGCCCAGCAGATCCGCGGAGACAAGCTGAAGGTCTTTGGCGCCAGTGTTGATGAGACCTCCGTGCTTACGGCGGACATGGCGGCGAAGCTGGTCGAGGAATCGCGCGAAGAGCGCCGGATGATCATGCGCAACTCAATTGCCACCAGTGCCATCAGCGGTGGTTTGGCCGCGCTCTTCGCGGTGATCATTGCCTTCCTGCTACTTAGCAGCATCAAACGGCCACTGCGCATCCTGAGCAATGCGGCCCGCGTCATGAGCGAAGGTGACTTCACTATCGTACTCGAGCACAGCAAGATCAGGGACGAGATCGGAACCATGACCGAGTCCTTTATTGAGATGAAGAACAACACGCGGCGCCTGATCCAGCGGGTCAGCGATGCGGCTTCTCACGTAGCTGCGGCCAGCCAGGAGCTGTCCGCCAGTGCGGAGGAGAGTGGCAAGGCAGTGCAGTCCGTGAGCCATACCGTCCAGGAAGTTGCCCGCGGCAGCCAGGACACAACCAGCAATGTGACCATGGCTCAGGAGAACCTGCGCCAGAACGCCAAGGCCATCGAGATGGTGTCGCGCGACATTGAAGAGGTTGCGGCATATGCCACCCAGGCGGCTACACACGGCAGCGACGGCAAACGCAACGCGGACGAAGCGATGGAGATCATCAACCACGCTTCCGGCAGTGTAAAGCAGACTGCCCAGGTAGTCGGATCGCTTGGCGACAAGACAAAGCAGATCGGCGACTTCATCAGCATCATCACGGGCATCGCCGACCAGACCAACCTGCTGGCTCTTAATGCAGCTATCGAAGCGGCCCGAGCCGGAGATGCGGGCCGCGGCTTCGCCGTGGTCGCTGAGGAAGTGCGCAAGCTGGCTGAGGAAAGCAACACCGCCGCCGGCAACATCACCTCCCTGGTCAAGAGCATTGAGCAGGAGATGCAGGCCGCGCTGGCTGCAATGCAGAAGAGCGAGCGTGAGGTAAGCAGCGGAGCCATCACTGTGACCCAGGCCTCAGCGGTCCTGGCCGAGATTGTCAAGGGCGTAGAGGCTTTGAGCGAAAAGGTGCAGAGCATCTCCGCCGCCGCCCAGCAGATCAACGCCTCGACCTCAGAAGTAGTGAACTCCATGCAGGCTGTCGCCGCAGTGGCGGAGCAGAATGCCGCAGCTTCTGAGGAAGTCAGCAGCGCCATGGAAGAGCAGAGCGCAAGCACTGAGGAGATCTCCAGCAGTGCCGGCAGCCTGGCCCAGCTGAGCACTGAGCTGCAGGTTCTGGTTGGCGGATTCAAGGTCAGCTAGGCGCGGACCCGTACCCGGTCGCCGCCGAGTTGAGCTTCGAAAAGTTAACCGGCGGCGACTGTTGTTTCCCTGTGCAAGGTCGATAAAAACGGTTGATATTGCCGTCCGGCACATCGGAGCAGAAAATGAAGAGTATTGCAGCGAAGATCATCGTCGCTGTCTGCGTTCTGGTTACGCTGGCCTTCGCGGTCAACGCACTGATTAACGCAGGCGGCGTAAGACGCAGGATCTGCAACCAGATGGTGGCCAAGGGCGTGGCCATCACGCAGGAAGCCGAGAATGCCCGCAACTATGTTGCCGAGCTGCGCGGCAAGCACGACGTTTTCAAGGAAGAAGAACTCCTGGCGACCAAGGAGGACATCCTGGAACGTTATTACTGGACAGTCCCGGTGGTTGCCGGCTGGACAGTGGGCCAGACCAAGGCCGAAGAATCCGGTTATGAATTCAGGGTGCCGGCCAACGATCCCCGCAACCCGGACAACGCTCCAGATGAGACCGAAAAGGCCATCCTGGCCTATCTCGAGGATCAGATTAACAAGCAGGGCAAGGAAGCCGCGACAGTCTTCGCCGAGAACGGCAAGCTCTATGAGAGCGTGGCCGAAAAGGGCACCTGGGTCAAGGGCAAGGAGATCCCTGGCTATAACGGCGCTCATGACGGCAAGCTGCGGCTGGCCCGCGCTATTGTGCTCACCCAGGAGTGCATGCTCTGCCATGGCGACCCGGCCACTTCCAAGACCGGCGACGGCAAGGATCCGCTGGGCTACCAGATGGAGAACTGGACGCCTGGCATGGCCCACGGCGCATTTGAGGTGATCCAGGAGTCCAGCACCATCACCAACGCGGTCAATGATGCCAACAAGGGCTCCATCATGACGGCCTCCGGCATTGTGGTTGCCTTTGTGATTCTGCTCAGCCTGGGCATCTCCGCAATGGTGGGCAAGCCGCTGCGCATGCTGAGCGGTGCGGCGCATACGATGGCCAATGGTGATTTCAGCATCGTTCTGCAGCATAGCAAGGCCCAGGACGAGATTGGTGTGATGACCGAAGCCTTCATTGAAATGAAGAACAACACCAAGCACCTCATCCAGCAGGTCAGCGAAGCCGCCACGCACGTCGCGGCCGCCAGCGAGGAACTCTCGGCCAGCGCCGAGGAGACGGGCAAGGCTGCCCAGTCGGTGAGCTACACCGTCCAGGAAGTCTCGCGCGGCAGCCAGGACACCACCAGCAATGTGACGATGGCCCAGGAGAACCTGCGCCAGAACGCCCAGGCGATTGAGATGGTCTCGCGCGATATCGAGGAAGTTGCCGCCTATGCCACCCAGGCCGCGACCCACGGCACCGAAGGCAAGCGCAGCGCAGATGAAGCCATGACCATCATCAACCACGCCGCCGGCAGCGTCCAGCAGACCGCCGCGGTTGTGGAGTCCCTCGGTACGAAGACCAAGCAGATTGGCGACTTCATCAGCATCATCACCGGCATCGCGGACCAGACCAACCTGCTGGCCCTGAACGCCGCAATCGAAGCTGCACGTGCCGGTGAAGCCGGACGTGGATTCGCGGTGGTCGCCGAAGAGGTGCGCAAGCTGGCCGAGGAGAGCAATACCGCTGCCGGCAACATCACTCAGCTGGTCAAGGGTATCGAGAATGAGATGCAGGCGGCTCTCTCCGCGATGGAGAAGAGCGACCACGAAGTCAGCGCCGGCGCCCAGACCGTCACTGAAGCCTCCCGCGTCCTTGGCGAGATCGTCAAGGGTGTGGAAGCCCTCAGCGAGAAGGTCCAGAGCATCAGCGCCGCCGCGGAAGAGATCAACGCCAGCACAACTGAAGTTGTCAACTCCATGCAGGCAGTGGCTGCAGTCGCCGAACAGAACGCCGCCGCCTCTGAGGAAGTCAGCAGCGCGATGGAAGAGCAGACCGCCAGCACCGAGGAGATCGCTTCCAGCGCCTCCAGCCTGGCCAAGCTCAGCACTGAGCTGCAGGACATCGTGTCGAAGTTCAAGGTCTAAAGGAAGGCAGCTATGAACAAGCGCAAGTGGGAACCCGGGAATCCAGACTTTGTAATCCAGCACCTGCTGGGCGGCAATCAGCGCTACTGCGAAGGCAAGGTCCGTCGCAATGGCAATGACCAGGACCGCAGGACGGCGACAGCCTATGAGCAGCATCCCTTCGCGGCAGTCCTGAGCTGCTCCGACTCGCGGATCATGCTCAGCGAGATTTTCGACTGCCGCCTGGGCGATCTCTTCGTCTGCCGCGT
Source organism: bacterium (assembly GCA_020849855.1). Taxonomy (GTDB): domain Bacteria; phylum 4484-113; class 4484-113; order 4484-113; family JAFGCY01; genus JADZFO01. The sequence goes on along the minus strand of JADZFO010000027.1, from coordinate 43,719 downwards.
GGCCGGCAACATTGCTGACACCGCGGTGATTGGCAGTCTGGAGTATGCGGCGGAGCACCTGGGCTCCAGCGTGATCGTGGTGATGGGCCATGAGCGCTGCGGAGCCGTGGGCGCCGCCTGCAAGAGCGCTGGGGCCCCCGGCCACATCCTGAGCCTGGTGGAGCAGATCCGCCCGGCGGTCAAGGCCAGCAGCAACCAGCCCGGCGACCTCGTGGAGAACGCTGTTCGTGAAAACGTCCGCCAGGTCGTGAACCGCCTGCGCGAGAGCGAGCCGATCCTGGCCCATATGGTCAAGGAAGGCAAGCTCAAGGTGGTGGGTGCCTACTACTACCTGGAAAGCGGCCGGGTTGAACTGCTGGACTACGAAGCTCCGGCGGCCCAGAAGCAGGACGCAGCTTAAGCAAGGAAGGAAGGCATATGCCGGCGGGGGCCCAGTCCCCGCCGGCTTTTTGTTACAATCCGGCGCCTTGGAGGCATTCCTTAACTGGCTGGAGGGCGTACCCCCACTGCTGCGCATCGCGCTGATCAGCATCACGCCCACACTGGAGCTGAGCGGCTCGATCCCTTACGGCCTGCTGGCCACCAAGCTGCAGGCCTGGCAGGTGGTCAGTGCTGCGCTGCTGGCCAACTGGCTTGTATCTCCCCTGGCATACCTGTTTATGAGCGGCGGCGTCAGCCTGCTGCGCAGGATGCGCTGGTTTGAGAAGCTCTGGGACTGGTATGAAGCCCGGGTCAGGGAGAAGCTGCACAAGCCAATGGAGCGCTGGGGCCACTGGGGCCTGCTGGTACTGGTGGCGATACCAGGCCCCGGCAGCGGACTGTATACCGCCACCATAGGCGCTTACCTGCTGGGCATCAACCTGCGGCACTACCTGATGGCGGTCATCATCGGCCAGATCATCGCCGCCGCCCTGGTCACAATCGCCGTCATGAGTGGCAGCGAAGCCTTCCGCTGGATGATCGAGCAGCGGGCCCTGGAACCGCACTAGCCTATAAGCCGGCGCCAGCGTGGATATAATGAGGCCGTGGAAACGCGCTGGCAGCCTTTGACCCTTCGAGCAGCAGTGCTGGCCCTTACGCTGGCCTGCGCCATCTGGCTGGCCGCCTGCGGGGCCGTCGGCGGTATCGAGGGCCGCGCGGCGCAGTACTACAACTACATGATCGGCCGCTATCCAAAGCAGGCCTATTCGTCTTACCTCAGCCCAGCTTATAAGAAGAAGTTCACGCGCGATGGCCTGCGGCAGCTGGATGAGACGCGGCGCAAGGCCAGCAAGCCCAACACGCGCTATCCGCTCGCCAAAGGCAAGCACGTGCTGGTTTCTAGCCAGGACCGCTTTGCCTATACCGTTGTCGACCCGGAGCTTGGCGACGCCTTCGCCGTGCTGCAGCCGCAGCGCTGGGTGAAGTCCGGCCTTAACTGGTATCTGTACACTGGCAGCCAGGCGGAGATAGAAGCTTATGGCAGCTTCCCCGCGGAACTGGCGCCCCCGCCGCTGGCGGAGTTTGAGGCCCTTCACGAGAAGGAGCGCAAGCCCGCGACCCTGCCCAAGGGCAAGGGCAGCAAGGACGGCGCGGAAGACAGCGGCGATGCCGAAGCCGGCGAGAAGGGCGGATCTTAAGCCCCCCGGCTATGGTAAATTCAGCGAGTACCTGACCCACATCAGGGCCTGTAGCTCAGCGGTTAGAGCAGGAGACTCATAATCTCTTGGTCGCGGGTTCGAATCCTGCCGGGCCCATTTGATCCGGTTTCAACCGGGCGGATTTTCAGGCTTCTCTCTGCAGCCTGGAAACAGCTATCCATAACCTTCGTCTTGAAGCACAGTGGCAGGGACGCGACGGCGCCCGGCCGTGCGGAGAGGTGGCCCCTGCGCGCAGGCGTGAAGAGCATCACTTGGGCAGAAATTACGGTCCACACCTGCGCGCAGGGGCTGAGAGCTCAATTTGCTTGAATCCCCACCTCTGGTTCGGACGCCGCCGGCGTCCCCGACTTACAATACCCATATCAGCGCCAGGATCACACGAGTCCTTATCGCCAACCGCGGCGAGATCGCGGTCCGCATCATCCGCGCCTGCCGCGAGCTTGGCATTGCCAGCGTGGCCGTCTACAGCGAGCCGGATGCGCGGGCCCTGCACGTGCGCCTGGCCGACCAGGCGCGCCTGATAGGCCCTGCCCCGCCTCGTGAAAGCTACCTCCGGGCGGACAAGCTGCTGGCCGTCGCGGCGGAGACCGGCTGCGATGCTGTGCATCCGGGTTACGGCTTCCTTTCGGAGAACGATGCTTTCGCCCAGGCAGTAAATGACGCCGGTCTGGCCTGGATCGGCCCGCCGCCGCCGGCCATCCGCGGCATGGGCCTGAAGGTGGAAAGCCGCGCTACCGCCATCGCGGCCGGTGTGCCGGTGGTGCCGGGCTTCGAGCTGCCGTCTGAGCACGGCCTCAGCGACAGCGAGGCTGACCTGCGGCTGGCCGAGGCGGCAATGGCGATCGGCTACCCGGTGCTGGTCAAGGCCAGCGCTGGCGGAGGCGGCAAGGGCATGCGCCTGGTGGAGGACCCCGAGCGCCTGGATGAAGCACTGGCTGCGGCACGGCGCGAGGCTCAGGCGGCCTTTGGCAACCCCACGGTCTACCTTGAGAAGTACATCCGCAACCCGCGGCACATCGAGATCCAGCTGCTGGCTGACAAGCACGGCAACATCGTCCACCTTGGCGAGCGCGAATGCAGTATCCAGCGGCGCTACCAGAAGATCATCGAGGAAGCGCCGAGCCCGGCGGTCAGCGCCGAGCTGCGCGAGAAGATGGGCAGCGGGGCTGTGGCCCTCGCCCGGGCAGTGGGCTATGAAGGCGCCGGGACTGTTGAGTTCATTGTGGGCCAGGACGCCCTGGGCCAGCATTACTACTTCCTCGAGATGAATACGCGTCTGCAGGTGGAGCATCCCGTCACCGAGCTGGCCTACGGCCTGGATCTGCTGCACTGGCAGCTGCGTATCGCAGCCGGCGAGGAGCTGACTCTGCGCCAGGAGGATCTGAAGCCGAGGGGACACGCCATCGAATGCCGCCTCTGCGCTGAGGACCCCGCCGCGGGCTTTCTGCCCCAGGTGGGGCGCATTGGCGTCTACCGCGAGCCCCAGAGCCCCGGTGTACGTGTTGACACCGCACTTTATGAAGGCTGGGAAGTCGGCGCTGACTATGACCCCCTGCTGGCCAAGCTGATTGTGCACGGCCCGGACCGCGATACCGCTATCCAGCGGGCGGCGCAAGCCCTGCGTGACTATGCAGTGCTAGGCCTGACCACGAACTCCGAGTATCTGCAGGCCATCCTGGCCCATCCGGCATTCCTGGCCGGTGAGCTGAGCACGGGCTTCATCACCCAGCACATGGAAGGCTGGGCCCCGGCTCCGGCGACGGAACTGCACTGGGCTGCCGCAGCAGTGGCGGCAGCAGTGCCTCGCGGCACTGCACAACAGGCAAGCTCAGCTGCGTCCACTGCCCTGCACAATCCCTGGCAAAGCCTGGGCGCCTGGAGCAACGTATGAGCCGCAGATACGCGCACGGAAGCGAAGAGCGGGAGCTGTCCCTGCGCCGCAGCACTGACGGCAGTATGCTGCTCAGCCTGGACGGCCGCGAACTGAAGCTGGCAGAGCTGCAGCAGGAAGCAGGAGAGCTGAGCTTCATCTGGGAGGGCCGGCGGGTCAGCGCCTTTGTGCTCAGCAACGCCGGCGGCTTTGAGCTCTGGATCGAGGGCCGGCGCATGGTCTTTCGCAGCATCGAGCCCGGCGCGGATGGATCAGAGGCCGGCGCTGAGCGCGGCGGGGATCTGGTGAGCCGCATGCCCGGCAAGGTGCTGGCGCTGCTGGTTGAGCCCGGAGCGCAGGTACACAAGGGCCAGCCCCTGCTGATCCTTGAAGCAATGAAGATGGAGCATGAGATCCTCGCTCCCGCTGACGGCGTGGTGAGCGCGTTTCGCAAGGCCCAGGGCGACCGGGTGATGCCTGGCGACCTGCTGGTGGATTTCGAAGCCAGTACTTAGCGCGGCCTTCGCCCGCGCGGCAGACATGCGAATCGCGAGATAGCGTCCCCAGCCTGCGCCGTACAATCTTGCCGTGACTCTTCTGCACGACAGACTGGCCCAGTTGCTGCCAGGGCTGCGCAGCGAACGCAGCGCCATGCTGGCGCAGCATGCCGAGCTTGAGCTTTGCGCGGTCAGCCTGGGCCAGGTTTATGGCGGCCTGCGCGGCGTCATCGGTGTGATCTGCGATACCTCGGTGGTGGACCCGCAGCGCGGCCTGATCATTCGCGGCCGGCCGGTGCGTGAGCTGACCGGGCTGGGCGTGGAGGAGGTCTTCTGGCTGCTGCTCTGCGGCGAGTACCCGGATAAGGCGCAGAAGGAGTGGCTGCGCGCCGAGCTGGCCAGCCGGGCGCGGGTGCCGGATTATGCCTGGTCGGTGCTGGCCAGTGCACCACCCGACTCCCATCCGATGGTGCTTTTCAGCCTGCTGACCCTGAGCCTGCAGCGCAGCTCGCGCCAAGCGCGCGACTATCACGAGCTGGGCAAGGAGAGCCTCTGGCGCGCCACGCTGGAGGACGCGCTGGACCTGCTGGCGCGCCTGCCGGTACTGGCCGCCGCCGTCTGGCACCGCGACCAGGGCCGCGCCCAGGCCTGGGCCGACAGCCCCGCGGAGGGATCCTGGAGCGAGCGCTTCGCGGCCATGCTGAGCCTGACCCACAGCCCGCCGGCCGCAGCAGCCTTTGCCGATCTGCTGCGCCTGTACTTCGTTCTCCACTGCGACCACGAAGGCTCCAACGCCTGCGCATTGGCCTGCCACACAGTGGGCAGCGCGCATAGCGACGCCTGCTACAGCATCAGCGCCGGCCTGAATGCCCTGGCTGGCCCTATTCACGGCCTGGCCTCGGAGATGACCCTGCGCTTTGTGCTGGCCATGCACAAGCATTACGGCTCGGCACCCAGCGAAGGGCAGATCGAGGACTACTGCCAGCAGACCCTGGCCGCCGGCCGGGTGCTGCCGGGCTTTGGCCATGCAGTGCTGCGCGCCGCCGACCCGCGCTTCGTCGCCCTGCACAGCTTTGCGGCCGAGCACATCAGCGTTGACCCCCTCTATGCGACAGCCGACCACTACTACCGCATCGGCCCGGCAGTGCTGGCCAGCGCAGGCAAGGCGAAGAGCATCCACCCGAACGTGGACGCCATCACCGGGCCGCTGCTGCACCACTATGGCCTGACAGAGCTGCGCTACTACACCGTGATGTTCGGGCTGGGCCTGTCGATAGGCATGCTGGCCCAGCTGGTGCTGAACCGCGCGCTGGGCAGTCCGATCATGCGGCCGCGCTCGGCCAGCCTCGCCGAGCTGCGGGAGCTGACCGGCACTGGCTGAGGCGTCCGCCAGCCGCTACAATCCGCGCCTTATGCCATGCCGTTTCATCCTCACCTTCGTCCTGCCGGCGCTGCTTCTGCTCGGTGCCTGTAACAAAGCACAGGACAGCACAGCAGGAAGCAGCAAGGACAGCCCTGCCGGAACCAGTACGAAGCTGCGCAATATTGCCGTGGTCTTCGACGCGACGGAAAGCGACCCCTGGGCCAGCGAGATGATCGGCAGCATTGGCAACGAGCTGGGCATTGACCCCTGGAAGAGTTACAGCCAATCGGGCCATCTGGATGTCTACGGGCCCTACGAGGCCATGTTCCGGGGCCAGCGTGTGAAGCTCTCCATTGCCCTGTGCGGCCTGAGCGGCGTGGCCGACCTGCTGAGCCAGCAGGTCTTGGGTGAAGAAGCCCGCAATTGGATAGTCGCACTCAAGCCGGATATCGTCTGGCTGGACGGCGACCAGGCCCAGTTCATGATCGGCCGAGAACTGCCGGCAGAGCTGCCGATTGTCTTCAGCGGAACGGTCGGCGAGCGGGACTTCTACTACGACGGCAAGCGCCAGGTGACTGGCGTCTATCAACGCTACAGCCTGCCCAACATCATCTCGGAAATCTGGCGCGACCACCCGGAGGCGGCCTCACTGGCCCTGCTGTCCGACGCCAGCACGGCGGGCCAGGCCCAGCGTGAGCAGTTCCGCGATCAGCTTGAGTTGCTTAAGCCCGGCTCGGGCAGCCTCGAACCCCCGCCGGCGATCGACAGCTGGCAGATGCTGCACAAGCAGCTGCGCGAGCAAAAGGAGGCCGAGGCGATTGTTGTCTGCGGCTTCCAGCCCGATAGTGCCCCGCCCGGACTGAGCAGCACACCCTGCCCTGCGGGCATCCTGGACGGCGTGGGAAAGACCATCGTCCTGCTGGGGCCATCGCTGCTGGATGACACTGGTGCCCTCTCGCTGCGACTGGTGCCCTTTGAGCATGCCAAGGGCGCCATGGACCTGATCGAGGAGATCTTCAAGGGCGAGCAGGCGGCGTACATCGAGCCCTTCACGCCTATGCAGATGCAGCGCTTCGTCAGCCGCTAGGGGCTGCCTCGTGGTATCTGCACAGCCTGAAGATCCGACGCCCTACTTCGGCCGCAGCTGCAGCAGGCCGCTGAGGGTCTCGTGCAGTTCCTCTGCGCTCTTGATGCCCTTGAACTCCAGCTTAAGCTCAAGCAGCTGCGGGCCCGCCGGTGAGAAGCGGCTGTCCAGCAGCACTGAACGCTTGAACCAGTCGCGCTCGCTGTCGAAGAACTTCAGCGTGAAGCTGTCCTTGGCGCGGTTGTAGGCCACGCGCTCGAGGGCCAGCTGGCTGCCCAGGTTGCGCAGCCGGATCACCAGCAGCAGGTTGCCGACCTGCTGTGGCAGCTCGCCGAAGCGATCCAGCAGCGAGAGCTCAAAGTCCTCGGCCGCCTGGTCACTCTCCAGCGCCGCCAGGTCACGCAGCACCTCAAGGCGCAGCACCGGGTCGTCGATGTAATCCGCCGGAATGAAGCAGGGCAGTGGCAGGTCGATCTGCGTGCCGGGCCGCTCCTCCATCGTAGGCAGCTCCTCCATCGCATCAAGGCCGGCGTCCGAGAGCTCCTTGATGTCGCGGATGGTGCGCGCCAGCATCTCGCAGTAATACTCGAAACCGACCGCCTTGGCGAGACCGCTCTGCTCCGCGCCCAGCAGGTTGCCCGCGCCACGGATGCGCAGGTCGCTCTGGGCGATCTCATAGCCCGCGCCGAGATAGGCATAGTTGTAAATGGCGTGCAGGCGGCTCTGGCTTTCCTCCGTCAGCACCCGCTGCGGGTCGTGGAAGAAGTAGGCATAGGCCTGCAGGCTGGAGCGGCCCACGCGGCCGCGGAGCTGATGCATCTGGGCCAGGCCGAGGTTCTCGGCGTGGTCGAGGATGATCGTATTCACACTGGGGATGTCCAGGCCGTTCTCGATGATCGTGGTGGCCAGCATGATCTTGTAGGCGCCAAGGCTGAAGGCGTGCATCACCTCTTCCAGGCGCTCGTCCTTCATCTGGCCGTGGGCGATGATGATCTTCTCGCCGGGCACGAGGTACTCAAGGTGTGCCTTAACCCGCTCGATGTCCTGGACGCGGTTATGCAGGTAGTAAACCTGGCCGCCGCGGCCCAGCTCGCGCAGCAGGGCCTCGCGCACCAGCATGTTGTCGTACTCGCCAACATATGTCTTGACCGGCTTGCGCTGCACCGGGGCGGTCTCGATCAGGCTGATATCGCGCAGGCCGATCAGGCTCATATGAAGGGTGCGCGGGATCGGTGTGGCGCTCATCGCCAGCACGTCGACCAGCGGGAAGCGCATCTTCAGCTTTTCCTTCTGCTTGACGCCAAAGCGCTGCTCTTCGTCGATCACCATCAGGCCCAGGCGCTTGAACTCGACATCCTTGCTCAGGCCGCGGTGGGTGGCGATCAGCACATCAAGGCGGCCGTCCTTCACCATCTCCACAGTTTCCTTCTGCTCCTTGGGCCCCTGGAAGCGGCTGAGGATACCAACGCGGAAGGGGAAGGGCCTGAAACGCTGGGTGAAGGTATGGAAGTGCTGGTCGGCCAGGACCGTGGTTGGGCAGAGCACCAGCACCTGACGCTCGTCCACACAGGCCTTGAAGGCCGCGCGCATAGCAATCTCAGTCTTACCGAAGCCCACATCTCCGCAGAGCAGGCGGTCCATCGGTCGCGGGCTCTCCATGTCCTGCTCGACATCCCGCCAGGCCGACATCTGGTCGCCGGTCAGCTCATAGGGGAAGCCTTCGGCGAACTCGTCCTCCCAGGTGGTGTGCTGGACATAAGCGTGGCCGGAGCGCACCTGGCGGGTCTTATACAGGGCCAGCAGCTTCTTGGCCAGCTCGAGTGTCTCGGCTGCTACTTTCTCCTTGGTTTTCTTCCACTGCTCGCGGCCGAGGTTGTTAAGCTGCGGCGTGCTGCCGTCAAAGCTGTAGCGCCGCAGGCGGTCGAGCTGCTCAACCGGCACAAAAAGGCGGTCGCGGCCGGCATACTCCACTTCGACATAGCTCTTGGTGACACCGCTCTGGTTGCGGTCGGTGAGCTGGGCAAAGCGGCCGATGCCATAGTCGATGTGCACAACATAGTCGCCGGGGTTCAGCTCATCCGGCCGGCGTACGGACTCGCCGCGGTAGCGCTTAATTGGCGGCGCCTCGGCCACTTCCGCTATTTCGCCGAAGATCTCAACATCGGTGATAACGGTCCAGTCCATCCGGGCGGCGGCTGACAGGCCCTCTGCATCGGCCAGGGTGGCGCCGTGTCCGGCCCGGTCTGCTCCGGCACCTGCACCTGGCACCACAAAGCCGCCGGGAAGGATGGCGTTGTCGATCTCGGGATAGAGCTGCTCATCATGCAGCAGCTCGCGCAGGCGGGCGCTGAACTGCGTCAGTACCGTCAGCGGGCGGTCGATGCGGGTGATCCGCGCGGCCTGCGCGCCATGGCCCAGTCCGCCCGGTGCGGCCGTAAGCCTGGGGAAGGCCCGCACAGTTTCAACGATCCTGGCCGTGCCCCACTTTGCTGCAGGGGGATTGTCCAGGCCCACGCTGGCGTGCGGCAGGCCATCCTGCACGGTCAGGCCAAAGGCGTGGCTGAAAAGCGCATGCACTGCGGGCACCTGGATTTCTTCCTCGCCCTCAAGGCCTGCGGAAGTAAAGCGGCCGCGGGCCAGCTCCTGCATGGTCTCCACAATGCCCGCCGCCGGCAGGACATAGTTGTCCTCCAGGCGCAGGAAGCTGAGGCCGGAGGACAGCCAGTCGCTGAAGCGGTTCTGCCAGAAGCGGAAGTAGCTGCTGGTCTCGCTGTCCACAAAGCCGTCTTCATGCACCAGCACCGGCGCGCCTTCCGGCAGGTAGTCCCAGAGGGTGGCGCCGTTGCTGCAGGTCGCCTGGTAATACCAGCCGGCCCGCGGGGTGCTGCCACCGGCAGCCAGCAGCTCGAGGTCCTGCTCAACCACCTCGATCAGGCGGTCATAGGCGCTGCGGCTGAGCTGCTCGCGGTAGTTCTGTCGGTAATCGTCCCAGCGTTCGCGCAGCCACTCCTGCACTTCGCGCTGGCGCAGATGCGCGGTCTCAAGCGCGATTGGCAGGATGCGCAGGCTCTCGGCCGGCTCGGTGCTGCGCTGCGTCTCGGGGCTGAAGCGCTGGATGCTCTCAATTTCGTCGCCAAAGAGATCCACGCGCAGGGGCAGCTCTTCGCCCACCGGGAAGACATCCACCAGGCCGCCGCGCAGGGCGTACTCGCCCAGTGCGGTAACCGTGGAGACCTGGCGGTAGCCCAGCAGCTCCAGCTGGCGCGCCAGCTCATCGCGGCTGATGCGGCGCTGGGAGCCGGCTGGCGCCGGACCGGCGCTGGGCGCCAGATCCAGGTGCTGGCGGAAAAAGGCCTCCGGCTCCGGCACCATCCGGAACAGGGCCTTGTAGCTGGTGACAATTACGCGCGGCGGCCGCGGGCTGCCGGGCCGCAGCGAGTCCAGCACTGCGCCACGGGCCTCCAGCAGTTCCAGCGGCGGGTCGAAGTACTCAAAGAGGTTCTGCGGCTCGAAATCCGGGAAGACGGCGAACTCATACCCGGCCGGCTCGCGTTCATTGATCAGGCGCTCAGCCGCCACCAGGAACTGCTGCATCCGGGCTGCGCGGGCTGTGGTTTCGGTCACCAGCAGCAGCGGCAGGCCGGAGCGCTGCTGCAAATGGAGCGCGAAGAAGAAGAGGCTGCTGGCGCGCAGATCCGTGACCCGGGCGGGGTAGTCAGAGCCCAGGGCATCGAGTGCCACATCAAATCGAGCGGCGAGGTTTTTCCAAGCTGTGAACAAGAACCAGTGAGTTTAGCAGAACCGGCTTGACTTAGCTCGCCCTGCGCCGTACAATCTCCGTCCTGCGGGCCGCTAGCTCAGCTGGTAGAGCAGGTGACTCTTAATCACTTGGTCGAGGGTTCGAATCCTTCGCGGCCCACTTTATCCCCCCCTGCAAGTCGAATCCGGCTTTGCGCGAGCGCTTTATGGTGGCTGTGGATCAGGCCTGCACACGGGCGGGGCAAGCCAGTAAGGCCCACCCCACCCATGCTGCAGCTGCCAAGGACTTGACGCCCTTGACAGAGCATTCAGACTGCGACTATAGCCGCCTACCGGCTCTGTTCCGGTCTGCTAACCTGCCAAGGTAAGCACTTAGTCAGTTCAGCTTGCCAGGCTGAGTTCTTCCATTTCCCTGGCTTCGCCGGTCTTCAGACCTAGGCGTCCAAGGACCACCCGATACTCGTTATTGCAGTCGCGCTTAACAAAATCACCCATCTCTGGCTGGCCCATGGCCGCGCCGAGCGCCTTGCAGGTACGGAAGTTCAGGTCCATATACCCACGCAGCCTTCTGTGACAAGGTTCCGGAGAGCAGGCCTCCAGCATGAAACAGCTGTCGTAGTAGTAGTAGTGATGCAGCATGGAGAGTCCCAGCTTGTCAGGGTCCGGCGGCGGATAGCTGGGAAAGTCGATCAGCAGTACCCTGCGGGCTTCGAGTGCCTTCTCGTTGTACTGCTCCAGGCTGAGCACCTTGTGAAACACGGCTGAGCGCATCACTGAGTTGAAGGCAAGCACCATCAGGGTACGCTGGGACTGCTTCAAGATCTCGTTACTGTGCCCAGCGTAGGCTTCGAGGCATTCATCCCACTCCTGCAGTATCTGGGCAGGTTCAAGCACCTCATCCCGCAATTCAGGCTTCAGCCACTTCACGGTCCCCAGCGCCCCGAGGATGTAGCAGCGCGGCTGGCTCCAGCCGGGCCGCTCACCCCTGGCTGCGGCATAGTCGAAACGCAGTCTGACCAGATCCAGAGCCTTCTCGCTCGACTGCAAAGCGCGTTCGTACATGTTCAGTCTGGCCATGAAGTAAGCTCCGACAGACTCCATCAGGCAGAGCTGAAAGGCCAGGCGTGTATTCCATGGATCGGCACGGAAGCGCTCTGGGGCCTCGCGGAAGAGCCGGCCGTAACGAGCTGCCACGGCCCAGGCTTCCTCCACCTTGCAGGCATACATCAGTTTGAAGAAGACAACGTTCAGCTCAGCTCCGAAGGCAATCAGGTCCTCGGGGCTCTGCATCGAATGGGTGAGTGCATCCTCAAGTCTGGAGTCCATCAGCCCTCCTGTCCTCCCCTGCGTGTGGTCTCAGTGCCGGATGCCCTCGACCTTTCTTCGAAACTGCTTATCCACTCACTCAGCTTCGGCAGACTGAAGGCCCCTTCGTCATTTCCGCTTTCGGTCTCCCTGCCGGCAGCGGCGGAACTGCGCCTTTCATCAAGCAGGGCTATCAGGCCGCTGCGGATCTCCTCCAGCAGCCGAAGCTCCGGGCTTGCAGCCGGCGCAGGCTCTGCCTTCGTCTTCAGATCATTCAGGTCGCTGTCAGTGACTTCAAAGAGCCTGATGATCTTGATCAGCTCAGGTTCCTTCAGATCGCCGCGTGACCAGCGGGAAATGGTGTTGCGGTGCAGGCCGGATGCTTCGGCCAGCCTGTCCTGCGAACCGAAGAGGCCAATGCCGCGCATTACAGCATCTCGGATTGCCTTTGTGACACCATCACTGATCACTTTTCGATTCTAACTTGACAGGACAAAGGCCTGCGGCGTCAGTGCGAAAAAACACCAGGCTGCACCTGAGCTGGTGCAGATTGTCGGTTTTATGGTGACAATTGGCGGTTAACGCACCTGATACAGGGAAGATACTCAGGCACTTCTGAACTGGTTTCCTGCCAGCAATTGTCGTTTCGGCCAGCTGTGCCAAGCTCCCGACGAAAAGCATCGCCACGAGTAAAAGGCAGGGTTTGGGCTGAGGGGTGAGTCTGAATGAGCAGTGGTGCGGAAGGCGGGACTTGAACCCGCACGGCCTTGCGGCCACCAGGCCCTCAACCTGGCGTGTCTGCCATTCCACCACTTCCGCGTGGGGAAAACAGTATACCCGAAACCGGGCAAAAACTGCTGGAGGATCAGGCCGCACCCCGCCTTGCACTTTTGGCTGAGCTGCGCTATCCGCTATCCTTATTGGCATGCAGTGGTTTTCCCATCTCCGCGATGTCGACCCCGAGATTTACAACGCCATCTGCGCTGAGACACAGCGCCAGCACGCGAAGCTGGAGCTGATCGCCAGCGAGAACTTCGTGGACTACAGCGTCCTCGAAGCCCTCGGCCAGCCGATGCAGAACAAGTACGCCGAGGGCTATCCCCGCAAGCGCTACTACGGCGGCTGCGAGTTCGTTGATATCGCCGAAAGCCTGGCCATCAAGCGAGCCAAGCAGCTCTTTGGCGCTGAGCATGCCAACGTGCAGCCGCACTCCGGCGCCCAGGCCAACGCCTCGGCTTACATGGCTTTTCTGCAGCCGGGCGACACGATCATGGGCATGGAGCTGGCCCACGGCGGCCACCTGACCCACGGACATCCCCTGAACCTCTCCGGCAAGCTCTACAACGTCGTGGCCTATGGCGTGCGCCCCGCGGACGCGCCTGAGGGCCCTGAGCAGATCGATTACGAGCAGGTACGCCAGGTCGCCCGTGAACATAAGCCCAAGCTGATCGTAGTGGGCGCCAGCGCCTATCCGCGCCTGCTGGACTTCGCCTTCTTCCGCGAGACGGCCGATGAGATCGGCGCGCTCCTGATGGTGGACATGGCTCACATCGCCGGCCTGGTGGCCGCAGGTCTGCACCCCAGCCCGGTGCCTTACGCCGATGTGGTAACCACCACCGTCCACAAGACCCTGCGCGGCCCGCGCAGCGGTCTGATCCTCTGCCGCAAGGACCACGCCAAGGCGATTGACTCAGCCGTTTTCCCGGGCCAGCAGGGCGGCCCCCTTGAGCACGTCATTGCCGCCAAGGCCGTCTGCTTCAAGCTGGCCATGGAAGACGAGTTCCAGGGTTACCAGCGCCAGATCGTCAAGAACGCCCAGACCCTCGCCCTGGCACTGCAGGAGGAAGGCCTGCGCATCGTCTCCGGCGGCACCGACAACCACCTGATGCTGGTGGATGTGAAGGGCAGCCTGGGCCTGACCGGCAAGGCTGCCGAAGAGCGCCTCGACAGCGTGGACATCACCTGCAACAAGAACACGATTCCCTACGACACTGAAAAGCCCTTCATCGCCTCGGGGCTGCGTTTCGGCACCCCGGCGCTGACTACCCGCGGCTTCAAGGAGCCTGAGTTCAAGCGCGTGGGTGCCCTGATCGGAGCGGCACTGAAGGGCGAGTTCAGCGAGGAGCAGCAGTTGAAGGTCAGGGCCGGCGTGGCCGCGCTGGCCGCCGAGTTCCCGCTGTACAGCGAGCTGCGTGAGGTGCTGCAGCCGGTGGAGATTGCGGCGGCTGAAGTAGCGCCGTAGAAGCCCCATAAATGCGGCCCAGGCCCGCACATTTGCGGGCCCTGCAGCATCGCTATAATCCGCGCATGCGTCTGCGCCGCATCCTGCTCTATCTGCTGCTGCTGGTCTGCCTGCCCTGGCTGTTCGTCGCAACCGCGCTGACGGGTTCCTGCGAGTACCTCTTTGGCGAGCAGAGCACGCGACCCAGCACACCGCCACCACCTCCGCCGGGTGGCAGTGACGCCGGCGCCGGCCAGGTGCAGTCACGACAGGATCGACAGGCTCAGTTGCAGGCTGATGCAGCTCTTAATGACACGGCCCCGGGAGAGTTGCAGGCCATAAGCAAAGGCCTGCTGGAGCTGGAGGCCAGTGGTTCAGCTCTCTTGATCGCCTCAGATGTACTGAGCTTTGGCCAGACTGCTGACGACCGCGTACTCTGCCGCGACATATACGGCCGCTTCTTCAGTGTGGCGCTTGACGGGACAGACCCTCGGCAGTGGTCCAGTGGCTGGGACCATGCAGCAGAGGGCTGGTGCCTCAGCGAAGATGAGTACTCCCTTGACGGTAACGGTCTGCTGGTCAGCCCCGATGGCAAATGGGTCGCCATCAGCCGCCTGGTGACCACCCCCGTGCCAGGGCAGGACTATCCCGCACGCTGCAACGCGGTTGTGATCTGCAGCAGCGCCGGCGGCGACGGACGCTGCGTCGCCCTGGCCGAAGAAACCGACGGCGGCCCACAGCTGGCCTTCAGCAAGGGCGGCAGTCGCCTGAACGCACTGCTTTACATTCCTGGCGAGCCGACTGCGGAGCACTATGCCAGTCTGGTCTCCAGCAGTGAAGCCGATATATGGCAGGAAGGTCTCTACAATTATGTCGATCTGCCGGGCGGTGAGCGCGGACTGCTGCCGGGGCTGGACAATGCTGAGTTCTTTGACAGGAGCCCGCTGAGCGACAACTTCTGGTATCAGGAACTGGACAACCACGCGACTATGTTCAGCAACTTCGCTGAGGGCGGCGAACTTGGCCGCTTCACTCCGGCGAGCGAGACCGATCTGACCATTTTCAGCGAGTGGGTATTGCCTGACGCGCTGCTGCTGGCGCTTGCAGGGCCACGGCAGCTGCTGGTGCGCGTTGACGGCAGCAGCGCTGACGTGCCGGCCGGCGGCTACTGGCGCTGCTTCTGCAGTTTCCCGGACGGCGCTTGCCTGTTCAGCCGCGACGGCGGCGTGAGCATCGAGTACGGCAAGGTGGACTGGAGCAGCTTCAGCGTCGACTGGAGTGTTGAGCGCCCGGAGCTCAGCGCCCTTGGCGAACCACTGGTGCGCGACATTGAAGTGCCAGAGATAGTGCATGACTGGCAGGCCCTGCGCGATGGCAGCGGCTTCCTTGTCCGCGAACCGACCTATGCGGGCCTCTATGTGGTGAAGGTTAGCAAGGAAGGCGCAAAGCCGTGAGCATCCTGGTCGAGGATCCTGCGCAGCGGCGGGATGTGAACCCGGACCTTGTTGCCTTGCTTGTCGACCTTGCGCGTACCGGGAGATTACCGGGCGCTGGCTGGTTTGCTTTCTTTTCCGGCTGGGCCGTTGGTGTTATGACGGCTTTCCCCCTAACAAAGCTCGGCGCGCCAGATTTGGTGGAATTCTGGCTGGCGGTCTTCTTTGGAGTCTTCGGAATTGTGGTTCTTTACGGTATCTCCTGGTGGGCCCGGCGCAGGGCCGAAGGTCCGAAGCAACACGACCTGATGCAGATGCTCGTGTTCGAAAGCCCGGACAAACGGCGCTTTGCTGCGCCGATTTCTAATCCGGACAGTCCTGCTGCAGAGCGTGAAGCCCGCGAGGCCCTGTTCAAACTGGGACGTAACCTGGACTTTCACGCGAGCGGCCGTACCAATCATTGGTGGGCAGGCATCATCCTGACAATTATTCTAGTAGTGTGCGCCATATGCGGTGCTCTGATTGGCGCACCAAAAGGCACGCCTGACCCCGCTCGCTCTGCCTCAGAATGGCTTGGTCTGATCGGAATCAGCATTTTTGTGGTGGCACTATGGTCAGCGTATCTGACAGGACTTGTCGCCCTGGTTTATCACTTCATGCGGATCAATGACTTCCGGCGTTTATTCATCCTGCGCGTGCTCCAGGCAATGCCTGCATCTTCCAAACCAGGAATACTCTGCGACGTTGAAGCACGATATGACAGTGAATGCCGGCACTTTCTAATGCTGGACGTGCTATCCGCCCGGTATCGGGGGGCCTTTATCGGTGGAACCCTGCTTGGCATCTCGACCTTGACGTTGCCGCTGCTGATTATCAAGCTGATTGAGGCCATGGCGAACCGCTGAGCTGAGCTGCGGGCGCGCTTCACGCCCCTGCAAAGGGACAAGCCCCGGCCCCCAATAACACTGCTATGCTCTAGCTGTGAGTGTTGCTGCCCGAGCCAGCGTGTCTGCCTCCGGAGGCCAGGGTCCCAGCCTGTCCGCCACCGGGCTGACGATCCAGCCGCCGCAGCGCCCCGCGCGCCACGGCCTGCGCAGCCTGCTGGCCAGCATCTTCGCTCTGGCGCAGGTCGGCTTCAACTCCTATCTGGCCTACCCCGCCGGCGTGGTCTTCGTCTTCCTGTCCTACCCGATCATCATCGTGATGTACCGCTATGTCTATGGCGCCGTCTACGCCTCCGGCGCCAGCATCGGCGGGATGGACATGCAGGGCGCAATCACCTACGTCACCATCTCCTGGTCGCTTAACACCTTCTATATGACCCCCACAGGGCGCAACCTAGGCGCGGCGGTCCGCGAGGGCCAGGTGGCGATGGACCTGCTTAAGCCCCTGAACCTGATGGCGAACTACCTGGGCCAGGGCATCGGCCGCACCTTCTTCCGCCTCTGTTTCGCCACCCTGCCGCTGCTGCTGGTCTTCAACCTTTTCGGGGATATCAAGCCGCCCAGCGCCGCCGCGGTGCTGCCCTTCTTCCTGGCCATCGTGCTGGGCTACAGCATCAACTTCATCCTTGACTACAGCATCGGCCTGCTCAGTTTCTACCTGGAATACAACAACGGCATCCGCATGGGTATCCGCATGGTGATGAACATCGCCGGCGGCATGGTCATCCCGCTGAGCCAGTTTCCAGAGGGTGTGGAGCGGGCTTTCAAGCTGCTGCCGACACAGCACATGTTCTACCAGCCCATGCAGATCTACCTGGGCCATATCAGCGGCGCTGAGGCCTGGCTGATGGTGCTGCGCGCTCTGGTCTGGGTGGTCCTGCTGGGCCTGGGCGCCCAGCTGCTGCAGCGCGGCGGTATGAAGCGCCTGGCCATCAGCGGGGGCTAACGGCAAAGCGCAGGCCTGCCTGCACCATCCGGAAGGTGCACGCACGCGTGCACCCTACGAGGCCAGGCGGACACAAGGTCCGCCCCTACGAAGAAGCCGCCTGCAGATCCCCCAGCTTCTTCGCATCCTCGCCGATGCGGGTAAAGCCCATGCCGCTCAGCTTGGCCGCCAGTTCTTCGCTGCCGAAGTTTGGCATCACCCGTGAGCTGAAGTCGTACTCAACAGGCACAGTGTGATGCAGGGTACAGAGCTCGCGGTACATGAAGACCTTTTCCTGGTTCTCCTTGAGCAGGCCGCGCAGCTTATCCGGCTTGACGAACTCCAGGTTGGCATAGATGTGCTCAAGCTTGCCATAGGTCTGGATCAGCTTCTGCGCCGTCTTAGGACCCACGCCGGGCAGGCCGGGAATGTTGTCACTGGTGTCGCCCATCAGAGCCTTGTAGTCAACAAAGCGGTCGACCGGGAAGCCGTACTCCTCAAGGAAGCGCTCCGGCGTGTAAGGGTCGAACTCGCCGGCGCCCTTCATGATCAGCACTTCCACATTCGGCGCCAGCAGCTGCAGGATGTCGCGGTCGCCGGTGATGATGGTCACCGCCATGCCGCGCTCCACCGCGCGGTCGCGCAGGGTGGCGATGATGTCATCGGCCTCGAAGCCCTTTTCGGCAAAGACCGGCGCGCCGGTGCAGCGGCAGGCTTCAATTGACAGGCCGAACTGCGGCCGCAGGTCGTCGGGCGGCGGCGGGCGGTTGGCCTTGTAGTCTGCGTACATCTCGCGGCGGAAGGTGTCCATGCCCGCGTCGAAGATCATCGCGCTGGCGGTTGCCGGGCGGTCCTTGAAGACTTTCATCATGATCCGCAGCATGCCAAAGACCGCGTGCACCGGGGTGCCGTCGGGCGCGGAGAGCGGCTTGATGGTCCAGTAGGCCCGGAAGATCAGGCCGGTGGAGTCGATGAGGAGGATACGGTCCGCCATGCCCTGTTTATAGCGCATGGGGCGCAGGCCCTATCATCTCTGCCCTTGGACTGGAGATGGACCTTATGGCAGGTGCATGGCGGCGAGACATGGCGCCAGACCGCTGCCTGCTATGACTTTCTGCTGGAAAGCCAGTGGGCCGCACCGGAGAAGCTGGCTGAGCTGCAGCAGCAGAAGCTGGAACGCCTGCTGGCCTGTGCCCTGGACAGCGTGCCCTTCTATCGCGACCTGGGCTTGCCGGCGCGCCTGAGCGCCTTTCCGGTCGTCGACCGTCAGAGCTTCCGGCCGGACTACCCGCGGCACCTGGCCACGCCAGCCCCGCCAGGCAAGATCTACAACTGGCAGAGCGCCGGATCCTCCGGCGAGCCGGTCAGTGCACAGGTGGATTCCTTGGCCCAGGCCTGGCGCCGGGCCGCCATGCTGCGCGGCGATGCCTGGGGCTGCAGCCTGCGCGCCACCGACCGTCAGGTCGTGCTGTGGGTCAGCAGCCGGGACGCAGGGTCGCAGCAGAATTGGCGCGCCCGTCTGTATGACTATGTCTACAACCGCTATGTCTTCAACCGCGTGGACATGAATGCCGAGCAGGCGCTGAAGCTCAACCGCGCCCTGCACCGCCTGCGGCCGCGGATGCTGGTCGGCTATGCCTCGGTGGTGGAAGCCTACGCCCGCTTTGCCAGCGCGGCCGGGCTGCAGCCGCCGCCCATGGAAAAGGTGATGCTTACCTCCGAGACCTGCCTGGAGCCTGCCCAGCAGGAACTGCGGGACTTCTTTGGCTGCAGTGTCATGGACCGCTATGGCGCGGCGGAACTGGGCCCTATCGCCCACCGCTGCGAACAAGGCACCTGGCACCTGCACAGCGAGAACCTGCTGCTGGAGGTCCGCCAGGCTGACGGCAGCATCAGCCCCAGCGGCTATGGCAGCCTGCTGGCCACAAGCCTGGACAACCGGGCCATGCCGCTGATCCGCTACGAGATCGGAGACATGGTGGACCTGACCCCTGTCCCCTGCACCTGCGGCCGCGGCCTGCCCACCATGAGCCTGCTGGACGGCAGGCTCTCGGAGCAGCTGTTTCGGCCGGACGGCGGCTGGCTCAGTCCCTGGGGCTTCATCATGCCGCTGCGGAGGATGGCCTTCAGCAAATACCGGGTGGTGCAGGAAGACGAGCGCACGATTGAGGTGCAGGTCCAGGGCAGCGAGCCGGTACCGGCAGAGATGCGCGCAGAGGTGGAACGCCTCTTCCATGCCTACCTTGGCGAGCAGATGCAGCTTCGTATCCGGCTGGTCGAGAAGATACTGCCGCTCTCAAACGGCAAGGACCCGATTGTCATCAACAAGCTGCACCGGCGGGCCGCCGGTCTGCCAGTTCCGCAGGAGCCTTAGTGCCGGGCAGACAGCCGGGCCGCGCTATGATGCAGGCTTGGACTGGCGCTGGCTGGCTTGGCAGGTTTATGGCGGGGATCTCGGCCGCGCTGTCGCTCAGCGTTATGACTGGTGCCTGCAAAGCCAGTGGTGGCCCACCCGGGAGCTGCAGCGCTACCAGCGCGAGCGGCTCGAAGAAGTGCTTGAACATGCCAGCCGCACTGTCCCCTACTACCGCGAACTGGGCCTTGGCACAAGGCTCACGGATTACCCGGTCCTGTCCCGCCAGCTCATCATGCGTGAGCAGAGCCGACTGCTCTCGGATGAGGCCCCGCCCGGCAAGCGCTTTGAGGGCACCAGCAGCGGCAGCACCGGTGAGCCGGCGACGATTCACTTCGACGAACTGACCTTCGCCTGGCGCCGCGCGGCGCTCTACCGCGGTGACAGCTGGGGCGCCAGCTTCGAGCCCACCGCGCCAACCGTCAGCCTCTGGGGCAACCCGCGCGACTCGCGGCAGAGCCAGAGCCTGCGCAGCCGGGCCTATGACTGGCTCTACAACCGCTGGATCATCCACTGCTGGGTAATGGACTGCCAGCAGGTGCAGCGCATTCACCGGGAACTGCACCAGCGGCGGCCGCGATTTTTGTACGGCTATGTTTCATCGCTGCTGGGCTACATTCGTTTCGCCAGGGAGCTTGGACTGCGCCCGCCCTTCATAGAGAAGGTCATGCCCACAGCAGAGCAGTGCACGCCCGAGGCCAGGGCCGAGATCCGGGAGTTCTTCGAAGGTGCGGTGATTCTGGAGCGCTATGCCTCGCGCGAGATGGGCCCGATGGGCCACCAGTGCGAGGCGGGCTCCTGGCATATCAGCTGCGAGCACCTGTATCTGGAGGTACAGCACCCGGACGGCAGCATCAGCGAGGACGGCCGGGGCAGCCTGCTTTGCACCAGCCTCAGCAACCGCCTGATGCCCACCATCCGCTACGACATCCGCGACCTGCTGGACCTCGACGGGCCGCCCTGCCCCTGTGGCCGCGGCCTGCCAACCTTCCGCAGCATCGAGGGCCGCGTGGCGGAGCATGTCTACTGCCCCGACGGCCGCTGGATCAGCTCCATGGCCTTCACGCGCTTCCTGCGCCTGACGCCCTTTGCCAAGTTCCGCATCGTGCAGGATGCCCTGGAGCATGTGACCCTGCAGGTGGAGTACCGCGGCGAGATCAGCAGCGAGCTGCGGGCCCAGGTGCTGGTCGGCTTCGAGCGTCTTTTCGAGGGCCAGATCCGGGTGGATATTGAGCAGCTTGAACTCATCCCGCCCCTGCGCAGCGGCAAAAGCCCGCATATCGTGAACCTGCTGCGCAAGGAGCGCGACGCGGCCCAGAGCGACTGATCGGAGGCAGGCAACAGCGCCTTATGGTTGCGCTATGATGCAGTCATGGACTGGCGCTGGCTGGGCTGGCAGCTCTATGACGGCGAAATCTGGCGGCCCACGGCAGCGGCCTATGACGCGCTGCTGCAAAGCCAGTGGGCCAGCCCGGCTGAGCTCGCCGCGCTGCGCGCTGAGCGCCTGGAGCTGATCCTGCGCTACGCCCTGGAGACCGTGCCTTACTACCGCGGTTCAGGGCTGCCGGCGCGCCTGGAGAGCTTCCCCGTCATCACGCGCCAGACCCTGCGCGATCAGGCTGCGGCGCTGCAGCCCGAGCATGCGCCGCCCGGCCGGATCAGCCGCTGGCAAACCGGCGGTTCGACGGGCGAGCCGGTGACTGTCAGCGTGGACATCGAGGCCCAGGCCACCCGCAGGGCGGCCCTGCTGCGCGGTGACCTCTGGGGCAGCAGGCTGCGTCCGACAGATCCGCAGGCCGGGCTGTGGGCTTCCAGCCGTGACTCGGGCAAGCTGCGCAGCCTGCGCGCCAGGCTCTACGACCGTTTCTTCAACCGCTTCGTCTTCAACTGCTTTGAGATGACACCGGCGCGGGCCCGTGAAGTGAACCA
This sequence comes from bacterium, assembly GCA_020849855.1. Taxonomy (GTDB): domain Bacteria; phylum 4484-113; class 4484-113; order 4484-113; family JAFGCY01; genus JADZFO01. The sequence goes on along the minus strand of JADZFO010000027.1, from coordinate 22,336 downwards.
GGACTTTGCCGACTGCGGCGCACGCCTGCTGTATGGCCCCAGCTCCGCTGTCCTGGCCTTCATGCACTTTGCTCGAGAGGCCGGGATTGAGCCCTGGCAGTTTGAAAAGGTGATCCCCTGCGGCGAGCACTGCAGCGCTGAGGACGCGCTGGAGATGAGCGCCTTCTTTGGCGGCTTCGCCGTGGACCGCTACGCCAGCAATGAGTTTGGCCCCATCGCCAGCCGCTGCGAATACCGCAACTGGCATCTCAACAGCGAGCTACTGGCGGCCGAGGTCCTTTTGGACGATGGCAGCATCAGCACCGCAGGGCGCGGCAGGCTGCTTTTGACCAGTCTGTGCAACCGCGCCATGCCGCTGATCCGCTATGAGCTGGGGGACTTCGCCGACCTCAGCCCGCTGGCCTGCCCCTGCGGCCGTGGCCTGCAGACTTTCAGCAGCCTTGAAGGAAGAATCACGGACCATATCCGCTGCCCTGACCAGCGCTGGGTGAACCTCTGCACTTTCAACAGCTACTTTCAGCATCTGCCGCTACGCAAATACCGCTTCGTCATCGAGGCGCAGCACAGGATCAGCTTCCTCCTGCAGGCAGATCAGGACCTGCCAACGGGCGATCTCGACTCACTGCGCGCTCACTTCGAAACTCTGCTTGGCGAGCCCTTCCGCTTCACCGTGCGCCAGGTTGCAGAAATACCCAGCCTGCCAGCGGCAAGAACCCCTATGTAATCCGGCACTCTGCCTCAGACTGACACTGCGAATAAAAATGCCTCGCAGTGGCAGGAAGATCCACTGACACACTAGCGTTATCATTCAAGTGTGGACTGGCGCTGGCTGGCATGGCAGGTGCTTGGCGGCGATGAAGGACGCCAGGCGGCTGCTGCATATGACCTGCTTCTGGAAACCCAGTGGTGGACGCCTGCCCAGCTAGAGAACTACCAGGCCTCCCGCCTGGCGCAGATCCTGGATTACGCCCGGCAGTCCATTCCCTTCTACCAAAGCCTGCCACTGGACTCTGAGGTAATTACAATCGATCAGCTGCCGCTGATAGGTCGAGTTGACCTCAAGCGCCTTGGGCATTCGCTCATGAACCTGGAAGCCGGCGGCACCATGCACCGCGTAACCAGCAGTGGTTCAACCGGTGAGCCGGTGAGCATTGTTTACGACGGCTCAAGCGCAGCCTGGCGCCATGCAGCCGCCCTGCGGGGAGACTGCTGGGGCAGCCAGCTAGGGCCGACGGCGCGGCAGGTCGCGCTGTGGGGCAACTCCAGGGACCTTAAAAGCCGGCACCCGCTGCTTGAAGCCGCATCCAGCCTCTATCGCAACCGCTTCCTGCTGGACTGCTTTGTCCTTGACGATGCAAAGGTCCGTGCACTGCATCAGCGCATCCGGCGGCTGCGCCCGGGGATCATCTACGGTTATGTGACCGCGCTAAGCGCTTTCGTGTCAATTTCGCGCCGGCTCGGACTGCGCGCGCCAGCCGTGAGTAAAGTCATCCCGACCGCGGAGTACTGCAGCGAACTGCAGCGCCTCGATTTTGAAGAGTACTTCGGCTGTCCGGTACTGGGCCGCTATGGCAGCCGGGAGATCGGCTCGATGGCGCATCAGTGCGAGCAGGGTAACTGGCACTGGCACAGTGAGAACTTCCTGCTCGAGGTCCAGCTCACGGATGGCAGCTTCGCCCGCCATGGCTGCGGCCGCGCCGTTTGCACTACGCTGAGCAACCGTGTGATGCCACTGCTGCGCTACGACATAGGCGATGTGGTCGATGCAACAGCGGTTCCGTGCAACTGCGGGCGGGGTCTGCCGGCCTTCCGCGGCATCGAGGGCCGGGTCGCTGAGCACATCACCAGCCCCGACGGGCGGCTGATCAGTTCACTGGCCTTCACCAATTTCCTGCGTCGCCTGAGCCTGAAGCGTTTCAGGATTGTCCAGGACTCCGCGGACCACCTTGAGGTGCTGCTGCAGGGCCTCGCGCCAGAGGATGAGGCGCTGCTCAGCGGGCTGCACAAGGACTTTGATGGTGTGCTGCTCGGGCTCATGAAGGTGGACCTGAAACTGGTTGAGCGAATTGAGCCCCTGCCCAGCGGCAAGAATCCGCATGTGGTCAATCTGACCCTGCGCTCCTAGCCGCCACTCAGACATCCAGCCGGCCCGGCAGCTCCGGCCGGGGCAGCAGGTTCAGCACCCCCGGGCTTTTGCCATTGGGCAGCGGGTCGATATGGTCAACAACTTCCAGATGCAGCTTCAGCTCATGCCTGGCGATGGCTTCGCCCTGCTTGCGCAGCAGCTCCAGCCGCTCCGGCGTCATCTCCGCCAGAGGGACGATCAGCATGCGCAGCTCACCGGGTGTGTCCTGGATGAAGCGGAAATGCCGGACCGGCTCATCCCGCAGCAGGACGTGATAGTGATTGGCGTTGATCCAGGCCCCGCTTGGCGTGTAGATAAACTCGCTGGGCCGGCCCAGCAGGCTGTGGAAGGTGCGCAGTCCGCGGCCGCACTGGCAGTCCGCCGGCGTCAGGTTGGCCATGTCGCCGATCTCATAGCGGATCAGGGGCATGGTGAAGTTGTGCAGTGAAGTCACCAGCAGGTCGCCGGTTCCGCTGTCGCTGATCCTGCCGTCAGGCAGGCGGACTTCAAAGTGCAGGTGCTCCTGGTGGATATGCCAGACGCCGTGCTCGCACTGGTGCGCCATGGAGCCGAACTCCCGGCTGCCATAACGCTCGCAGACCGTCACCCCGAAGTACTGCGCGATGGCTTCCTTCTGGGTTTCGTTTAGCTGCTCGCCGGTGGTCATCAGGCGCCAGACCGGTATCGGCTCCAGGCCCTGCTCCAGGGCGCTGAGCACAAAGCCGTGCAGGGAAGCGGGATAGCCATACAGAATCTTGGGCCGCAGCTTCCACATCACGCGGTGGATCTCGCGGACGCTCTCGGGGGTTATGGTGAAGCCGTCGACGATGAAGCGGTTGTGGTAGAAGTTCAGCGCGCGCTGGAACATGCGCCGCGTCAGCTTCAGCTCCATCGGGTTGCCCCAGATGGCCAGCTGCCTGGCATCCGGGCCGAGGCCGGTACCGAAGGTGTCGCCGCGCCAGGCGCTCGCGGTGCGCCAGCTGTTGCACTCCTTGTCCAGCACGACCGTAACTGGCTGGCCGGAGGAACCGCTGGAGCTGGTCTGCCAGTGCGGCAGCGGTCCGGGGTCTGTCGACTGAAGCTGGCCAAAGCCGTTGATCAACTCATCACGGCTGATGGTGCCGAAGCTCTCCAGCGAATCTGCCTTTGCGTTGCGCCTGCGGTAAAAGGGCACAGAGCGCGCACTGTGCAGAAGCACACGCTGAAGCGCCTCAGCGGTCCGGGCCTGCAACTCCGCAGGCAGGAACCACTGGGACTGCATCAGGTGTTCATAGCGCTGGAAAACCGGGTTGCCATCCACTCCGGCCTTCAGCTTCCACAGTGCCGTTCTAAACCCCACTAGCGCAGTCATTATCGCCTAGTCCCCGTAGTGCACTTTGCTCACGTAGTGGAATTCGAGCTGCTTGGCAGCTCAGGTCGCTTCAGCCGGTTTATGCAGCGCAGCAGCTTGCCGCTTGGACTGCGCTCCAGCTCATCAGTCTGTTCAATGCGCAGCCTGAAGGCCCCGCCATGGATCTGGCGGTAGGTCTCCTGAATCCACTCCGCCTGCCGGGGTTCCAGCGGTCCCTGTGCCACTACACGCAGCAGCAGCTCATCCGGCATTTCCTGCACCAGCTGGAACTGCAGCAGCGGCAGGCTGCGCAGCGGTGCCAGGAATGCATGGCTGCTGATCCAGCTTCCGTCCGGGCAGTAGACATGCTCCTGGGTCCGGCCTTCGATGCTGCTGAAACTCCCCAACCCTCTCCCGCAGGAACAGGCGGCAGAGTCCAGATCCACCACATCACCGATCTCATAGCGGATCAACGGCATGGACTGGTTCACCAGGGATGTGCAAAGCAGGCTTCCGCGACCACTTTGGCCAATACTGCCGTCCTGTCGCACAACCTCAGGCCAGATTACCTCGCTGTGCCAGTGCCAGCGGCCGGCTTCGCACTGGTGGGCCATCGCGCTGAATTCGTGCGAACCATAGCGCTGCCGCACTGGGACGCGGAAGAACTGCTCCAGCTCTGCCGCCTCCTCAGGACTGCAGCTTTCGGCCGTAGGTATCACTTTCTGCAGAACAGGCGCCAGCATGCCATGGCTGCTGGCGATCCTCGCAACTGGCAGCAGCACGCTGGGATAGCCTGAAAGCACCTGCGGCCGCAGTTCCGCGATGCGTTCCAGCAGCTCCTTCACCCGCTGCGGTGTCAGGCGCATGGCATCCAGAACATAGCGGTTGTGCAGCCAGGTGCCCAGGGGGCTGAGAGCCCGGCGGCTGCCCACGATGTTGCCCACATTGCTCAACAGGCTGAGCTGCCGTGACTCGGGCAGTATCGGCGCCCCCCAACAGTCCCCGCGCCAGGTGCAGGCCGTGGCCCAGGCCTGGGTCTGGCGGTCGCGCAGCACGGTCACAACCTGGCCGCTGGAGCCTGAACTGCTCAGCTTCCAGGCCCCGCGCTGCTGCGCCAGGGGAGACTGCAGTTCCTGAAACCCGGATTGCAGATCCAGTCTGGTCAGCGGCCTGTAATCACTCAGGCTCTCCGTTTCCCCGTAGCGCCGCTGATAGAAGGGTACTAAGCGCGCGGCAAAGCTGAGCTGCCGGGCGACCTGCGTCCGGCAGTACTCCTCCATTGCACCGGGATCGAGCCACTGGCTGCGCTCCAGCTCAGCCAGGCGGCGGCGGGCGGCATTCCCACCGTGCTTACCCAGCAGGCCAAGCGCAGTCCAGCGCCAGCCCCGCAGCGGCATACGGGTCGGCCCTGTATTCCTCAACACTCCATACTAACCTGAGGCCGCGATACTTTACATATGGCTAGGTTATAATTGCAGAGTATGGCCCTGCCAATCGTTATCGCACCCAACCGGATCCTCACCCGGCCCTGCCGGAGGGTTGAAAAGAGAGAGCTCGGAGAAATCCGCCACCTGTTCGAGCAGATGCGCGAGACCATGCAGGACATTGGCGTTGGTCTGGCCGCGCCCCAGGTGGGCAAGGGCATCCGTTTCTTCATCGCAATGAACCCCGAAACTGAGGAAGTGCGCGGCTACATCAACCCGCAGATCACCGCAGTGTCATCCGAGACGCATGTGGCCCGCGAAGGCTGCCTCAGCATTCCCGGCTGGGTGGCTGATGTGGAACGGCATCTGGCGATCATCCTCAAGTACCAGGACCTGGACTTCCAGGAGCATGAGCAGCGTTTCGACGGCTTCATGGCCCGGGTGTTGCAGCATGAATTCGACCACCTCAATGGCGTGCTGCTCTTTGAGCGCGCGGTTAACGGCATGATTCCGGAAGAGGACGAGCCCGAAGAGGTGGGCGAGGAGGGCGAGCTCAGCCCGGCCGCCGAGCGCAGGCGCAAGCGCCGCGAGCGTCTGGGGGCGATGCAGGCCCAGCTGCACCCGGGCGAACCGACGCAGCCCGCCGGACCTGTCCCGGGGCCGGAGCCCCAGAGCGGAGCCTGAGTTGGATAACGCCGACAATGTTCTGCGCTACCAGGCTCGCCGTGAGGATGCCGAGTTCGTCTCGCTGCGCCCCCGCCGCCTGGATGACTTCATCGGCCAGGAAGGCCTGGTCAGCAACCTGCGCATCATGATCTCCGCCGCGCGTCTGCGCGGTGAAGCACTGGAGCATATCCTCTTCAGCGGACCCCCCGGCCTCGGCAAGACCACGCTGGCGCATCTGATCGCCGGTGAGATGGACACCAGCCTGGCGGTGAGCGCCGGCCCCCTGCTGGAGCGGCCCGGCGATCTGGTGGCGATCCTCAGCGGCCTCGCACCAGGCCAGGCCCTGTTCATCGATGAGATCCACCGCCTGCCGCGCGGCGTCGAAGAGACGCTGTACAGCGCGATGGAGGACTTCCGCGTTGATATTGTCACCGGCACCGGGCCGGGCGCGCGGACCATCAGCCTGCCCCTTGAGCCCTTCACGCTGCTGGGCGCCACTACCCGCTCGGGCCTGCTCAGCGCCCCGCTGCGCGACCGTTTTGGCGTGCTCTTCCATCTCGAGTTCTATACACCCGAAGAGCTCTCCCGCATCATCCTGCGGGCTGCGCCCGCCCTCGGGATGAGCATTGACGATGAAGCCCGCCAGCATCTGGCCTCACACAGCCGCGGCACCCCGCGAATTGCGCTGCGCCTGCTGCGCCGTATGCGCGACTTCGCCCAGGTGCAGGGCAAGGACGAGATTGACCTGCGCTGCTGCGTCGATGGACTGGCCTCGCTGGGGATCAGCGCCCTGGGCCTGGACCGCATGGACCGCGAGATTCTGCGCGCCATCATGGACCGCTTCGCCGGCGGACCGGTCGGCCTGGACACCCTGGCCGCGGTATTCCACGAGGAGCGCGATGTGCTGGCCGAGGTGCACGAGCCCTACCTGCTGAAGCTGGGCCTGCTGCAAAAGACGCCGCGGGGACGCATGGTCACATCGCGGGCCTATGAGTACTTTGGCCTGGCGGCGCCACGCGAGCTGGCGCGTTCAGAAGAGGCCAGTCTCTTCGGAGAGCAGCCGGACTAGTTTCCGGCTCAGGCCGGCGGGGTCTCCGGAGTCTCTTCCGGCACCTGGTCCCAGTTCACCAGCCGCCAGGTCCCGCCTTCGCGCTGAAAGACCATGAAATCCTCCAGTTCGGCAGTCGTGTTCTGCGGCGGCACCAGGTCCACGCGCGTCGCGTTGAAGGTGCTGGTGACCGTCAGCGTGGCGACATCGCCGTTCAGCTCAAAGTCGCTGACCTCAAAGCTCTGGGTGATGTTGGCATTCTGCTTGAAGGCTTCGGCAAAGAAGGTCCGGAAAGGCCGCAGGCCGCGGGTTTCAGAAATGCCGGCCGGCGGGAAGGTCGCAGTGCCATAGCGCAGCGCCACGTTCCCGCCCATGCTGAACAGCGCGCCCACCGGCTGGCTGGCCAGGATCGCATCCTCGCGCTCGATCCCTTCCGCCACGATGCTGATCTGCCGCTCCAGCAGCACCTGCACCCCGCTGTCGTCCAGCGGCGCTGTGCTTGAGCCGCAGGCGCAAAGCGCCAGCAGCGGCAGCGCTGCCAGCACTGATGTGATTCCGGATTTTGCTTGGTCTTTCACTGCTTGCTCGGTCTCAGAAAGTGTAGGTCACAATCGCCTGCATCTGCTCGCCGGAACGGTAGATCCCGCTGCTGTCGCTCTGCTCGTGCTCATCGCTGCTGTCCAGGCGCAGGGCATAGCTCCAGTTGTTGGCCGCACTGTAGCTCAGCCCCAGGGCAATGCCCTGGATGTCGCGCTTGGTCGTGCCGGGGAAGTAGCGGTTGGTCTGCTGGCTCCAGGTCGCGTCCAGGTTGATCCGGTCCGGCGTGCTCAGACGGTACTGCACCGCCGCCCGGGAGTAGTCGTTGCCGGTCTCGCGGAAGAGGCTGTTCTCCGTGTCGCTGTAGTTCTGCGTATAGCTGAACAGCAGGCTGGCGCGCGGGCCGAAGGTGAGGCTGTTGGTCAGGCGCAGCTCCGTGCTGTTGATCTCGCGCAGGGTCGAGGGATAACGCTCACTGGCCAGGGTATACACCGAGCTCACGCTGCCCCGGTTGCCCGGGATGCGGTAGGTCAGGTAAGTCTGCACCCGGTCGTATTCCTTGTTGCGCAGGCGCTGGAGCTCATCGGTATCGCGCTGCTGATAGTAAGAGGCACCAGCGTCCGTCAGCTTGTTGGGCTTGAAGTCCCAGCGCATGTCCTGGTTGACACTGGTGTTGCGCCGGTCAGTCTGCTGGTCCTCGCCAAAGGCCGTGGCATAACTGAACTGCGCCAGCTTGCCCTCCGGCACAGGAGCATTCAGCCTGAAGTTGAAACTGCGCTCAACGCGGCCAAGGGTTGTGTTGGCCGCGCCCGAGACAGTCTGGTTCGTGTAATTGGCATAGCTTGTGCCATAGCTGAGAGGTGAGGCGTACTTCCCGCGGCTGATGTTCAGCGAACCCTGCAGGTTCAGGCTGAAGCGGCTGGAGGCCACCCGCGATGGTTCGATGGAGCCGCTGCTGATCTGCGAGACTTCCTCGAAGTAGTAGTTCATGTTCAGATCGCCGATGGCGCCCAGGCGCAGGCGCTGACTGGCCTCGGCAAAGCTGCGATCACCGCTGTTCACCGAGCCGTCGCGATAGATCCGGCTGCGCCATGACTCGGCTTCCATCCGGGCGCGCATCGCCGCTGTCTGCCAGTCGCGGCCGAAATCGAGGCCATAGCGCAGCTTGTCGTAGTCGCTGCCGGTCTGGCCGTCCAGCGCACTGCTGTAGTTGGAGCTGCTCACGCCCGAGATGCTCAGCGCGGGCAGGTTCAGCTGATTGATCGCGATGTTGAAGCTGCGCGAGTCGGCCACCTGCATATCCGGCCGCAGGCTGCTGCCGGGGTTGCCGCTGAAGCGGTCCTCGCGATGCCAGGCGAAGCTGCTTTGCAGGCGCTGGTCCTGCTCCAGGCGCAGCTGGAAGTCGAAGCTGTCGGCCCGGCTGTCAGTACCGCCACGGCTCAGACGGTCGTGCCTGTCGTTCAGGTACTGGGTATAGCTGATGCTCGGGGTCACCCGCACGCCGCCGGCCAGGGCAACCGTGCCTGGATACCAGTCCAGGTCCCAGCTGCCAAGGTAGTTGTCCTCCTGGCGGCTCTGGCCCTGGCTGCCGTCCGCCGCAAAGGTCTCAAAGGTGCTCTGGTGTGTCAGGTCGGGCAGGCGCTTGATGGCGTCGCGCGGTTCTTCAGCCCGCGCCGGCAGCGCGGAGCCGAGCAGGGCCAGCGCCATCAGGCCCGCAAGCAGTCCGGCTGGATACGACGCAGCAGCGTCCACGCTTCCTCCGCCCCAGCATCTTACACCGCGCCTGCCCTACAATCGCAATGTGCACTTCCGGCGCGTGACTGTGCTTGTACTGGACGGCGTGGGCTGCGGCTCCGCGCCCGACAGTGCCTTTTATGGCGACAGCGGCAGCGATACCCTGCGGCACGTGCTGGAAGCCTGCAGCGCCCAGGGCCAGGATCTGCGCCTCCCTACCCTTACGCGACTTGGGCTGGGCGCGCTCTACCCTGACCAGCTGCCAGGCCTGCCGCCGGGCGGCCCCTTTGACGCCCACCATGGGCGCATGACGGAGGTCTCCGCGGGCAAGGACTCAACCACCGGCCACTGGGAGATCTGCTGTCTGCCGCGGCTGATCGCCGCCCCCACTTTCCCGGCAGGCTTCCCGGCTGCCTTGATCCGCCAGTTTGAGGCCGCCTGCGGACATGCTGTGCTGGGCAACAAAGTGGCCAGCGGGACGCAGATCATCCAGGAGCTGGGCAGCGAGCATCTCGCCACAGGCAAGCTGATCGTCTATACCAGCGCGGACAGCGTCTTTCAGATTGCCGCCCATGTGGACAAAGTGCCGCTGCAAGAGCTCTACCGTTGCTGCGAGCTGGCGCGGGACCTGCTAAGCGGGCCGCTGGCCGTGGACCGCGTGATCGCAAGGCCCTTTGCCGGCTCCGCGGAAAGCGGTTTTGTCCGGACCCCCGACCGGCGTGATTTCTCGCTGGAGCCGCCTGCCCCCACACTGCTGGATATTCTGCATGGCGAGGGTTTGGACGTAATCGGGGTGGGTAAGATTGCTGACCTCTTCTGTTATCCGCGCAGCGGCCGCGGCCTGAGCCAGAGTTTTCCCTTTCACACTACGCCGGAGCAGCTGCTCCAGACCGGAGAGCTGCTGCGCGACCAGAGCTGGGAAGGCCTGCTGTTCTGCAACCTGGTGGACTTTGACCAGCTCTACGGCCATCGCAATGACCCGCAGGGCTTCGGCCGGGCGCTGGAGGCCTTTGACCGCTGGCTGGAGAGCAGCCTGCCGCTGCTGGGCCCCGCCGACCTGCTGCTTATCACCGCCGACCACGGTAATGACCCCACAACCAGCAGCACCGACCACTCCCGGGAGCAGGTGCCGCTGCTGATCTATGCCCAAAGCACGGTCGGTGGCAAAGGCCGGCTGCTTGCCCCGCCAGTCGGCCTTCACCACATCGGAGCCACTGTCGCGGCCGCGCTGGGTGTCACCAGCAGCCTTCCGGGTGTCTCACTACTGGAGGATCATGACTTTGAGCCTTAAGCACGCTTTGCGCGGCCTTCTGCCGGCGCTCTGCAGCCTGATCGCCCTCCTGGGCCTGGCAGCCTGCCCGGGGAAGAGCAACCCGCGCAGCGCCCCGACCGATGCTGCGGGGCAGGCCAGCAGCGAAGCTGATCCGGCCGGCGAGCAGCCCCTGGCCAAGCGCGAGCTGATCAAGGATGCGCTGAGCGGCAGCAATGAGGACGAGCGCCAGTTCGCGCTGCTGTTCATCTTGCGCTTCAAGTTGCAGGAGTTCCGCAGTCTGCTGGAACCGCAGGCCGTGGATGACCACCTGGCGGCCGTGGTGCTGGACAGCCTGAGTGGAGACGGCAAGGCCAGCCTGGCCTGGCAGGACCGCTATGCCGGGCCGCAGGCCCAGGCGCGCTGGTTCGGGGCCGTGTATGGCTTCGAAAACGCCAGCGAGTTCCCAGCGGACTTCTGGTTTGGCGCTCTGAAACTGAATGAAGAAAAAGATGTGACCAACTTCTGCATGGGCATGGCCCGGCTGGACTATGAGCCCGGCGGGCCGCTGCAGCGCAGCCCTGAACTGGCAGCGCTACTGGAGCAGCATTACAGCGCGGCCCAGCCCAGCGATGTGCTGCGCCGTTTTGCCATCGATTCGCTGCTGGGAACCGATGGTGGCCGCAGTATCGACTTTGAGGCCTATCTCAGCCAGCCGGCGCTCATCAATACCGCGCCTTCGCAGTGGGCTGGCCTGCTGAGGCACGCGCCGATCGAGACCTGGAACAGTATCCTCAGCCGCACTGACCTGCCAGATGTTCAGCGCAGCCTGCTGCTTACGGCGGCGGCGCAGATTGCCCCGCCTGGCCTGAGCTATCCCGGCAAGCTGCGCAAGGCGGATGCCGGCAGCGCCGGCGCAGCGGAGCTGGCCCTGCTGTATGCCGACAAGCAGATTGAGCGCTTCCCGCTGAAGCAGATCGAGACGCTCAAGCAGTACCAGAGCGAAATTGACGCCAGCCATAAGAAGGCCAAGGCGGAGGACGACAAGGGAGAGAGCGGCGACGAGGATGCCAAGAGCGCGGCATTGAAACGTATCCAGGAGCTGCAGGAGCTGTCGCAGGGCGTCATTGCCGAAATGGGCCTGGAGCTGTCGCTGGCCTGTATGCGCCGCGACAAGGCCGCCGTTGCCTATGCCCTGCAGCAGGCGCCCTTCCTGCCGGAGGCTGCAGCCGGGGCGGTGCTGAGCACTGTCTCGCGCTTTGGCCGGGATCTGGCCGGGGATGAAGAGCTGGCCATGCTGTCGCGGCTGGGGAACCGCAGCCTCTCTTATTATCTGGTCCTGGACTGGGGCGGAAAGGCACCGGTGCTGGACTCTGATGTGAGGCGCCAGCTGCTGACATCACCAAACAGCGAGAATGTGATGCTTGGCCAGGCCTACGGCCTCTGGCTGAAGGCCGAGGGCCTGATGACCGACGGCTAGCCGGCCCCTGATAACGGCATGAAATGTGAGGAGCTATATGAAGCAGCTGCTGGACTTTGTGGATCAGCTGGCGCAGGAAACCGAGCTGCTGGAGATCGGGCTCAGCGATACCGAGTGGCGCTTCGCCAATACTGGCGATGAGTCCCTGCTGCCCCGCATGGTGGAGCTTGGCATGCAGTACCACGCGGTCTTCGGCAGCCCGGAGCGCTTCCAGCAGTTCAAGTTGCTCATTGAAGAGGCTGAATCCGCCGGGCTGGACGGCGAGCTGGCCCGCACCGCCCAGCTCCTGCGCAATGAGTTCATCCGCAACCAGGAGAGCGAGGCCGCGGCCAAACGCAGCAACGAGCTGGAAGCAGAGATCGGCGCCCTATATACAAACTTCCGCGGCGAGGTCGAGGGGCACAAGGTGAGCTCCAACGACATCCGCGACTGCCTGCGGGACTGCGATGACTCCGGGCAGCGGCAGTCCTACTGGGAAGCCAGCAAGCAGATCGGTCCCGAGGTGCAGCCCCTACTGCTGGAACTGGTGGCCCTGCGCAACGCCGGCGCGCGGGAGCACGGCTTCCGCGACTACTACGACCGCCAGATGCAGACCCAGGAGATCGACGAGGCAGAGCTCTACCGCCTGCTGGACAGGCTGGAAGAGGCCACCCGCGCGCCCTTTGCCGCAGCCAAGGCCAGGCTGGACCAGCGCCTGTGCCGGCGCTTTGGCCTTAGCGGCCCGGCGGATCTGCGCCCCTGGCACTATGAAGACCCTTTCTTCCAGGAGGCGCCCCAGCTTCAGGACCTGGACCTGGACAGCTACTTCAAGGACCAGAACCTGGAACGGCTGACTGCGCTGACCTTCGAGCGCGTGGGCCTGAACATCGACATAAGCCTCGCCAACAGCGATCTGTATGAGCGCGACGGCAAGGACCAGGGCGCCTTCTGCCTCGTCATCGGCCGCGACCCGCAGCAGGTGCATGTGCTGTGCAACTGCCGCGACAATGCAGACTGGGCCAGCACCATGTTGCACGAGTTCGGCCATGCGGCCTATGACCAGTACCTTCTGCCCCGGCAGCCCTACTTCCTGCGCTCCATCGCGCATATCTGCAGCACGGAAGCCATCGCGATGCTCTTTGGCCGCCTGACCTACGACGCGGCCTGGCTGACTGACATACTGGGCCTGGATGCAGCGACAGCGCAGGAGCTGTCCAGCGCCGCGGGCAAGCAGCTGGCCTTCCAGATGCTGGTCTTTACCCGCTGGATGATGGTCATGACCAGCTTTGAGCGCGCGCTCTACGCCGACCCGGGCCAGGACCTGAACCGCCTGTGGTGGGATCTGGTCGAGCGTTACCAGCTTGTGCAGCGGCCGGAAGGCCGCGACATGCCGGACTGGGCCACCAAGTCGCACATCGCCCAGTCGCCGGTCTATTACCACAACTACATTCTGGGCGAGCTGACCGCCAGCCAGATGCAGCACTACATTGAGAACAAGCTCGGCAGCGCTGCACTGATCCGCCAGCCCGGCACAGGCGCCTGGCTGCGCGAAGGCCTTTTTGAGCAAGGGGCGCTGCGGCCCTGGAACGAGGCCCTGGAGCACCTGAGCGGTGAGAAGCTGAACCCGGACTACTTCCTGCGGCAGTTTGTCGAGGCCTGGGACTGGCAGGCCTGAATGAAACCCGGCCCGGCCGGCCCCGTCTAGAATAGAAGCATGCAGCTGCAGCGCATTTTGCTGGCCCTGGTCCTGAGCCTGCCCCTGATCGCGGCCGCCTGCCGCCGGGAGGGCGAGGCGGTTGAGCGCCGGGCGCAGATGGTGCGCGGCACCCATCCCTGGGACAGTCCGGAGTACAAGTCTCCCGTGCCGGAGATGCCCAGCCGCGCCGCGCGTCCGGATGAGTCTGCTGCTGTCAGCACGCCGGCGGACCGCGGCCCGTCCCTGCCCACCGAGGACACCCTGACCGAGCCGGCCATCCTCGGCCGCTATCTGCAGGTCTGCCAGGTCGTGCAGGAGAAGATGAATCTGATCCCCGTCGACCAGCAGGACATCCTGAACCTGCAGCCCAATGGCTATGCCACCTGGACCGGCGTGAACGACGGCACAACAAAGGTCGACGACGGCAGCTGGAAAAAGTCGAAGCCCGGAGCGCTGGAGCTGGCCTTTGGCGGCGGCTCAGTCGAGATGTATGGCCAGCTTTACCAGCAGGACTTCCTGTACCTCTGGAGCTATGAGAATCGCACCGGCTTCTGGTTCGTCCGCCTGCCGGAGCGCGCCAGCCCGCGACTGCTGGCCAACAAGTTCGGCACCAGCCGCGGCTACATGGAAATCAGCCGCTATGTCGGCAGCTCCTTTGAAGGCCAGGTCAGCGGCGAGACTCCGCTGATCGTCTCCGGCTTCTACAACAGCGGCATCCTGGCCATGCGCTGGGAAAGCGAGAAGGCCGGCGGCTTCGCCACCTTCCTGGTGTCTGAGGACAACAAGACCATGCGCGGCTGCTGGTGGATCGACGACTGGGAGGCCGCGCCCTTCGGCGGCGACTGGATCGGACAGTCGCAGTAAGCCGGCCGCGGCCGCTGTCTAATACACGCTCTGGCGATCGTCAGGCAGCTTGAAGGTGATCTCGTCGGCCAGCGAAGAGAAGCGCAGGGTCAGGCGCCTGTCCCCGCCAATCATTGACACCGGCACATCAACAGAAGTGCCGTCGGCAATCGCCAGGGGCTGCCAGTCACCGGCGCTGCGGATCTCCACCTTCATGAAGTTGGAAGCGTCGTCCACCGGGTTGTCGTTCTTGTCGCTGACGGCCAGCGAGACATGGATCGCGCTGTCACGGCTCAGGTCGCCGGCAATTTCATACTCGACATCCACAAAGCCCTCGGGCTTGAAGCGTACCTTCTCGATACCCTGCCCGCTCTCGGGTGCGAAGTTGCCCCAGCGCTGGTCGTCATTGCTGAAGTCCTTTCCGCCGATCAGGAGTCCGCGGGCGATCGACAGGTCGCCCTGCTGCTGCACCGTGGCGCCGTAAGGCAGGTGCACGACCACCATGTTCAGGCGGTGCTCCTTATGGGCGCGGTCGAACTTCGCCAGGGACTCGATGTCCTCGCTGAAGCCGACCAGCAGCACCTCGTCGCGGTATGAGAGCGGCAGCTTGGCGCTCTGCTGCTGGCGCGAGGCAATCTCGCTGACCCGCTGGGCGATGTAGTTATCCCCGGACAGGCCGGCCTGCGTGCCGCCGCTTTCTCCGCTCAGGCTGTCAATATCGAAGTTGCCGCTGCCGGCCAGGTTGCCGATGGACTTCTGATAGCCCGGCCCGGTGATGTAGGCGTTGTGCAGGTCAAAGGGCAGGCTCAGGCTGAAGCTGCCCTGCAGGTCCACCAGGCCGCCTTCACCGCGCACGCCGGTCAGGCTGCTGGTCGCGCCAACCTGCTGTGCCACATAGCCCTGGTAGTAGTAAACCTTGGGGTCCCACTTGCCCTGGGTCATCTTGAGCAGCGGCTCGGAGCTGTTGTCGATGCGGCCGCCGGTAAACACGCCGAGGCCCGGCTGAGCCGGGATGTTCATCGGGTCGGGGCTCGGGATCGTCGGGTACAGGAAGGCGCTCTGGTCCGGCACTTTCAGCTCATACTTTGTCCGCTCGGCGGTGAAGACCAGCATCACTGTCTGGTAGGGCGTATAGGCCGCGCCGGGGAAGACGTGCATCTCCTGGAAGTAGGCCGTGATGTTGTTGGCGCCTCGGCGCAGATAGCCGGTCATCAGGCCCAGGTAGCTGAAGCCGGCGACGATCAGCGGAATGGTGGTCCAGACCAGAGTACGGCGCTTGAAGCGGTCGAGGATGAAGAAGTTCAGCGGGCCAATCAGTACCACATAGGCCAGAAGGAAGAGCAGCACAAACTGCGGCTCCATCGGCTTGGCGGCGCCAAGGGTGCTGAGGATGTTGCCCAGGGGCTGCGGGTGCAGGAACATGTTGTTCAGCTGCACCGTCTCGTCGACCCGGAAGACATAGTCGTTGAAGATGTCCGCGACCCTGGGGTTCTGCTTGAAGGGCACCTGTGTGAAGTCGAAGGCCAGCGCAATCGCCGTGCCGGAACCCATGCTGCTGCGCAGGATGACCGGTCGCTGCCCGGCCCAGTCCAGCACTTCCACGCCCGCGCCATAGCTGCCCGCGGCCAGGATCGCCGGCGAGCGCTCGGCGGAGATGCCGTAGTTCTGGCCGAACTGGCCCAGGCTGCTGACCGACGCGGTGGACTCCACCTGCAGCGGGCAGATATCCCGCAGCGGGCTGGCCGAGACCGCCGGGCCGTTAAGGCCCAGCGAGAAGACAAGGGTTTTGCCACCGGCCAGCACGGCCTTCAGCGCCTCCGCCATCTCAGTGTTCATCTGCTGGTAGTCCACATCCGCCAGCACGATCACATCAGCGGTCGAGAAGAACTTGGGGTTCGCCTCGCACTCATCCAGGCGCAGATAAGACACAAAGACCGTCGCCGCACCGACTTCCGCATGCTCCGCGTTGAAGATATCGCGCAGCATGCGCGCCGAAACCTGCTGATTCACCACGCCAAGGCTGCCTTTCTGGTTGGAGAGAACCAGCACGTTAAGGTCCGAGGCCTCGATGGTGGAGTTGAAGGCCGAGATCATCTTCTCTTCGGTATAGGCCTTCGTGCGCACCCGCACAGTCAGGGTCGGCGGGTAGTCCTCGCAGGGGAAATAGAGGTAAAAGCGCTTCTTGGAAGGAGTAGGCAGCTCCAGGCGCGTCGAGTACTCGATGCCGCCGTACTCCAGCACCAGATCACCGGAGAGGTTGGTCCCGGCGGAATTGTTGGCCATATCGACGATGACCGGGTTGACCCGGCCTTTCTGGGCCAGCTTGTTGTAGCCAAGCTGGACATCCCAGGTGATGCCCTTGGGCGGCTTGGCCTGCGCCGGCGCGCTGAAGCTGCACAAGGCCAGCACCAGCAGGGCCAGGCCTGCACCAGAGCGGGCCAGCATTTGCCGCAGTGTGCTGCTCATGCCACACCTCCCTGACGGCTGGCGCGGTAACGCGGATAGATCATGGAGGTCACGGCCAGCAGCCCGGCGGCGCAGAGGGTCTGGAAGCCGGCCGTGAAAGCCCAGAGCATGCCTGAGTTGATCACATATGGCACCGCTCCGCCGTTGCTGCCCCAGGCCAGCTGTCCGCTCAGCGGCGTGCCCAGAACGTCGATGGCGGCCCAGAGCGGGTTGATGAAGAAGGACAGAAGGCCGCCGTAGTAAGTCAGCGGGTTGGGCTGGCTGGAGTTCAGGCTGCCGCCCAGCGCCAGGCCCAGGAAGAGGGTCACCGCTCCGATGACGATCATCACCAGGAAGCTGCGGCCAAGCGCCGTGCGCAGGTCGTCGCTGACCAGCGAGAAGAACAGGCCGATGGAAGAGATCAGCAGCGTGGTGCCGGTCACTACCGCCGCCAGGCGGTACATGGCGCCAACGTCGATGCCGCCGAAGGTGAATGCCAGGGTATAGATCGGCACCGCCGTGAAGACCAGGATGAAGAGGAAGCCGGTGGAGGAGAAGAACTTGCCCAGCACAATCTCCCAGCTCTTAAAGAGCGTCAGGTTCAGCAGGTCAAAAGTCTCCTGGTCCTTCTCCGCCGCGATGGTGCTGGCGTTCAGCGAAAGCGAAAGCATCAGCGCCATGATCATCTGCGCGATGAAGGTGGCCACGCAGAGCGCCCGCCCGGCGGCCGAGGCCTGCGCGCTCTGGGCGTTGAGCGCGGCATACATGGCCAGATAGACAAAGAACGAAACGCCGCCCAGGATCAGGGTATAGGCAATGATCAGGCCAACCGTTGCCACACCGCGCGCCCGCTGGCGGTATTCCTTAAGCACCATCGACCACATTTTCTAGGTCCCCTCCCACTCCAGCCAGTCAAAAGCCTGCAGTATCCGCGGCTCCTTGCTGCTCGCCTTGAATGTTTCGCCAAGTCTGCGGCCGCCTCCGGCCACCAGCATATTGTAGGCGGGCACCGGCCCCACCCTGAAGTCGATGTCGTATTCGTGGCTGTCCAGCTCCGCCCCAGTCACCGGATCCAGCGCCGCCACCCGCACAGCCAGGGCCACGCCGCCGAGCTGGCCGGCGAAATAGGTCAAGTTAAGCTGCCCGGGCTGGTAGTCCGGCACATCAATCTGTGCCTCCTTCAGCCGCGAGCGCAGGCCCGGCCAGGGCGGCAGCAGCAGGGGCTTGTCACCCTGGGCCAGCCGGCGCTGCTCAGAGCGCGGTATAGCCGCGAACTGGGTCAGCAGCACGGCGTTCTCCAGCAGCAGCGCGTCATAAAGCATGCTGTCGCTGCGCAGCTTCCACTGCAGTGTACCGGCGCTGCTGAGGCTGAAGCAGTAGCCGTTGTAGAGGCTCAGCACCACGCTGTCCGCTGAAGCCGACAGCCCGGCCACCCGCGCGCGGTAAAGCTCTTCAGGCCCCATCTCGGCCTGCAGGGCGGCCCGCTCCTGCTCCGGGATCTGCGCACTCCAGTCAAAGTCCCAGAGCAGCCGGCCATCCTCAAGGCTGCGGCACTCCAGCAGCTCGTTCTGATATGCGATGTAGGCGTGCTCGCCCGCCGGGTCGAGGGCCAGGTTGCGCATTGCCGCCACGCCGGCCGCGGCCCAGAGCGGCTTGCCGCTGGCGCCGTCAAAGGCCTCCATGTCGCCATAGCCGGAGCACCACAAAAGGCGGCCGCTGTCCGATGCCACCATATTGCTGTTGTCCCTGAAGCGGCGGTTGCGCAGCAGTACGGGCACACCCCAGGCGCGGCTTCCATCCTCCAGCTTCATGGCCTCCAGGCCTTCGTTGAAGGTCGCGATGCTCAGGCCCGGCACCGGCACGCCAAGGAAGTTCTTGTCGGCTTTGCCGCTGCGCAGCCAGCGCAGGGCCAGCTCGCTGCCGCTGGCCTGCCAGCAGTAGCGGCGCCCCAGGTTGTCACAGCCCAGCAGCAGCCCGTTCGGGTTCAGGTACATGCTGGTGAAGTACTCGCGGCCCGTCTCAAGCCCGCCGCCAAGCGGGGCATAACGCACGCTGTTGTCCAGCTGGCGGCCGTCCGTCGTGTTCAGCACGGCGATCTGCGGGCAATAGGCCGAGGTAAAAAGCCGGCCGTCATAGTGCAGCAGGCTGTTGAGGTTAGCGTCAGAGAACTCCGCCGCGCTGTAGCTCCATTCCCAGGCCGGTTCATGGCTCAGGGGCAGCTTCAGCCGCGCGCTGCAGCAGCCGCTGTCGCCGGCATTGCCCTTGCCGCCCAGCCAGGCGCGCTGGCTGGCGCCGTGCTGCTCTGTCCTGGGCAGCGGCAGGCTGGCCCCGGCGTGCGCTTCTTCCGGCTGGTTCTCAATACTGTTTTCACGGCAGGATATACCGGCCAGAAGGCCCGCAATGCTCAGGCTCAGGCAGGCCAGTAGGCGGATGCGCCAGCGCATTACTCGTCGTCCTGCTTCTTGCGCTTGCGGTCCAGCAGCCGGCTGGTGAAGTCGCGCTCAGTCATCGGCGCATCCACCTTGGGCTTGGGTGTCTCGGCGGGCCGTGCGGGCTGCTGCGGATCCAGCGGCTTGAAGCCGCCGGGCTGCGCCGGGCCGGCGCGCTGATCCAGCGTGTCGAGCTTGCGGCGCAGGCTGGACAGGTCGCCGGCATTCTGCGCGGCGCGCTGCTGCTGCTCAGCCGGCGGCGCGGTGATCTGGCCCTCCGGCTGGCCCGCCTTGCGTGCTGCCGGTGGCTGGCCAGCGCCAACCCGGCTGCGGGCGTCCGCCGCCTGGTCCAGACGGCTGCGCTGGCGCTGGGCCTCCGCCAGCGCGGATGGATCCCAGCTCTCGCTGCCCTCGCTGCCAGTGCTGCCCCGCGGCGCGCCGCGGCCGGTAGCCCGCTCCTTGGCGCTCAGCAGGCCGGCCAGGCTTTCACGCGTGCGCTGGGCCCGGCGGCCCGAGGTGCCGCCAATGACGGCAGCAAAGGCCTGTTGCCACTCATGGGCGTCCAGCACCAGGCGCCGGGCAGCCACATCCAGCAGCCACAGGATCAGGGCAATCAGGGTGAAAAGCTCCCAGGCGTCTTCCAGGCGGCGGGTCGGCTTGCGGCCCTGCTCAAACAGGCCCTCAAGCTGGACATCCTGCGGCGCGAGGCTGCCTTCCTGCATCTGGCTGAGCAGGAAGGTGTTGGGCGAAATGTCGCGGTACTCCGGTGAGTATGACACCGCCAGGCCGCCGGCAGCCGCGCCGACCGGCGCCTTCTCTGCACCCTTGTCGCCGGCAAGCTGCACCACATTAACGAAGTAGTTGCCGTTGCCGGCCACTTCAAAGCGGCCTTCGTACTGCCCCGGGCCAACCTGCTCCAGCTTGATGTTGCGGCTCTCCAGCTCGGGGTCGGTAATGCGCGCTTCAAAACTGCTCTTATTCAGGAACTGGCCGTCCTGGCCCACCGCGCTGACCTGCACCACGCCCTGGCGGCCGGTGATGCTGGTCTTTACATCAATGTTGCTGCTGTCCAGGTCGCTGCGGATCCAGCGCGCCAGGCCCAGGAAGAAGCGCTCATAGCCGCTCCAGCCCAGCCAGTTGGCCGCCCAGCGGTTCTTGGCATCGCTGGTGAATGCGGCGCTCTTGCCCAGGCCATAACGCCAGACCGCCAGCAGCGGGTCTTCCTTGCCGGTAACAAGCGGCACCTCAGCGCGGTCCTTGGCGCTGGTGGCCACATAGCCCAGCAGGGCCGGAGCGCTGCCCCAGGCAATACCCGACAGCAGCGGGCTGTCGCCGGTGGGCCGGGGGATGAAGGGCTCTTCGTCAATCGTGGCCTTGTTGGCCATAAACACTTCGCGGGTGAAGATGCGCGGCAGGTCCTGCAGGTTGCGGGCCTCATACATGTTGCCGCCGCCAAGCTGCGCCAGCTCCTTCATGAAGGGAATGTCCGCATCCGTGCCAAAGGCGACTGTGGACATGGTGCAGTTCTCGGTCTGCATCTCCTTGGCCAGGCCCTCGAAGTCGCCCGGCGCCACCATGCCGTCGGTGAAGATGATGAAGTGCTTGACCTGCACCTTGATTTGCTTGGCTTCTTCAAAGGCGGCCTTCAGCGCCGGGTAGAGGTCTGTTCCTCCGCCGCCGCGCATCTGGCTGATCGTGTTGATCACCGCGCCCTTGTCCACATTGGCCTCGGGCTTCACCACCCACTGCCCGGTGTCGTCAAAGCCCATGACGCCAACGTAGTCGCTGGGGCCCTGCAACTTGACCACCTCGATGCAGGCTTCCTTGGCCATCTGGATCTTTTCTACACCGCCAACCGTGGCCGCCATCGAGCCGGACTTGTCCACCAGGCAGATCACCAGTGAGCTTGGCGTGATGCGCTTGCGGCGGAAGTCCATGTCCACCGGCAGCGTTTCCTCAATGGGGGTCTCGAAGTAGCCGCCCACGCCAAAGCTCTTGTCGCCACCCAGCATCATGAAGCCGCGGCCGAAGTCGCGAACCATGACCTGGATCATCTTCATCTGCTCGGTCGAGATGTCAAAGGCGGCTACATCGCTGAAGATGATGCCGTCGTAGGGCTGGAAGTCCTCCAGGCTGTAGGGGATGCCAGAGGGCGGCACCACGTCCACCGCGATGTTGTGCGTAATCAGGGTGCGCGGCAGATAAGCCAGCTCAGCGGGGTCCCCGGTGGCGTACAGCAGCCGGGGCTGGCCCTGCACCACGCTGAAGGTATAGGCGCGGTTGTTCTCAACCACCGTGTCCTGGCGCGGTTCCACCGCCAGCTCATAGGTAAAGAAGCCTGACTGGTCGATGGTGACAGGGAATTCGTAGACTTCCTTGCCCGGCTTGATGCTCAGGGGCGCCTTGTCAACGAACTCGCCGTTGCGCATCAGGGTCACGTCAGCTTCAGTGGCAACCGTGCTGTTCAGCACGAAACGCACATCCACGGTCTCGCCCAGGCTGGCGCGCTCCGGCGCCTCCAGGCTGTCCAGCACAACCTCCGGGCCGGTCTTGGTGGTCAGCGGGACGGTGAAGAGCTCAACATCGTTATCGCGGGCCACGCGGCCCTCAGCCAGCGCTGAACCGACGTTCTCGTTGCCGTCGGTGATCAGCACCAGGCGCTTTTGCGCATTGTCCGGGAAGGAGGCCACCGCAAGCTGGATCGCTTCGCCGATGTCCGTGAAGTTGCCGCGCGGCTCGGTCTGCCATTCCTGCAGCATCCGCTCATCCGTGCCCGGCTGCGGCAGGTATTCCAGGTAGGCATCGGCGCCAAAGTTCACCTTGCCCAGCGAGTCGTCCTTGCGCATGGTCTGGCGCGCCGTTTCAACCGCCGACATGACCTGGGCCACCTGGCTGTCGTCAATCGAGTCGGAGCTGTCCTTGACCACTATCACGCTGACGCGGTCGGAGTGGCGCACGAACTGCGCACCCGCGGCCGAGAAAACCAGCAGGACCCAGACGATGACGCGCACAGCCAGGCTGATCCACTTCTGGTAAGGGCCCAGTGAGGCATAGCTCAGGCGCAGCGCGACAAAGGCCAGGGCCGGGATTGCCAGCAGCAGCAGCAGCCAGATTGGGCGCGAGAATTCGAGCATTTTTCAGTCAGGTCCAGACGCGCCCGCGTCTCCATCAGAACCCTCAGCAGACAGGACTTTATACCGCATGCCAGAGTTCAGTAGTCTGTCGGCCTAGTTGTGGCCGCCAAACAGGTTATTCAGTGCCGGAAGGCGCGATGTGGGTGGCAGATGGCCGATAGCACTGTGTGGTCGAGTGGAATTGTATCTTGAACAATAACTCTTCAGGGCTTCACAT
>JADZFO010000026.1 GCA_020849855.1 bacterium | reverse complement strand
ATGTGAAGCCCTGAAGAGTTATTGTTCAAGATACAATTCCACTCGACCACACAGTGCTATCGGCCATCTGCCACCCACATCGCGCCTTCCGGCACTGAATAACCTGTTTGGCGGCCACAACTAGGCCTGCCGCAGCTCCGCGCTGAGAAAGAAGGGCACCGGCTCTTCGCCTGCCACCAGCACCTGGCTTTGCACGCTTGCCCCGCTGGGGACTTCAACGCCCGGGCCCAGGATGGCCTCTTTGACCTGGCAGCCCTCGCCCACCCTGGCGCCGGGCATCAGCAGGCAGTCCTGCAGGCGGCTGCCACTGCCCACAATGCAGCCCTGCATCAGGGCCACTCGGTGGTACAGATCGGCTCCCGGTTCAACGCGCACGCTCTTGTGCAGGTAGACCAGGTCCTTGAAGATGGCGCAGTCGTCTCGCTGGCCCCAGAGCGGCGAATCGCCGAAGGTGAAGCGCCGCGCCAGCAGGCTGAAGTTCGCTTTGAAATAGCCTTCGAAGGTGCCTATATCCGCCCACAGTCCCTGCAGCGGGAAATGCGTGAAGCTGCCGTGCTGCTGCAGAAGCTGCGGAAAGATCTCGCGCTCGATACTGACCGGCCGGCCGTCGGGGATCGCCGCCACGGCCTCCGGCTCCAGCACATAGATCCCGGCGTTGATGTAGTGCGGCGGCTCGCCTACATAGCCCTGCGGCTTTTCAAGAAAGCCGATGATCTCGCTGATCTTCGGCGCTTGCTCAGTATCGCCCGGGCCATCGAAGGCGCTGGCGGCGTGGCGGTCGTGGCCGTTGCCGGAGTGGCCCTCGTCATCATCCTGCTCTGCGCCGGCCAGCTCGCGCAGCTTGAAAAGGCCAAAGCGTGAGGCATCCTCAACGCCGAAGCCCACCAGTGTGGCCACACGGCCCTGCTCCTCATGCACTTCAATCACATGGCCCAGGTCAATGCTGCTTAGGATGTCGGCATTCAGCACCACCAGCGGCTCGTCGCCGATCAGCTCGCGGGCATTGGCGATGGCGCCGGCGGTCCCGCGCGGCTCACTCTCTACTGAGATCTGGATATCAATGCCGCTGTAATGGCTGACGTACTCGCGCAGCTGCTCCACCTGATGCCCGGCGGCCAGGATGATCTCGCCGATCCCGGCCTGGGCCAGCTGGCCGATTTGGTAGTGCAGCAATTCGCGGTCCAGCACTGGCAGCAGGCTCTTGGCGATGTCTTTTGACAGCGGCAGCAGGCGCGTGGCCAGCCCGCCAATGAGGAGAAGTCCTTTCACATTTTTATTGTAGGGGTGGGGCTTGTCCCCACCCTGCAGGATCCTTAGATCCCGCCCCTGCTAATCAGCATGCAGTCCCCATAGCTGAAGAACCTGTAACGCTGCTCAATCGCATGTGCATAGGCCGCGCGCAGCAGCTCCTCGCCGCCAAAGCTATAGACCAGCGCCAGCAGCGTGCTTTTTGGCAGATGGAAGTTCGTCAGCAAATGCGTCGCCGCATCCGTGTCCTGGCCGGGATAGATAAACGCCCGGGTCATGCCGCTGCAGGTCCCCGGCTCCTCCAGGCTGGCCCGGAAATCCGGGTACTCGCGGCTCAGGCCCAGGATGGTATGCAGCACCCGCAGGCTGGTGGTCCCCACCGCCAGCACCGGCCGCCCGCTGTCCAGGGCCTGCAGATACTCCCTTGCCACCTCGGTCTGCACGCTGAAGGCTTCCTCGTGCATCTCGTGCTCGGCAAGGTCCTCAACCTTCAGCGGCTGGAAGGTGCCAAGGCCGACATGCAGGGTTACCCGCGCGATCCTGTGCCCCTCGGCCTCCAGCCGCGCCAGCATCGCCTGGTCAAAGTGCAGGCCGGCCGTCGGCGCGGCAGAGCTGCCCTCCTTGGCCGCATCGGCGTAGACCGTCTGATAGCGCTCTTTGTCGTCCTGTAGGGGCCGACCTTGTGTCGGCCCGCCTGCTTCTCGCAGGGGCGCAGGTATGTGCGCCCGATCTTCCTCAACCTCCGCACCGGGCGCACTTCCGTGCGCCCCTACGGCATCCCGCTTGATGTACGGCGGCAGGGGCATGCTGCCGTTGGCCCGCAGATAACCCAGCAGGATCGGCAGCTCCGCCGGATGCCCGCCGGGATAGCGGTAGCGCACCCGCGTGCCGCCCAGCGACTTGGGCTCCAGAAGCTCTGCGCTCCAGCCATTGGGCAGCTCGATCAGCTCGCCGGCGCCCAGCTTCGCGTTGCTGCCCACGAGGGCCTCGCACAGGCCGCTCTCGTCATCCCGGCCCAGGCCATCCTCCCCCAGCCAGCGCAGAAAAAGTACTTCCACCACCCCGCCGCTGGCCCGGCGGCCCAGCAGGCGCGCCGGCAGCACCCGGCTGTCGTTGAGCACTATCAGCGTGCTCTCCGGCAGCAGCGCGGGCAGCTCGCGGAACTGGCGGTCATGCAGCGCTCCGGCGGCAAGATGCAGCAGGCGGCTGTCAGTGCGCTGCGCCAGCGGCTGCTGAGCGATCAGCTCTGGGGGCAGCGCGTACTCGAGCCGGGACGCGGGATAGGATGGGCGGGATGTCACCTGGGCATTGTAGGAGGCGCGTTTGATCTCACCGTTTTCGTCCTCTATACTCGCCTGGATGTTGATCGATTGCCCCTTTCTCGGCAAACCTGTTGAGCTGACCAGCGAGCGCATGAAGCACATCTCCCAGCGACATCCTGAACTTGGCCCTGGTGCGGAAGAACTGATTCGCGAGTGTATCGGTGACCCTGATGAGATTCTGGCAGTTTCGGCAGAACCTGAGGCGCTGATGTTCACGCGTAAACTAAGTCAGCGCATTGGTGGTAGATTTTTAGTGTCAGTTGTGCTGGAAGACGGCAAAGGCAGTCCAAGACACTGGGTAGTGACCGCTTACACAACTGGCAGTCTTGCCAAAGGAGAGACAATATGGATAAGAAGCTGATCTTGCGTTATGACAACGAGGGTGACATTCTTTATGTGGATGCTATTGAGCCTTATGCAGAGCAAAATTCAGAAGAAATCGAACAGGGTGTCATCGCTCGGCTAAATCCCATTAACGGTGAGATTGAGAACCTCGAAGTGCTGTTCTTCAACGCTAGGTTAAAGCGCGGCGAGAGGCTGGAGCTGCCACTGCTCAGCCTGCCGGAGGTTGCGTAGCTATGAACCTTCGTATTGTCATCGCGCTGCTAAGCATCTTTCTCCTGGCCCTACCTGTAGTCGCTTTGGCCAGTCCATTTGATGGCTGGACGCTGGAGGAGATTAGAGCTGATCCTGGATTCGTGCCAATCAAGGAAACATGGGGACTCAAGTTATCCGAGGCAACCCTCTCCGGCGATTCGGATGCTCCGCTGTGTCACATGTGGATTGGCTATATAGACATTGACGGCGACTGGCGCATCTACTTCGACCATCGCGGGGATGGCCTCACTTGTTGTTTCCAGGATGACGCATCTCCCTGGCTAGATGACATGGCTCCGATCTGGACGCGTGGACTAGTAAGCCGGCTTGTTGAGGAAGGCATTCTTGAAGGGTATCCCTAAGTACTTGCGCAGAAGGCCGGCTTGCAGCCGGCGCTCCGTAGCCTTCGCTCCTCTCCGAGCAGATGCCATCATCTCGGAGCGCGGCACGGTGTGCCGCTTCTTCCTACCGCGCGGTTTAGGGCAAGGGTAGCGGGACATCGTCCCGCGCTCCGAGCCTTCGTCCACCGTCAAGCACACCCTATACCTGCGGTATCCCGCTCTCCGGCCTGCGGATCAGCTCCATGCCGCCCATGTAGGGGCGCAGCACCTGCGGGACGCTGATGCTGCCGTCCTGCTGCTGGTACTGCTCCAGCACCGCAATCACCAGCCGCGGCAGGGCCAGGCCCGAGGCGTTCAGCAGGTGCGCGAACTCCGGCTTGCCGCCGGCCTCCTTGCGGAAGCGCAGATTCGCGCGCCGCGACTGCCAGTCGGTCGTGTTGCTGGCCGAAGAAACTTCCAGCCACCCCGACAGCGGAGTATATAGCTCAACGTCGTAGGTCTTGGCGCTGCCGAAGGCCATGTCGCCCGTGGGCAGCACCTTGCGGCGGAAGGGGATCTCCAGGCGGCGCAGAATGCTCTCCGCCTCCAGGGTCATCTCCTCCAGGTCCTCCCAGGAGCGCTCAGGGTCCGCGATGCGCACCAGCTCCACCTTCTCAAACTGGTGCAGGCGCTTCAGGCCGCGTACCTCCGAGCCATAGCTGCCGGCCTCCACGCGGAAGCAGGGGCTGTAAGCCACTAGCTTGATCGGCAGGCCCGGCTGTTCCAGGATCTGCTCACGGTAGAGATTCGCCACCGGCACTTCGGCCGTCGGGATAAGGTAGAAGTCCGGCTGCCCCGGGGTGCCCGGCTTGTCCTCATCCCAGATATGGACGTGGTACATCTGGTTGCCGAACTTCGGCAGCTGGCCCGTGCCAAGCGGTGACTGCGGCGCCACGATGAAGGGCGGCCGGACCTCCGTGTAGCCATGCTCGCGGATATGCACATCCAGCATGTAGTTGATCAGCGCGCGCTGCAGCATCGCCCCGGCCCCGGTCAGGAAGGGAAAGCCCGCACCGGTCACCCGCACTCCGGCCTCAAAGTTGAACAGCCCCAGGCGGTTGCCCAGCTCAAACTGGTCAGCCATCCAGTCCTGCGCCGGCAGGGCATCGCCCCACTCCGACACAACAACGGCGTTCTCCTCGCCGCCGGTCGGTATCTCCGGGTACGGGAAGTTCGGCAGGCCAAGCAGCAGGCCGCGCTCCTCATCGTCCAGCGCGCTGAACAGGGCCTCCAGCTCGTCAATCTGTTCGCCCAGCGCCTTGCTTTCGGCCTTGACCGTTTCCGCCTCGTCGCGCTTGCCGGTCTTCATCAGCTCGCCGACCTGCTTGCTCAGCGCGTTGCGCCGGCTCTTCAGCTCATCCAGCTCGGTCTGCGTGTTGCGGCGCTCGATGTCCAGCTCGGCAAAGCGGCGCAGCGGCGCTTCAAACTGCGCGCCGCGCAGGCCAAGGCGCGCGATGGCTTCATCGGGATTGTCCCGCAGGTACTTCTTGTCCAGCATTTTTGTGTCCTTGTTGCGCCCGCAGATGCACGGGCGGCTTGCCGGGCCGCAAACATGCGGCCCCTGTGCGCGCAGAACTGCGACGCATTGGTAAAGCCTGGTGATTTTAGGCGGCGGAACAGCGCGGCCATGCAGGGCGCTGCCTCAGACACCGCCTAGCTACTTCGGCTGCTGCCGTCGGGAAGCAGAGTCAGGGTCTCTTCGCCCGCGGGCCGGGCATTCTCCTCGGCCTCCAGGTAGCCCAGCAGGTCACCCTGGTGCACGACGCCCTGCTCCACGGTCAGCTCGGCCAGCACGCCGCTGGCCTCGGCCTCGCAGACAACCGTGGCCTTGTCGGCCTCGATCTCAAACAGATCCTCGCCCGCGCGGACCGGCTGGCCGGGCTCCAGCAGCCAGGCGCCGAACTTGATTTCCTCGCTCGCGATGCCGAGGTCCGGTACGTAGATCGGTATCTTGCTCATCTTGTCAGCTCAGGTGCTTCGTGCAGCCTGGCGGTCGGCCAGCCTGCACCGGGCACCGAGATGATACCCAATGCCGGAAGGAAGTGTCTGAGCCCAGCGCTCAGCCGGACAGCTAAGACATATGAGTTCTTGACACTCTGCCATCCGCCATCCGCCTGCGGCCATCCGTCATTAACTGCCAGCCAATGCCATGCGCCGCTCTGCGCCGAGGCTGCGCACCAGCTCGGCGATCTCGGCAGTACTGGTGCCGGGGCCCATGACCCTGCGGATGCCCAGGGCCTCCAGCTCGGCAGCGTCCTCGGCCGGGATGATCCCGCCGGCGATGACTGGCGTGCTTTCCAGGCCCTTTGCCCGCAGCAGCTCCAGGATCCGCGGCAGCAGAGTCATGTGCGCGCCGGAGAGGATGGAGAGGCACAGCACGTCCGGGTCTTCCTGCTGGCAGGCCGCCAGGATCATCTCAGGTGTCTGGTGCAGGCCGGTGTAGATCACCTCGAAGCCGCTGTCGCGCAGGGCGCGGGCGATCACCCGCGCGCCGCGGTCGTGCCCGTCCAGGCCGGGCTTGGCGACGACAACTCTGTAGGCGTACTCTGTCACTTTGTTACCTGATGGCCGCAAATGTGCGGCCCCTATGGGGCGGCAGCCGGAGCCGGCGGATCCTCATCCAGCTTCACGTTGCCGCTGCCTTCCACCCACAGGCCCTCGCCGTTGTTCAGCGCCTCGGTCTCCGGCAGCATCACGCTGACGTAATAGCTCAGACGCTGCGTATCGGCGGCCGGCGGGATGCTGATCACCTTGGTCGCCTCGCCAAAGCCGCCCTCAAAGCTCACCTCTGTGGCAATCGGGCTGCTGCCGGCCTCGGGCTCGACAAATTCGCGGTTCACCGGGCGGTTCTTGTGCTCCGGGTCGTCGTCCGCCCACTTCAGGCGCATGTAGTACCACTCCACCTTCACCTTCAGCGGGGTCTGGCGCGGGTTGCTCAGCTCCAGCAGCACATCCGCGCCGCCGGCGGCGTTCTTCTTCGCACTTGAGCGCACACCGATCGGGGCATACACGCCGGGATAATTCAGGAAGAAGTCCAGGGCCGGGGCCAGGGTCTCGCCGCGCAGGCCGCGGGCCACAATATTCCCCTGAGGGTCAAGCAGGAAGGTGGCGGGGATGCTGTTGATGCCCCACTCCTTGCTCTGCACGGTGTCCCAGCCGCCGCCGTCATAGATCACCGGATAGTCAAGGTCATGCTCGCTGATCACCTTGTTCAGGTCCTGCTCGGTCTGGCCCTTGTAATCCAGGCTCACGGAGAAGAGGTTCATCTTGCCCTGCTTGCGCAGCGGGCTGGTCACGTTCAGCAGGTTGGGCAGCTCGCCCATGCAGGGTCCGCACCAGGAGGCCCAGAAGTCGATGAAGGTCCACTTCCCGGCATAATCCTCCAGGCTGACGGTCTTCTCGCTGATCGCGTCATAGCCGCGGATATCCGCCGCGCGGTCGCCCACATTAGGGCTGTAGGCGAAGGCGGCGCTGAAGCCGCAGACGTTGAATGCCAGTGCGCACAGGGTGCAGGCGAGGCCACGCATAGCTTACTCCTCCAGTAACGAATCTCAATGATACAGCGCGCCTGCAGGCATGTGCCACTACAATCAGTGCTTACCGCTGGTCCTGGAGCAGGTATGCACCTTTAAAGACTTCTGACTTTTGCAGCCACCTTCCTTCTTGCTGCAAGCGCTGGCTGCACCCATGGGGAGGCAGGCAACGCGGCAGCTTTACCCGGCAGACCACCGCCTATTGAAGGATTAGACAAGCGCTGGCCGCAGCTTCCACCACCCGGCAGTCTTCAGCTCGCACCCTCCAGCCCCAGGCAGAGTTCCTACGAAGAAAGCGACCTGACCCGGACCGCCCTGGACTACTCGACTATCCTGCCCAGCCAGAATGTCCGCACGGCGGGCACGCGCCTGGCCTTCGAGCCGGCCTGGACCACAGGCGCGCACGGATCTGGCGCGCTGGCCCTGGCCGGCTATGTATTCAACATTCCGGCCTATGACCGGATTGCCACGGTGCGGGCTGAATGGAGCACGCCCCCTGCGGAAAGCAGCAGCGTCTGGCTGGGGCTCGCCAACTGGGAAACAGACCGCTGGGACTGGTATGCAAGCCCTGCGGACTATAAGGTCGAGCTTGCCAGCATGGACCCCTATATCAGACTCGCGGGCAGCCTGGTGCTGCTTGTGCTGCGTACCGGTACTGATCTGAGCCGCCTGGCTGAAGTCAGAGTCGGATCGCCCCTGCCCACCGCCGTGCTGCAGGCATCGCCAAACCAGGGCCCGCCACCGCTGGACAGCATGCTTGACGCTGGGCAAAGCAGCGCGGCCGAGGGCAGCCTGGTCAAGTTCGAGTTTGACCCTGGGGACGGCACTTTCTTCGATAACGGACTCAACCCGATATTCCCAGCGCAATGCGAAGCCCTGGGAAAGTTCAGCATGCGGGTTCGCGTCACCGACTCCCAGGGCGGCCAGTCAATCGCCGAAAGAGCTGTCTACGCCAACGGCCCCTGGACGCGCACCTGGGCGCGCAACACCTACGATGAAGTCCGCGGCCTCACCACCAGCGTGGACGGCGACATATACGCCTGCGGCGAATCAACAAGCAGTATGCTGCGCAGTCAGGCGACTGTCTGGAAGTACAACCCGCTGGGCGAACTGCTCTGGGTTCGCGCATTTTCCGATCCGGGAAACGGAAAGTTCAACAGCTGCGCCGTGGACAGCAATGGCGATCTGGTGGTCTGCGGTGAAAACACGACTACCAGCGGCCAGCCGCAGGGCCTGCTGCAGAAGTGGTCGGCTGACGGCGAGATACTCTGGGCCCGTGAGTTCACCAGCAGTACCCGCACCATGCGGCCAGCCAGGGTGATTCTCGACGCGACCCAGATCTATCTGCCCGGCACCCTGACCGGCAACGCTTTCAACGACCCTTCGGATGTGCTGATGATGAGCGTCAGCACGGACGGTGAACTCGCCTGGGCCCGCTCCTGGGGTGTCGATGGCCTGCGACAGGATGAGACGATCTGGAGTGGCTGTGCCCGCCTGGATCCGCAAGGCGGTCTTGCCGGCATTATTGCGGTAGGCTCAACAGGCTATCAGGACTTCAGCATCCCGGTCTGGGAGCCCAGCCCGCTGTTGATCGAATTCAACACCAGCGGAGATCCTGCCCGCACCTGGCGGTATGGGCCAGCGAACCTGCAGTCCTACTACACGGCGGTCGGCGTGACTGGCAGCGAGCC
This sequence comes from bacterium, assembly GCA_020849855.1. GTDB lineage: Bacteria > 4484-113 > 4484-113 > 4484-113 > JAFGCY01 > JADZFO01. The sequence goes on along the minus strand of JADZFO010000026.1, from coordinate 51,295 downwards.
GCTGACACAGCGGATCACGGCCATAGGCATAGGTGTCGGGTCCCAGCTGATGGCCAGATCGAATCTGGATGGCCTGGTGGAATGGGACAGCAGTCTGGTGCAGTCCGGCGATACCTTCCTGCCCGTCGATATCGCTTTCAGCAGCACTACAAACGGCGTTCTGGCGCTGGGCTCCCTGAAGCAAAGCGGGAGCGAAATGGCGGTACTGACCTCAATCGATTCGGTTGCCGCCGGAGTTCTTTTCCAGCGTCACTGGCCGGTTGGCGGGCAGGCCTATTTCAAGGCGATGAGCACTGCCTCGGATGGCTCGCTGCTCATTGGCGGGTGCAGTTACAACGCCAGCGGGACCTTTGGCGATCTCAATGCGGGCCATACCGGCTTCTCTTTCCAGTATGAAAACCTCGCCGGCAGCGTTAGCCCCATCTATGTCGACTTCGCCGACGACAATAGCGGTAGTGAGGAACTGCAGGGCCAGCTCGATACGATCACCACTGGCTGCGCCGCCCTGGTAATGCACCTGCCGCCGCAGTAGGATTTTCCGGCGATCTTGCGCTGTTCTGTTTTAGCTCCTCCTGGATCGGGTAACAAATGCGGTTGCCGAAAGGTGACCAAGGATCACCAGGAGGAAACTCAAATGAACCGCACTCTTCTGATCGGCATCGCGATCTTCGTCATGTCTCTGGCAGCGTCCTGCGGCGGTGGCTCAGGCGCTCCGGCCCCCGGTGTTCCGGCCGATACGACCGGACCCGCAATCACCATCACCGGTGTTGAGGACGGGCAGACTGTCGGCGGCGATGTGGTCATCACGGCTGCGGCTGCTGACCCCTCCGGCGTGGTCGACTTCGACTTCGAGGTCAATGACCTGAACGTCGCTACCGAGAACGACGGCTCCATGAGCTTCACCTGGCATACCGCCGGCAACGGCACCGATGTCCTGCGCTTCACGGCGCGTGACAGCGAGGGTAATGCCACGGCCCAGGAGCTGACGGTGACCCGCTTCAACGGCATCATCTGGCCGGACTTCCCGATCGGCCCGGTGGTTGACTGGGGCGACATCTTCGACTTCGGTCTCTAAAACAGGCACTTCGACTCCCACCTCTGCCAAAGGGCGCCGCTCACCCGGCGCCCTTTTTTGTTGCGCAGTGTCGGGTACTGACCCGCCAGAGGACCAGACTGCCCGCCGGAAAGTGTCAGCTCGCAGCCCGTCCCGATTCAGAACCCGCCGCCCCGGGTAAGACATGCGGTTGCCTCAGGGCGACCACACATCTACCAAGGAGACAGAAGATGCAGCGCTACTTCCTGATCGGCATTGCGGCCTGCGTTATGTCTCTGGCAGCTTCCTGCGGCGGCGCAGGGGCCCCAGCCCCCCAGACCCCGGGTGACACCGAGGGTCCGGCAATCACGGTCAACGGCGTGGAAGACGGCGATGTCGTTTTCGGCAACATTCAGGTCCTGGCGGCGGCGGCGGATCCCTCCGGGATCATCGACTTCGACTTCGAGGTCAACGGCGAGAATGTCGCTACCGAGACCGACGGGACCATGGCCTTCATGTGGCACACGGACGGCAACGGCTTCGACACCCTGCGCTTCAGCGCCCGCGACTCTGAGGGCAACCTGAGCGTGCTGGAGCTGGAGGTCGAGCGCAGGAACTTCGCGATCATCCCGATCCCGGACCTGCCCTATGTCGACCCGCCCTTCCAGTTCCAGCCCATCCCCTGGCCCGGAGACCCGCTCTTCTGGCTCTAGGCTTTGCGCGTGACGGCAACGGGCGCCGGCATGCCGGCGCCCTTTTTGCGCGCAGTGACCGCTTGTCACCTGCTGGCAACACAAGACAGCAGACCGCGCTGAAGCCGCATAAATTCCGGCTTCACTGCCTGCGACATTGCAGACAGCCCCTGTCGCGAGCGATATAATTTCCCGTCGCCGCCCCAGCGCGCGCTGCGTCCAGGGGCCTTGCGCGACCACTTCGTAAGAGGAGACCACATATATGGATTCCGCCATGCAAACCGCCCAGCCCGCCGCGCCGGACCTTTCCGTGCACGGCCTGCGGGGCCTGAAGAACGTTTACTACAACCTCAGCGCACCGGCACTGTATGAGCACACCCTCCGCCGCGGTGAAGGCTACCTTTCCAGCCACGGCGCCCTGATGTGCGATACGGGCAAGACCACCGGCCGCTCGCCCAAGGACCGCTTCTGGGTCGACACTCCGAGCATCCACGACGAGATCGACTGGAACGACTTCAATCTGGCGATCGGCGTCGACCGCTGGGAGCACATGAAGAAGCGCATGGCGGAGTACCTTGAAGGCAAGGATGTCTTCGTCAGCGACGTTTTCGCCGGCTCCGAGAAGCAGTTCCGCATCGGGGTGCGTGTGATCTCCGAGCGCCCCTTCCAGGCCCTGTTCGCCCGCAACCAGTTCATCAGCCTCGACCAGGCGGTTGACCCCCAGGAGCACAAGGCCGACTGGACCGTGGTCTTCATGCCCGGCCTTAAGGCCGACCCCGCAACCGACGGCTCCAAGAGCGACATCTTCACCCTGCTGAACTTCGACGAGCAGATGGTGATTTGCTGCGGCACCGAGTACGCCGGCGAGATCAAGAAGGGCATCTTCAGCGTGCTGAACTTCATCAACCCGGCCCGTCGCGGCGTGATGAGCATGCACTGCTCGGCCAACATCGGCCCCAACGGCCGCTCCGCGGTCTTCTTCGGCCTCTCCGGCACGGGCAAGACCAGCCTCTCCGCGGACCCGCACCGCGCCCTGATCGGCGATGACGAGCATGGCTGGTGGGACGGCGGCGTCTTCAACTATGAAGGCGGCTGCTATGCCAAGACCATCAACCTCTCCGAGGACGGCGAGCCCGAGATCTGGAAGGCCTGCCACCAGTTCGGAACCGTGATCGAGAACGTCGGCTTCGACCCCGTGACCCGCGAGATCGACTTCGCCGACAAGAGCAAGACCGAGAACACCCGCTGCGGCTATGACATCCGCACGGTCTCCAATGCCGACCCCGACCTCAAGGGCCCGGTGCCCAGCGACATCGTCTTCCTCACCTGCGATGCCTTCGGCGTGCTGCCTCCGCTGGCCCGCCTGAGCAAGGAGCAGGCGATGTACCACTTCCTGATGGGCTACACCGCCAAGGTCGCCGGCACGGAAGTGGGCGTCACCGAGCCCAGCGCCACCTTCAGCACCTGCTTCGGCGCGCCCTTCATGCCCCTGCGCCCGAGCGTCTACGGCAACATGCTGATGGAGCGCATCGAGAAGCACGGCTGCCGCGTCTGGCTGCTCAACACCGGTTGGACCGGCGGCGCCTACGGCACCGGCAGCCGCATCAAGATCGGCTACAGCCGCGCCATGCTGCATGCGGCCCTCGACGGCCACCTGGACAACGCCGAGTACTGGACCGATCCGGTCTTCGGCCTGCAGGTGCCCACGCACTGCCCCAACGTGCCCACCGAAGTGCTTAACCCGCGCGACACCTGGGCTGACAAGGCGGCTTACGACGAGAAGGCCCGCAAGCTGGCTGGCATGTTCGCCGAGAAGTTCGGCCGCTTCGCCGCGCACGTCAGCGCCGAAGTCGCCGCGGCCGGCCCGAAGGCTGGCTAGGTGGAGGGCCGGACTGTCCGGCCCGCCTGATGCGCCGAGCTGCACTCGGCAAAACTGACCCTAACAGGGCCGGGGCTTCCCCCGGCCCTTTCTTTTGCACGGGCGCAGAGCGCTTTCTTCTTACTAGGGGAGCACAGAGTGCGCCCGGTATGACCCGCAGGGGCGCGCAAAGTGCGCACGGTTTGACCCGCAGGGGCGCGCAGAGTGCGTTCTTCTTTGTAGGGGCGCACAGAGTGCGCCCGGTACCACCTCATATGGCGCACTACTGCGTCTTTCGCCGTAACCTGCCCCGCTGCCCCGTCGTCCCTCATACTGTGCCGCGGCTGGACGGTGTCCTCCCCGGCGCAGATCCGCCCGTTGCAGCGGCGGGGGAACGCGGGCTGCATTTTGGCGATCCACACTGTGTTCTGTGGAGGCCAGATGGAGGTACAGATGCGTATCCTGCTCGCCGGGGCCAGCGGGGCCATAGGCCGCCAGGTCATACCGCTGCTGCTCGACGCCGGGCACAGCGTGACCGGCATGTGCCGCAGCGACGAGGGCATGGCCATCATCAGCCGCCTGGGCGGCGGGGCCCGGCGCTGTGATGCGCTTGACGCGCAGCAGGTCCGCCACCTCGTCGAGATCGTCCGCCCCGAGGCGATCATCTGCGAGCTCACCGACCTGCCGGCCGAGATGAACCCCGCCAACCTGAATAAGGCCTACAGCGCCAACAACAAGGTGCGCCGCGAGGGCACCCTGAACCTGCTGGAGGCGGCCCGGAATTTCGCCGTCCGGCGCTTTGTCACCCAGAGCGCGGCCTTCTGGTACAGCCCCCTGCCCCCCGGCCCCAAGGACGAGAGCGCCCCGATGTATACAAACGCGCCGGAACCGATCGGCAGCTCCGCCGAGGTGATGACTGAAGTAGAAGGCGCGGTCACCAGCTGCAGTGAGCTGGAGGGGATCGCCCTGCGCTATGGCAGCTTCTATGGCCCCGGGACCTGGTTTGACCGCAGCGGCCAGATTGGCAGACTGCTGAAACGCGGCATGTACCCCATCTTCGGCAAGGGCGAGGGCGTGACTTCCTTCATCCATGTGGAGGACGCCGCCGGGGCGACCATCGCGGCGCTGGACCGTGGCCGGGCCGGCGAGGCCTACAACGCAGTGGATGACGAACCGGCGCGGCAGGCCGACTGGCTGCCGGTTCTGGCCGATGCTCTGGGTGCCCCGCGCCCGCGCAGCATGCCGGTGGCAATGGTGCGCCTGACCCTCGGCCGGGCTACGACCGACCTGCTCACCACCGGCCCCGGCGCGCTGAACACGAAAATCAAGACCGAGCTGGGCTGGCAGCCGAAGTACTCAAGCTGGCGCGAAGGCTTCCGCTCTTTGTAGGGGCCGACCTTGTGTCGGCCCGGTTGTGGCGGGCTTGTCCCCACCCGTTCCTGTAGGGGCGCACGGATGTGCGCCAGTCTTATCTTGTAGGGGCGGGTCTTGACCCGCCTTTCCCGGCTGGGGCGCACATCCGTGCGCCCCTACAGGCTCCGCAACCTCGCCTCGATCTCGTCGATCACCCAGTCCGGGGTGCTGGCGCCGGCGGTAATGCCCACCGCCAGCCGCGTCGCGTCAAAACCCTCCGGCGCGTTGCCCTTCGCCAGCAGGGCAGGCTCAAAGCCTGCGCCGCCGCCCAGCTTGGCCAGCGGGTCGAGTCCGCTCAGCCAGGCCGGGTCGATGTCCTCCGCCGTGGCGATGAAATAGCTGCGCGGGTTGACCGCCCTGACCTCGCTGAAGAGGGTCTTGCTGTTGCTGCTGTGCGGGTCGCCCACCACCAGCATCACGTCCACGATCCGTGCCGTGTAGGTGCTGGCTTCCTGGTTCTTGGAGGTGTGCGGGCAGATCGTGTCGATCACTTCCACCAGCGGATAGCGCGCCCGCAGGCCATCGCAGTAGGCGCTGAAGCGGTCGGGCCAGAAGGTAGTCTGGCTGATCACGCCCACGCTGGGATAGTCCGGCAGGCCGGCCAGGTCCTCTTCATGCTCCACGACGTGATACCGCCCCTCGAGCCATGAGACCAGGCCGACGATCTCAGGGTGCTGCTTCTTGCCCACCACGATCACCACCGGGTGGCGTTCCAGCAGCTCCAGGGCCTTCATCCGCGCATCGGTGACGATCACGCAGGTGGCATCATGCACCTCACTGTTCTGGGCCGCGAGGGTCTCGAAGTTCTGGCGCGTGGTGCCGTGGGTGCGGATCACCACCCGCGCCCCGCGCACATCCGCCGCCTGGTCCATCACCCGCGCGCCGGCCTGGCCCACCCGGCTGATCACCTTGGTGTTGTGCACCAGGTCGCCGGAGAGCACCAGCTCGCGCGCGTCGTCCTGCGCCGCCATCTCCATGACCTTGTCAAAGGCACGTCGGACGCCGAAGCAAAAGCCCATTTTGCGCGCGCGGATCACCTGCACAATCAGATAGTACCCCAGGAGCTGTGCGGATGGTCTTCCGCCGGCGCCATCCGGCCCCCCCGCCAGCCGCCTGCTGCTCAGTCCTGGCGTTCAAGATGCGCCACGCTCCGGCGGATGTAGGTCTCGGCATCCGGCGTCTTGCAGTTGGTCTCGCCGTGGTCGATGTTGACCATGCCGATGCGCTTGGCCGCCGCGATGGCCTCCTCGCGCAGCTCGCTGCTGTAGGTCCCGATGGCGATCAGCAGATAGTTCATGGCTTCCTTCACAAAGTCGCTATGCCCGTGGATCTCCTTCTCGATGCGCGCCAGCAGCTTTGCCAGCGCAGCCTTGGTGACCTTCTTCTCGTTCTTCAGCAGCAGGCTGTAGCTCGTCAGGCCGGCGCGCAGGACATGCTCGTCCTTTTCCTTGACCCACAGCGCGGCCATCTTCGCCCCGTCGCTGCTCAGCGCCGCCAGCGCCGCCAGGTTGTCGGCGTCCATGTGGCTGCTCAGGCCGGCGGCCCAGGCGCCCAGCAGCTCCTTGTCGCTGCGGGCCGGGTCGGCGCTCTGGCAGGCCACCACCCGCGTTTCCATATAGCCGCTGTCCCAGAGCTCCTGCGCGATGCCATGCGCCGCTTCGCCCTGCTTCTTCGCCACTTTCGCCAGCGTGTTCATCGCGCTGTAGCTGGCGCCGAAGACAAGCTTCTGCGCGCCGTGCCGGCCGTACATCAGCCGTGTTTTCTCCAGCCCCTGCTCCTGCAGCTCGGCCAGAATGTCCTGTGCATTCATGGCTTCATATTAGCCGCTGCAGCTCCCTGCCGGCCTGCCTGCGCGCCGCCTTACAATCCTGTTATGCAGGCATCCAGAATCCTCCTCGCCGGCGGCCATGTCCTCAGCATGGACAGCGCCGGCAGCCAGTACCCCGGCGGCTTTGTCGCCATCGAGGGCGAGCGCATCAGCGCGCTTGGCCCAGCCGCCGAGGCCCCGCCGGCCCAGGGCTGGGAGCTGATCGACTGCAGCGGCTGCATCGTCATGCCGGGCCTGATCAACTGCCACACCCACCTGCCGATGGTCTACTTCCGCGGCCTGGCCGACGACCTGCCGCTGCATGAATGGCTCACCGGGCACATCTTCCCAGCCGAAGGCGCCCACCTCAGCCCGCAGTTCTGCCATGAGGCCACGCTGCTGGCCGCCGCCGAGTGCATCCTGGGCGGCACCACCTGCGTCAACGATATGTACCTCTTCGCCGATTCCGTGGCCAGCGCGCTGGAAATCGCAGGCCTGCGCGGCCTGGTCGGCGAGGGCGTCATCGGCTTCCCCACCCCCTCGGCCCCCACCTGGCAGGACGGGCTGAAGCTCAGCCAGGAGCTGCTGCGCAAGTGGCAGGGCCACCCCCTGATCACGCCCACGTTCTGCGCCCACGCGCCCTACACCTGCGGCGTCGAACTGCTGCAGAGCCTCTACACCGCAGCCCAGCAGCACGGCGCGCCCTTCCACATCCACCTGCATGAGACCCACGCCGAGCCCGGCATGGTGCAGTGGCGCGAGGGCGATGAAACGCCCACCGCCGCCCTCAAGCGCATCGGCATCCTCGGCGCTGAGCTGATCGGCGCGCACGGGGTCTGGCTCAGCGAGCGGGATATCAGCCTGCTGGCCCACGGCGGCTGTTCCATCGCCCACTGCCCCTGCAGCAACCTCAAGCTGGCCTCCGGCATAGCCCCCGTGCCGCAGCTCCTGGCCGCCGGCGTGCCGGTGGGCCTCGGCACCGATGGCGCGGCCAGCAACAACAACCTGAGCATGTTTGAAGAGCTGCATACCGCCGCCCTGCTGCCCAAGGGCGCACACCGCGACCCCGCCGGGCTCAGCGCCACCGCCATGCCGGCCCGTACAGCCGTCGAACTGGCCACCAGCCGCGCTGCCCGGGCCCTCAAGCGCAGCGATATCGGCCAGCTCGCCCCCGGCAAGCTGGCGGACCTGATTGTGCTGGATGCCTCCGCCGCGCACCTTGCGCCGCGCTACCACCACGAGGGCGCCGTCTACAGCCATCTGGCCTACAGCGCCCAGGCCGGGGACGTGCGCGACAGCATCGTGAACGGCCGGGTGCTGATGCGCGGGCGCCGGCTGCTCAGCCTCGATCCAGCCGCCCTGCGGGCCCAGGCCCAGGCCTGGGTCGACCGCAGCTACCCGCCCGCGGGCTAGCTGCAGACTGTTATACTGCCGCCAGGACAGCCAGTCTGTCTCAACTAATACCTCGGGGGAAGTCATGCGCCTGCTCACACTGCTTCTCAGCGTCACGCTCCTTTGCGCCCTCAGCCTGCCCGCGGCCGCTGCGGATGAGGCCTGGCCGCCTGACATGGAGCAGGCCTTCCAGGACTTCCTCCACCCGGCCGGGCCGGTGGCCTCCGATGTGATCTACTTCGTGCCGGACAAGGCTGAGGCGGCTGATTACTACTCCGCGATGCTGGGCCTGCCGCTGGTCTGGAACGAAGAAGGCGGCGGCGCATTCCTGCTCCTGGGCAACAATGTGACCCTGACCCTGATAGACGTCCACGAATTCGGCCCTCCGGGCTGGAAGGACGGCGACCCGCTGCCCAGTCCCATGCTTGCCTACCAGATCGCTGACGCTGCCGCGGAGGCCGAGAGGCTGCGCGAGGCGGGGGCTGAGGTCCGTCTGGTCCACGAGACCTCTTACGTGTCCGTCTATATGGCGACTGACCCGCAGTATGGCAACAGCTTTTCCTTCAACCAGATGAAGGACGACCCGATGACCCGTGAGATCTTCGCCCAGATGGCCGCTTCAATGGAGGAGTAGCCCTTCCCGGCTGAACGAGGTCCAGAAGCAGGCAGTCTTACCGATATCCAGCATTGGGCCGTGAAACGCTGGGTATAATGGCCGGGATATATGAGTAAGCTGCGAATTTCAAACGTGTTTGTGATGCTCTGCGCCCTTCTGGTGGCGCTTAGCGCAGTGGCAAAGGCCGCTCCCGCGGAGGAATCCGCGCAGGCCGAGGGCTCCGCGCCCTACTACACCCGGGCGCAGAAGCTGATCTCCGAGCTGGTCGCCGAAGGCGAGACCGACCTCGATGAACTGGTCGCGGTCATCGCCAACGACAGCAACGACACCCTGGACCACCTGATCGTCAACGTGGCGACCCAGCGCATTTACGAGTGCAACGCCGCCGGCCAGGTGCTGAACGAAAGCAAGGTCAGCTCCGGCCGCAAGGGCTATGACACGCCGCTGGGCACCTACGAAATCCAGAACCGCGCCCCCAAGGCCTACAGCCAGAAGTACGACGCCTGGATGCTGCACTGGATGGGCCTGACGGCCGACGGCAGCTATGGCATGCATGGCCTGGAGGGCAGCTCCTACGAGCGCCTGCTGGGCGGCGTGGCCAGCCACGGCTGCGTGCGCCTGAGCCGCAAGTACGCCAAGGAGCTCTACAGCCGCATCAAGGTCGGCATGCAGGTGAAGATCATCAGCGACAAGGAGTTCAGCCTGCCGAAGTATGAGCCCCTCAGCAAGGAAGCCGCCACCAACATCGTGCTGGACGTGCTGAGCCCGCAGGACCCCGAGCAGGTCTTCTTCTAGCCGCTCCGGCTGCCATCCGCTATATTTGTCAGCCGCCCCGACGGGGGCGACTTTCCATGCAGCTTTAGGAGTGTTCCGTGTCCGGTCATAACAAGTGGTCTTCCATCAAGCACCGTAAGGCGGCCCAGGACAGCAAGCGCCAGGCCGTCTTCAATAAGATCATCCGCGAAATCGTGGTCGCCGCGCGCGAAGGCGGCGGCGATGTGAAGACCAATGCGGCGCTCTCGGCGCTCTGCGACAAGAGCCGTCAGGCGGGCATGCCCAAGGAGACCATGGAGCGCGCCATCGCCCGCGGCTCCGGGGCCCAGAGCGGCGAGAACTATGAGCGCCTGACCTATGAAGGCCGCGGCCCCAGCGGCGTGGCGCTGATCATCACCACCCTGACCGATAACAAGAACCGCACCGTCGCCGACATCCGAGCGATCTTCACCCGCAACAGCGCCAGCCTGGAGGCCAACGGCGCGGTGACCTGGATGTTCGAGCGCAAGGCCCTGCTGACCATCGGCAAGGCTGATAGCGCCCCGGACAGCGTGATGAGCGAGGATGCGCTGATGGAGGCCTGCATGGAGGCCGGCGCCGAGGACTTCAAGAGTGACGGCGAGAACGCCGAGGTCTTCGCCGACCCGGCGGACATGGTCGCCGTGCGGACCTGGTTCAACGAAAGCCCCAGCTACAAGGTCGAGGACTCCGACCTGGCCATGGTGGCAAAGGAAATGGTGGAGATCACCGAAGAGGACGTGGCCAAAAAGGTCATCCGCCTGATCGACGCCCTGGAGGACCTGGACGACGTGCAGAAGGTCTACAGCAACTGGACCATGAGCGACGAAGTGGCTGAGAAGGTGATGGGCTAGTCCTGGGAGCGCCGGCTTTAGCCGGCATCTTTGCCGGAATACGTTGGCTTCAGCCTGCATCTTTGCAAGTTGGGGCGAGGACCCGTGCTTGCCCTGTTGCCGGTCTTCGCCCCACACAGCGCAGACCGTCCGTCAGTCACCCGTCAGGATGTTACACTCTCGGTGTGACACACGAAGATCGGGTAATTATCCAAAGTAACCTCGAGAACCTAGTACGGGAACCGCGGCCTGGGCTGTCGGCTTTCACGCCACTGTTAATGATCTACGTATATGGGCATATGATTCAAACTCAGCGTTCCCACCTGGAATTCGATGTTTGGTTTGCGATGTTGTTACTCGTGATTACTGTCTTCGCCATTACATGGATGAAGCACAACAATATCGGTCATAAGGGCAGAGAGGAACTGATTGTCCGACTAAGAGAATTGAACGTCAAAGAGCTGTTGGTCAAGAACTCTGACCCAGCCGATGAGGTAGTCAGCAAGGTCCCAATCTACCTGCGCTGGATGGTGTATCAAAACAACTCGCGCGAGCGTCGCTTTCGTAGCATCGTGTTCTTGTGGCCCCTCTTGATTAGCGGAAAGGACATAAGATCAGTCCTGATTCCGATGTGCTTTACTTCCTCAATGTGGATACTCAGCATTGCAGGCTTCATAGGTTTGGCCTTTATTGGTAAACAGTCGGAAAATCTCGTACTTTCCATCTGCTTCGGATTTTTGCTGCTCGGTTTTGCAAGCTTGCTACCTAACGCCATCCGCCTTGAAGTGCTTACCAGCTATCTGATCCGTGAACTTGCCGGAACAGAGGCTGACATTCCTGCTACTGAAGCAGCCGAGCCAGACTCGTCATTTCAGAATCAGCCTACTTAGCCATTAGCGTTGAGAAATGCCGGCTAAAGCCGGCGTTCCGACTCTAGCCGCCCCAGGTTGTGCTCGTCGGCCTGACCGCCACGTTGCAGTAAACCTCCACCGTGTTGCCCATCGGGTCGCGCACCGGGTAGCTCCAATAGCTGTCCTGCTGCCACTGCGGCGTCTCGAAGACTGCCTCGGCCCCCGACTCGCGGACGCGCGCGATGGTCTCGGCATAGTCCGCCTCGGGAATGGCCACGCTCCAGGAGATGCTCTCCAGAATGCCCCCCTCCCAGCCCGGCTGCTGGGCGAAGCCGTCCTGCAGCAGCATCGGGTAACTGGAAGGAAAGAGCATGAACTGGAAGCCCTCGCACTGGTAGACCAGCCAGCCCTCGGGGCCTTCCTTGTAGTGCGCTTCCTGCATCCCCAGCGCGTCCGTATAGAAACGGCGCATCGCGGCGATGTCATTGCAGGACTGGTAGATGAAGCGGATGTTGACGCGGGGCGCTGGCCTGCTCATGGGCCAATTATGCAGCATGCGAGCATCGCTTCGGCGCAGCAGTGCCAGCCGTGCACATACTCCAGCGGCACTGGCAGCTGCAGGCTGCATGTCTGGACAGATCAGCACTCAGCCAGCACTTACTGCCGGCGCATTCGACCTTCGATCTTCGACCTTCGATCGCCGACTATCGTCAGCCTGGGCTCCAGCTGCTGGCGAGGTCCTACTCTTTAGCTTCCTGCACATTCACCAGGAAGTGCGCGGTGTGCTCAAAGAACTCCAGCAGGGCGCTGGCCTGCTCGCCCTCGATACCCACATCCTGCAGCGCCAGGCGCATATGCCCCAGCCACTGCTCCGCCCGCGCCGGGGTGATGGCGAACTTCGCATGCCGCGCCCGCAGCGCCGGGTGGCCCTTGCGCTGGCTGTAAAGCTGCGGCCCGCCGAGGCGCTGGCAGAAGAACTCGTACTGGTTCTGGATCGCGCTGTCCATGTCGTCGGGGAACATCGCGCGCCACTGCGGGTCTGGGTCGGCATAAACCCGGGTGTAGAAGGCCGTGGAAAGCTGGATCAGCTTCTCCAGGCCCAGCTGCTCGAAATGGTTCTGCTGGTCGATGCGGAAACTCACGGGTCTATTATCGCCCGGCCCGCGTCCTTATCTCAGGCCGCGCCGCTCAGGGTCAGGCCGCTGCCCAGGGCCGCATGTCGCAGCTTGCCGCCCACCATGGTCAGCGCCGCCTGGCCCTTCGCCAGCACCGCGTCAAAAAGTGCGGCGAAGTCCGGGCCCGGGTCGCCGTCAAGCTGATAAGCCGCCAGGTCCGCCAGACGCCCCGGCTCCAGGCTGCCCAGCTCGCGCTCGGCGCCCAGCGCGTTCAGCCCGGCCTGCGTCACCGCCGCGAAGACCTGCTCCGCCCTCACCTGCGGATAGCTGCGACGCACCTGCTGCGCCTCGTGCAGCGGCGACAGCGAGCTGTTGGAGGCCAGGCTGTCCGTGCCCAGCGCCACCGGTATGCCGGCCGCCAGATAGCTTGCGATGGGGTGCTCTGGGTGGCCGAAGTAGGCATGCGTGCTGGGGCAGAAGACCACCGTCGCCCCGCTGGCCTGCAGGATCTCATGGTCGCCGGGCTGCGGATAGTTGGCATGCACGGCAAAACTGCGGCGGTTCAGGATCCCCTCCTGGGCGAACCAGGCGATCGGCGACATGCCCGTGCCGCGCCAGGACTCATCCCAGGCCCCGGCCCGGCGCAGCAGCTCCTCCACCTGCGGGTCGCGGCCATCGCGCACAAAGGCGATCTCGGCGGGGATCTCCGCCAGATGCGTGCTCAGGGGCGTGTCGCTTTCATCCGCCAGCTCGCGGCAGCTGCGGCAGACCTCGATGCTGGCCGTATAGGGCGCATGCGGGGCGAAGCCGCCGGCGCTCAGCGCGCGCAGCTGCTCCTTATCCGGGCTGTGGTTGTTGAACTGGAAATACTCACGCAGGGGCAGATAGCGCAGGCCGGCCATGCGCAGCGCCTCGAAGTCCATCGCCGTGGTGTAGTGGTCGACCACCGCCGTGCAGCCGCAGGCCAGCAGCTCGCTGATGCTCTGCGCCGGATACTCCGTGCCGCGGTTGCCGCGCCCGGCCTTCATGTCGCGGATCTGCTGCAGCCAGCCCAGGAAGTCATCATGCTGGTCAATCTGCCCGGCGGTGAACTCCAGCTCCAGATGCGCGTGGGCGTTGACCAGGCCCGGCATCAGCACCGCGTTGCCCAGGTCAATATCCGCGCGCGGAGCGCTGGGCTTGAAGCCGCTGGTGATGCTGACAATTCGCGCTCCATCCACCTCAAGGCGGACATCGCGGCGCACTTCGCCCGCTTCGAGCAGGGCGTACTTGGCGCGCAGGATCAAAGGAGTTCCCTCCGGGTTGGTAAGCGATGGTAGCACGCCACTCCCTTGGCAACCATGCCTTATACCCTGCCCCGCCCGGGCCTAAGCAGCCTGCGAGCCCGATCACATCAGACCGGCCTCAGCGTCCGCCGCCACCTGGCTGGCCCTGGGGCGGATTGCCGGGCGGCCTGCCTGGCGGATTCTGCGGCGGCTTCTGGGGCGGCTTCTGCGGAGGCCTCTGGGGCGGCCGGCCAGGCTCGCCATTGCCCGGCGGAGGCCCCTGCGGTGGATCGCCCTGCGGAGGATCACCCTGGGGCGGCCGCTCAGCCGGCGGCCTATCCTGCGGCGGTCGGCCTCCGGGATCCTGATGCTCAGCCGGCGGCCCCTGAGGCCCTCCGCCTTCGCGTCTGTCACCGCCGCGTCTGTCCCCGCCGCGTCTATCTTCTCGGCGCTCATGGCGGCGGTCCTCTCGTCGCTCTTCCCGGTGCTGGCGCTCATCCATACCCGGCCGACGCTCCCGCGGGCCATCGCCAGGCCGCCCCTCGCCCTCGCCGTCGCGCATGCGGCGGATCCAGCGGCGCAGCTTCTCGCTGTTGCCCGCCGGACGCTTCAGCAGGCGCGCGCCCTCGCTGCCCACCCTGACTGCCCAGCGCTGGCCCAGGATCAGCTTGTCGCCCCGCGGCAGGTCAATCACCCGCGAGCCCTCCACAAGCTCCAGGAAGGGCCGGCCCTGCGAAAGCTCGCCGGGCTCCACGATCTCGATCCGCACGCCCTCCGGCAGCTTGGGCAGCTCCGGGATCACAATCGGCATGCCCTGCTCGTCTGTTCCGACCACCGCGGCCTGGCCCGGAGGCAGCTCCCCGCTGCCGCCCAGCAGCTTGTCCAGGCCCGGCAGCAGCCCGGGCTCCTTGCCGCCGCTGTTCTCGCCCCTAACGCCTTCCGCCGCGCGGCCTTCCAGGATCTCGCGGGCGCCATGCGGAAGCTCCATTACCAGTATCAGCGCGTCTTCTTCCTCGCGCACCCCGCGCAGGATGCCCGGGATGTGCAGGCCATGCAGCCCGCGCTCCAGCTTCAGGCCCAGCGGCGGCGGCCCGCCGGGGCCATCCGGGCGCAGCATGGCACCCGTCACTACGGTCAGGCCCAGCCAGGCCCACAAAAAGGCGGGGATCACCGCCCAGGCCAGGCGCCAGTTGTAGTTAAAGATGCGCACGCGCAGCAATCTTAGCGGCAGTTGCCGCCTGCATAGGAGTGCGCTGCGCGCGGCATAGTTTCAGGCGCGCAGCTTTCCCGCCCGCCCCCCCCGCTGCGCGAAGCTGGGGTAGAATTGGCCTGTGAGGCTTCTGATCACCGGCATGTGGGTTCTGGCCGCCGTGCTCTGGCTCGGCTGGGGCATGCTGCTGCTGCGCCTGCTTTTCGATGCCGCTACCGGCACCTCCATCCTCAGCAACCCCCTCTTCAACACGGTCTTCATCCCGGCCTGGCCGGTCAGCAACCAGCTCCCCCTGGGCCCCTGGCGCATGGTCTCCTGGTGGCCCGTCTGCGCGCTGCTCTCCATGCTGCTGGTCGGCATCGGCTGGCGCCTCTACTGGAAGAACGAGGACGGCCTGCTTTACCGCTCCGGCCTGCAGATCTTCCTGAGCATCATCATCCCGCCCCTTGCGCCCTTCATGATGTACAGCGACTCCGTGCGCCGCTTCAAGGAAGGCAACAAGCGCTTTGGCGTCGTCCAGTAGGCCCGCCCTACCGCCCGCCCGCCCGCTCCCGCGAATCTGTCAACTAGCCAGCCGGCGCGGCTTTGCGGATAATCCCAGTCTTGAACAGCGACTACCGTGAACGCATGAAGGCCGCGCGGGCGGGCCGCAACAGGATGTACGCCGCCGCACGCCGCGTCATCGCCATCCTGCTGCTGCTGGGCCTGGCCGCCGTGCTGCTGCTGGCCCTGAACTGGCGCAAGCTGCTCAGCGCGCAGCAGAAGCTGCGTTATGGCATGGTCTTTGAGGCCAGCCGCGACATGGGCCGCCAGGCGCTCAGCCGGCCGGATGACAGCGACCTGCTGGGGCGCTACCTGGACGCCCTGGTGAAGGAAGGCAACCTTGGCCGCGCCTTTTACCTGGCGGATCTCTACGGTGCCAAAGGCAGCGACGACAACGCCCTGCTGGCACAGCTGCGCAGCGCGGTGCTGAAAAGCCGGGCGGAAAGCCTGGAGCAGAAGGTCTATGACCTGCGCTCTGACCCGGTCTGGGAGGCCACGGCGGATACCCCCTGCCAGCAGGTGCTGCGCTATCTGCTGGGCTACCGCCACGCGCTGTCCGGCGACTGGGCCAGCGCGCGCAACGAGTTTGCGGCGATTGACCCCAGGAAGCTCGCCCCGGCGCTGCGGCCCTTCCGCGACTACTACCTCGCCCGGGCTTATCGCTTGGCGGGAACGGATGAAGAGAAGGCGCAGGTCGAGGGCCTGCTCACGGCGCTGATTGAAGGCAAGGACGGCGCTGACGCCGGCCTGCAGGCCAAGGCGAGATACAACTACATCGCCTGGCTGCTCAGCAGCGATGCCGCCAAAAGCGATGAACGTCCCGCGCTGCAGCAGCTTGACCTGTTGCTGGCACAGCAGAAGAGGGACGCGGGGCTGAAGGCGGTGGACTGGGCGCTGCTGCGTTCGCTCAACGCCTTCGCCGACTACTTCAAGGGGAAGTCTGACCAGCAGGAGAGCTTCAGGCATGCCGCCGCTGCGCTGACCATCGACCCTGCCGACCCGGGCGCCGAGGAGTCCGGCACACTGGCGCTGGACGCACTGGCCGCCGCATTGAAGGGCCAGGTCGATGGCGCGCTGGACTCCGGCAAACGCCTTAACTGGGAGCTGCACGCCGGCTTCGGCCCGGCGCTGGCGCAGTGTACACAGGATAAGGAACTCCTGGCCCGCTTCGCCGGCGCGCTGCGCGAGCTGCACAAGGCCGGCCTGGCCAAAGACAACGACGCCCAGGTCGCGCTTGGGCTGGCGCAGTGCTACC
The DNA here is from genome assembly GCA_020849855.1 of bacterium. Lineage (GTDB taxonomy): Bacteria > 4484-113 > 4484-113 > 4484-113 > JAFGCY01 > JADZFO01. The sequence continues at coordinate 34,620 of JADZFO010000026.1, read as the reverse complement.
GCCGCCTGGGCGACAGCGCACGGCTGAAGAACCTGATGACCCAGGTCAACCTCGGCGGTATTGATGACAGCGAGCTTGGCGCGGTCTACTGGGAATACGCCGAGCTGATGCAGGGAAAGGAGCAGTGGAACGAAGCCCTGGCCTACTACAAGAGCTGCGGCAAGCTTGCCGGCGAGCATCAGGCCGAGGCCCTGTACCAGTGCTACCACGTGCTAAAGGAAGTCCAGGAGCCGCTGAACATCGACGCGGCAATCGGCTATCTGCAGCAGGTCGTGCAGCAGCACAGCTTCAGGCCCGGCTATGCCAAGGCGGTCGAGGAGTACATCCCGCTGCTGATCCATCTCGGGCGCGGCAGCGAGGCCAGGCAACTGGCCGGCAGCGTGCTGGAGAAGATCGAAACCGGCAAGACCGGGGAGCTGGATGAAGACACCGCCCTGCGCCTTGGCGATGTCTGCAACTTCTGGAACGAGTATCTCTCCGGGGCCTCTGATTCCCGCGGCCGCGCTGCGCGCATGCAGAACTGGAACTACTACGAACTGGCCCGCAAGGAGGGCCTGCAGCCGCAGGCCGGCTCGCAGTGGCTCAGCCTCAGCAGCGGCAGCGGCTCCATGGCGCAGCAGGGCTGCGAATACCTGGCCGGCCTGGGCCTGGCTGATGAAGCGCTGGAGGCCACCGGCGGAACTGACCCGGCGATGAGTGGCGGCCTGCTGCCTTATCTCCGCCTGCGCTTCATGGCCGACACGGCATCCACCGCCAACCTGCAGGACGCGGCCACTGAGGTGCTGGAAAGCTGGATGATCCAGGAACGCGCGGTGCTGGACTACGTCCTGTCCCAGGCCTACCCCCAGCCCTTCGGCGAAGAAGTCCAGGCGGCGGCATCCGCGACCGGGGTAGACCCGGCGCTGATCTACGCGATCATGAAGAAAGAGAGCGCCTTCCGCCAGGACAATGAAAGCTGGGTCGGGGCCGAGGGCCTGATGCAGGTGATGCCGGGCACGGTGCGCTTCCTGATTGACGCCCGCGGCCTGCCGGCGGATTACTTCGCCCGGCGCCTTGAGCCGCAGGTGAACATCCGCCTCGGGGCGGAGTACATCCAGAGCCTGGCGCAGCAGCTGGGCGTCGACCCGGACAGCGACAGCGGCGTACGGGCGATCCTGCACTGCTATAACGGCGGCCCGGCCAACTACCAGAAGTGGAAGGGCCTCTACCCGAACGCCGACCCGGTGCTGTTCACAAGCGTGCTGCCCAACGAGCAGAACGAAACCTATGTGCTGCTGGTTTACAAGTACTACAAGATCTATAAGTGGCTGGAGAGCCAGTAGGGGCGGGTCTTGACCCGCCTCGCGCCTCGTAGGGGCGGGTCTTGACCCGCCTCGCGCCTCGTAGGGGCGGGTTTTGACCCGCCTCGCGCCTCGTAGGGGCGGGTCTTGACCCGCCTTCCCATCTCATTCGCCGGTCTTGACCCGCCTTGGGCACCCTGCTATCTTTCCACAATGCTGCGAAAGAACGTACGCCTAAAGAACTTTGACTACTCCTCCTACGGTGCTTACTTCATCACCGTCTGTTCATCCCAGCGGCGGCAACTCTTTGGCGCGATTGAGGATGGTCGTCTGGTCCCAACCCAGCTCGGCGAAATGCTCGCCTCGCATATCGAGGGCATCCCCAAGCACCAGCTTGGCTTCGATCTGGGCGACATGGTCATCATGCCAAACCACATACACCTGCTGTTGACCAACTACTACGACCCCAGTCTCAGCGCTGCCGAGCGCGCCGCCAGGAAGGTTGTTCCGGTCACAACCGTCGTCGGTCTTTTCAAGTCAGGCGTTACCAGGGAATGGCGGAAACTCATTGGCGACGCCCTGTTTGAAGTGTGGCAGCGCGGCTTCTATGAACACGTGGTCCGCAGCGAGGAAGAGCTGTACCTCTGTCGCGAGTACATTCAGAACAACCCGCGGGCCTGGCACCTTGATCGGGAGAATGCAAAGCGAAGCGGCGAGAATGAGCTTTACAAGCGCATTGGTGGTGTCCTGCGCAATTGATGGCGGGTCGGCACCCGCGATGCTGCAGGGGAAGGCGGGTCAAGACCCGCCCCTACAAAAACACGCCGCCCCCCCGTGGCAGCGGAACCTCAGTAGCGCCGACCCCGTGGCAGCGCGATGTCGAAAGTCGAAAGTCGAAGGTCGGAGAAGTCCGTTCCACCGACGAGATATGATTAGCAGTGATTGGTCAGAAACACCAATTCGTTGGATCCTGCCGGTTCAGACATCCGACATTCGACGTCAAACACAGCGCTTAAACGCGTCACGGCACAAGCACAATCTTGCCGAAGTGCTCGCCGGCCTCCATGCGCTCATGGGCCGCGGCCGTCTCGCTCAACGGAAAGACCTTGTCCACCACCGGCCTCAGCAGACCCTTCTCCAGCAGGGGCAGATACTCCAGGGTCTCGCTCATGCTGCCCATGAAGGAGCCCATCAGGGTCAGGTGCTTGGCATACATCATCTGCGCGTCCAGCTCAAACTGCCCGCCCGTCGTGGTGCCGCAGCTGACCAGGCGCCCGCCGCGGCGCAGTGCCTTGACGCACTGCATGAAGACCGCCGCGCCGACATGCTCCACCACCACGTCCACGCCGCGGCCCCCGGTCAGCTCATAGACCGCCTTGTGCAGCTCGCCGGCGCGCTCGTGGTGGTCGATCACCGCGTCCGCGCCCAGGCCCTGGGCCAGCTTGACCTTCTTCGGCCCGCCGGCGGTGGTGATGATCTGCGCCGCGCCCCTGGCCCGCGCGATCTGGATCGCCGCCGCCCCCACGCCGCTGCCGGCGCCGATGACCAGCACGCTCTCACCGGCCCGCAGGCCCGCCCGGCGGCTGCCCAGCATGTGCCAGGCGGTCAGGAAGGTCAGCGGGAAAGCCGCGCACTCCTCCCAGCTCAGGCCGGCTGGGCGCGGCAGCACGTTGTCCGCCGGGGCCAGCACATACTCGGCGTTGCCGCCGTCGACAAGCTGGCCCAGGATGCGGTAGTCGGCGGCGATGTTGTCGTCGCCGCGCAGTCGCTCCAGGCTCGGCCCGCCCGGCAGGCCCGGGTGCAGGAAGCACTCCATCCCCTCAGCGATGTGGCTCACGCCGGGGCCAAGCGCAGCAACCTCGCCGGCGATGTCGCTGCCCAGGATGTGCGGCATCGGCAGCGACCAGCCGCGCGCGCCGATGCGGTTCCAGATGTCCAGGTGGTTCAGCGCGCAGGCGCGCACCTTTACCAGCACCTGGCCGTGGCCCGGCTGCGGCACCGGGGCGTCCTCATAGCGCAGCACTTCCGGCCCGCCATGCGCATGGATGCGCACAGCCTTCATTGTCTCGGGGATGGACATGCGCCTATTGTAGGGGCGGCTCAGGATGGAGCGCGGCTGCCTCCCGCAGCTGTACAGCGCCGGGGTTGAAGATCGCGGGACTCAGGCCCGCACTCAATCTGAAAGGTGCTTGCACGTTTGCACACTTCTTCTACAATCAGGGCATGCAAAAGCTGTCCTGTCTTCTTCTTGTGTTCCTGCTTTCCTGCGGCGCTGGCGGCGCACCCGCCTTCAGGACCGCCGGCGGTCCACAGGACGTCGCCGGCTTCAACCAGTACCTGCTGGGCATGCCTTTTTCCGCCGTCGACAGCAGCGACATGCAGCCCGGCACTTTCAACGACGAGGACATCCTCAAGGGCAGCCTGCAGCTGCGCATCGGCGGCCAGGACTACACGGCCGGCCTGACCCTGTCCAGCTACACCGGCGCGACACTCGACCAGGTCAGCCTCAGCATCGACAACCCCGCGCCGGACCTGCCGCGCTCGCTGCGGATCTTCAAGCTGCTCAGCGCCTCGATCCGCCACGAGTACGACCGCGGCTGGTACAAATCGCGCGTCTCGGAGCAGCTCACCCGCGACATCAACGATGTGGACGGCGACAAGAACAAGCAGGAGGTGATGTGGCAGAACCTGCTGCTCAGCGACAGCTCGCGCGACGGCATCACGCTGCAGGCCACCGAGGACGGCGTCAGCATGCTCTTCACCCGGGATGCGCCGCGGCGGCCCCGTGGCGAGCGCGCCGCAGGCGGCTAGCCTGCCCTGACTGCCCTGTGCAGTCCGCGGCTTACTAGTTGCCCTTTTGCCAGTTAACGCTTCCGCCGCCAACTCCCGCGTCTTCAGGCACCAACTGCGGCTCGATCGGCTCCATGCATGACAGCCAGCCGCAGGCGCTGCCACAAGGGATGATCTCCTTGGTCTGCATGCTGTCGTCGACCACCATCTCGCTGATGCTTACCTCATAGCGCTCGGCGTCCGGGTGGTAGATCCATAAGGTTGCCGGCCCGACCTCGACGATCTCGGACTGCCACAGGGCCTCGTCGACTATTTCGCGAGTGTTCTCCAGACTGGGCCAGCAGCAGCTTGAACCGGTTTCGATCACCACCATCATCTTGAGGTTCTGGAACGGCCGCATGTTCCCATCGCTGCTCTGCTCCATCCGGTTGCTGCTTGATTCGATCATGCCCGGCAGGCCGTCCAGTACAGCGATTGAGGTTTCGGTCAGCAGTTTGTCGCTTTCGCCAAAAAGCTTTAGCTCGACGGCATACTGCCGTCTGTTGCTGAGGTCTGGAGCCTGCGCGGGGGCAGACATCCCGGTAGCGGACTGCGGTGCATGAGCAGATGTCTGTTCAGCCATAGCCGGCCCCTGAACAAGAGCCGCAAGGCCAAGCGAAGCGAGTGCATACTTGAAAGCATGGTGCATATTGATCCTCCTAACTCGTGCGAATGAGCCGCATTGGGCTCAGGACTATGGAAACTCTTGTCGACTACTGGCCCACGCCGAACTGCATCTCGCGCAGCTCTTCCGCCGTCACCTCGCGGTCGCGGATATAGCCCAGCTCCGGCGTGGAGATATCCCAGTCCAGGGTGCCAAGGTACTGTCCCGGCCCGTCGGGCCGTCCGTCGCCGTCGCCGTCTTCGCCAATCGCCGGATCGCTGCTCAGCGCCGCGATCTCCTCGAGGCTGCGGCCGGCAAGGGCCACGCGCCAGGCGCTGATCCGGCAGCGTTCGGCTGCCGGGGCGAAGACCCGGATATCCAGCTCGCCAAGCTGGAAGCGCTGCGCGCTGTCGATGGCCGTACGGTCGGCCGGCCCGGCCCATTCGGGATATTCAGCTCCGCTGCCAGCAACGCGCATCGCAGCGAAGAGGTCATAGCGCATGGTGAAGAAGCCATCAGTGATCTGGCGGTCGAAGTTGCCTAAGCTGCTCCAGGGCTGCCCGGGATGGATCAGCAGTGGACCGCCCAGAAAGAACTCCCCGGTCTTGAAAAGCCGCAGGTCCACAAGGTAGGCAAACTCAGGCGCGGCTGCGGCCTCCTCGGCCCGTGCCTGGCCGGCAGGCACAGGCAGCCTGCCCAGCGCAAGAACTCCTGCAAGCAGTAGGGCCATACTGAGGCGCAGAATGCCCCCGGACATCACTCGCCTCCGCTGTGGCCCCGCAGGCCAAACTGCATCTCGCGCAAAACGTCCGCCGTGATTTCAATGTCGCGCAGATAGCCCAGCTCCGGGCAGTCGATCTCCCAGCGCAGCGAGCCGATCTGCTTGCCCGGCGGGTCATTGAAGCCGTCACCGTCGCGGTCTTCCTGCTGCGCGCAAAGCTGCATCAGCTCGGTGTCAGTCAGCCCGCTGATGTCCAGGCGCCAGATCTTGAACTGGAACTCGTCCACCCCTGGCGCGTAAACCTCAATCTCCACATCCCCGATTTCATAGCGCCTGCCATGTGCAAGGGCCGCCTGCAGGGCAGGCCCCCGGACGATCTCCTTGCTTTGTGGCGCGGCCAGTAGCTTCACACAACCGCACAGCCCGTACTTCCATTCAAAAAAGCCGGCATTCGCCTCCACCCCGATGCGGTTATAGCCGCTCTGGAAGACCGACTCGGCATTTCCGGGGTCCAGCCTGGTTGAGATCCAGGTGGTCGTGCGGCCCTCGCGCAGCCCGCCCATCTGAACGAAGTAGGCAAACTCAGGCGCGGCCTGTGTCTCGGGGGTCTCGGCGGCGAGCAGCAGCGCCGGCGTGCTCAGCAGGGCCAGGATGGCTGTCAGCAGCAGCCTGAAACAGAGCATCGAAAGTCACCTCCACTTGGCTGTTTTGCCCCCCGGCAGCTTCTGCGCTCCGCGCCTGCGGGCAATATAGCACAGCGAAGTCTGCGGCTCTGCGCCTACTTCCCGATCCTGTCGCGGTTGCCGCCGGTGTGGTAGTTCTTCTCGATCAGCTCAATGATCTTGCCGGCCACGTCTATGCCAGTCGCCGTCTCGATGCCCTCAAGCCCCGGGCTGGAGTTGACCTCCATCACCACCGGGCCGTGGTTGCTCCTCAGCATGTCCACGCCGGCCACCGAGAGGCCCACCGCCCGCGCCGCGCGCACGGCAATGCTGCGCTCTTCCGGCGTCAGCTTCACCTTGCTGGCGGTGCCGCCGCGGTGCAGGTTGCTGCGGAACTCGCCCGGCGGCCCCTGGCGGTGCATCGCCGCCACCACGCGCCCGCCGACGACAATCGCGCGGATGTCGGCGCCCTGGGCTTCCTTGATGAACTCCTGCACCAGGATGTTGGCGTCAAGCTGGCGGAAGGCCATGATCACCGATTCCGCCGCCTTGCGCGTCTCGGCCAGCACCACGCCCACGCCCTGAGTGCCTTCCAGCAGCTTGACGATGATCGGCGGCTTGCCCGCCAGGTCGATGATGCTGTCGATGTCATGCACGTTGTGCGCGAAGCCGGTCACCGGCAGGCCGATGCCGTCGCGGCTCAGCAGCTGCAGGGTGCGCAGCTTGTCGCGGCTGCGGCTGATGGCCTGGCTCTCGTTGCAGGAATAGGTGCCCATCATCTCAAACTGCCTCACCACCGCCGTGCCATAAAAGGTATAGCTGGCGGCGATACGCGGGATGATGGCGTCAAACTGCAGCTGGATGCCGCCGTACATCACCTCAGGATGATGCGCGGTGATGTTCATGTAGCAGCGCAGGTAGTCGCGGATCGAAACCTCGTGTCCGCGCTTCTCCGCCGCTTCCTTCAGGCGCCGCGTGCTGTAAAGCGACGCCTTGCGCGACAGAATGCCGATCTTCAGTGGACGACCCTCCAAGCTTTAGCCTCCGCCCTTCTTATATCCCTGCTTTGTTAAGGCCGTGCGCCGACGCGCCCGGCATCCTTTCCCCGAAGCAGCCCTGCCGCCACCGGCCTGCGCCGGCGGTGCGGCTTCCAGTCCGCCGGCAGATGCAGCGGGTAACCCGCCACATAACTGCGGCTGGAGTCCACCAGAATATTCCCTGCCAGGGCCTGGCGTCCCAGCAGCATTGCGTAATTCATCGTATCCCGTCGTGTCAAAGTCAGCTCAATCGGCCAGCACAGCCCCCCAAGGCACATCGGCGTCCGGATCACCGGCCGCAGGTGGCCCTGGCCGCTGGAGTTCTTCACCCAGCGCTGGCCCACCAGCGGGGCCTCGAAGAGCACGGTATAGTCCGGCTCCTCAGGCCGCGGATGCACCGCAAAGCGGACATACTGCTGGCCCTGCAGGACAAAAGGCTTCGCCTCGGCCGTATGCAGCGCCGAGGTATCAGCCCCCGTGTCCAGCTTCGCCCGCAGGGCATCGATTCCCAGCCGTGGCAGGGTCACCCATTCGCGCCACCCGGTCACAGCCGGAAATTTCTTCAGATAGCCATGCTTTCTGGCCATAGGCTCGCCATGTCCCACAAGTCTGCGCCCCAGGGGACGATGAATATATTAGCGCTATGCGCAAAGCTGCATGATGCCCAGCACAGCCCGAAGTGGAATTCGCCGGCGCAGGCCGCCACGGCCCGCGCATATCTGCGGCCCGCTGACCCCCTTTTCGGCCCTGCCGCACAGCGGCCGCCAGATCTACCTGCTGATCGTCCTGTGCTTCAGCTCTCTCGTCGCCGCCTCCTGGGTCTCGGAGTATTACGACCCGGTGCGTGCGCTGATCTACGGCGAGCCCACGGATTCGAACTTCCTCGAAGCCGCGGCTGAGAGCTTCTGGCTGCTGACCACCATGTTCATCCTGCTGGTGGCCACCCGCCTGATCCTGGCCCGCCTGCGCTACCTGGAAGGTCTGCTGCACATGTGCTCCTTTTGCAAGAGCATTTCCATCGACGACGAGTGGATTGCCTTCGAGCAGTACCTTCAGCAGTACTCCCGCCTGCGCCTGAGCCACTCGCTCTGCCCGGACTGCGCCAGCCGCCACTATGGCTATACCGAGGAGCAGCGCCTTGAGGACGAGGCCGCCGACCGGCAGCGCTCCGGGGCCGCTGCGACGGAAAAGGCAGTGTCCGCGGCTTCGAAGCCTTAGAATGGGTGCTCCCTGGAGAGCCCATGACCCGCCGCACACTGCTGAAAATCGTCAAGTCCGTGATGTGGATCTTCGCCGCCCTGCTGGTGCTGGGCATCGGCTTGCGCCTCTGGGCGCCAGACACTTTCTACCTGACCTTCAAGGACCTCATTCCGCTGGGCATTGCCATCCCCGTAGCCTACCTGAGCTACTGCTATCAGGAACGCGCCTCCTTCAACCGCGAGCTGCGGACGCTCTGGGCCCAGCTTATCCAGGCCCAGCAGGCGGCAAAGGACTACACGCACCTGCACGAGCCCGCCCACAGCGATTACGCGGCAACGCTCAGCAAGCTCAGTGTGGCCATTGAATCCGTCCGCGCGCTCTTCAAGAACTACAGCGAGCGGGACGGCGAGGCCGGCATCTATCCCTATGACAGCTTCAAGGACATCTTCAGGGTCGTGCGCGAGCTGGGCCACGGCGCCGAGGTCACAGATGAGCGCCGCGAGGCGGCCCGCCATGAGATCGAGGCCCTCTGGAAGAAGTTCCGCAGCGAGTTCCTGATCGAGATGGACCGCGACGCCCCGGCCAGCCCACCGTCTGGAATGGCTAATGGCTAATGGCTGATGGCTGATGGCTGATGGAGATTGGAGATTGGCGATTGGAATGATTGCCAGGAAGCCAACTGCTGAGCACCATGGGCAAAAAGAATGCAATCAGGATTAATCGCTTCGAACCTTCCCAGCTACAGCCCTCAATTTCACTTCCGCGTTTTTTCTTGCCATTAACCATTAGCCTTTAGCCATTCTCCATTAGTATTGCGGTGTGCCCCGCCCGCATCCCTACGAGCTGATCGCCGATGAGCGCAAGACCACGCTCAGCGCCTCCGGCGGCGTGACGCTGGGCTACGGTCCCGGGCCGGGCCTGCGGCACGCCAACTTCTGGAACCGCATCGGCAGCCTGTATTCCTGCTACCGCCCGGCGGTGGCCCTGCTGAGCGTCTTTTGCGCTGAAGACCCGCACACGCCCCTGGCACTCAGCACGCTCAGCACGAACTGGCACCCCAACCACTGCCAGGCGCGCTATCGCGCCCTGCTGCCGGATGGCCGCAGCGTGGACATCCACGAAGACCGCTATGGCACAAAAACCGGCCTCGTCTGCCGGCTCCGCTTTGAATGGAGCGCGGGACAGCGTCCCGTATCTTCCGTAGGGGCGCGTCTTGACTCGCCCGGCTTTGCAGGGGCGGGGCAGAGTCCCCGCCCGACAGGTAGGGGCGCACAGAGTGCGCCCGGCAAGTCTGCACAGGGTGCCGGGCGGACGCTGTCCGCCCCTACACAGGATACGGGACATAGTCCCGCGCTCCAGCTCATCCTCTGCTTCCACGGCCAGGTCCAGCAATCGCCCTTCTTCGACTACATGCGGCGCTCGACCGCCGAGGAGCTGGCCCAGGGCCGTCCGCCGGGCTTTGACGAACCGTTGGTGCAGTGCAGCATCGAGCCCGGGCTCGGCCTGGTCACCCTGCGCCAGCCGCATCCGCATGACGGCCTGCTGAAGCCGGCCGATGACGGCAGCGGAAAGATGATCGCCGCGGTGAATTCAATCCAGCGCGTCTGGCTCAGCCAGCCATTGACTGCCGGCGGCTTCTGCCAGAGCGAGTCCGAGCTGCACACCCTCTGGCATGACCACGGCGCGGAAAGCAGCCTGCGCCTGCGCCTGGGCCAGGTGGGGGGCAGATGGAGCGCGGGACAGAGTCCCGTATCTTCATCATCCCGCAGCGCCACTGCGACCGCTCCTGTAGGGGCGGGTCCTGACCCGCCTGCTCGCGGTAGGGGCGCACAGAGTGCGCCCGGCAGCTCAGCAAACAATGCCGGGCGGACACCGTCCGCCCCTGCACAGGATACGGGACAATCTCCCGCGCTCCATCCAGAGCCGCTGAACTACTCCCACCGCGCGCCGCTGTACTACATGAGCACGCGGCTGACGCTGGAAGCCGGTGAGAGCAAGGACCTGGTCATCCAGACCGATTTCCACACCGACGATCCCGGCGACGACCTGCGGGATGCGAAGCGGCTGGAATGGGAGGCGAAGCATGCCCGGCCCTATCGCCTGACAAGCAAGGCTGTCGACCGTGAGCTGGCCCGCGAAGAGCAAGGCTGGCGCAGGTATCTGGACTCCGAGGTACCGCAGCTCGAGTGCAGCGACAAGCCGCTTGAGCGCTACTGGTACTACGTCTGGTATGTCCTGCGCGCCAACCGCACGGCGCCCGGCGCGCACATCACGGCGCCCTTCACCGCGCCGAGCAAGTACATGTACTGGGGCCCCTGGATCTGGGACGCCTACTTCCATGTGCTTGGCGAGCGCTGGCTGAAGGACCCGTCCATCGCCAAGGACAGCATCCGCGCGGTGCTGCAGATGCAGTTCCCCAATGGCTTCATCCCGGTCTGCAGCGGCAGCCAGTACCGCATGTGCTTCCACGAAGACGTACCGGGCTACCGCAGCCCGACTGGCGGCGGCTACGCCAGCTATGTGCCGCCAAAGCTGCGCGGCTACAAGGAAGACGCGCACCCATTCGAGGCCAGCTTCAGCTACATGGATCACGTCGGCAAGTTCCGGCTGTCTATGAGCCATAACGAGAAGACGCAGACGCCGCTGATTACGTCGGCGGTCGAGTGCCTGATGGAGGTCTGGAACGACGAGCTCTTTGGAAGTGAGTTCCTTCAGGAGTGCTATCAGTACCTCAAGAGGTTTGACGACTGGCTTTGGCTACGCAGAACGGATGAGCAGGGCCGCTTCATCCTCTGGCACGGTGACGAGAGCGGCTGGGACGATGCGACACGGCACTATCCCGTGCCCCACCTGCCATTCGACGTTCAGACACATTGCGCGTGGCATCGGTACTCGCTGTGGCTGGTGCGGCATTCAGTATCACGTGAGGCGGTAGACGAGAAAACAGAAGGAGTACTGGATAGCCGGCTCGATAGAAGCAGGCGAGCACTCGAGAGCTACTGGAACTCAGCTAATCGCTGGTACCACGATTTGAATATGCCCGCACCGTCGGAAGCAACTTGGTCCAGTGGTGGCGAACGCAAGCAGATTTCGGCGGCTGGGTTTTATGCCCTGCTAATGGGCTCCAAGCAAGAGTGCGTACAAAGATGCGTGGAGGCACTCCATGATCCACTCATGTTTGGCCGACCGTATCCAATACCAACTCTTGCTGCCTGTGATCAAGATTACAAGCCGCATGGTTGGGGCTGGAATGGACCTGTATGGCTCCAAGTGAACTACTTTGCCATGGCCGGTCTGTTTGAGAACGGTGAGGGATCAGCAGCGCACCTCCTTTGGCGAAAGACACGTGACCTGATCCTGCGCGATGACGTACCTAGCAGCTTCGAGCTGTATGACCCTGAGCTGGGGACCGGCATGGGATGTCCTGACTACTCGTGGCAGGCAATGATCCTCAATCTGATCATCGAGTATTTGGCAGGGCTTGGTTTTGCATGGATACGACCAGCATTACCGCCCGACATGTCCTATCTAAAGATCAACAACCTGCCTGGCCCTGTCTCTGCGATGAGTATTCAACGTGATGGCCCGTCGATCAGCATTCGCATCGAGAGTGAACCAGGGCAATTGTTTATTGACAATGGTGCTGATGAAAGAGGCAACCTTGCGGTGGATTTCGATTTACTCGGCACTATCAGAGGAGCAAGACTTAACGGTGAAGACCTTGTTAGAACTCAGCAAGATCAGTGGGAAGCATCTGACCAGTTCAAGACAACTGTCTGGGAGTTTGAGCTGAAATGCCAGTGAAGCCCTCCCACCTCCTCGATCCCCTCGCCCTCCTCCGTCGCCCGGACAAGTGGTATCTCGGCAATGGCGGGATGTTGCTTTATGCGCCGCCCTTTCCGACCGAGCTCGACACGCCCGGCTTCTGGGATGCCTGCCACTATGGCGATCTGGCTGTTCCGCGCCTGCTGGCCTTCGGCTTCGCCGTCGAGCAGCAGGGCCTGCTGACCGAGGTCAAGCCCTACCTGCACCACTGGGACTGGTACCCCGACCGCATCGAGGCCAGATACTATCTCGTGCTACATGAAGGACTCGGGTATAAGCAACAGCGTGGGGTACGGATCTTCGTCAACGAGGTCCGCCGCCTCGGGCCGGATTCCACTCTGCACTGCGAGCTATCTTTTGACACTCTCGCTGGCCTGCCGGAGACAACGTTGCATGTCGTGGCCTGGACCGCGCGCCAGCGCAGTGCTGCACCACCGAATACAGGGAAGGCGACGGATGCGGCGCAAAGGATCGACAGCCACAGCGACTTCGCCGCCGGCCCGGACTGGATCGAGTACAGCCAGCGCGTCGCCGGGCGGGCGCATTCTCGCGGCGCGGCGGCCTATCCCCTGCGGGTGCGGATGAGCGCGACGCCGAAGCCGGTCTCGCTGCAGATCACGCCGAGCCACGGCGCGAACCTGACGCCCAGGCTGAGCCATACGCCGCTCTGGGACGGCCTGAAGCATGCGCGCCGCGGCGGCCTGCGCCTGGAGTGGGCCGCTCGCGATGCTGAGGAGCAGTCAGCAGCAGCGCAGACCGAGAACGTCCTCGGATCCGTGACCTATGCCGGGATGCACTGGCGGGTGGGATTTCCGCTGAGGAATCCGGTACGGATCAGCACAACTGTTCTTGTAGGGGCCGCTGAAAAGCGGCCCGTGGCGACGGCCCGCATTTCTGCGGGCCCTGGGGCTGCCCTCCCCCCGTCTGTGTCCGGGCGGACGCTGTCTGCCCCTGCACAAAAGGCGGGTCAAGACCCGCCCCTACATCCAACATCCGCCTGGCGCGAGTTCCTCTCGCTGGTCCCGCACTTCGAATGCTCCGACGCCATGCTGACCCGCTACTACTGGTACCGCTGGTACGGCCTGCGCCTCAACGCCGTCCCGCCCGGCGGGAACTACGTCGCCCCCGGCGTCACCGAGGGCCTCTCCTACTTCCGCGCCGTCATCACATATAGCCTAATGTGCCATATAGCAGAGTGTAAGTGGCTGGCCGACCCGGCCCTGGCCCGCGGCTGCCTCGAGAACCATATCGCGCAGCAGACCAAAGCCGGGCACTTCCCGGCGCATATCTACCTTGACCACGTCAACGCCGAGGGCTTTTATCACACTGATGTCGGCGCGGCGGTCGCCGAGCTTTTGCTGCATCATCCTGACCCGCACTGGGCCGCCGCCATCGAAGCGCCTCTGAGCCGCCTGCTGGACTTTTACCTCAAGCAGCGCGACGGCGAAGGCCTCGGCCTTTACGACATCCGCGACCAGTACGAGACCGGCCAGGAGTTCACCAGCCGTTACTTCCACGGCGACAGCCAGGCCGACATGTACGGCTGGGAGCACGCCCTGCGCCTCAAGGGCGTGGACGTGACGGTCTATGTCTATCGCCTGGCGCAGCTGCTGCAGGACCTCGCGCTGCAGCGCGGCGACCGGCGGCGTGCTGGCCGGCTGGCGAAGCTCTGCGCGCAGATCGCCGCGGCCGTGAACAGTCAGCTGTGGAACCCTGGCGAGAGCTTCTTCTTCGACTTTCACGCCGCCAGCGGCCGGCGCTCGCAGTACAAGGCCGCCGTCGGTTTCTACCCCCTGCTTACCGATATCCCGCCGGAGGATGTCGCGCTGCAGGTCGGCCGGCATCTGCTGCCCGGCGGCAGCTTTGACGCCGCCTGGCCGACGCCGACCGTCCCCGCGGACGACCCCTTCTTCAGCGCCGACCCGCGCTGGCGCGCTGAGCGCGCCAACTGCCCCTGGAACGGCCGGGTCTGGCCGATGGTCAACGGCCACATCGTCGAGGTGATGGCGAAGCTGGCGGCGCTGGAGCCGCAGACCTGGCGCCCGCGGCTGGCAGCCTACCTGCGGCGCTGGATCGAGCTGATGCACTTCGAGAAACGCCAGGAGGCCACCGACCCGGCCTTTGAGCGCAGCGCGGCGGCCAAAGCGCCGCTGCACCACAAGGACCTGACGCGGCCCAACTGCTTGGAGCACTACTCGCCAGCGGATGGCACAGCCTGCGAGTACCGCGGCGTGGATGATTATATGCACTCCAGCGTGGTAGACCCGATGTTAAAGTATATCTGCGGAGTACGAATATCATATGCAGCAGAGTGTTCCACGGGCGGCGCGTCGGGCTCAGCAGGGAGCCAGAGCCTGCCCGGATACTCTGCCCGCCCGCGCCTGCTCATCGACCCCTATCCCTTCGGCCTGAAGCACCTGCTGCTGCTGAACTGCCACGTCCACGGCCAGCGCCTCGACCTCTGCCTGAACCGCGACCGCAAGGGCGCGGAAACACCCGGCTGGCGCATCTACCTCAACGGCCGCCTGGTGCACAGGTCAGCGCAAATCGAAAAGTGGGAGTGCGAGCTCTAGCCCTTAAGGCAAAGGGAGTACAGGACCGGTAGGGGCGCACGGCTACGCCCAGTGTCCCGTAGGGGCGCACGGCTGCGCCCAGTGTCCCGTAGGGGCGCACGGATGTGCGCCCAGGTGCCTGTAGGGGCGCACGGCTGCGCGCATCTGCTTTCGGCCTCCTGGTAAATGCGCTAAAGCAGCGGAGTCAGAGCGTCCAGCTCAATGATGCGGTCAATCTCTTCCCTCACGTCCGGTGGAGCATCAGGGTGCAGCCGGTCGAGTTCCCACTGGCGTGGGTTGTCCAGTATGTACTGGCGTATCGCCAGCAGTGAAGCCTCACTGCGCACAATGTGGTCGTGAAAGCCCCTCTGCCACACTGGAACGCCGGGTGTACTGCGCATGGTGTTGATCCTTGCCGTCACGACTGACTTAAGCGATGCGATGAAGCTGCTGACAGAGTGTCTCTCGCGGGTCAGCGCCTCTCTCCTGTAGCCCAAAGTGCCGTCATCCCTTCGATTAATGACCACCACGATGTGTATGTGGTTGGGCATGATCACTAACGAGTCGAAGGATAGCTCCCGGCGGATTTCCACTGACTTCAGCAATTCTTCCTTAGCCACGCGCCCATACTCGCTGAGCTGCATCTCGCCATCAACAATGCGACCAAACAAACACTGGCGCTGATGGCAGCAGATCGTAAGGAAGTAATAGCCCGGGCGGCTGTAGTCCCAATAGCTAAGCCTGACCGAACGACGATGATGAAAGTCAGCCATGCGCTGAGTCTAGCGCCATGCAGTGCCATGCGCAAGAACGTGCTTGGGCGCAGCCGTGCGCTCCTAATATGCGGGAGGCCTGGGATGGGCGCACATCCGTGCGCCCCTACGATTGAGAGGCAGACATACCGCTGCGCGCCGGTCATCTCCTGCGTCGCAGTGCCATAATTCACAGCCATGCGTCACCTCTTGTCGCTAGTCACGATCTTCTCGCTGCTCGCATTGCCGTCCATCGCCGCCGCTGACTCCAGCCCGGCGAGCTCCGCCACCGACCCCGCCGCGCTGGACCCCTTCGGTTTCCGCGAGGATCAGTACTCCTCCTGGGGCCTCGTCGATGCAGCCTATCCCTACCAGGGTCGCCATGGCTGCTACCCCGTCGGCAACGGTATTTGCTTCGCGCACCTTGGCGTCAGCGAAGACTTCAACACCCTGCGCGGCATCACCGGCCCGGGCTACCAGACCCATACGCCCGGCGGCGAGACAGAGTGGTGGGCCGAGGGCGAGTGGCCGGATGTGACCCTTAGCCTTTGGCACATGCCGATGTTGCAAGTTGACTATATGACCCTTCCCGACGCAGAACATGCCAGCCCCATCATTGCAAACTGGAACCAGCAATCCATCCAGGTTTTACGCGGCGCAGCAATGGTGCGGACCATCCAGCGTGGAGGTGATTGGGCTTTGTATAGCATGAGCTATGCACTGCCTGACTACCCGTACCTAATCCGTGACACGTACGTCTTTGGACCGCCCGCAGAGCTGGACTCGCTCTGCATTCGCTTCACCCCGGCTTACAAGCCAGACCTGCAACCGAATGGCGACTGGTGGATACCAGGGAAGCGACTGGTGATTCACGATTGCCTTTGCGGCGGATGGCAGGCTAGTCAAACTGATGGAAGCTACTTTATTAGCTGTGTCCCTGAGGAGTTCAATGGTCGACCCTGCCTCCACTCGAGAGTTGCCCTGGACTTCTGGCGGGATGGCGAGGCCAGCCGAACTGACCCGCCTGTTGATGATGAGACTGCACCACAAGTGGCTTATTCCCACTGGCAATCCTGGTCCGCGCAGACCCGGCGCTTCGACACCGGCAACCAGAAGCTGGACGACCTGATGCTGCAGGTGCCGGTGATCATCGAGACCCAGCGCGACGCGGCCAGCGGTGGCGTGGCGCCGATGGTCAGCTACCACGGCTACTGGGTCCGGGACACGACCGGCCCGCTGCTGTGCTACCTCGAGAACGGCCGCTTCGATGAGGTGCGGCGGATGCTGACTTATCACCGCAAGGCGAGCTGGAAGCTCGGCGCCTGCCGCATGTCATTCCCGCTGGACGTAGATGTGAGTGCTGTGCAGGAGCCCGTAGGGACCGCTGAAAAGCGGCCCGTGGAGATGGCCCGCATTTCTGCGGGCCCTACACCCACATGGGACGCTGTCGCCGTTGAACACGCCGAGGTGCCGAGCCTGATCGTGCTGCAGCACTACTGGTACTGGAAGGCGCGGCGGGATGCGGGACTGCCCGACGACGGCTTTGTCGCCGAGGCCTGGCCCTACCTGAAGCGCAACCTCTTCGGCATGGCCTTCGACCCGACTTACGGCGTCAAATTCCACGGCGACGAGACCTATGCCCACGGCGCGCTGTACTCCACCTTCGACAACGACACCACAGAAGACGGCGCAGAGCCCGGCTCCGGCAAGCCCCTGGGCTACCCCAACGGCTATATCCCCACGGACTTCTTCAACCGTGACAACACGATGCTGCACCGCGAGGCGGCGAAGGCCCTGGCTGAGATGGCGGGGGAGATGGGTCAGGCGTACGAAGAGGAGGCTGCCCACTTACTTGCCGGGACGATGACCTCGATCCTTGCTGAATTCCTCGGGCCCGCAAGAAGCCCGACAACAAACCAGCTCTTCCAGGGCTTCTTCTCCAACATCCGATTGGCTCCCTTTGCCTTCGACTATCAAACTGGAGCGGATCCTGACTCTGTCTATGCCCTGCTCTGGACCAGTTACGACTGGGCTGGCATGACTGGGACAACGCCTGAAAGCAACTTTGTTACTGGTCACGCACCAGCAGGCTGGCTTTGTGCACTTGGAAGAGCAGGCTACGGACGCTACTCAGAGGAAGAGCTTCTCTCAATCATGGAGATGGCAGATCCTGATGCTTCGTGGTGCGAAGTCTATGGCCAACCTACCCGTGTGAGCCGCCTGCAGCTGACAGCACCCGCGGAACCACAGCTTTCCAAAGATATTGAGTCCTACAACGCCTCCTGGCTTGGAGATAGCTATGGATCGTACCGCTTGCCCGAGTTCAAAGGAGAACTGCCCTTGTTTGGCCCATACACTAGTGAAGTAGCGCATCGAAGCCCGGTGACAATCTATGGCCGCATCAATCGCATAAGACCATGGGAAAGTGGAGTGAACTACTTCGCCATCTCAAGGTATCTGAAGCACAGGCCTGATCCCGATGGGCGCCCCGATGGCGCTTCTGACATCTCAAGCGGCAGGCAGTTTGATTGCCCCCGCTCCACAGAGCTCCTCGTCCTGACCCGCGACAACCACTACAAGGATGTCATCGCTTCGGACTACAGACTGGCGACCGTCGCCCCTGAGAACATCACGGCCTGGGACATCGGCCTGCCGATCACAGTTGACGACCTGCGGCATGCGCTGCTGTGGGAAGAGGGCGATGTGGACTACCTCGTGCCTTTCTTCTACCTTGACCGCGACGTGAAGCTCTCCGACCGGCGGACCTTCAAGACCGCCGCCTTCTGGGAGTCGCCCGAGATGCTGCAGCTCATGGCGGACTACAAGGCAGCCGGCGGAGTTGTGCTGCAGGAGGCCGACCTGCGCCCGGCCTGGGAACTGCAAGCTGAGCTGCGCCCGAACCGCAGCAACAGCTTCGGCCCGGAGGCGCGCTTCGAGCCCGGGCTAATGCTGCGCATCGATGGTCCGCCGGGCACTTACACCTGCGATCTGAAACTCGCCAGCGACTACAACACAGTGCAGAAGCTGCTGGCCAGCGCCGGCCAGCTTCCACCCGCCGCGGCCTTCGAAAGCAGCCTGCGCCTGGAGCCCGGCCGGGAGCTGTACCTGCCGCTGCAGCGCGACAACTGGGAAGCCCTGCTGCTGGCCCCCGGCAGCGTCAAGCTCAGCTACGCCCCGGCCCCCGGCAGCCCGGCCGGCGCCAGCGCCAGCCAGCACAGCATCTCGCCCGTGCAGAGCATCGGCGCCTGGCTGAGCGGCCGCGAGCTCTCCATGCCCGAGCTGCCCGCCGCCCGCTTCATGAGCCCGCAGCTCGACGGCGTGCTCAGGCCCTGGGACGGCCGCCAGCCCTCCGAGTGGCCGCCCTACCCCAGCCTCGGCCTGCTGCCCGCGGACGCGCATATCCTCAGCGGCAGCTTCAGCCCCGGCTGCGGCGACGCCGGCCTGAGCCTGAACTTCGGCTATGACGAGCGCTATCTCTACATCGCCGGCACCATGCTTGACGACCAGCTTCTGCCCGGCGGCCTGTGGCAGAGCGAGCGGATCAACTTCGTCTTCGACGCCCGCCTGGACAGCACAAAGGCCGTCTATCCCAGTGGCCCTGTCGACAAGAACCTCTGGCAGGCCGACGACTACTGGATCGCCCTCGCGCCCTTCTGCACGGATCCTTCAGAGTGCGAGGGCGGCATCAGCACCTCCGGCGCCGCACTGCCGGCAGCCCTTGCCGCCGCGCGGCCTCTGGTGCAGCGCATCGGCGGCAGCGCCGCGCCCCTGGCCAGCATGAAGTGGTCAGAGGACTACAAGGGCTTTTACGGCGAAGTCCCCGGCGCGCGCTGCCAGGTCCGCCTGCATGCGGACGGGCGCGGCTACGACTTCGAGCTGGCCCTGCCGCTCAGCAGCCTGCCCTTCCTCGAGCCCCGGCCCGGTCTCTGCTGCGGTTTTGGCGTGTTCATCTCCGACTTCGACAGCAGCGGCCCGCAGCAGCCGGCACTCTCCGAGGCCATGTGGCTCACCGACTGGCGCGCCGCGAATGGCGGTGTCAGCTGGAACTTCTGGGACTGTGCCTTGTTATACTTCGCTCGGTGATCAGCCCGCAGCAAGCCGCGCAGGCCTTTGAGGAGCATTACGGCCGCCCGGCGAGTGCCTGCGCCTGCGCCCCCGGCCGGGCCAACCTGATCGGCGAGCACATCGACTACGCCGGCGGCCAGTGCCTGCCCTTCGCGCTGCAGTATGGCGTCACCGTCGCCATCGCCCCCGGCACAGCCAGGCTCAGCCGCCTGCAGTCCGCCGACTACCCCAGCCTCTGGCATGTCTGCGCGGCCGACGGCGGCGAGCGCTTCCTGCGCCTCGCTTACCATCTGCAGGAGAATATAGGTCTGCATAGACCATACGACATCATGGTAGTCAGCGACCTGCCGGCCGGCATGGGCCTGTCCTCCTCGGCGGCCTATGAGCTGGCCCTGGCCGGTGCCATGCTGGCCTGCGAGCAGCAGCCCGGCGGCGCGGCCGAGGCCTGGCGTCCCCCCGGCCCAGCCGCCCTGGCCCGCGCCTGCCAGCTTGCAGAGCAGAAGGCCCTTGGCACCCGCTGCGGCCTGCTGGACCAGTACGCCTCGCTCTGCGGCCGCCCCGGCGAGGTCCTGCTGCTGGACTGCCGCAGCCTGGACTACAGCTACCGGCCCTTCCCAGGCGGCCAGCTGCGCATCCTGCTCATCGATTCCGGCGAGAAGCGTGAGCTGGGCGCCTCGGGTTATAACGAGCGCCGCGCGGAGCTGGAGCGCGCGATGCAGCTCGCCGGGCTCAGCATGGGCGATGCGGCCAGCCTGCTGGAGCTCAGCCGCGCCCGCAGCGCCGAGCGCGTCAGGCAGGCCCGGGCGCGCCTGACCCTGCTTGAGCCCCACGGCCAGGCGGCAGTGGCTGAGGACGAGCATGAGGCCATCAGTTTCGCCGCCTCAATGATCGAGCCTGAGCTGGGCCCTTCCCCTGAGGCTGAGACTGAGGCAGACGCCACAAACGCGCCCGAGGCCCCGCACTGGCGCGAGCTGCCAGCCCATGAGCTGCTGCGCCGCTCGGCGGCCCTGCCGGCGCCGCTGCAGGCGCGCTTCAGCCATGTCATCACCGAGCAGACCCGCACCGAGACCTTCGCCGCGGACCTGCTCGCCGCGGACCTGCCGATGCTGACCCTGGGCATCAGCCTCAGCCATGCCTCGCTGGGCCTGAACTATGAAGTCTCGACCCCGCGCATCGACGCCCTGGTCAGGGCCCTGGCCGCCCTGCCGGGCAGCCGCGGGGCGCGCATCCATGGCGGTGGTTTTGGCGGCTGCGTGCTGGCCCTCTTCAGCGCCGATGCCGATCTGGCCTGCCTGCAGAGCCTGGTTGAGGACGGCCTGCTGGAAGAGCTGCGCGTGCTGGAAGTCGAGCCTTCAGCAGGCGCCCTGCTCTGGCCCGCCGGCAGCGACTTCACTGCCCCGGGGCAGCCTGTGTTGAACTTCCTGGCAGATAATGACGATCTAGCTGAAGTGAAGGTACTGCAGCCATGAAGGGTCTGATCCTCGCCGCCGGCCGCGGCACGCGTCTTGGCGCGCTCACCGCTGACCGCTCGAAGGCCATGGTGCCCCTGGCCGGGCGTCCGCTGATCAGCTATCCGCTGGAGAAGCTGCAGCAGGTCGAGATCAACGACATCGGCCTTGTCGTCAGCAGCAACGAGCAGGAGCTGCGCGAGGGCCTCGCGGATTACAGCGGGCGCTGCAGCTTCACCTTCATCCGCCAGGAGCAGCCCCTGGGCCTGGCCCACGCCGTCAACTGCGCGAAGGACTTCACCGCCGGCGAGGACTTTGTGCTGCTCTTTTGCGACAACATTTTTTCCGAGACCCTCCACGGCGCGCTTGCCGAGTGGGAACGCCTGCGGGCCGAGCACGGCGACTGCGCGCTGATCCACACCATCGAGATGCCCGATCCGCGGGCCTGCGGCGTGGCGGTGCTGGGCGAGGACTACTTCGTCACCGAGCTGGAGGAAAAGCCCCAGCAGCCCAAAAGCAACCTGGCCGTGGTGGGAATCGACTTCTTCACGCCGAAGATCTACGAGGCCATCAGCCACATAGGGCCCAGCGCCCGCGGCGAGTACGAGATCACCGACGCCATCAGCGAGCTGATCCGCATGGGCTGCCCGGTGAAGGCCCTGCCCCTGCGCGGCTGGTGGTATGACACCGGCACGCCCGATGACCTGAAGCGCGCCGAGGCCGCCGTGCTGACCCATGCCGGCCAGCCGGGCTAAACCGTCGGACAGGACACAGGCGGGGCGAACGCACAGTAAGCAAAATGAAAAAAAAGGGGCCGCTGTTCAGCGGCCCCGTCCTTTCAACACCAGCCCGGCATTACTGCTGGAGCTGGCTGGCGAAGAAGTCATAGCGTATATCCGGCACCACATCGCCCACCTGGAACGGCAGGGGCGGCGTGTTCACAATCCAGCCCTCCGCCTCGCAGCTCAGCAGATAAGCGCCGGCCGGAAGCTGCTGGAACTGGTAGAAGCCGTCGGGTCCGCTGCTCAGGGTCATGATCAGCTGCCCGTCGGCGCCGGTCACGTTCAGCAGCGCGCCCTCCAGCGGGGTCATGCCGATGTTCGGGTCGCCGTTCTGGTCCACGCCGTAGACATAGCCATGCACGCCCATGCCGGTCTCGCCGCCGCCGCCACCGCCACCGCCGTTGCCCTGGTCGCCAAAGAAGTCGACCCAGGCCGGGGGCATGTTCGGCCCGACGCCAAAGAAGACCTGCGGCGGGTTGAAGTTCCAGCCCTCGAGGTAGCAGCTCACCGTGTAGTTGCCCGGCATGAGCTGCTCGACGAAGTAAAAGCCGTTCTCATCCGTGATTGTCGTCATGGCCACATTGGCGTCGTCGCTGACCACGGTCAGCACCGCGCCGGCCAGCGGGATCACGCCCTGGCCGCCGGGGTCATTGCTGTTGTCGCTGTAGCCAAAGACCGTGCCCTGCAGGGGATAGCCCTCGCCCGGCGGCGGCGGCCCGAAGGCGAAGCCCTGGTCGATATTGCTCCAGGCGCTGTGGCCGTTCTGGTTCACCGAGCGCACGCGGTAGTCAAAGGGCACTCCCGGCGGCAGGTTGGGGTCGAAGTAGTCGGTAAGCTGGGCCGCGCCGATGGTCATCCACTCGCCCACGGCGCCCTGGCCATCCGGCCCGGGGAAGGCATAGACATCCCGGCGCTGGACCTCATAGAAGTCGGCCCCCACGCCGGGGCCCCAGACCAGAGACACGCCGTCCGGGAAGGCGCCCTTGGAGGCGTTCAGCCCGACGGGCGCGCCGGGCAGCAGGCCGCCATTGCCCTCGCCGGTCACCACGGTGCTCTGGGTGTGCAGCGCCGTGTTCTGGCCGTCGCAGAGCACCACGAAGTAAAGGTTGCCCAGGTTGCTGATGAAGCTGCCGTTGTCCTGGCTCAGGTCGATCTGCATCTCGGGCAGGCTGCTGGGGCCAAACCACTGCCAGGACATCGTGCTGAAGTTGGCCAGGGCCACGAAGTAGCTCTGGTCCAGGCCCTGCGGCTGCGCCTGCACGTTCAGTGAAAGCGCCTGCAGGCCGGCCAACCCGCCGATCTGGTACTCGGCCCAGCCGATCTGCGGCTCGCCGGGTGGCACATCGCCGTTGTTGATCAGCAGCGCATCGCCCTGCTCAATGCTGCGCCAGGTCAGGATATAGTCCGCGCCCAGCACGCTGTGGCTGTCGTTGGCTGAAGCCGCGCGGCTGCCGTCCTCCCTCGGGAAGGCGGGCAGGCTGGAATCGCCCGCCGGGGCCAGGCTGCCGTGGCTGTAGCTGTTCCACAGCGCGGGGCTCAGATCGCCGCCGCCCTGCGCCGGGCCGTCAATGGAGGCCCCGCCGCCGCAGCTGCTCACAAGCGCCAGCAGCAACGCCAGCGCGGAAAGTAGAAATGCGAGATTGCGCATGGTCCGCTCCTCAGGCGGCGCGGGCCGCCGAGTAATACCAGCAGCACTTTAACACCGGGCGCGCGGGCCAAGGGAACCAGTTGCACAGAATTACATGGATACCGCCGGCCGTGCCGAAGCTCAGCCCGGCTGGCGGCCCGTCAGAATCTGGGGTTTGAGGCCTAGAGCGCGGCCAGGACCCGCTCGACGCTCTCGCGCACGGTCTGCGCGGTCGCGGCGATCTCCGGGTTGTTGGTGGCCATCGGCAGCTGCGAGGGATCCTTGAAGAAGACCTCCGTGCGGCCGTCGGGCAGTTCGGCCACCACCACATTGCAGGGCATCAGCGCGCCGATGTGGAATTCCTTCTCCCAGATGGCGTGCGCCCACTTCGCGCCGCAGGCGCCGAAGATGGTGTAGCGGGGGATATCAACCTGCAGCTTTTCCTTGAACTTGGCCTGCAGGTCGATCTCGGTGAGCACCGCGAACTTCTCGGCGGCCAGAGCTTCCTTCAGCTTGGTCACCGTGTCGTCAAAGCCGGTGTCGAGAGTCCTGGAAATGAAGTAGCTGTGCTGGGAATCAGCACTGGCGGTGTGGCCCATCTCGGGCGTAGCGGCTATAGCCTGCTCAAGTCCGGAAATGATGAGGCTGATCTCTTCCTGGCTCAGCTCAGGGGCGGCGGCGGTGGAAGCCGCGGCAGGGGCGACGCTGGGCGCATCCTCGGCCCGGGCGGTAACTGGCTGACCAGCCAGCAGCGTTGTACACAGCGCTGCGGCGACAAGTGCAAAGAGGGTCTTGTACATACTCTCTTCCTCCAATATGGTCACCCAAGTATAGCCTTGTCAGGCTGGCTGGCACCAGACCCGCCGGGCCGTGGCTATACTCGCTGCATGTCCCGTTTCACGGTCTACAAGGAAATCGACATCGCCGCCGCCCACTTCCTGCGCGAGTACCACGGCAAGTGCGAGCGCCTGCACGGCCACAACTACCGCATCCGGGTCTACGTCAGCGCGGATGAGCTGGACAGCGAGGGCATGGTGCTGGACTTCGTCCAGCTCAAGGAGCTGATGCGCGAGCTGATCCACGAGCGCTTCGACCACCAGTTCCTCAACGAGACTCCGCCCTTCGATGTGCTGAACCCCAGCTCCGAGCACCTGGCGCGCTACTGCGCTGAAGAGCTGGCCGCCCGCCTCGACGACGGCCGCATCCGGGTCAGCGAGTGCCACGTCTGGGAGACCGACACCAGCTGCGCGATCTATCGCCGCTGATGGAGCGCCGGCTACAAGCCGGCCTCCTCGGACCGCGGACGCTCTCGTCCGCATCCCTGTGGCCCCGGACGGCAGTCCGGGGGTTCCCCTGCTGCCCGCAGTGCCCTGCGGGCCTGCCGGCCCCAACTAAGCTCTTTCACCCCGCCGCGGGATACCATAGACCTGTGAGCTCTGCCCAGCCAGCCGCCGGCCATCCCGTCATGCTTTATGACGGCGACTGCGGCTTATGCAGCGCGGCGGTGCAGCACGTCCTGCGCGCCGACCACACTGCGCTCTTCCGCTTCGCGCCCCTGCAGGGCAGCCTGGCGGCCCAGGTTCTGCCGCGTCATGGCCGCAGCCCTAGCGACCTCGACACCTTCTGTGTGCTGCTTGACGCCGATAGCCCCAGGGAGAAGCTGCTAGTGCGCTCGCGGGCCGCGCTCTTCGTTGCCCGGCGGCTCGGCGGCTGGCGCGCAGTGCTGGCGGCGCTTGCATCCATCCTGCCCACCGCGCTGCTGGACTGGGGCTATGACCTGGTCGCCCGCAACCGCCACAGGCTGGTCAAGCGCCGCGAGAGTGCCTGCTGGATGCCAAAGCCGGAGTACGCCGGCCGCTTTCTGGACTAGCCTGCAACGCGACCCTCAGCCAGCCCAAATCTCCCAGGGCGCTGGCTGCTCTAAAGAAGGTCCGTATCCGAGCCATCATCAGCCGGAACGCGCCTGCGGTCGGGGCTGTCAAAGCGCTGCAGCAGCTCCCCGGACTCGCTATACACGGCAATAAAGGACGCAGACTGCGCAATGGACGTACCCATCGAGGTGCCCCTGCTGACTAGCCTGCCCTGGCCATCGGCGAGAGTCTCCTCGAAGCGCTCCTTGGCATCCGGCCCGATATCCGTTTGTCGCAGCAGAGTGCCGTCAGCGCCAAAGGCGAGCATCGTCCGCACAAAGGTCGGGAAGGTCTCCGGGATTGCTTGCACTAAAGCGCCGCCGCCGGCACACAGCGCTTTGAGTCCTGCCAGCTCCAGCGGGCTCTGCGCCTCAGCTACAACTGCTCCACTCGCGTCAAGCCGCCATAAGCTGTGGCTGCCAGGTCCGCTGACCCAGATAAAGCCCGCCGGATCACAGAGCACGCTGGCTGGGACCACCGTGCTGCCGGTTTCGGCGCCTTCCAGCTCGAATATCCATAGGCTCTGCCCTGCGCTGTCGATGGCCTCGATGCGGTCGAAGCGGGCCACAATCAGATCCGCCGCCCCCGTGCCGGGGTAAAGGCTGACCGCGTTCAGGTCCGCTTCGTCCCGCGACCACAGCTCTGTCCCGCTTTGCGTGTCCAGCGCCACCAGCCTGCTGATCTCACTTGAGTCCAGAGGTCCGGCGAAGCGCACCTCCATCCGGCAGAGCTGGCCGGCGGAGTTCAGCACATCTGGGCAGCGGTTGTCATCGCGCTGGCTCTCCCACAGCACTTCTCCATCCGAGTCCAGCCTGCTCAGGTAGGTCGGTGCGTCACTCCCTGCCCCGCGATAGTCGCTAAAGCCGAACAGCACGCCGCCGTCGGGCAGCAGCAACTGCAGGTTGCTGTAGTCCTTGTACGCATCAGTCGGATTAGGGATTCGCCTGCTCCACTCCACTTGTCCTGAAGGATCAATCATGTACAGATCCCAGGCCAGCGGATCGGGCACATCAGCGATGTTCACCGCGCGCGGCGCAGCGGCCGGAAGCCTTTGCGCCTCAATGCCGTAGACCAGCAGGGCACTGCCGTCCGGGCTGCTGGCCAGGCTCGGCCGCAGGTCATGCACAGGCGGCGTGTAGGACCAGCGGGGCTCAAGTTCGGGGGACAGCCGGCGCAGTACGCTGCGGTTGGCAACCAGCATGTCGCCGTCCGCCAGCAGATGCGGGGTACTGAACTGCTCAGTCACGGTCACAAAATCGCCGCCGCCGCTGCCACAGGCAGCCGACAGCAGAATCACGGCAGCCATCAACACAATTCCAGCCACTCGCACTGCTTTCACCTCTGGCGGACTGTTGAAGTCCATTCTAACCGCGCGCTGCGGAGCAGGTGCACAGCATGGTGCAATTCCCTGAAACTGGAGGCGTCCGGGAGAAGGCCCTGGAGCTTGTGGCCGGCCTGCGCTTAGTCCTCTTCGTAGAGGAAGATCTTGCTGATGCGCTGGCGCTGCAGACGCTCGTCATACTCCGGATAGGCCGTGCCCTGCTCCGGATAGAGCATGTAGTTGGGTTCGTCCTCGTCCGCGCTCCAGACATATACGCGCTTGACGCCGTTGCGGTTCAGCGCGCTCGTGCTCAGCACCTTGACCTCGCGGATCACGCGGCGCTTGAGCTTGTCTTCCCAGTTGTAGAGGCGGATGCTCTTCATGGCCAGGGAGATTATAGCTAAGGTTGGGCGCTTGTCGCGGGACGTCGAACGGAGGCTCCGGGGCTTCGATCAGCAGCGAGCAATTGCCACCGCGGGCGCGCTCCACGCGCCCCTACGGTTTCGACGCCCATTGCCCATTGCCCATTGCCCATTGCCCTGGATCTTAAGCCTTTATCGCCAGCGGGTGGCGCGGCTGGTACATGCCCAGGCGGCCGCCGGAAGGCAGGGCGAACCAGGAGCTGATGCCCCAGCCCTCGTCCTGCGGCTCGCCGCAGTCCACACCTTTGGCGCGCAGCTCGGCCACCGCCGCGCTGATATCCGCGGCCATGAAGAACATCGAGGCCATCAGGGTGTCGCCCCAGGGCCGCGCGCCGCCCTCGGCCTGCGCCGCCTCGCCCTCCTGCTCCCCGCCCAGGGGATGCACGCCAACTTCTGCTGGCGGCAGGCCGAAGATCAGCCAGCCCTCGCCGGCATCGGCGAAGTCCAGCTTCAAGACGTCGCGCAGAAAGGCGCGGTCGGCGGCAGGATCGCTGCTGTAAATCAGCATGTGTGTGCCCATGAACATGCGGGGAGTTTAGCACCGCAAAGCAAAGGGCGGGGATTGCTCCCCGCCCTCGTTGGGTCGATTCTGCCGGGCGCACTCTGTGCGCCCCTACATCTCCCGGGCGCACTCTGTGCGCCCCTGCATCAGCCATCAGCCATTGCCTCCGGCCTTGGCTCTGCCCTTAGGCTGCCTTGTGCGAGCTGCCGTGGCCGGAGGCCTCGGTGCTCACGCCGCCACGCTTGGAGAACATGATCGCGCCGGCCAGGATGATCAGCGAAACAACCATGATCGCCCAGCCCACCGGCTTGCCCTGGTACAGCACCGTGCTCGGCGCCACCAGGATCGCAACCAGGTTCATCACCTTGATCATCGGGTTCAGCGCCGGGCCGGCGGTGTCCTTCAACGGGTCGCCGACGGTGTCGCCCACGACGCCGGCCTTGTGGGCCTCAGTGCCCTTGCCCCAGCCCATGAAGCCGTCCTCGATCTTCTTCTTGGCGTTGTCCCAGGCGCCGCCGGCGTTGCTCATGAACACCGCCATCAGCTGGCCCGCCAGGATGCAGCCCGCCAGGAAACCGCCCAGCGCATAGGCGCCAAGCCAGAAGCCGACGAAGATCGGCGCGAAGATCGCCAGCAGGCCGGGGCCCAGCAGCTCCTTCTGCGCCGCGGCGGTGGAGATCTCCACGCAGCGGGCATAGTCGGGCTTGCCGTACTCGCCCACGCCGGTGTACTCCATGATGCCCGGGATGGTGCGGAACTGGCGGCGGACTTCCTCAATCAGGTCCACCGCGGCGCGGCTGACCGCGCGGATGGCGAAGGAGCTGAACAGGAAGGGCACCGCGCCGCCGATCAGCAGGCCGATGAAGACATCCGGCAGGTTGACCTGGATGTTCTTGACCAGGATCTGCGGCATGCCGGTGGCGGCGTCGACGATTCCGGCCGCGATCTGCGCACCGCCGACGGTGTCAAGGAAGCTGCGGTACAGGGCGACCGCCGCGACCACCGCGGTGGCGATGGCGAAGCCCTTGGTCAGCGCCTTGGTCGTGTTGCCCACCATGTCGAGGCGGGTCACGATGTTGTGCGCCGCGGTGTTGTGGCTGCCGTCGGCGTTCTTCAGCGCGCCGCTCATCTCAAAGATGCCGTTGGCGTTGTCGCTGATCGGGCCGAAGGTGTCCATCGCCAGCACGTAGCCGGTGGTGGCCAGCAGGCCCAGACCGGCCAGGCTGATCGCGTAGGCGCTCAGCGCGGGGTCATGGAAGAGGGCATAGGCGCCATAAAGGGTACCGGCCACACAGACCACGCCCCAGACCGCGCTCTCAAGTCCCTCGGCCAGGCCGGAGAGGATCAGAGTCGCCGGGCCGGTACGCGCCGAAGCGGCCACTTCCGTAACCGGCTTGTGCTCGGTGGAGGTGAAGTACTCGGTAATCTTCTCAATAGCGACGGTCAGGACGATGCCGAAGCTGGTCGCCAGGGCCGCCATCCACCAGAAGCTGTTGATGACCTCATCAAAGGCTCCGCCGGTGGCCGGGGCAGTGACCTTGCCGAAGACCAGCCAGGACACGATCCAGAAGCCGATGGCGGCGATGACCGTCGAAACGATGAAGCCCACGTTGATCGGCTTCATCGGGTCCATGTTCGGGTCATCCTTGCCCTGGACCGCGAAGACGCCGACGATGCTGGCCACCACGCCGACGGCGCGGATCAGCAGCGCATAGATCACCAGCTTCAGCGTGAACATCGCGGTGAAGCTGCCGGCGCCCAGCAGCGGGCCATAGCCCGCGGCGGCCAGCTCGCCGCCGACGGCGGCGGCCAGGATGATCGAGGCCACCAGGGTGACTTCGTAGCTCTCAAACACGTCGGCGGCCATGCCGGCGCAGTCGCCGACGTTGTCGCCCACGTTATCCGCGATGGTGGCGGCGTTGCGCGGGTCATCCTCGGGGATGCCGGCCTCAACCTTGCCCACCAGGTCCGCGCCCACGTCGGCGGCCTTGGTGAAGATACCGCCGCCCACGCGCATGAACAGCGCGGCCAGCGATCCGCCGAAGCCGAAGCCGACCAGCACGAACATCGCGTTCTCTTTAAAGAACATGAAGGTCAGCGAGGCGCCGATCAGGCCCAGGCCGACGGTGAACATGCCGCTCACCGCGCCCGCCTGGAAGGCGGTCTCGAGGGCCTTCTTGAAGCTGGTCAGGGCGGCGACCGCGGTGCGCAGGTTGCCGATGACCGCCACGCCCATGCCGATATAGCCGGCAATGTAGCTGGCCGCCACGCCCATCAGGAAGGCCACGGCCACGCCAAGGCCCAGCACCAGGGAAGTGCCCGGCTTGACCGCGTCCATGAAGGCATACTGGCCCTTGTAAAGGAAGAACAGGCCGATGCCAAGCACCAGCACCAGCGGGATCATGGTCTTGACCTGGCGGCTCAGGTAGGCCAGCGCGCCCTCGCGGACGGCGGCGGCCACACCCTGCATGCGCTCGTTGCCCTTGTCGGCATCGGCGGTCTTCTTCCACCAGTAGGAGCCAAAGATAATCGCCACCAGAGCGGCCGCCAGCACGATAAACAGCGGCGGCATCGCCTCGGGGCCGAAGGGCAGCTGGATCGCCTCGCCATGGCCACCGCTGTGCGCGGGGCTGTCGTGCTCGGCGCCGGCGCTGGCACTCAGCGGCTCGCCAGCGGCCTCAATGGCCCCCATTGGCTCTGAAGCGCTGTCTTCGCTGCTGACCGAAGTGTTTGGGTCAAAGCTCTGCCCTTCTTCCATCTGGCCGATGGACTCGGGCATCTCTGCAGCGCTGTCAGCGGCAGTGTCCTGGCCAATCGCCTGCCGGGCCAGCATCGGCCCACAGACCACCAGGCCACCAAGGGCCAGCACCAGAAGCGCCAGCAGCCAGGTCGGCAGCCTGCGGCTGCGCGGGCCCTTCTGCCCGCCCTGGCGCGGCATTCGAGGCAACTTTGTCTCCCGCGTCTGGGATTTCATGCGACCATCCTCCTACACAACTCGGGGCTTTGGATAAATGCCAAAAGCTGCGCACGCCGGCGCAGCCCCTGTTAAGAAGAACATAGTATAGCTGGTCTCCGGCCTCCCCGGCCCCCGCGAATAGCCGCAATTACGGCTTTGCCGCGGCTCTGCAGCGCCGCCGGGGCGAAGCGGGCTAAGCGCCGTAACTTAGGAAAGACGCTGGCGCCGTAATTGGCCCCCTTGCGCCGTACCCAATAATCTAAGTATGCTCAAACCACCTGCTTCAATCCTGCTCAGGGACCATGACCATCCCTTATCCGGCCCCTGCTTTCTCACGCTTTGCTGTCTGGACGCGCGTCATCTCTTCGGCTGGGTGGAGGACGGCCGCGTGCTGAACAACCCCCTGGGCGAGCTGGCCGGCGAGCTCTGGCAGGAGCAGGTCCAGCGCTTTCCCGACCTCGTGCTGGACAGCTGGACCGTGATGCCAAATCACCTGCACATGCTGCTCAGCTTTGACCCCAACTGCCGCCAGCTGCCGCTCAGCGTGCCGCGCATCATCGAGAACTACCGTGTCAGCCTGACCAGCCTGGCCCGCCAGCGCGGCCTGCTCAGGCAGTCGCAGCTCTTCCAGGATGCCTACCACGACCACCTGGTGCGCAGCAATGCGGCCCTCGAGCGCATCCGCGACTACATCCGCACCAACCCGCAGCGCTGGCACCTGGACCGCGAGAACCCGAAGCGTACCGGCGAGGACGAGTTCTATGCCTGGCTGCAGGATGAAGAAGCCGCGGCCGCGGCATCGACGGACAGTCCCGATCCGCGCAACCTGACCTTCGAAATATAAGCGGCCGGGCCGGCCCGGCGCTTACTCGGGCCAGAGGCCGGCGGCGAAGTCCGCCGCGTCGAAGTCCACCAGGTCCTCGATGCCCTCGCCGACGCCGACATACAGCACCGGCGTGCGCAGCAGGCGCACCACGGCCAAAAGCGCCCCGCCCTTGGCGGAGCCGTCCAGCTTGTTCATCGCCACGCCGGTCAGCGGGCAGCACTGGTTGAACAGCTCCGCCTGGCTCAGCGCGTTCTGGCCCACGGTGGCGTCCAGCACCAGGATGTGCGCGATGTTCGCCGCGCCTGAGCCGGCCTCGGCCCCAAAGGCCTTGTCCACTGTGCGCACGATCTTGCTCAGCTCGGCCATCAGTCCGCTCTTGTTCTGCAGGCGGCCGGCGGTGTCCACGATCAGCACCTCGGTCCCGCGGGCCTGCGCCGCCTGGGCCGCGTCAAACACAACGCTGGCCGGGTCGCCGCCCTCGGCGCCGGAAACGATGTCCACGCCCGCCCGCTCGGCCCAGATGCGCAGCTGGTCGGTCGCCGCGGCGCGGAAGGTATCCGCCGCCGCCAGCAGCACGCTGCGGCCCTCGTCCTTCAGGCGCCGGGCCAGCTTGGCCGCCAGGGTCGTCTTGCCCGATCCGTTGACGCCCACCAGCAGGATCACGCTGGGCTTGGCCGGGTCAAGCGGCACAGGCTCGCGCACATCGCGCAGCATGCGGGCGATCACGTCCCGCGCCACTGCCGGCACATCGCGCTTCAGCACCAGGCCGCGGGCGCTCATCTCGGCGCGGATGGCCTGGATCATCTCAAGGCCCAGTTCAGTGCCGATATCGCTGATCACCAGGCCGTCGTGCATCTCCTGGTAGTAAGCCTCGTCGGCCGTCCCGCTGTTGTCGGTGCTGAAGGCCGTCGCCAGGAAGGCCCGCGTGCGGTTCAGCGCCTGCTGCAGTCGGCTGGGGCCCTTGGCCGGCGCCGCCGGGGCGGCCGCTGTGCTGGGCAGCTTCTCCGCCAGGGTTGGCGCGAGCGGCGGCGCAGCAGGCGGCGCGGCTGGCGGCGCTTCAGCTTCAGGCGCGTCAACAGACGCTGCGCTGACTGGAGTCGTGCTGCTCTCCGGCGCATCCTGCTCAGGCGCGCCGGCTTTCTTGCGTTTGAAAAGGTCGAAAAGTCCCAAGGCGGGCCTATTTTAGCCGGGGCCGCACAGCCCCTTGCCCTCATCCGCCATCCCCCGTCCGCCATCCGGCATCTGACCTCCGTCATCCGCCATCTCCGCCCCTGCACTGCAACTTTGCCGGGATATGCACGATCATTCAATTTGAGGTACTATCGATGCATATGGCCAAGGAAGTACTGAACCTCGTGAATCTGCGGGAGCGCCGCGACAGGATGCGCCGCAAGCCCCGGGATCCAGATGCGCCTTCCGAGACCTTCGGCATCGACCACCAGGCCCAGGCTGCCGCGGCCGCGCCGCAGGTCAGCGCCCTGCTGGTTGAATACCGCAACCCGCGCAAGGAGGCCGAGCGCAAGGCCCTGCGCAGCCCCCACGAGCCCGAGGCCTACATCCCCCTGAACCTGCGCAGCAAGCCGCGCCAGAGCCTGGACTACACCCCCGCCCTGCCCGGTGACTGGCGCCCGACCACCATCGGCACGCGCCGCGAGCAGTGGAAGATGGAGGACGGCTCGCTGATCAACCGCTTTGGCCTGCGCTCCCGCGCCGCCGAGCTCTACCCCGGCCTCTTCAAGCCCGGTGCAAATGTCTACTGGACCGTGCTCTCGGACGAGGAGCGCGCCGAGATCGTCAAGCTGCAGGCAGCGGCCCAGGAGCGCGTCGGCTTCACCAGCGGCACGCAGAAGTTCTTCATCGAGGACTTCACCCCGGTCAATGACCGCCCGGCCGGCGGCGACGGCGTCACCGCCGACAACCTGGAAGTCTCGCCCTGGGAGGTCACTGAGACCGACCGCGGCTATCTGCAGCGCAAGCGCAACTACCAGAAGCGCCAGCGCGAGCTGGCCGACTACAAGCGCGGCAAGGGCAAGCGCCCGCGCCTCAGCACCCCCTCGCGCTCCAGCGACGACGGCAACGCCGTGATCCTGGGCATGCCCACGGTCTGGAACTTCATCTCCCAGGCCCTGCCCAGCCAGATCGAGAACATCTTCGGCGGCCCGCTGATCTCGCAGGGCGCGATCCACGAGCCGGGGCAGTATGAAGTCACGCCCGGCGTGCGCAAGCTGGGCACCCCGCCGCCGCAGACCGTCAGCAGCGAAGACATGTCGGCCCTCAGCTCTGAGCAGCTCTATACCCCCGAGTCCCAGCGCAACGGCCCGGCCCGGCGCCTGCGCCGCAAACTGCCCGCGCCGGACAGCCACGACAGCAGCACCCATGAGCGCATCAATCCCGCGGATCTGGTCAACCGCTATGGCCTGACCACCTCTTCCGCCGCAAACTACCCCAGGGCCTATGCCCCGGTCAGCCGCGAGTTCCGCACCGAGCTGACCCAGGAGCAGCGCGACGCCACCATGCGCACCCAGGCCCTGGCCCAGGAAAAGGTGGGCTACGAGGAAGAAACGCAGAAGTTCTTCTTCAATGAAGTCCTGCCCGCCGGCAGCCGGCGCCACACCGGCCACACCGAGACCGACCTGGTTCAGCTCGCCGCCCCGCGCTATGTCGGCGGCGGCTTCCTGGTCGGCGTCGGGCTCTTCGCCATCGTCATGGCTGTGGCCGGGCTGCTGCCGATGCAGATCGCCGGCGGCCTGGGCCTGCTGGCCCTGCTGGGCGGGATCTCCATGCTGGCCTTTGTGCGCGGCTAGCTCCCTTCGCCGCTGTCTCAGGCCCGCGGGCAGTCTGGATCAGCTTTCGTCGACTCTGGCGGGCCCTTCGCACAGGTCCCGGGGCCCTGGCCCTTGTAAAGATTTACCAGTTTTTTGAAGAAGCCAGCGGAAAGAAGGCGCTAATTACGTGCTAAGATGTCGCCGTTATCCAGGGAGGAAGAGGCAGGGCCCGCGGGTCTGTGGTTTGAAGCCGGGCTTGGGGCATTGCTTCAAACTCCTTTGATAGCCAGAAGAAATGGGGCGCAAGCTCGCATTTTATCTTTTCAAAGGAGATATGACCCATGCGTTATATCCTTGGCATTGTGCTGGCCGTGAGCATCATGTTCACCGCGAGCATGGCCTTCGCGCAGAGCGCGTATGACGATGTGCCCCGTGACCACTGGGCCTACAACGCGCTGGACTACCTGACCGAGCGTGGCGTGCTGGAGGGTTACCCTGATGGTTTCTTCAAGGGTGACCGTACTCTGACCCGCT
>JADZFO010000025.1 GCA_020849855.1 bacterium | reverse complement strand
GGCTTGCTACCCCTTGCTACCGTAACAAGACCCTTAGCAAGACCCTACTATTGACCGCGAGACCGTCTAGGCAGGGCTATGCGGTATCTTCCCACAGGGTGCGGAGGTCTGACAGCAGACTCCACCAATTGCTTGCGCTGGCGCAGGCGAGCCTGCGGCCTGCCGGGGCCGCGGCCACACGCCTGCCTGTCTGCCGGCCGGGTGCTCTCGCTCTAAGGCTCACCCAGCCGCTCGAAGCTCAGCTCATAGTCGCAGCCTCCGGCCGCGCCGGCCTCCACCGAGACATACAGGTAACTGCTGCTCTCGGTTCCGGGGAAGTAGACCTCGGCCAGGCCATCACTGCTGATGTCCTCAACATACAGCAGCTCGTCATCGCGCCAGACCTTCAGGGTCAGCTCCCCCAGCTTTGCGCTGTCATAGGCCGCCCGCACGTAGTGCGTGAACCCCGCGTTGTATGAAATCACCCACCAGTCCGTCAGGTCGCCGTCCTCGCAGCCGGCATAAGGCCCGATACTGCCGCGGTACTTCTTCAGCTTCAGCATCGTTAAGCCGGAGCCGGCGGCATCGTTGTCCTCGACTTCGTCAAAGTTCGAGACATTGACTGTCAGGGGCGCGGACCAGTAGCTGTACAGCCCGCGCGTGTCGCGGACCAGCACCTGCACGTTATAGCTTCCCGCGAAGGTGAAGATATGGCCGATGCCGGGGTTGCTGCTCTCCTCTTCATAGTAGCCGTCCCCGTTGAAGTCCCAGTAGCAGTTGCTGATGCTCTGCCCGCTGTCGCAGGTGCTGCCCGAGGCGTCAAAGTACACGACGCGGTTCTTACGGGCATTGGCAGGCCCGCTGATGCTGGCCACCGGATGCTGTGGCTGGGCGTAAACCACCAGATTAAATGGCAAGTCCGCGCCGCCGATGCTGTTCTCGATGTGCAGGTTGCAGCTGTGTGTGCCGGCTGCGCTGAAGGTCACGTTGGCATGGTCGCCCTGCAGGCTCGGCCCCTCAACTGTGGCCCCATTCGGGAAGGTCCAGGTCAGGGTCGCCGCGCCCCCGCCAGTGGGCAGGAAGTACTCGGGGATCAGCTTGACGCTGCTGCCCACCTGCAGGCCGCTGAGGGCCTTGTCGGCGCGGAGCTGGTTTATCCTGGGCGGGCCGGGGCTCTTGCGCCAGCCGCTGGACACCGCCGTGCTGATCGGCCCCTCGGCGTTGCCAACCACGGTCTGCACCCAGTAGGGGTGTGAGTCAAAGTCCGTGACACCGCTGTCGTCGTACTCCGTTGTGCCCCCCGGGACCTCGGCGATATAGCCGTTATGGTCATCGCGGTAGACGTAGTACTTCGCTGCGCCTGGCACC
This sequence comes from bacterium, assembly GCA_020849855.1. GTDB lineage: Bacteria > 4484-113 > 4484-113 > 4484-113 > JAFGCY01 > JADZFO01. The sequence goes on along the minus strand of JADZFO010000025.1, from coordinate 107,441 downwards.
GGGCTCCAGGTTACGTTGATTATGCTGCTGAAGGTGCCCTTGCTGCAGGCGATCGACTCCGGCGGCCGCGCGGCGACCGTCGCGTTCACCCCGAACCAGTCGGCCACGCTTTCGCTGTAGTCGTCCCACATCACAAAGCAGTCCACCCAGGGGCCGCTGAGGAAGTTGGAATAGCTGACCCAGCAGTCACCGCCATTGCCCCAGTCCGAGCCCCAGCTGTTGCGCACCAGAAAGGCGCCGCGCGCGTCGTCCCAGCCGATGATCAGCATCGTGTGCCAGTTGATCACATTCGGCAGCCAGTCGCTCCAGGTCCAGACCGCATCGCCGCTGAAGTCGCCGTCCTTGAAGCCCTCATCCAGCGTGACCAGGAAGATGACCGGGCGCGCATAGCCGCTCAGATAGGCCTTGATTTCGTCGATGCCGCTCTGGCCCTTGGAGCGGATCTTCTTCCAGCCGTCAATCTTCAGGTAGGCGCGGTCCCACTCCGTCACCTGGCCGTTCCAGTCGTCGTCGCAGTTCAGGTTGAAGGGCGCCATCGCCTCCACCGCCCCGCCGGTGTTCTTAAGCAGGTCCAGCACCTGCTCGGGCGGGCGGCCCAGGCTGCAGTTCCCGCCCAGGGTCTTGCGGTAGAACCACTTCGGGCTGATCCGGCGGCTGGACTGTGTGGCGTACCACAAGGGGAAGTAGTTGCGGCTCAGCTCATAGTTCTCCGCGCCGGCCACGGCGCAGCAGGTGCACATCAGGCTTTTGCCCTGGTCATAGGGATAGCCCAGGCGGTCAAAGGCCAGCGGCAAGGTGTAGTCCGAGACAAAGCTGGCCTGCTTGCCGGCGAAGTGCAGCTCCGGCTCGGCCAGCAGCTGGGCCTCCAGGCTCTCCGGCGCCATGCCGCCAAGGCCGAAGACTTCCTGCGCCCCCACCTGCACAAACTCCAGCTCGCGCGGCGCGCTGTCCGCCACCAGCACCAGCACCAGCAGCAGGCCGTCCTCCACGCGGTAACGGCTGTACAGGGTCGGCAGGGTGATCACGCTGTCGTTGCTGCCCTGATACCACTCCCAGCGCTGCTCGTCCCAGTTGCTCAGCGCGACGAAGTAGTTATCCGGCGCGTTGTCCTCGCGCCACTGCAGGCCCACGCTTTGCGGCATGTCCACTATGGCCGCGTTCAGCAGGTTGAAGCTGTAAACGGCATAGGCGCAGTCCGCCAGGCTCGGCGCCTGCGGGTCGGCCGCGCTGTCAAAGCTGGCCCGCGGCTCCCCCTCCGTCGTGCTCACCGCCTGCAGGGCCTGGGCCGGGTCATAGCTGTCGCCATCGCGCACCAGCTGGTCCTCGCTGAAGGCGGAGGCCCCGCGCTCGCGCAGGGGCAGGCGCGCCGGGAAGACGAAGCTGCCGCCCCCCGGCAGGCTGCTTACCCCGCGGCTGCCGGGCTCCAGCTCCGCCTGCGGCCGCACCTTTGCCGCGGCATACAGCGGGCTCCTGAGCGCGGCATTCATGTCGTGGTGCCGCATGGCCAGCTCCCAGGCGCTCAGCATCTGCGGCGCTACAGGGCCGGGGCCCACTCCGCCCGGCCGCTCGGCCGGCGGATCAACACTTGAATCAGTCTGCAGGTCAGTTGCAGAGCAGGCCGTCAGCAGCAAAACTACGGACGCCAATAGACCTTTGCGTAGCAGGGCAGGTTGCAGCACAGCGTTCCCCCGAGCGAATGTACAGCCAAGGTGAATCATACAGCAGCGCTACAAATATTGATCAGTCAAGCTTCAGTGCCAGGCCTTTTGCCGGGCATTGCCGCCGCCCGCCAGCACTGCCATAGCCCGATCCGGGCACCGGCCGGCCGGGCAGGCCAGCTCGCGGGCATGGATACAGCCTGCCTGCGGCACTGCCATCCCGCGCACAGCATCGCGGGGCCCGCCTGACTCAGCTCAGCGCCCAGCGCTGCTTCCACGTTTCCGGGAAGCTGTATCCCAGGGCATAGACATAGCGGATCAGCTGGCCCTGGTGCTGCGCCTCATGCTCCAGCAGGTCCAGCAGCAGGCCCTCCCGTGCGCCGCCAGGCCCTGCCGCGTCTGGCTGGGCTGCGCCTGCGGCCGCATCCGTCGCCAGTGCCGCGGCCGCCGCCAGGGCCGCCTCCGCGCTGCTCCGCAGGGCGGCGCGCACTGCGTCACGGCTCTGCGCCGCGTCCCCGCTCAGCGAGCAGTCAAAGCCCTGCCAGCTCCCGGCGGCGATCGCCCGGGCATAGCTCTCCCGCGCGCCGATGACGCACCAGAACTGCCCGCCGATGCTGTTCGACGCGGCCGGCAGCTTCTGGCTCAGCGCGCCCTCGGGCAGCGCCTCCAGCAGATCCGCCCAGCGCTGGAACATCGCGCCAAGCCTTAGGGCAATCAGCTCATGCATGGCCGCCTCCTGCTTTGGATTGCAGCAGGATAGCGCAGCGCTGGTGGCGCTAACAGAGGCACCGGCCGGCGCCACATGGAACTAAGAAGTCGATACTCCCCATGGTAGGATTGGCCTTGTGGCGCTTGACAGGAATAAGACTGAATACAAAAACCGCGCAGTGCGACTTTACAGCTACATTGAAAAGGCGCTCTGCATAGATGACACGATTACCCGCGACTTCAGGTTAACCGCAGCCTCCCCTACACCTTGGTGGATTGCCGATCTTCCAAATGATGCAGACAGTCTCTTTGTCCGCGACCTGGAGTCCAACAAGCAACCCGCACCTGAAGCAGGCACTGAAGATGGTTGGCTGGTGGTTCAAAAGAAGGGCATCAAGAGTAATCCGCCAATTCCTGAACTTCTGAAGGAATGGCTACCAGAGATCACGCCTCTCCAAGAACCCAAACCGCTGCCAAGTATCGAAAGGAAGATCCGGTTCAATCACGACCCGAAAAGGGCGAGCGACTATAAGGAGTTTTGTAGGGACTTCAAGGAAGGGAAGACGGTCCCTGACTCTCTGAAAGGCTGGGTAGTCCTTACTCCTGGCAAACTTCCCGAATCCATCGAAGAGCGATATGAGAGCGATCACTTCAAAGACCATCCTGAGCTAGCATTACTTCTAAACGGCTACATAGAGCAGGAGTGGAAAGCTTGGGCTCAGGAGGTTATCAAGGTCTATCAGGCTAACCTTCTTTACGACCAGCTCTACGCATTGCGGCTATTGCTGAAGAATGAAGGCGACAACTTCGAACTTCTTTGGGGACAAGGCTTGCTAGCGTGGCAAGCTCCCGTTGGCACGGTCTACGCCCCGCTGTTTCTTACGCCTATCTCGCTTGACTTCGATCCAGTAAGAAGAATCATCCGTGTAATTGCTGATCCGATGTCGAGGAGCTTCGTAGAGATTGCGTCCTTGTATGAAATGGATAACCCTGCTGAGCTGGACTTGGTAACTTGGGCGGACAGGGTGAACAGTGATCCCTTCGACTTTTGGCATTTTGAGTCGCTGCGAACGCAAGCCCAATGGCTAGCCAATAGTCTTTCCAAGGATAGCGAGGACTGCTTTTCGGAAGTTCTGTCCTCTGCACCCGAACCTACAGATAAGCCCTGCATCTGGAATGCGCCTGTTATCTTCGCGCGTAAGCGCTCTAACGATCTGTGGTCTAAGTATGCCGGGCTGATCCGCAAGGACATTGAGCAGAGTGATACTGATCCTACACCGTTTATCTCCGATCTGGTTGGTGCTTATGACAACCCTGCTAAAACGGAGAAAGCAAGTGTTGCAGTATCAGAGGAAAGCTCCACCTCGCTATCACTTAGCGATGCTGAGCTTCATTTTCCGTTGCCGTGGAATGACGAGCAAAAGAGAATTGCAGAGAGGTTGGAGGGACACTACGGTGTCGTGGTCAAAGGACCACCCGGCACAGGAAAGAGCCATACAATTGCCAATCTAATTTCGCGCTTTCTTGCCCAAGGCAAGACTGTGCTCGTTACCTCGCAGACAAGCAAGGCACTCGCTGTCCTGCGAGACAAACTTCCTGCAAGCATCCGCAGCTTAGCCGTTTCACAACTGAACCAAACCGCGGGCCGGGATGAGGTCTTGCAGCAGTCAATCTCCGAAATCAGCTCAAACCTGGGTGAGCGTCAGACTCGCTATAGTGAGCAAAAAGCAGAGGCACTGCGCCGAGAACTTGCAACGCTCCGTGAGGAAAAGGCCAAGACGGCAAATCAGATTCGGCAGTTCGTCCTTACGGATTCCACAGTAACCCTCGACCTCGAAGGCGAAACAGTTAAGCCATTACAGGCCGCAGAGTTCATTAGCAAGTGCCAAGAGGATGACACTTGTAGTTGGTTTGTAGATGATGTTCCCGTAGATGCAGCGCTGACATTCTCGGCAGACGATCTACAAGAAGCTTTCGAGTTGCTCACTGAGTTGGCCCCTGATGAGCGCGAGCTGCAGGACTCTATCTTGCCCGACATAACTGCGCTGCCCAACGAAGACATGGTGAAGGCTACGTTTTCTTCGCTGAAGGAACTAGAAGCAAAAAGCAGCATTGCCAAATCAACGCTGGGAGGTGTAGACCTCACGCCCCAGGCGGTGATCGATCTGCTCAACGAGGCAGAGAAGGCGCGCACAAGTCTTAAGTCTATGAGCGAGCCTTTTCAAAAGGAAGTCTTTGCTAAGGCTGCAGTAAGCAAGGCGCAGCGGAGCAAGTGGCTCAAGGCTCTTGAAAAAATGGAAGATAGAGTTGAGACGCTTTCAAGCCACGGGAACGATCTGCTGGGACACAAGGTTGTTGGAACCTCGACCTCGACCATTGTGGAGCAACTTTCGGCCATCGAACAGCTTCAGAAGCAAGCGAATGGGGCTCAGCGAATCAGTAAACTGTCCAAGCTCATTCTTCCGGCTCAGTGTAAGAAGTTGCTAACGGCTTTTCGTGTGGATGGTCAGGAGCCAGACTCGACACAGCTCTTGGGGTTGTTGAAGCTTCATGTCGAACAAGAACAAGCGCACGACGAGATCGCAACGCTGCTCTCGCAGGCATTTGAGTTCTCTACAATGCCGAGCCTGAACGGAGAATTGCGAGATGTAGTCGCCTTGGAAGTCTTGTTGGGTCAACTACGCAGCCCGATTCACTACCACGACGATTATCGGGCGTTAAAGAAACTCTGCGATGATGTGCCAAAGTTCAACGAGTTCGAGCTGACGGATAGCAAGTGCTTGGATAGGATCATAGAGGCACTACAGTCCAAGGTCGCTCTCGATGAACTGCAACAGATTCGAGAGCTTCTTGGCGGGTGGGAAGGCATGTTGACAATGCCTAAAAGCAATGGACATCCCGTGTTCAAAGCTCTCAAGACAGCGATCGAGGAGTTGAATTCAACGGCATGGAGCAGCCAACTCGTGGAGCTGAGATCCTTGGCCGCTAAGCAAGTAAAAGCAAGTCGCCTGAATGAACTTCGGATTGCGATAACTATTCATGCTCACAGAACGTTCGCTGAGTTGGTTCATTTGGCAAATACCAACGTCCCTTACAAGGCGCCCGGCAATCTGGCAAAGGTCTGGCGCTGCGCGCGCCTGACGGCTTGGCTGAACTCGATTCACGATCACGCAGACATTGATGAACTGCAGAACCAGCATGAGCGCCTTTCTCGCCGCGAGATGCAGCTCAATGCGGAGCTGATTACGGTTCTTGCGTGGCAGCGACAGATTGACAAGGTAACCAAGCCCCAGCGCGATGCGCTTATGGCTTGGTCGCATGAGATGAAGAAGTTTGGCAAAGGTACGGGCAAGTATGCCTTAACCCATCTGCGAGCTGCGCAGGGAGCACTTCAAGATGCCAAGGATGCGGTTCCTGTATGGATCATGCCATTGCACCGCGTAGCCCAAATGTTTTCTGAGCCTCAAGCGGGCATGTTTGACATTGTGATTGTGGATGAAGCAAGTCAGTGTGATTTGCGCGGGCTGACCATCGGTTACTTGGGCAAGCAACTATTGGTCGTCGGCGATCCTGAGCAGATCAGTCCAGAGGGCGTGTTCATGAATCAGGAGAGAATCTTTGAGCTGATCACACGCTACCTCTATGACATCCCTTACAAGGAGAGCTTCTCGATAACCTCGAGCCTCTTTGACCTTGCCAAGATTCGGCTGTCGAACATAATCCAGTTGAACGAACATTTCCGCTGTGTCCCTGACATCATTGCATTTAGCAACCACTACATTTATGAAGGAAAGCTGCGCCCGCTCCGCTATCCGAATCCGCAGGGCTTGCTAGCTCCTGCCCTGGTTCCGGTTTATGTGGAATCCGGCTATCAGAATCTGAATAACAAAGTCAACGAGCCGGAAGCCAAAGCATTGATCGATAAGCTTGTTGAACTGCTAAACGATCCGAAGTATGACAAACGTCCTGACGGCCAGTTTACTACATTCGGAATCATCTCGTTGCTTGCTGAGGATCAGGCTAAGTACATAGAAAAGTTGATTCGTGATCTTGTCGCTAAGGGAGAGCTGAGCGAGAAAGTAGTAGAAGAGCGGCGAATCGAGTGCGGAGACGCGTACAAGTTCCAAGGAGATGAGCGGGACATCATGCTTCTCTCGATGGTGCGCGCACTAGACCCAAACAAGCTAACCGATACGGTTGCGCCGATGACCGACGAGCGAGCAAAACGGCGGTTCAATGTAGCTGCATCCAGAGCACGTGAGCAGATGTTCTTGTTCCACTCGCTTCCTTTGAGTGCGCTTGGTAATCCTAACGACTGGCGCTACAAACTTCTGAACTGGTTCTATGATCCTAAGAGCGAAGAGATAAAGGCTGGCCGTGAGGCGCTTAAGAAGGAGTTTGATTCAGGTCGTGCATCGCAGTTCTCCTTCGATGTCGGAAACCTCATACTTGACCGGGGCTACCAGGTTATTCCAGAGTACCCGGTAATTGGCTACCGGATTGATCTTGTGGTGCAAGGCAGCTCTGCCCGACTTGCAGTTGAGTGCGACGGAGATCAGTACCACACCTTGGAGAATTGGGAAGAGGATCAAGTTAGGGAAAGGCAGTTGCGTAGGGGTGGCTGGGAGTTCTGGAGAGTGAGCGGAAGCGCCTTCTACAGACATAGGGATAGGGCACTTGACAGCCTATGGACGCGACTATCACAGTTGGGAATAAAGCCCCTACTAGAGGATACTCTAGAAGATACCCCTTAAGTGAGATACACGTACATGAAAATTAAGTGCCTCCCTGTTAGGGCAAGCCATTGCTTCAACTGCCGGTGGAACTCTCCTAGGTAGCGCCGCCCCCTGTGGCGGCGTCGAGCTACAAAGCGCCTCGACGCTGCCAGGAGCCGCCGGCTGCAAGCCGGCCCTACCGGCCTCACTCAATAGTCCCGGCCTCGCTCAATAGTCCCGCCCTCGCATAATCGTCCCGCCTCGGAGGGTACTCGCGCTCCGGGCTGGAGCAGCCGATTTATCAACATTTGTCTGCTGTCTTAAAATAATTGCCTTCCTGTCAGGGTATGCTATTGGTTCAGCCGCCGGCGGCCGTGTCTTGCCGCGGGCTGTGCTGGCGGGGTGCACCTTGAAATGCTGTGCAAGGGAAGGCCTGGGGCGGGGCGTCCTGGGCGCTGCGCTGATCAATTTTGCGTTTTGCGCTTGTCGTTTTGAAAAGTGCATTTCCCGGTGCTTTTCGGCCCTTCAAGGTTAAAACCGGGGCGGCGGGCGATTTGCAGAACGCAAATTACGTTCGATTCCGGGGGTCAAGGTTAAAAGCCCTGGGGCAGCGGGGACGGAGGGCGCAGAGCGGGCGCGGGTCGCCGGGGCACAAGGCTTGCAGACGTGTGCAAGTGGCAGGGCCAAAGCCGGGCGCACTCTGTGCGCCCCTACGCCTGGTCCATCGTCTCTAGTCCCTGGTCCCTGGTCCCTCTTCCCTGATCCCTACATTAGCCATTTGCCATTAGCCATTTGCCATTGCCTTGCGCCGGGCCGCATTTCTGCGGCCCCTACCGGGAGCAGAGCTCCTTGAGGCCCTCATAGCGGGCGTTGACCGTGGCGGCGATGGCCGTGATCTGCTCGGCCGACAGATGCCGGAAGCGGCCCTGGGCCCGGATGTAGGTCTCGATGTCCAGGGGCTCGGGCTCGAGGGTGAAGCGCCATTTGCTGCCGCCCTCGACCTCCAGCAGGGGGAAGACCTTCGAGCGTACCGCCATGTGGCCCATGTCGATGGCCTTCTCGTCCTCGAACTTCCAGCCCGGGGGGCAGGGGGCGAGGATGTGCAGGAAGCGCGTGCCCTTGTATGTCATCGCCCTCCGGACCTTCTCGATGAGGTCCACGGGGTAGGAGACCGAGGCCGTCGCGGCATAGGGGATGCGGTGGGCGGCGAGGATCGCCAGGATGTCCTTCTTGGCCGTGGCCTGGGGCTGCTGCGCCGGGGTAGTGGTGGTCCAGGCGCCCCAGGGCGTGGCCGAGGAGCGCTGGATGCCGGTGTTCATGTAGGCCTCGTTGTCGTAGCAGCAGTACAGGAAGTTCTCGTTGCGCTCGGCGGCGCCCGAGAGGGCCTGCAGGCCGATGTCAAAGGTGCCGCCGTCGCCGGCCCAGACCATCACGGTGGTGTCGTGCTGGCCCTGCAGGTCCAGGGCGGCGCGGACTCCGGAGGCGACTGCCGCGCCGGTCTCGAAGGCGGTGTGATAGAGCGGCACCTTGAGGCTGCTCTGGGGGTAGGGCCCGGCGATGATGCTCCAGCAGCAGGCCGGCAGGACCACGATGGTCTTGGGGCCCAGCTCCTTGAGCACCAGGCGCATGGCCAGCGCGCCGCCGCAGCCGGGGCAGGCGAGGTGGCCGCCGACGAGCAGCTCCTGCTGCGGGATCTTGTCCTTGATGATGACCTGGCTCATGCCTTTACTCCCACCCAGAGGTCGGTCTGCTCAGCCTGAGCCTCCGCCTGCGTGTGATCGATGATTTCGCTGATCGTGGCCGGGGTGACGTCGCGGCCGCCGAGGCCAACGACATAGCCGAAGAGGGCCGGCCGCTCCTCGTCCGGCAGGTCGTAGAGCGCCGAGCGCAGCTCCTCGGCGAAGATGCCGCCCATGCCGCCGGGGGACATGTTGCGGTCGATGACGCCGACCCGCGGGATGCCCCTCAGCGCGCTGCGCAGCACATCCGTGGGGAAGGGCCGGAACATCTTGATCTTGAGCAGGCCGACCTTCTCGCCGGCGGCCCGGCGCTGGTCGATGACATAGCGGGCCGTCGAGCTGATGGTGCCGCTGGTGACCAGCACCAGCTCGGCGTCCTCCATGCGGTAGGGGGCGATGAGGCCATAGCTGCGGCCGGTCAGCGCGGCCCACTCGGCTTCCACCTCGAGGTAGACGCTGGCAGCCTCGCGGATCGCCTTGTGCAGGCCCTGGCGCATCTCCATGAAATCGTCGGGCCGCACCAGGGCACCGAAGGCATGCGGCTCGTTGATATCCAGCTTGTACCTGGCCTGGCGTTTGGGCAGGAAGCCGTCGACCAGCTCCTGCTCCGGGATGTCCACCGGCTCGGAGGTGTGCGAGAGATAGAAGGCGTCCAGCACCAGCATCACCGGCAGGTCGAGCCGCTCTGCGATCTTGAAGGCCATGATCGTCGTGTCGATGACCTCCTGGTTGTTCTCGCAGTAGAGCTGGATCCAGCCCGTGTCGCGCTGGGCCAGGGTGTCGGTCTGGTCGGTCCAGATATTCCAGCCGGGGCCGAGCGCGCGGTTGACATCCGCCATCACGATGGGGTGCCTTGCCGCCGAGGCCCAGTGCAGCATCTCGTGCATCAGGGCCAGACCCTGGGAGGAGGTGGCGGTGAAGGCCCGGGCGCCGGCGGCCGAAGCCCCGACGCAGGCGGCCATCGCCGAGTGCTCGGACTCGACCTTGATGAAGCGCGCCGGCAGCTCGCCCGAAGCGCACATCTCGGAGAGGGCCTCAACGATCTGGGTCTGCGGCGTGATGGGGTAGGCCGAGATCACCTCGGCCCGGGCTAGCTTCACGCCCTGGGAGACCGCGTGGTTGCCGATCATGACTTTCTTCATTCAGAGCCTCGCAGTTTCTATGACTGGCAGTTTCAGTGCCCTAGAGCGCAGCGCCCAGGCGCTCCATGCTGATCGCCCCGCGGGGGCATTCCTCGGCGCAGACGCCGCAGCCCTTGCAGTGGTCGAGGTCGATGATCAGACGGCCGCTGACGGGGTCGCGGGTGATGGCCGCCTCGCTGCAGTAGATCCGGCACAGCTCGCAGTCGTTGCAGACGCCGCACTGGAAACAGCGCGCCGCTTCGGCCATCGCGTCGGCCATGCTGATGCCGGCGTTGCTCTCCTCGAAGCCCTGCAGCAGCTCCAGGTGCCGGTCCTCGTGGCGCTTCTCATGGGCAAAGTCGCTGGTGTTGACGTCCTCCGGCGTGACCACAGTGTTGATGGGATCAACTCGGGCGACCGGGTCCTCGCCGGTCCAGCGCACGCTGCTGAAGGAGCCGTGCCCGCCAAGGCGCAGCTCGACTGCTGTGGGCTCAGGCAGAGCCTCACCGCGCAGGCTGCGCAGATAGCGGTCGATGCCGATGGCGGCGCGCTTGCCGGCGCCCAGAGCGCTGGCCACGGTGCGCTCGTCCCCGGCGACATCGCCGCCAAGGAAGAAGCTCGCCCGGCCCGTCGCGCCCCAATCGTCCACGCCTCTGTCCTCGCGGATCTCGGCCGGCAGCACCTGCAGCTCGGCATCCTCGCCGATGGCGGTCAGGATGGTGTCGGCGGGCAAGGCGAAGGAAGGCTCGCCACTGTCCTCAAAACGCCGCCGGCCCGAGGCATCAGCCTCGACCAGCTTCATGCTGCGGCAGTAGAGCCTGAGCCGCCCCTCGGAGTGCACCAGGCGCTCCGGCGCGGCAAGGAACTGGAACTCCACGCCCTCGCGCTCGGCGTCGTCGACCTCCTCAGAGATGGCGGGCATCTCCTCGCGGCCGCGGCGGTAGACCACCGTCACCTGGCTGCCCAGGCGCAGGGCTACCCTGGCGCAGTCCATGGCTGTGTTGCCGCCGCCGATGACCAGCACATGGTGGCCAAGGCTGGGGCGCTCGCCGCGATTCACAGCCCGCAGGAAGTCCAGGCCGCTGAGCAGCGCCGGACTGTCCTCCGCGCCATCGAGCTGCAGCACCTTGCTGATCTGCGCGCCGCTGGCGATGAAGATCGCGGCGAAGTCGCGCTGCAACTGCAGCCAGTCAAGGTCGCCGCCGGCCCGCGTGCCGGTATGGAAGACCACGCCCAGCGCCTCATAGCGCTCCAGCTGGCGGTCCAGCACTTCCCGCGGCAGGCGGTACTGCGGAATGCCCTGGCGCAGCATGCCACCGGCTTCGAGCTCCTGCTCGAAGACCTCGGCGCGGTAGCCCAGCCTGACCAGGTGATAGGCGCAAGCCAGGCCGGCCGGGCCAGAGCCGATGACGGCGATGCGCTCTGTGTGCAGCCGCGCGGCAGGCTGGGGCAGGGGGCTCATCAGCTCCTGGTCGCCCAGCATGCGCTCCACAGCATGGATGCTGACAGCACCGTCGAAGCTGCAGCGGTTGCAGAGATTCTCACAGGGGTGGTTGCAGACCCGCCCGGTAATGGCCGGCATCGGGTTCTCGCGCAGCAGCAGCTCCAGGGCCTCCGGGATGCGATGCGCGCGCAGCAGGGTCATGTAGCCCTGGATGTCGACGCCCGTCGGGCAGCCTGCGCTGCAGGGCGCGACGCGGTCGTGATAGACCGGCATGGTGTACTTCCATGAACCGGTGCGGTTAACCTCAGTGGAGATACGGCTGACTGAGAGGGGCGGCCGTCCGGGCACCGGGGCTGGATTCTGTTCAGACATTGACGGCCTCCTGCAGTACCCGCAGCTGTCCGGCCGCTTCACGTGCCGCGGCGACGTTGGCGTCAAAGTGCACAGGCACCTCTTCAGCAATTGCCTCGCAGACCGCGTCCAGCGAGACCACACCGCTGAAGGTCGCATAGGCTCCGACGATCGCGGTGTTGACGATGGGCTGTGTGCGGGATCCCAGCCCGTGCTTTTGTGCCACCGTGTTGGCATCCACCGTCGCAATCCTGTACGGGCCGAGATGCGAGTACTCCTCCGGCGGAAGCGGGGAGTTGATCAGGATGCTGCCGCCGGCCTTCAGGCCGGTGGTGATGTCGATGGCCGCCAGCAGTGTCGGGTCCAGCACGATCAGGTCATCCGGCGCCACGATCTCGCAGCGCAGCTGGATCGGCGTATCGTCCATCCTGAGGAAGGCCGTCACCGGCGCCCCGCGGCGCTCCACGCCAAAGGCTGGAAAAGACTGTACCCAGCGGCCCTCGCGAAAGATCGCAACAGCCAGAATCTTCGACGCTATGACAGCGCCCTGGCCGCCGCGACCGTGAATGCGCAGCTCGCGCATAGTGACCTCCTGATACTTCTTCGACCGTGGCGAAGAAACAAGGCCGTAAGCACCAGCATTTTAACTCAAAACAACATATTAAGGAGAACGATTATCGGAAATCTAGCAATTATCTGCGTGCAGCGTCTTCACTCTCAATCTGGGACTGTTAACCCTAGTATGCTGATCTTAAATAGGTGCAATAATCCGGCATGTTACAATTCGGTAAACTGAAGAGAGTAGATCTTGCATACAGCTGCAAGTCTTAAGTCTGCTACGGACTGCTGGTTCTTGATCCAAGAGGCAAGGCTTAGAGGTGGATGGCATGAAACGACACTGGCTCCTTCGGGCCGGGCTTGCATTGACCGCGATGCTGCTCGGCACATTCTCGGGTTGCAGCAAGCACAAGCTGGACTTTATCCCCGCCGACGGTGATTTGTCCGGACCGTTGGTCCCAGGGCGCAGCGTGGCCTGGGCCGGCGACCGGGACTACGACGGCATCAATGATGTGAGCGAGAAGCGTCTCGGGACTGATCCGGACAGCATCGACACGGACGCTGACGGCCTTACCGACCAGTACGAGTTGTGGGGCTGCGACGGCATTGCGATTGGCGCCACCGGCAGCCTTTCACTCGCCCAGCTTCCGGACCCCGATGGCGACGGCATTCACGCCGCGCTCGAGCGCAATGAGGCTGCGCGCCACCTGCTCAGCCGCCAGGCCACTGCTGCACTGGACTCGACACGTGTCAGGGTCAGCAGCCCCGGCGATGATCCGATCGAGAACGACCTCGACGGGGACTACATCCCAACGGACTATGAGCTGAGCGGTTTCTATTACGAGATAGATCCGCTGACCGGCGAGGACTGGTTCGTGAAGTGGGATGGCGATCCCCAGCGCAACTACTACAAGACTGACCCCACCAAGTGGTCCACGGATGCCGATCCCTGGAGCGACTGGGAGGAATCCACCAAGCGCAACCTGGACCAGCGCCTCAAGAAGCCCGGCGACCACCCCTGCATCCCTGCCTATCCCAAGCTGGAGTGCGTCCTGACGGGCTACAGCGTTGAGGATGCCCGCGACATCACCACCACAACCGGAACAAAGACAGAGAGCTCCTGGAAGAACTCCGTCAGCACCGCTACCTCCTCCAGCAGTGGCTGGGCCATTGAAGGATCGGTGGAGGCTTCGGTGACCATCGGCGTCGGTACTGAATCGCAGTCCGCGGTGAAGGGCAAGATCGAAGTCACCGGCAAGTTCAGCGGTGAAGAGACCACTGAGAGCACCACCGTGGCCGACACCTCCGGCCTGAGCCAGGAGGACTGGGAGCAGGTCACGGCCGGCGACACCATTGAGACGGCCCGCCTGCTGCTCAACCTGCGGGTCAGCAACACCGGAACGCTCCCGCTTTCCGAGTCCAAGGCCCTCTTCAACCTGAAGCTGGGCGAATTCAACATCTCGACTTTCCTGCTGGACCTCAGCAGCACCAACGGCTTTGGCGAGCTGCCGGCGCGTTCACTGAACCCCGTGGACCTGGTCATCTTCAACGATGGCCGCGGTACCGAGGGCATCCCCGCCAAACGGATGTTCCTGTCCCTGCTGCAGCTGCAGAGCCTGCACCTGGGGGCCCCGCTGACCATCGAGCCGGTGGGCTTTGATGCTCAGACCCTGGTCTCGGAGTTCGACCCGGACAGCGGCCGCCGCGTTAACCTGAACATCGGCGACTGGTCGCCCTACAAGAGCGCGATCGACACCGTCACCGCCCGCATCATCATCGACATGGGCGACGACCCTGAGGCGGACGAGCTGCTCTTCGACGGGCTGCCTCCGCGCCGCACAGCCGAGATCCGCTGCTTTGCCTACGACAACACCAGCAACTATGTCGGCAGCCCGCCGGTGGTCACTCTCAGCGATGCCCTGATCTGGGGCTTCGGCGCGGAGGACACGCCGCTGGGCCCGGTGGTGCAGATAGCTGAGCAGCGCTCGGGCCAGACCCTGACGGCCTATCTGAATGAATACCGCGTCGGCTTCGACGCTGAAACCCTCGACTATGTCAAACAGAACCTGGGCAGCATCGACAACATCTTTGAGCTGCCGCTGCGCCCATCAAACCCGACCGAAAGGGTCTATACCTTCAAGGCGCCGCCCCTGGTGGTGCCCGAGCAGAACATTGACCAGACCCTGCCGCGGGTCTATGCGGCCACCCTGGAGACTTACGAGCAGCAGCGCATTCCTGAGTACAAGCCGCTCAAGGTCACCCTCAACCCGCCGACTTACTACGACCCGCCAATCCTGGTGTTCAGTAACTACAGGTACAACCCGATCTTCCGGCCCACTGTGCGGGCCTATGTGGACGATGTCTTCCAGGTCAGCGAGGTGCGCTTCAAGCCCAGCCCGGCTTCCATCGGCGAAGTCATGCTGGTGGCGGATGACCCGGGCGACCCGCTGGCCGGCCTGGCCTATACCTACCGCCTGCCGGAGAACTATGTCTGGACCGGCTTTGAAAGCGTGGTGGCGCTCAACCTGGACGGCGTGGAGTCAGCGCCCTTCCCGGTCCAGGTGCAGGAAGGCTCGCACTACAACGAGTACGGCGTGCTGCTGAGCGGCGTCTCCAACCCGCCAATTGGTGGCACCCACACCGGCGCCGAGAGCAACAGCCTGCTGCAGGACCTCAGCCAGGACTTCACGGCCCTGGGCCTGCTGCCCGGCGACCGGGTGGTCAATACAACCCAGAACACCGAGACCGTGGTCACCGCCGTGATCAACGAGAACCACCTGGCTGTGTCGGCCGCGGGCTGGCAGGTAGTGGACGGCACGAGCCCCTCACAGCAGGGTGAGTTGAAGTTCCTGATCAGCGACACCTATTCCATCACGCCCCAGCGCGAGCGCTTTGAGACCCTGGGCTTCTTCACCGGCAACAGCGCCAGTAACCTGGCCATCTCCTCCGGCGAGTACAACAACCTCGCCGGCGACTACGGCTTCAGCTTCAGCGACCCGGCTGCCCCGCGCAATCCGCCCTTCGACTTCATCATCCACGAGGACTGGCCGGCCAACGCCAACATGTCCAAGTCCATCGAGGTAGTGAATGCTGTCGGCGTGGCTCTGATCGGCCCGGCGGTCTGGGAATCGGTCAACTACGACACGGTCCGCAAGGCCAGCTACAGCAGCTCTGAGCTGGTCTTCTTCGTGGAGAACACCTCGGGCGCCTATGGCGACTCGTATGTCTATGCCGCCAAGCTGAACAACGGTTTCTATGTGAAGTTCAGGATGAAATACATAGCCCACCCCGGAACCACGCCAGCCAACAAGGCGCGTGTTGAAGTAGTGGACTATGAGGTTTACAGGGGAATATAGCCATGACAAAGCCAAACAAGAACACAGCCCCTGTGACCCTGCGCCCTGCGGCGCTGCTGGCCTCCGCCGCGCTTCTGGCCTGTCTGGGCTGCGCCGGCAAGCAGGGCCTGCAGGGCATCCTTGACGACGGCGTTTCCGCCCCGGCCCGCTCTGTGGAGTCGCTGAAGGATACGGACCGCGACGGCCTCAGCGACAGGGTGGAGCAGCAGATCGGCACTGATCCTGCGCTGATCGACACGGACATGGACGGCCTGACGGACCAGTACGAAGTCTGGGGCTGGCAAGGTATAGCGATCGGCCGCAGCGGCCCGCTGGGCGGCCTGGCCGACCCGAATGCCAACGGGACTATCGCCGCGCTGGACCGCGCGGAGGCTGCTGACAAGGTACTGTCAAGGACGGCCACGGCGGCCCTGGACGTGGAGCGCATCCGCGTAGTGGCCCCTGGCGGTGACGCGATCGAGAACGACCTTGACGGCGACTACATCCCGACGGACTTCGAGCTCGCCGGCTTCTACTATGAGATTGACCCGCTAAGTGGCGAGGACTGGTTCGTGAAGTGGGATGGCGACATCGCGCGCCCTTACTTCAAGACCGATCCCACCAAGTGGTCCAGCGACGCTGACCCCTGGAGCGACTGGGAAGAAGCCACCAAGCGCAACCTGGACCAGCGGGTGAAGAGCCCCGGCGACCACCCCTGCATCCCGGCCTATCCCAACATCCAGGCTGTGCTGACCAGCTACAGCATTGAAGACGCTTCAAAGATCAGCTCGACCAACGGCAAGAGCTCGGCCAGCGGCTGGACCAACAGCGTCGAGAACTCGAACAAGCTCACCACCGACTGGGAAGCCTCGGTGACGGCATCCGTGGAGTATGAGCACAAGTTCGAAGTCAAAGCCGCGATTCCGCCTGTTTCAGCGACCACTACTGCGACAGTGGGGGTGAAGGTTGCCGGGCACTACGGCTCCAAGACCGAAACCTCCAGCAAGACCACAAATGACACCTCCGGCCTCAGCTCCGAGGAGTGGAAGGCGGCCTCGGCCGGCGACACGATCAACACGGCCAAGCTGATCCTGAACCTGCGGATGCTGAACATCGGCACACTGCCGGCCAGCAAGCCCAAGGTGAAGTTCAACCTCAAGCTGGGCGACTTCGTCATCAACACCTTCGTTGTGAACCTCAGCGGCGAGGGGCAGGCCGCCGGCTTCGGCGAGCTGGAGGCCCTGGCCGCCAACTCCCTGGATGTCACGGTGCTGGACAACGGCATCACGACAGCCTATGTTTCCTCTGAGCCGCTGTACATCTCCATGCAGCAGCTCAAGACCCTGCAGCTGGGCTCGCCGCTCAGCATCGAGCCGGTCTCCTTCGAGGCCCAGACGATCGTCGGCGAGTTTGATTCCTCCACCGGCCGCCGCATCAACCTGAACATCGGCCCCTGGTCGCCCTACCAGTCGGCGCTGGAGAACGCCAGCGCCCGGCTGCTGATTGACGTGGGCCCCGATCCGGATCAGGCCGCGGTGGTTGGCGACATCCCGCCGCTGGAAGCCTTCGAGCAGCGCGTCTTTGCCTACGACAACACCGGCAGCTATGTCGGCAGCCCCCCTGTGATCACGCTCAGTGATGCCTTCATCTGGGCCTTCGGCTGCCAGACCAGCCCCTTCGGGCCGACGGTGCGCCTGCGCGACCCCGTGACCCACCGCCTGCGCATTGCTTACCTTGAGAACTTCATCATGGGCTTTGACCCGGCGAGCATCGCGGAGATCGCCGCCGACGCGCAGCTGCGCGAGAGCATCTTCGCCATCCCCATCAAGCCCTCGAACCCCGCCGAGCGCGTTTACGTGGCGCAGTCCCCGCCGCGGATCATCCCGCAGGAGTCGATCAACGAGGAGCTGCCCCAGATGCAGTGGGCCTCGCTGTATCCCTACCGCCAGATCCGCCGGACCCTGCAAAAGCCGGTCGCGCCGCCGGCAAGCGGCGACCCCGGGGGCATCAACTACGACCTGGACAACCCGCCGCTGCAGTTCGACCGCTACATCTACCAGCCGGTCTTCACCCCGGTGGTGCGCGCCTATGCCACGGACTTTGAAGGCATCCAGGAGCTGCGCTTCAAGCCCGGCCCGAATTCCGTCGGCGAGGTAATGCGCCTGAGCAGCGATCCGCTGCGGCCCGAGGACGGCGGCTTCTGGGAGTACAGGGTGCCGGCCGGCTACCACTGGACCGGCTTTGAGCAGGTCCTGGCCATCGGCATTGACGGCGACGAATCCGCGGCGATGAATATCGAGATCCAGGAAGGCTCCTACCTGGACGAGAAGGGCAGGCTGGTCGTCGGTGAGTACCGCGATCCGCTGATCTACGGCACCTTCAACGGCCCCGCTACCAGTGCGAGCGAAGTGTTCGATATCGTGGCGGACTTCAACGCCAGCGGCGTGGAGGCCGGAGACACCATCACCAACCTCGACCGCGGCACCGCCGCCGAGGTCTCGGCTGTCACCGGGCCGCACAGCCTGGACATCAGCAACTGGACCGGCACCGGCGCCCAGGAGTTCAAGTACGGCGAGAGCTATGCCATCTCCTCCGGCACCAGCCGCTATTACCTCCTGGGCTTCGAGCTGCTCAGTGCCATCCGTCTGGTCGCCGACTTCGAAAAGACAAACCCGCTGCGCAGCATCGGCTGCAACTTCGCCCCGGATGCCAACGTGCTGCTCTCGCCCTACAGCATCGTCGCCAGCGAGGACTTCACCGCCGGCACCAAGACCCTCAGCTGCGATGCGGACCAGGTGATCGGCATGACCACCCTGGGCGCCGCGCCGCTTTCCGGCTGGACCTACGACTCACTGCGCAAGGCCAGCTACAGCACCAGCTCGATCCAGATCTACAGCCTCGCCCTGAACGCCCAGTCGCCGCCGGACCTGGTCTATGCGGTCAAGCTCTTTGGCGGGCGCTATGCCAAGTTCCGCTTCAACTACTCCGTGGTTGCCGCGCCGAACCAGCCTGAAATCCTGTCAGTGGACTACGTGATTCTCGAGGGTATCTAGTGCCAGGCCTGACCCACAGCTGCAGGACGCGGGCCGCTGCCCTGGCGGCAGCCCTGCTCTGCGCGGCTGTCCTGCCGGGCCTGCTCAGCGCCTGCGCTGGTTCAGCCCAGCCGAGCTATGAGCCCGCGGCCGCTGTGGCCGGCCTGACCCCCGCTCCCGCGCCGTCCAATGCCGAGCTGCAGCAGGCCCTGCAGGCCGAGTTTGAGCGCCTTGGGATCGACCCGCGGGCGGTCAGCGCGGCAGCGCCGGGGCCTGGCAGCGAGGTCTTCGACCTCGCGCTGGAGCCGGTTTATGACGAGGACGGCGCCACCGTTATCGCCATCCGCCTGGCCTGGACGGAGCGCATGCTTGGGGACTACGACGGCAATGGCCGGGTCAGCGCATCCGACCTGACACCCATCGGCCTGAACTTCCGGGCCAGCGTGGCCTATGACCCGGCGGAGAGCCATGGCGGCATCGCCTGGTGGCCGGCGGGCAACCCGGCGGACGGCGGCGCGGCCGCGTCGGATGAACCTGCCACCGCGGGCTCCGCAGCGCGCAACTGGGCGCTGGCGCGCATCGACGGCGATGCCAACGGCCAGATCAGCATCAGCGATCTGACGGTGCTGGCCACCAACTGGCAGGCCCGCCTGGACAGCTACCGCATCTACCGCCGCGGCCCTGGCGAGACGGACTTCACCCTGCTGCCTGACCCCTCGGACAACACCCGGCCATTCAGCATCTCGCGGGCCAGCGCAGCCAATGCGATGCCGCTTTACCCTGACCCCAGCCGGCCGCTGCGCTACTCCTTCGAGGACCCCATCGAGACGCAGGGCGAGTATGAGTACCTCGTCGCGCCCTACGACTCGCAGAGCCAGACTGAAGGCCCGCTGTCCATTACTGCCGGCGGCAGCCTGAACGTGCAGGCCAGCTTTACCGCTGACCGCCTGGGCGGAACACCGCCGCTGGTTGTGAACTTCGACGCCTCGGCCTCGACGGTCACTGAAGGCCAGATTGCCGAGTACCGCTGGGACTTCAATAACGACGGCGAGACCGACAGCATCTCTGTGCTGCCACAGGCCAGCGAGCTCTTTGAGGAGATCGGCGCCTATGTGGTGGTCCTGCGCGTGGTCTCCACGCAGGGCGATATCGGCATCGCCAGCCGGCTGATCACCGTCGGCGAGACCCCCGAGCTTCAGCTCAAGGCTGAGCCGGCCGGAGGCGAGGTGCCGCTGATCCTGCAGCTCACAGCGCAGGCCAGCTCGCAGACTGGCGTTATCAGCAAGTACGAGTGGGACCTCGACGGCGACGGCAGCTATGAGCTCAGCACCGGCCCGGTGCCGGTCTACAGCCTGGCTGTCAGCAGCCCGGGCAGCCGCAGCATCGGCGTCAGGGTCAGCGACGAAGTCGGCATCAGCGCGACAGCTGCTCAGCTTCTGCTCTTTACAGACGACTTCGACGAAATTGAGCCGAACGATGCGCCGGAGCAGGGCAGCGCTGTCCCGCAGCTGGACATGAACGGCAGCCTGGCGCCTCAGCGCGGCTCGCTGGGCCAGCTTAGCTACGACGGCGACAGCACCGACTGGTACCGCCTGCAGCTTGGATCGGCCGGCGTGCTTGAGCTCAGCCTGGAAAGCCTGGATGAAGCCAGCGACCTGGACCTGGCCCTCTACAACGCAAGTGGCGGCAAGCTGCTGGGCCAGGCGGCGGGCTCGACGATTGACGAGGCCCTCAGCCTCGGCATCCGCAGCCCCGGCGCTTATACGCTGAAGGTCAGCCGCAAGCTGGGCCCGGGCTCTGACGATGCGCATTACCTGATCAGCGGCAGCCTTACGCCACTGGTCTACGACGAAACAGAAAACAACGACAACGCCGACCAGGCTGACGACCTGGGGGTCTTCAGCGGGGCAGTCCTGCCCGGTTACTGGGGCAGCCTGGGCGCCGGCGGGCCGGATGGCGACGACAACGACTGGTATCGCATCACCCTCAATGCTGATGCCAGCCTCGGCGTTCTGCTGGCCTTCTCGCATCTGGATGCCGACCTGGAGCTCCAGCTTTATGACAGCGACAAACAAACTGTGCTGGCCGAATCAAGGACGGTGCAGGATGACGAATCCCTGATCGCGGAACTGCCGCCCGGGCAGTACTACATCCGCTGCTTCCGTTTTGATGGCACTGGTGCCAACTACACACTGGGTCTATTCACGCAGTGACAGCCTCGGGCTGATCAACGCGGCAGAGCCGCGCAAGGAGTGGGAAATGCTTGCTAATGGGTGGAAAGCCTGGACTGGAAGGGCCACAGCGCTCGTGCTGCTGCTGGTGCTCAGCGCCTGCGGCGGATCGGGGAAGCTGTCATTTGAACAGCGCAGCGATCTGGCGGGCCTCGACAACGCGGACCCGCAGGAGCTGGGCCGCCTGCTGAACCAGGAGCTGCTGCGCCTGGGCAAGGATCCTTCCGATCCGCGGGCCAGCAGCGCTGCCGCCGGCGCGGAGGTCTTTGACCTTGGCGCCAGCCCCTACAGCCTGCCCGGCGAGAGCAGCATTTCCGGTGTGACCCTGAGCTGGACGGACTATCTGCCCGGCGACTTTGACAACAACGGCCTGGTCAGCGGCACGGACCTGACACCCATAGGCCTGCACTTCCGCAAGACGGTTAGCTACCGCGACCCGGCGGATGCCAACGGCGTTGACATCTGGCCCAGCGGCGAGCCCACTGATACCGGCGGCGTGCAGCCCGGCACGCCACTGCCCAACACCAGCGGCGCCTACAACTGGATGCTCGCCCGGGTGGACGGCGATGGCAACGCGGTGATCAACGTCGCCGACCTTGTCGCCATCGCCCAGAACTGGGGCTGCCATGTGGACGGCTACCGTATCTATGTGAAGGGCCCCGGTGAGCCGGACTATGCGCTGCTGGACAACACTGAAGACCCGAACCTGCCCATGACCCTGCGCCGCGAGGACTTCACCGCCAAGCTGCCCTCCGGCATCCAGGATTTCTCCCGCCCGGTGGTCTACTCCTTCAACCACATCTTCGGCCTTGACGGTGCCTACCAGTACATCGTGAAGGGCTATGACTCCAGCACCGGCCTTGAAACGCCTGGCAGCCTGTCCATCACAGTTGACTCGGCCAGCGGCGGAATCGTCGCCTCGGGCCTGCGGGCGATCCTCAGCGCTGATCCCACCAGCGGTGTGCTGCCCCTGACGGTCAACTTCGACGGCGAGCTCAGCGTCGGCCGGATCGCCCGCGTTGAATGGGACTGGAACGGCGACGGCATCTACGACTTCAACAGCGGCAGCAGCCTGAAGACCAGCCACACTTATCTGCAGAACATCAGTGCCGCCGCCACCATGCGCATCATTGATGTCTCCGGCCAGATTGACACGGCCAGCGTTAACATCTCGGTTGACGCCCCCGAGGGCAACAAGGCGCCGCTGGCCGCGCTGGTCTCCGACGAGAACAGCGGCACAGCCCCGCTGAAGGTCAACTTCGACGCCTCGGGCAGCCAGGACAGCGACGGCCAGATCCTGGTGCATGAATGGGACTTTGACGGCGACGGCGTCTTCGACCTGAACAGCGGCACCATCGCCACCACCAGCAATACCTATGCCGTGCCCTCTTCCTACAACGCGCAGGTGCGGGTGACGGATGACGACGGCGGTTCCTCGGTTGCCAGCGTGGCGCTCAGCGTGCTGGCGCCCAGCGGCAACGTGCCGCCGGTGGCGGCGCTGTCCTGCGACCCCAGCAGCGGCACCTTCCCCCTGCAGGTCAGCTTCGACTCCTCGGGCTCGATTGACCTCGACGGCCAGATCATCCAGCACAACTGGGACTTTGACGGCGATGGCTCGGTCGACCTCAGCACCGGCACCGTGGCCACCGCGGTGCATACCTACAACAGCAATGCCAGCTTCAACGCCAAGGTGACTGTGGTTGATGACGACGGCGACAGCGCCTCGGCCCAGGTGGCCGTCTCGGTGCAGTCGCCGGCGGGCAATGTGCCGCCGCAGGCCGCCCTCAGCGCCAGCCCCTCCAAGGGCGTAGTGCCGCTCACGGTCGACTTTGATGCCACGGGCAGCTTTGATGCCGACGGCCAGATCGTCAAGCACGAGTGGGACTTCGACGGCGATGACCTGGTGGACCTTAACACCGGCACCCAGGGCACCACCAGCTTTGAGTTTGACCTTAACGCCACCTACCAGGTCAAGCTGACCATCACGGACGACCAGGGCGCCACCGCCATGGCCGTGGCCACCATCGCCGCGCAGTCGCCGGCGGGCAATGCCCCGCCCCTGGCAGCGCTGATCGCCACGCCGACCGCCGGCAGCCCGCCGATGGATGTCAGCTTCGACGCCTCGGGCTCCATCGACCTCGACGGCCAGATCGTGAAGCACGAATGGGACCTCGACGGCGACGGCAGCTATGAATCGAACACCGGCACGGTGCCCAGCAACAACAAGCAGTACGTCAACAACGGCGTGGTGATTGCCAAACTGCGCGTCACAGATGATGACGGCGGCGAGGCCACGGCCACCATCGACATTGATGTAAGCACGACCGGCCCGGACAGCCAGCCGCCCCAGGTGACGCTGTCCGCGACTCCGGTCAGCGGCGAGGTCGACCACCACGACGAAAGCGGAGTCGAGGTCAACGACGGACTCTCCGTCGACTTCAGCGCCCTGGCAATTGACAGCGACGGCACGGTGGAGCAGTTCCAGTGGGACTTCGACGGCGACGGCGTCTTCGACTTCTCGAGCGGCGACGACTCGACCGTCACCAATATCTATGAGATCGCAGGCAGCTATCAGGCCCGGGTGCGCGTCATTGACAACGACGGCGATGTCGCCGTCTCCGCTCCGCTGCTGATCACCGTCGAGAACCTCAGCCCCTTCGTCAAGCTCAGTTTCAGCCCGGGCTACCGGGACAACGAGAGCGCGATCGAGACTCCGGTCAGCCTGACCCTCTCAGCCCAGGCCAGCGCTGATATTGACGGCCAGATTGCGCGCTTCGAATGGGACATGGATGGCGACGGGGACTTTGTCTATGACGAGAACGGCGTGCTGCAGGCGCCGGATATCGACTCTGGCTTCCAGTCCAGCACGGCGGTGGACTTCCCCAGCGGCGAGGCCCTGAGCCACACCTATGGAGTGAAGGTCACGGACGACCTGGGCGGCAGCAGCTATGAGTCCATCACGATTAGCACGAAGAACAGCTATGACGAGGTGGAGGACAATGACCTGCCACAGCAGGCTTCGGTCTTCGCGGCCACGCCGGCGGGTAACAAGGACATCAAGGCCAACCTCGGCGGCACAGCCAACAAGGGCTACAACGCCGATGACGTGGACTGGTTCTATGTGACCTATCCGGCCGGCTCGGAGCTGGACTTCGAGATCCGCGACTGCCTGGCCAGCGAGATCGACCTGAATATCCGCGTCTATGACACGAACGCCACCACGCTGCTGGCCTCCTCACTCAAGACCGACGCCCTGGACAAGGTCAACAACCTGGTGCGCCTCAGCGCCGGCGCGGTCTTTGTAAAGGTCAACCGCTTCTCGGGCATCGACCTCAACCCGCGCAACTACACTCTGCGGGTGACCCACAGCACCGTTGCCATCGACGAGACGGAGGACAACGACACGCAGGGTACGGCTGACAGCATCGACGGCGGCAGTTTCGCCCCCAACGGGCACCTGCTGAATTACTACGCCCTCTTCAGCGGCACTGGCAACCAGAACGACAGCGAGGACTGGTTCACCTGGAACGTCACGACCGGCTCGGACTTCTTCGCCGACGCCTACTTCAAGAACAGCGATGCCGACCTCGACATCTACCTGATCAAGCCCGACGGCACCATCGTGGCCTCCAGCACCAGCGTGACCGATAACGAGCACATCGGCATCAGCAGCCTGGCTTCCGGCACCTACTTCCTGAAGGTGAAGAAGGTCGCCGGTGGAGACTGTTACTACCAGCTCGACCTCAAGGGCGGCGGCGCGCCGACCAACTACTTCATCCAGGGCTATGCGAAGGAAGAGTGGTGCTGCTCAACTCCGCCAAACGGCACTATCATCCGTTTTACACCGCTTGGTGGTGGCACGGTTTACGAGACGACAACTGACAACACACTGAGCGGCGTATCTCACAACTGGGAACTGATGATTCCAAACGGCTTCTACAAGATGAGCGTGGTGGGCTTTTCAGGTTCCAAGTTGTATGACTCTGTTTCCGCGACTTTCATCGAGGACCTGGACGACATGAGTTCCTTCGAAGTGCTCAACGGGGATGTGATCTACCACGGCAACAACTCGACCTATGACGGAGACACAGTCTATGAGAACGAAGGGGCAGGTGACGGATCGGGGAATAAGAAGACCCTGAACACAGCTGAGTTCTAGTCAGCTACAGAGCAGCAAATGCAAAAGGCCCGGCGATCAACTTCGCCGGGCCTTTCTGTTCTTCGTGCTGCGGTCGCTGCGTCAGGTAGCTTCTTGTCATTTCCTCTGGACTAGGGCAAGAAGCTGCCCTCAAGGTTGTAGATCAGGTCCTCGCTGCACTGCACCCGGATAACGTAGGTCTCACCGCTGACCAGGGTCCAGCGCAGCATGCGCCGGCTGCCGTTGGGGCTGAGCTTGCCGTAGTTGACCGCATTGAACCAGTCGCCTTCGCTCAGCTGAACATGGTAGTAATGCGGTGTGCCGGCCTGCGGAATCAGGTTCAGCTCAAAGGCCCCGCTGCTGGGCGCCACAAACTCATAGTAGTCGGTGGAGTCAGAACTGGGGCTTGAACCTGGCTTGTTATCGTCCAGCGTAGCGTTGATATCGAAGGGCAGGGTCAGCAGCGCCGCACTGGAGGAATTGTCGTTTGGCTCAAGGCTGTCCTGGTCCAGGAAGCTGGCCGTGAAATCCAGCACCTCGTCCGCGCCGTTGACCTGCACCAGCGTCGGGCCAGATGGCGTCACTGTGCGGTTGGCGATCTGCCATTCAATCTCGTAGTCGCCGTCAGGATAGTAGCCCAGCAGGTAGCTGACATTAGGGCTATCAAGAGTGTCACCGCTGGAGTGGTTAATGATCGCGCTGCCGTAATTGGTGTCGCCGGCCACGCCGTTGGTCAGGGCGCCGCTGATGCTGTAGACCGGCGTTGGGTCAGTTGCGATGTCAAGCTGATAGCGCAGTTCTTCTGATGTATCCGTCTGCACGGTAATGATGTAATCCCCGGGGTCGTCAGCGCGGAAGTAAAAGCTGGACTGGGCGCTGCAGTTGTGTTCAAGCAGCAGACCGGTGCTGGGGCTCTTGGTGATATTGAACTCCAGCAGAGCAAAAGATGGATCAGGGTTGACCCCGATCAGCAGAGTCCCCGGGCTGGCGAGGCTCACCAGATATGAATCGTGGGCGTCAGTGTTCTGGGACAGGCTGCCCTGGATTTCTGCCGGAAGGCTCACCGGCTGTGCCTCGCTCGCGCCGTCGTTGGGCTCCAGGCTGTCATAGCTGTAGGACAGTTCCGGGGCAAGCTGGATGTCGCTTTCACCAAACTTAACCCACTCATACGCCGGGTCAAAGACCACGCCATGACGCTGGTGATGAACATAAACGCGCTCGCCGGGCATGAAGGGAATGTCCAGTTCCACCAGGCCTGCACTACTTACCGTGAAGTCTGTGTATCCCAGCGCGGCGGTCTGGAAATACATGCGGCAGCTGTCGATCTGGCTGCCCCCCAGTATGTAGTTGGCGCTAAGGAAGCGGGGCTCAAAGCTGTAGATCTCCAGTTCATAGGGCATCAGGTTGCCTTCCATGAAGATGCGCAGCGCATAAATGCCCGCTGCCAGCGGATCTCTGCTGCGCAGCTCCAGACCCGCTTCCTGGAAGTCGTGGCTGCTGACATCGCTACCCATTCCGTCAAACAGGTCGATGTAGCCGCTGGAGTTGAAATCGGCCGGCGTGTTCAGCGGGAAGCTGACCCGGGCCAGCACATGCTGGCCTTCCGGCACTTCAAAGCTGAAGAAGTCATAGTTGTCGTTGTTGCTCAGGTCTTCGCCGCCGATCCAGCCCTGCACCGGTGCATCCAGCGGCAGGCTCAGTGGCGTCGCCGTGGCCTGGTCGTCGTTGGGCTCCATTGTGTCTACCACCGGAGCTGCAGAGAAATTGAAGTCCAGGTTGTTTATATCGCCCAGCGAAAGGTCGACCTCGACCTGCTCCGGCGTGAAGCTGTACAGGGCGTCATAGGGCCGGACGTTTGCGGTCAGGGGCGGAATGCGCTCCAGCACGACGGTGCCGGTGCCGCTGGTCATCGCCGTGGTCTTGAAACTACCGAAATCGACTTCTACCCGCGCGAGGTAGAGTTCCTCGCCAAGCCCGTCATCGCCGTCCCCGGGGCCGCCGTCGTCAATCAGCTCGCACCTCAGGCTGCGCAGCTCGCCCGGCAGCAGGCTGAGCTGATAAGCGCCACCCCCGCCCTCGCAGCTGACGTCGACGTAGTATCTGCCGCTGCGCTGAAAGTAGTAGCCCACAAAGGTGCTGCCGCCAATGATCTGGTAATCGCTGGAGTCGGCCAAGACAAATTCATCAATGTACAGGGTCAGGTCAGGGTAAAGAACCGAATCCTGAGC
Source organism: bacterium (assembly GCA_020849855.1). GTDB lineage: Bacteria > 4484-113 > 4484-113 > 4484-113 > JAFGCY01 > JADZFO01. Next base: position 80,183 of record JADZFO010000025.1, on the reverse strand, counting down.
GTCCATCTGGAAGTAGTAGAAGCCCTCCGCCGGTACGTTGAAGCCATAGAAGTCATGCAGATCATCAAGAACCGAGATGCTGGCCTGCAGCGGTCCGCTGCCGCTGGCCTGGACAAAGTTGCGAATATGGTTGTTCGGCTCGTCCGTGTCGCTGATCACAAAGCCGCTGGTCTTCTGATAGCCGCGCAGCTCCACACCGCTGACGTCAGCATTGCTGACCGTCACCATCTGTGACGCGGGGGAGAACTCAAAGCCATCCAGGGTGGCCATCACGGCCCAGCTCCCGGCGGGAATGCCCGGCAGGCTGAAGCTGCCGTCTGCGCCTGAAGTGACGCTCAGAGGATCCAGCAGGTTCGTGGTCACCAGCGCGCCCGCCAGGGGCTTGCCGGCCATGTCCAGCACGGTGCCGCTGACGCTGTAGCGCTCCAGGTACTCAATACCGACGCTCTCCACGCTGAAAGCCGCGCTGCCCTCAGCCGCCACCGCGACATATATGTATCCGCTCGGCGAGCTGTACTGCCCGCTGGCGCCGCCCACCGTGATGCTGGCGTCCGTGCCGTCGTCCTTACCGCCCAGCCAGCTCCAGCGCCCGCTGCTGTAATCCGCCAGGCCGACCCAGTAGACCGCGCCGGCGGCGGCGCTGGCCAGGTCGACGCTGACATTGCCCAGGCTGTCCTGCGGCGTGCCGCCGAATCGCCAAATGGCATAGGAAAGCGCTGTGCCGTCCGGAGCGAAGTCCGCGTTCGGGGCGGCGATGTTCACGCTGGCCGCGTCCCAGAAGGCTTCGCCCGGCTGGCTGATGCTGGACAGCGCCGGCACGCGCCGGGGTGAGAACTCGCCCTCCAGGGGCAGGGCCGCCTTGAAGGGGCTGCCCGCCTGGACCAGCTGCGCTGGCGCCTGCCTGCTGCTCAGCAGGCTTGAGCCGGAGCCCTGGCCGGTGCAGGAGCTGAGCAGGGCAAACAGCAGGATCGGCAGCAGAAAACGCATGGGCTTCATGATTCACCTCGGCAATTGTCCTTGGCAGCGGGTCCGGTCCGGGCGGCGGCCCTGATTGGCCGCAGCCCTGACGCTTGAAACTAGATTAACACAACCAGAAATGATGAGCCCCTTTCCAGCCATTCAACACGCGCCATCTCACTGGGCCCACCAAGCCTTGCGGCAACTGTAGAATTGAACATGCCTGGACGAAACACCCGCCGGTTCATTTCAGCGGCCCTGCTGCCCCTCGCGCTTTCCGCACTGCTCGGCCCGGCCGCGGCCGGCGATACGCTCAGCGCCGTCGAGGCCGCGCAGTTCGATGCCGCGCTGGCCCCGCTGGGGCTGAGCCGCAGCGACCTGACCCTCAGGGATGCGGACATCGGCCTCTGGGGCGGCGACAAGTACAAGCTCAAGGCCCTGGACTTCCTGCGCAGTGATGTGACCAACTGCGGCCCCTGGGCCCGCAGCATCAGCACCGTCACCCTGAACAACCAGCACAGCCTTGGCGCCCTGGTCACCGGCGCGCACAGCCGGCTGGATAACGGCATCCGCCTGGGTCTGACCGGCGACCCCCTGGAGAGCTATCGCGCCCGCATCTCCGAACTGGGCGATGCCGCCCTGGCCACGGCCCTGGCCGAGCTGGGCGCCGGAACAGCCGCGCAGATCGCCGCGGACCCGGATTACCAGTCCGTCCCGCCGCGGGTGCGCAGCGCGGCGGCCCTGGTTCTCTTTGCCGTGCCCGAGGCCCAGCGCGACCGCAGCCAGGGTCTGCTGGAGCCGCTGGCGGAACTGGGCCTGGACCTTGAAACGGCCGCCGGCCAGGTCTTCGCCTACAGCATCAACACTTTTGCCGAGGAAGACGACACCACCGGGCGCGAGGTGATCGACGACCGCGCTGACACCCGCCTGGTCGAGTCGCTGCTCGACAGTGTTGACTGGAACTACCTGCACCGCGGCTCCACACTGCTGGCCATCGCGGCGCAGGAGGCCCAGAAGATGCTGCTTCCCCCGCCGCCTCCCGCCCCGCCCGCCCCGGGTTCAGCGGCGCCCCCGGCGCCCACGGCCGAGGAGCTGGCCAGCGCGGCGGCCCTGCAGCAGGAGCTGGCCGCGCTCGCCTCTGCTCCCTTTAGCTACACCTTCTCCACGCCGCTGGGCGAGCTGCGCCTGAGCGGCATTGATGCCGACCGCCATGCCGCCGGTCCCTGCCTGCTGTGTATCGACTGCGGCGGCAGCGATAGCTATGCCGCCGCCGGCCAGGGCAGCGCGCTGTATCCCATCGGCATCAGCATCGATCTGAGCGGCAACGACGTCTACAGCGGCAGCGATGAGGCCCAGGGCGGCCCGGCATCCGGCATCTTTGGCACCGGCATCCTGATTGATGTGGCCGGGGACGACAGCTATACCTGCGCCTATGCCGGCGAGGGCGCGGGCATCTTCGGCACCGGTGTGCTTTATGACCTGGCCGGCGACGACAGCTATGAGTCCTTTGGCCACAGCCAGGCCAGCGGCAGCTTTGGCAGCGGCATCCTGGCCGACCTGGCCGGCGATGACACCTACCACACCTTCAAGTACAGCCAGGCTTATGGCGGCACCCGCGGCTGCGGCCTGCTGCTGGACTGCGCCGGCGACGACCGCTATCTGGCTGACCTGCAGTCGCACTTCAACGGCGGGCTCTATGGCCCGACGCATCATGTGCACTTTGTCCAGGGCTCGGCCTATGGCCGCCGCGCCGACCTCAGCGACGGCCACTCCTGGGCCGGCGGCTGCGGGATGCTGATCGATGGCGCCGGCGACGACTTCTATGAAGCCGACTGCTATGGCCAGGGCAACTCATACTGGCACGCCATCGGCATGCTGGTGGACAAGAGTGGCAATGACGTTTACCGCGCCGGGCAGTACAGCCAGGCCTCCGCGCCGCACTTCGCCGTCGGCATCCTGCAGGACGACAGCGGCGACGACCGCTATGTCTGCTCGATCCGCCAGAGCCTCGGCCACGGGCGCGACTGGTCCATCGCCTGGCTCGAGGACTCCGCCGGCGACGACTGGTATCAGGGCGCGCGCACCACGCTGGGCGTCAGCCACGTCAACAGCATCAGCGTCTTCTGGGACAAGCTGGGGGCCGACACCTACATCATGAAAGGGCCGGGCCTCGGCGACAGCGAGCCCGAGCCCAACGGCAGCCCCCGCGACTGGCTGCTCAGCCTTGGGCTCTTCATCGACGGGGCGGGGCAGGACGGCTATTACCTGCTGCCTGGCGACGACAGCTATGAAGGCAGTAACAGTTTCAGCGGGGAGGTGAATGCTGCCGACTTACCGCGGCTGACAAAGCTGGACTTCGCCGGCGATGGCAAGAGCTGGCAGCGTACGGTGACTCCAGACAGCGCCCCGGGCTATAAGGGCAGCGGGCTGGACTTGTAGGCTGGGGCTTGCCCCACTTGAATCCCTTTTGTAGGGGTGGGGCTTGTCCCCACCCGGTTCATGTCCTTAATGGGTGGGGCTTGTCCCCACCCGGCTGTGGCTCCCCTGCTTGTAGCCCCGGACGGCAGTCCGGGGATCTTCATCTTCATGCTGCCCGCATTGCCATGCGGGCCCACACCCGGCTGTGGCTCCCCTGCATGTGGCCCCGGACGGCAGTCCGGGGATCTTAGTCTTCATCCTGCCCACATTGCCATGCGGGCCCACCCGGTTGCGGCCCGCCTGTTCGTGGCCCCGGACGGCAGTCCGGGGATCTTCATTTCTCCCTGCCCGCATTGCCATGCGGGCCTACACAATAGAGTTTCCACGCGGCGCAGCCGAGTAGTATTGTTCGCATTCACAGTGGGGATTAGCTGCAACAGTTCTCAAGGCAGTCAAGCTCGCGTTGCACTGGGCCCTAGGGCTGTCCGCTCTCCGGCTTGCTTTTCATCGCCCTGCTGATCACCCGCGCCAGCTTGCAGTCCGGGGCGTCCTGGCCGATTTCCCAGACCATGATGCCTCCAAGGCCGCTCTTCAGCGCGTACTCGGTCTTGCGCTGCAGGGTCCCAGGGCCGTTGTAGTACATGTCCCCCAGCTGGTCCTCATCGGGCGCCAGCCAGTTGCGCGCCGCCAGATGCGAATAGGGCAGCGCGCGGCCGTGGCGCTTCACCCCGCGGGCATAGAAGGGCACGCCAAGGCAGAGCTTCTGCGCCGGCACCCCGCGCGCCAGCAGGCCGCTGACCGCGCCGGCCGCGAAGTCAAAGGTGGAGTGCCGGCCCGGGCCGTCATAGGCCATCAGGTGCAGGCAGTCCAGCGCGGCGATGCTCTCCGGGCTGAGCTGCTGCCGCCCGATCACCGCGGCGCTCAGCTTCAGGCCGTGGGGCGCGAAGGCCGCCGCGGTCTCGCGGATCAGGGCGTCGTACTGCCGCCGCTGCTGGGCCGTGGACGGGAACTCCCAGTCAAAGTCGACGCCGTCCAGGCCACGAGTCTGGCACAGGCTGACCAGCTCGCCCACCAGCCGCGCCCGGGAGGGCCGGTCATTGGTGGCCGCGTTGAAGTGCTTGCTGCGCAGTCCGCCGCCGATGCAGGCATAGATGCGCTGCACCCCCGCTTCGCGCAGCCGTCCCGCCAGTTTCCAGCCGCGCTTGTCCAGGCGCCCTGTATCCAGCCCGCCGCTCTTTGTGACGTCCACTGAGTAAAGGATGATGTCGCTGTAGTACTTCCCCAGCAGCGCCGGGTCGGCGCTTTTCAGGCGGTACTCCGGCAGATAGCCCACCAGCCTTGGCGGGCCGGGGAAGCCGCTGCTGCCCGCCGGCGCGGGCCGCGGCTGCGCGCAGGCTGACAGCAGTAACAGCGCGACCAGCACTGCTGCCGCCCCGCTACGGCGCAGAACCGTGCCAGTTGTCTGAACAAGCCTCAACAGCTTAAGTTCGCGCGGCGGCACTCCGGCGTTAAGCCCGGCGTGCCGTCTGAGCCCAAACTGCGGAATTTCTGTGAATATGCTTCGATGTTAAACGAATATCTCTGCCGCCTGGATAGGATTAAGCAGCAGCCGCCCGGCTGCCTGGGAGGATGATTCATGAGCAAGATGCGCATCGCCATCATTATTGGTACCACCCGCGAGGCCCGCTTCGGCCACAAGGCCGCGGAGTGGGTCCAGGAGATCGCCGCCAGGCGCAGCGACATGGAAGTCGAGCTGCTGGACCTGCGGGATTACCCGATGCCCTTCTTCGACGAACCGGCCAGCAATGCCTATGTGCCCTCGGCCAATGAGACGGCCCAGCGCTGGCAGCAGAAGATCGCCTCCTTCGACGGCTATGTCTTCGTGACGGCGGAGTACAACCGCTCCATGCCGGCCGTGCTGAAGAACGCCATTGACTACGCCTATCCTGAGTGGAGCCGCAAGGCCGCGGCCTTCGTGGGCTATGGCGGCGTCGGCGCCGCGCGGGCGATTGAGCAGCTGCGCAACGTGGCGGTCGAGCTGCAGATGGCGCCGATCCGCGTCGGCGTGCACATCCAGGGCGGCGACTTCATGGCCGTCTGGCAGCAGGGCAAGGACCTGCGCGACTATGACTATCTCGCCCGCGGCGTGGAAGGCATGCTGGACCAGCTCCTCTGGTGGACCCGCGCGCTGAAGAACGCCCGCGAGCAGGAGCAGGCTGCCGCCCCGGCCTAGTGAGTCGCTTTAGGGTGGCAGTAGCCCTAGGTGGCAGTCGCTTTCAGGTGGCCGTCGGCAATCAGGCTCGCGCGGATCATGATCCGCACGGCCTTCTCAAGCTGCAGCGCCGGAAGCGCGCTTTCCGGCGGCACATGGATAAAGCCGCAGCGTGGCCGCGGCTTCAGCCTTGCGGCGGCAGCGCAGGCGCGGTAGAAGACGTGGTTGCACAGGTATCCGCCGGCGTCATCTGAGTACTTCACGCTGAAGCCGGCCTTGAGCAGCATTGCGCGGATCGCCGGCAGTTCCAGGCTGCTGCGCAGCTGCTCGCGGCCCTCCGGCACAATCGGGCCCTGCTGCACTGCCCCGGCCGCATCCGGCAGAGCTGCGCTGTCCAGGTTGCGCGCGATGCGCTCGGGGCGGATCCACTCGCTGCGCGCCACGCCAAGGCAGAGCACATAGGCCGGCCGCAGGCGAGCGATGGCTTCTTCCACCATCCCGCCGGCCCGGCCGTATTCGGTGGGCAGCACCAGGCAGTGCAGCTCGCAGCCCTTGCGCTGGCCGCAGCTGTTTAGCCGCTCTACCACCGCCTGGGTCGGGTTATGCTCAACGCCGGGAAAGGGGCCAAAGCCGGTCAGCAGGAAGCGCGGCTGAGGCTTGGGCGCGGCCATCAGAGGTCCCGCGCGCTGAAGGTGTCGCCCTGGCTGATGTCGCCGCTTTCATAGCCCTTGCGGAACCAGCGCGCGCGCTGCTCGGAGGTGCCGTGGGTGAAGGCGTCGGGCACCACATAGCCCTGAGCCTGCATCTGCAGGTTGTCGTCGCCAATCTGGTTCGCCGCTTTCAGCGCCTCTTCAATGTCCCCCGGCTCCAGCACACCCAGGCTATGCTCGGCATAGTGCGCCCAGATGCCGGCATAGAAGTCCGCCTGCAGCTCCTGGCGCACCGACAGCTCGTTGAACTCCTTCTCGCTCAGGCGGCTGCGCATCGAATTGACCTGCTGCGCCGTGCCCATCAGGTTCTGCACATGGTGGCCGACTTCATGCGCCACCACATAGGCGCCCGCGAAGTCGCCCGGCGCGCCGAAGCGCGTGCGCAGCTCGTCCAGAAAGCTCAGGTCGATATACACATTCTGGTCCGCCGGGCAGTAGAAGGGCCCCACCGCCGCGCTGGCATAGCCGCAGGCTGACTCCACCTGCCCGCTGAATACCACCAGGGTCGGCGGGGTGTAGGTCAGGCCCTGCTCGGCGAAGATGCGGCCCCAGATGTCCTCGGTATCAGCCAGTACCACGCCGACAAACTGCTTCAACTCCTCTTCATGCGGGTCGCCGACATACTCGCCAGCGGGCTGCTGCTGCTCGACGCCCTGGCTGTAGCCGCCACTGCCGCCCGGCGTACCACTCTGCTGCAGCAGCTCCTGCGGGTCGACACCAAAGAGCAGCGCCAGGATCAGGATGATCACCGCGCCGCCGCCGCCGATCGCCACACCGGGGCCGGGCATGCCGCGCATACCGCCCCCGCTGCCGCGGCGGTCTTCAACATTCGTGCTCTGTCGGCGGTTCTTCCACAGCATGCGTTTCCCTCCGGGTTTCTGGCTGCCCCTCCGATTATACGGGGGCTGCCGGGGGGCTAAAATCTCAGGCGGCGGCCCAGGCCGCCTGGAGGTCTGGGGGATGCAGCAGCCGACACTGGCGCAGCGCCTGCGCTACGCCTTTGACAACTACATGGCCCGCGGGACGGTCGCGCTGATCGGCGGCCTGGGTATTGCGTCCTTCGCGGTAATCATCCTGATCGCGCTGCTGGTGGTCATCCTTGGCATCCGCCCCGGCGACGAGGGCGAGCGCCTTGGCCTGGTCGAGGCTGTCTGGCTCGGCCTGATGCGCACCCTCGACTCCGGCACCATGGGCGGGGATGAAGGCTGGGGCTTCAGGATCGCCATGCTGCTGGTCACCCTCGGCGGCATCTTCGTGATCTCCACCCTCATCGGCGTCCTGACCAGCGGCATCGAGAGCAAGCTCGAAGAGCTGCGCAAGGGCCGCAGCATGGTCATCGAAAGCGGCCACACCGTGATCCTGGGCTGGTCCTCGCAGGTCTTCGCCATCATTTCTGAGCTGGTGCTGGCCAATGCCAACCAGCGCAGCTCCTGCATCGTCATCCTTGGCCCCCTCGACAAGGTCGAGATGGAAGACGCCATCCGCGACCGCGTCGGCGCCACCGGCCGCACCCGCATCGTCTGCCGCTCAGGCGACCCGGTGGACCTGACGGACCTGGCCCTGGTCAGCCTGAACACCTGCAAGTCCGTCATCGTGCTGGCCCCCGAGGGCGACAACCCTGACAGCTCGGTGATCAAGAGCATCCTGGCCATCACCAACAACCCGCAGCGCCGGCCCGAGCCCTACCACATCGTGGCGGAGCTGCAGGAGGCGCGCAATGTCGCTGTGGCGAAGATGGTGGGCCGGGATGAGGTGGAGCTGCTCCTGGTGGGCGACCTCATTGCCCGCATCGTCGCCCAGACCTGCCGGCAGAGCGGCCTCTCGCTGGTCTATACCGAGCTCATGGACTTCGACGGCGACGAGATCTACTTCCAGCATGAGCCGGCCCTGGCCGGGCGCAGCTTTGGCGAGGCCCTGCTGGCCTATGAGTCCAGCGCAGTTATCGGCCTGCATCCGGCCGGCGGCAGCCCGCTTCTCAACCCGCCGATGGATACAAAGATCGGGCCGCAGGACCGCATCATCGCCATCTCGGAAGACGACGACACCATCCGTCTCAGCGCTGCCCTGCCGCAGCTCCAGGAGAGCGCCATCCGCGACGCGGCGGCGGCGCAGGCCAGCCCTGAGCGCACGCTGATCCTGGGCTGGAACCGCCGCGGCAGCCAGATCATCTGCGAGCTGGATAACTATGTCGCGCCGGGCAGCCTGGTGCAGATCGTTGCCGACCACCCGGACCTGGAGCAGCAGCTGGAAGAGCACTGCGCCGCGCTTGCCAACGTGAAGCTGAACTTCCAGCGGGCGGATACCACCGACCGCCGCGTGCTGGACAGCCTGGCTATCCAGAACTACGAGCACATCATCCTGCTGTGCTATTCCGAGCTGCTGGAAGCCCAGCAGGCCGATGCGCACACCCTGGTCTCGCTGCTGCACCTGCGCGATATCGCCGACAAGCTGGACCACGACTCCTCCATCGTCAGCGAGATGCTGGACCTGCGCAACCGCCAGCTTGCCGAGGTCGCCCGGGCGGACGATTTCATCGTCAGTGACCGCCTGGTCAGCCTGATGCTCTCAGCGATCAGCGAAAACAAGGACCTCGCGCCGGTCTATGCCGACATCTTTGACGCCGACGGCTCCGAGCCTTATCTGAAGCCGGCCGGGGAGTATGTGCAGCTCGGCGTGCCGGTCAACTTCTTCACGGTGGTTGAAAGCGCGCGCCGCCGCGGCGAGGTGGCCTTCGGCTACCGGCTCGATTCGCAGAGCTCGGATGCCCAGGCCGGCTATGGCATCCGCGTTAACCCCAGGAAGGGCGAGCTGCTCAGCTTCAGCGCCGCCGACCGCATCATTGTGCTGGCGGAGTAAGCCGCCAGCCGCCGAGCGTCCTAGCTGACGTTGATGTCCACAAAGGCCTGGAAGTAGGTGCTGAAGCCCTCGTCGTCTATCGGGAAGCACTCAATGCGATAGCTGCCCGGCGTGTCGAAAGTCAGCTCAATCGGCCCTGTGCTGGTCTGGTCGCTGATGTTGTCGTCGTTCGTGTCCCAGATATAGTGGTCAATCACGCCGTCATCATCCACCGCGCCCGGGGTGAAAGTGACCGTCAGGGGCGCGGGGCCGCTGCTGGGGTTTGGCACCAGGCTCTGGCTGTGCGGCGGTGTGCCGACAATCCAGCTCAGCTCATAATCGCCATAGTCGCCATTGTCCTCCGCGATGACCTGCAGCGCGGGCGTATAGGCCGTGCTGAAGAACATGCTGTCGCGGAAGTACTGGCGCCAGTCCATGTCGTCAAAGCGCGGGTTGCTCTGGTCAAAGCCGCTGTCTTCGCTGCCGTGGATCTCCAGGCTGAAGGGGTTGCCGGCGCCGCTGGTCTTCACAATGCTGTAGCGGATCGCCTGGCCCGGCTGGATCTCAAAGCCCATGCTGTCACGGTCGCTGCCGTTATAGCCGCCATCCCAGCCGTGGAAGGGCGGGGCTGTCACCGGGTCCTGGCCCAGGTTGCCTTTCCAGCCGCTGCCGCTGGCGGCGGGCAGCAGGTTTGCTTCCTGGTAGTAGTCATTGAACTCGCGCTCGTCGTAGGGGATATCGCCTGCGTTTACAAGGCCGTAGGCGGCCGCCGCACTGCCGGTCTCTGTCACCACCCGCACGAAGAGCGGGTAATAGCCCATCTCCGTGAAGGTGAAGCTGGTAGTGGGGTCATAGGTCACCAGATCCGGCTGGGCCTGCGAATCCTGCGGGTCGTAGGTGAAGTACCACTCGTAGTAAGAGATCGGGGATTCGGCGGAGCCGCTGCTGCCGCTGGCGTCGAAGTCAATCGTCAGCGGCAGGTCGCCGGAGGTGGCGGTCTGGGTCAGCGCCGCAGTGGGCGGGCAGGTCAGGAAGCTCTGCATCTCATACTCGGCATAGTTGCCATCAAAGGCGGGGACCAGCTCAACCTTGACAAACAGCGGCAGGTCGGCCTGGCTGGTGAAGCCGTCATCCCCGGGCGAGAACATGATGAAGCTCAGCTGGTCCTCGGCAATCGGGGTTCCCGTGCTGTTGTAAAGCGAGACCTCAATGAAGGGCGAGTTCTCACTGAAGAAGCCGGCGGCCTGGACCACGATCTCGGTCTGGAACTCCGGCGTAGTGGGGTAGCTGGCGTCGATCCGCCACCAGTCCACAAAGTCGCCGTCCACCCCCGGATGGGCCGGGCTGTTGCCAAGGCTGCCGGTGAGGCCGCGGGAGTTCCAGCCGCTGATCACATAACCTTCGCCCTGTGAGTCGTTGTCCTCGGTCTCATCGACACTCAGGAAGCTCAGGCTGTTGACGCGCATCTTCTGATGCCCGGTGAGCAGCAGGGCCATGATCACGTCGCCGCCCGCGGAGATGTTGTCGCCCGCATCAAAGCGCATTGGTGACAGCTCCTGGGCCTTCTGCCAGTCCCAGATGTCCTTTTCAAAGTCGCCAAAGCCGACCCAGACATCCCCCTTTTCCACGTCCGTCGCGGCATCAACCAGATGCAGGATGCGATTTGGCTCACCGTCCAGGTTGAAGCTGTAGAGCGCGTAGGCGGCATCGCCGATCCCGCTGGCCCCCTCGCCCCAGTTCGGCGAGAAGATGGCGGAGCTGCCATCTACCGTGACGTTGCTGTTGGGCAGCGAGCCGACGTAACCGCTGCCTTCGTGCAGATACAGCGCGGAGGTCTGCCGCGCCTTGGTCAGCGCCGCGCTCGGCGCAGGCAGTTTGGGGAAGGCCAGCTTCCCGGCGGCTGAACTGTCCACGGAATCAGGAGTTCCGTTTCCACAAGCTGCGAGCAGCAGCAGGAGCACAGGAGCCAAACGGCGTAGCAGCATTTTCTTCCTCGCGTGAGTCGGCTTGAATTGCGATTATAAGCCTGGAGGCATTGGGTGAAGCAGGAAGTACCTCAAGGCAGAACCTAAGCTGCTATATCAGAGTAGGTATGTAGCAATAAAAAATCCTAAGCGCAGGTATCAGTTTCAGCCGCTTTCAACCGGGGGTGAAGCATGTCACGGACAGCACATCGGACCCTCAGCGCCGCCATTACACAGAAACCCCAGCGCCTTCCATTCGCAAAGTCGCGTCTGTATCGACTTGGCCTGCTGCTGCCTGCGCTGCTGTTGCTGCTCCTTGCAGCCACATCGGCCGGCGCCCAGGAGCAGGCCTGGCAGCCTTTTGACCGCGGCTATGAACTGGATGAGCAGGCCAGGGCGAGCTACTCAGAGGCCGACAGCCTGCCGGCCCTGTTGGAAGCCAGCCCCTTCTATGCTGGCAGGCTGGGACCCGGCGCCAGACTCGAGAGCTTCAACGCCCTGCGGCTGGAGAAGATCATCGGTCTGACGGTTGAGGCAGTCGAGTTGAACCTGCTGCTGTCAGAACTCGATCCTCAGCTTGAGGCACTTGAAGCGGCCTACGCGCAGTACATTGCCGTGAAGCTGGAGCAGGACAGCAGTTACAGCGCCTATGCCACCTTCAGCCTGCGTGAGCTGGTCCGGCTGCAGGAAGAGCGCCGCCAGGGCCGCCCGTTGTCCATACTGGCAGCCACCACCACGGGTGACAGTTTTGCCCAGGCGCACATCGATTACCTCGCCGTGGTCAACGCCATCACCATGGGCCAGAACGTACTGGATCGCATTGACCGCGTCAGCCTTTACGCCGCGCTACCGCTTGAAGATGCGCGCCGCGTCAAGCAGGGCGCTGCACTTGCGGCGGATGAGGCCGCGCTGGACAAGTCGATGCGGCGCCTGGATGACATGCAGGCAGACCTCGTATCGGTCTCCATGCGGGTGCAGCAGCTCAGCGCTGGCCTGCGCCAGGTTGAACTGGCCGACCGCCAGCTGGCGCTGGCCTCGCTGGCATATATGTCGGAGGAAATGCCCGGAGCCCGGCGCGCGGCAGATGCGCTGGCTGACCGGCCCGATGCGGATCCTGAGATGCTCAAACAGGTTCAGGGCTCGCTGGACTTCTACCAGGACTGGTATGCTGTCCTTGAGCAGCAGCTTGCAGAGCCGGCTGCCGGGGGCCTCGCCGCCGGTTTCATGCTTCCAGCATTCGATGCAAATCAGCTTGGAATCATGCCGGCTTCAACCGTCTATGGCGCGCAGGCCGTGCAGACGATTGGCTCAGCGCCGCCGCCGCCACAGATCCCCGCCAGCCCGGGAACCTGGGCCAGTATCAACCAGGCCTTTGGGGCTGCGGCCTCCTCGGCGGCCAAGACCGCGGGACAGGTCTTCGACTTCAATGCGGCCCGCAGTACCTGGGGCAACTACGCCGACCGGGCCGGCGCCTATGTCTTCGCCATCAGCCGCATCACTGCCGGGGCCTATTACGGCAACACAAGCGCGGAGGTGACCCAGGCGATCCGCGAGGAGTACCAGCAGATTGAAAAGAACTACCAGCAGGGGCGCGGTGGAAGCTATACCTATGGCAACGCCAAGGCTTACATGGAAGCAGCCGAAAGCTATGCGGACAACGCGGCGGCTGACTTCGTGAAGAAGACCTTCGGCGGAACCCTGACTCCCTGGGCCGCGGGCAAGATCGCCAAGGGACTGACCAGCGTATTCACCGGGCTGGCCAAGGGTGTTTACATCCTGGCCGATCCCTCCTCCAGCAAGTCCCAGCTGGCTGCCGGCATGCTGGAGATCGGCTTCGCCTGCGCCGCGGGTTCATCCAAGGCCTTCGAGGCCAGCTCCGCCGGCCTGGCCCAGCTTCTCAAGACCAGCCTAGGGCTGGCATCGCTGAAGGAGTGCATGAAGGTCGTCGCCGGCGAATATGGCGAGGACTTCACCAAGACCCTGGTCAGCGAAGGGCTTGAAGGCAAGGGCCTTGTAGATGCCTTCCTGACACACATGGGTGTGGATCGCAAGATCTTTGATGTGCCGCAGGATGACGGCAACTACAAGGGCAGTGTGACAGGCCAGGCTCAGGGGGAAATGTACTTCAGCCTGCAGGGCAGCACCTGGCAGGGCAGTATCAAAGGCAGCTTTGCCTGGGAGATCGCAGAACTGGATATGCGCGGGACGTCGGCTTTCTCCTGCGCCATTTTTGGCACTAAGGGTGACGCCGGCCCACAGCGCCTGAAGGGCCAGCTCAAGGGCCTGTTCGGCAAGGAGAGTGAAATGACCGGCAGCATTGAGGGCGTCATCCTGCGCGGCAAGGCCAGCGGCACCTGGACGGCTACAGACGGTCATGACACCCTGTCCGGTGAGTGGAGTGCAGAGCATCTGTAGAAAATAGAGCAGCCAGGCCCGGCAGAGGCCCGGGCCTGGCTATCGGTCACGCAGAAGGCTAATCCGGGATATCGGTCAGGATGTGGGTCTGCGTGGTGGTGTCGACAAGCCCGTCATCGTCAGTCACCCTGACGCCGACGGTGTAGCTGCCGGAGAAGTCGTAGTTGACCAGGAAGCTCGGCCCCTGGTTCAGAACCTCAAAGCTCCCGTTGTTGTCCAGGTCATAGTCATACTGCACGATAACGCCATCATCGTCGATCGATGAGCTGGCATCCCAGGTCACGTTGGCCGGCGCGAAGCCGTTGTTGTCGTCAGTGGCGCTAAGCTGGGCGAAGGGCGGTACAGCAGTCAAAGTCACAGTGTGGGTGCCGATATCAGTCAGGCCGTCGTCGTCCGTAACCCTGATGTTGACGTCGTGGTCGCCGATGCTCGTAAAGAAGATCGTCTGCAGGTTGCCGCCGTCGATGATCTCAAAAACGCCGTCGTCGTCAGCGTCCCAGTCAATCTGAACCACGACGCCGTCCGTATCGAAGGAAGTTGAGGCGTCAAAGTCAATCGGCGCGTTCTTGTGGAAGACCTCGGCCGTCGCGTCAAGCAGCGCTGTCGGCGGGATGCCCTGGACATCCACAGTCGCGGTGGTCTGGGCGGTCGCCCCGTCGTTATCAGTCACCCGCACACCAACGGTGATACTACCAATCACGATGTAGGACAGGTTGCGGCTGGAGCCGCCGTCGAGGATCTCGAAGCTGCCGTCGTTATCCATGTCCCAGTCAAAAGTCACGATGGTGCCGTCTGGGTCGCTGGAGGCGCTGGCATCCCAGGTGACGTTGAGGGGCTTGGCACCACTGCCGGGGTTGGGTGTAAGGCTGGCCAGCGGTGGCTCATTCACGTCGCATGTGCTTGTCGTGCTGTCGGTGGCGCCGTCGTCATCCGTCACCCGCACGCCGACGGTCTGAATGCCGCCCGCGGTATAGACCGCCGGCTGGGTCGGACCGCCGTTAGTGATTTCAAATGTGCCGTCGTTGTCCATGTCCCAGTCATAGCTCGTGATCGAGCCGTCGATGTCGCTGGAGCCCAAGGCGTCCCAGGTGACATTCAGCGGGGTGTTGCCGGAGGCGGGGCTCGCCAGCAGCGCGGCTACCGGCGGTATGTTCACCTCCACGCTATTGGTCGCGGTGTCGGTGGCCCCGTCGTCGTCGGTCACCCGCACACCCACCGTGAAGCTGCCGCCCGCCGCATAGTTCGCATTCTGGCTGGGGCCGCCGTTGCTAATCTCGAAGGTGCCGTCGTTATCCATGTCCCAGTCGTAGGACACGATTGTGCCGTCGCTGTCGGTGGAGGCGCTGGCATCCCAGGTGACATCCAGCGGCAGGGTGCCGCTGCCCGGCGTCGGGCTCACAGCGGCCACCGGCGGGTTGTTCACATCCGTGCTGTTGGTGGCGGTGTCTGTCGCGCCGTCGTTGTCGGTCACCCGCACACCGACCGTGTAGATACCGCCCAGGGCATAGGTCGCGTTCTGCGTGGTGCCGCCGTCTGTGATCTCGAAGGTGCCGTCGTTGTCCATGTCCCAGTCGTAGGACACGATTGTGCCGTCGCTGTCGCTCGAGCCCGCGGCATCCCAGACGACGTCAAGGGTCGCGGTGCCGGAAGTGGGGATGGGCACCACCGCCGCTACCGGCGGCACGTTGGGCGACTCGCTCAGAGTCACGGTGCAGGTCGTTGTGTCGGTCAGGCCGTCGTTATCCGTCACCTGCAGGCCGGCAGTAAAGGTGCCAAAGGCGCCATAGTCATGGTCCGGGGTGGCTCCGGCGTCCTGGCTCTCAAAGGTCCCGTCGTTATCGAAGTCCCAGTCGAAGCGCACAATGGTCCCGTCAGGGTCGCTGGAAGCGCTGCCGTCAAAGTGCGCCAGGGTCGAGTCCAGGCCCTCCGCGCTGGCGCTGGCCACCGCCTGGGGCGGGTCAAGCGAGCCGACAGCGACTGTTGTACTGTCGTCATCGCTCAGCGCGTCGTCGTCGGTGACCCGCACTTTCGGGTTGAAGGTGCCCTCGGCGGGATAGGTGTGGGTGACGCTGACGCCGCCGTCCAGCAGGTCATATGTGCCGTCGCCCTCAAAGTCCCAGTCATACTGGACGATCTCGCCGTCGCTGTCGGTGCTGCCTGAAGCATTGAGCGTCACCTCAAGCGGGGCAGGGCCGTTGTCAGGCGTGGCCACGATGTCCGCGATCGGCGGCACCGGGGTCTCATTGATGACCAGGTCGTTGTCATCCAGCCCGCCCAGGCAGCAGCATCCTGATGACAGGGCTGCCAGGCCCAGGGCTGTCATGGCGACTAAGCTTCGCAGTGAGGCGTAACGCACTACTGTCTCCTCCAGCAAATGAACTGAGTTGCTTGTATCTGTCGCAGCGGACATCCCGGGCAGCGGCAGCCCGGTGAAAGTTGGCACTTTTGCAGTATAGCGCCCCGGCCACTTGTTCAGCCGGGCTTAAGGCGTTAATATTCAAGTGTCCCGGCTGAAACCAAGTGAGGTGAGTGATGCGTCACACTCAAACTGCGCGCTGTACTTCTGTGGTCAGCGCCCTGCTGCCCCTCTGCTCTCTCCTTGTGCTCCTGCTGGCTGCAGGCTGCGGCGGCAAGGGCCCGGTCAGTGATCTGGCCCCTGTGGACGGCGCTTTGCCCGGCCCGCTGACGGAGGTGCAGCAGCGTTTCCCCGGCATCCCCGCGCTGCCTGAGGGGCAGGGCGACGAAGCCCAGCCTGTCCGCGTCACCCTGACCGCCAACATCAAGGAAGGCTCGGACTTCCTGGACAAGTCGGACAGCGCCAGCGCGCAGGACAGCGACCTGCTGCTCAGCGGCACGGCTGATGACTTCGCCTGGGGCCTTTACCGCTGGGGCAAGTTCAAGACCAGCGACAAGCCCACCTCTGTGACGCTTGATCTGGGTCCCGGCGCCGACTTCGCATCCTGCTACGTGCTCGTCTCCAACTACACCCTCGAGCGCTGGGACCTGCTGGGCCAGATGGAAGCTGAAAGCGACAGCTTCAGCTACAAGGGCGGCACCAGCTACCTCTCCCCGGAGCGCAACACCTACCTCATAGTTGTACAGAGCTTCAACACCAGCTCGCTGCTGGACAAGCTGACTCTGCAGGCCAACTCGGATGTCAACGCGCCTGTGCCGCCGACCGGCCTGAGCATCACCGAGCTGCTGCCCCGCGAGGTCAGCCTCGGCTGGGATGCCAACACCGAGCCGGACTTGCAGGGCTACAACATCTACCGCGGCCCGCAGGACGGCCCGGACAACCCCAACCAGCAGCAGTTCCTGCTTAACGAGGACGCCATCCTGCTGGACCCCAGCTACCTTGACCCGACCCTCCAGGAGCAGCAGACCTACTACTACTGGGTCACCGCCCTGGATGACACCGGCAACGAAAGCCTGCCCAGCGCCGTGCTGGAGGTAAGCACCCCCGATGACCTGCCGCCGGCCGCGCCGACCAACCTGCAGGTCTCGGATGTCCGCGGCAAGCGCGCCACCCTGGACTGGGAAGCGCCGGCGGACCAGGACATCTATGGCTACGACATCTGGATTGGCCCCCATGACAACTTCCTGCAGTCCGAGGGCACGCGCTGGAACACCGAGCGCGTCACGGACCTGAGCTACATCGTCCGCGAGCTGCAGAAGGACCACGACTACTGGGCCCGCGTGCAGACCGTCGACGAGGGCGGCAACCGCAGCCCACTGTCCAACACGGTTTTCTTCCACACCCTGCCCAACCTGCCGCCGGTGGCCGACTTCACCTTCGCCGATTACAACTCCCGCGGCATCCCGGTCACCTTCTATCCTGACGCCAGTTCCGATGGCGACGACGACCTTGAGGACCTGAGCTTCAGCTGGGACTTCGACGGCGACATGGTGGAGGACCTGAACACCGACGGGCCGGAGAACGCCTTTTACCAGTACGACATCCGCGGACCCTACAGCGTTACCCTGACCCTGGATGACGGCGAGTTCCAGGACAGCATCACCAAGACCGTCTTCATCTCCAGCCAGGTCACCTACTGGGTCGGCCCCGAAGGCACCGGCCTGAACGTCAGGCAGGTGGGCGCGGATGCCTCTCCCGATGGCCGCCGCGCGGTGCTGTATCAGAACAGCAATGCCAACAGCTTCGTGGCCTACGACGATGGCACGGGCTTCGAGACCATCCAGGTCGGCGTCAACGGCGACCTCTGCGGCGCGGTCACCCTGATCCCCGGCGGCTTCGCCGTGGTGATCTACAACCTGGTGCCCAAGGACACAGGCTGGAAGCTCTATGAGTACACCGGGGGCGTCGGCACGCTGATCTATAACGCCAGCGGCAGCCTGACCAAGTTCCGCGCAGTGCCCTACGACTGCGACCTTGATTACCTGCCCGGCGCCGGCTACAGCGTGGTGCTCAGCGGCACCAGCGAGAAGACGGACCGCATGTCCGATTACAACGTGGGCTGCTGGCATCAGAACGCGGACGGCAGCTTCAAGCTGGTGCAGCCCTTCCCGCTCTCGGATTTCAGCACCGAGCTGAATGTCAGCAGCCGCGTGGCCTGCGCACGCAGCGCTGACAGCTCCTGGTTCCTGATGATGGACCGCCCCCTCAGCGACGGCCTGCTGCTGCTGGAGGTGGATGACGCCGGGGAGACCTACACGCACTTCACGGCCCCGGCAAACACCCTCAGCTCCGCGCGCCTGGTAACCGACCCCGCGGCGGACACACAGCTGCACTGGGCCTGGACCTCCGCCGGGCAGCCGGACCGGATCCAGTACGGCGACAACTTCGGCGCGGACAACGAGGCCGACCAGTTCATCGACGCCGGGGATGCGCTGATCTCCATCTCCACAATCGTCCCCGGTCTGGATAACGAGCTGCGCGCTGTGATCGCCACGCGTGCGGCGGATGATGTTGAATACCTGCGCCTGCTGGACACCAGCACGGCGGCGGACGAGGAACTGCGCAGCGGCATCGGCCGCATAGGCAGGGCGCAGGGCCGCTGCTGGGCCAGCGGCGGCCAGCTCAGCGGCTTCATCGGCTGCGAGGAAAGCTGCGACTCAGAGCTTGTCGGCACCGAGATCAGCGCCAGTGCCAACGCGGGCGATGAAGTGCTCTATTCCCCCACGCTGCCGTATTACATCGGCGGCACATCGGTTCCGCTGGCTTTCGACGACGGCAGGCTGATCTGCGTCTTCCAGCAGCACTACCCGACCGCCGTTTCGCTGGAATTCCCCACCTTCAAGCAGGCCCCCACCTATGGCTACCGCGGCAAGGACAACTATGTCGATCCGGTCGCCGGTGTGCCGCTTGGCATTGGTTACTCCTACCTGCTGGCCAGCATCACGCCGCAGAACAACGCGGTGGTCTACCACTTCGCCGACCAGTATGCCGAGACCGGTACGCACATCCACACCTTTGAGGGTGCCAACCGCGTCACACTGATCCGCCGCCGTGATGGCAGCGAGATCATGGCCGCCTACACCGGCAACAACGGCACCAGCCTGAACGTCTCCACCTGGGGCGGCAACTTTGGCGTCGGGACCGAGCTTTACAGCGGCGTCTCGCCCATCCTCAAGCTGGTGCTGGCCGAGAACCCGGCCGGCGGCTGGGGCATCGCCTTCCTGGACAACGCCGGCGAGCTGCGACTGGTGGAAAAGACCCAGCTGGGCTGGGGC
Organism: bacterium; assembly: GCA_020849855.1. Taxonomy (GTDB): domain Bacteria; phylum 4484-113; class 4484-113; order 4484-113; family JAFGCY01; genus JADZFO01. The sequence continues at coordinate 60,981 of JADZFO010000025.1, read as the reverse complement.
GCCATGCAGCTGCTGGACAACGGCAGCGGCATCAACACCAAGGGCGGCGTGGGCCTGGCCTACAGCGAGCTGGGCGATGCCGTCATCGGTGTCGAGCGCAACAACGGCGACGACGGCTTCTATGCCGGCCTGCGTGAGGTGGGCAACCCCTGGGAGTGGGAAGAGGTCAACAGCTCCAGTGGCGATAACGGCTACGGCATGGCCTGCTTCTACCACATCGGCATCCCGATGGTGACCTACTACCTCGGCGATGCCGGCCTGACGGCCTGGTCGCGCCTGCACATCGCCGAGCGCTATTCCGGCAGCTGGTTTGATGTGGAGCAGTTCGCCGAGCTGCAGGGCCTGCCCTTTGGCTACACGGTCGACCAGGAAGGCAACATCATCATCACCGGCTACAGCCTGGCCTGGGAGCCCACCCGCTCCCTGACCTATGTGTTGACGCCCTAGTCCCGCAGCAGCGCTGGCCGCGAGCCGGCGCCTGGGAGCGCCAGACATGGTCTGACGCGTCCTGCGTCATTCACTGGTGATCTGCTGTTAGCTTCAAAGCTCACCAAGCCCCGGCCTTGGCCGGGGCTTTTGCTTAGCCCGCGCTGTCCTTGCAGAGCACCAGCACCTCGAAGGGCTCCAGCTCCAGCAGCAGCGGATGCCCGCGCACAAGGCGCAGGCTCTGCACGCGCTGGTCCGCATATGGGCTGACCAGTTCCAGACATGCCGGCAGGCTGTCGTCAGCGCAGGCATCCGGCAGCTCAAAGGTCTCGCCGGCTTCGATGCGCACACTGCGCCACTCCGCGCCAGGGTTGCGCAGGGCCAGGTAGCACTGCCGCGGGTGCCAGCCGGCCCAGCCATAGGCCTCGCCCGCTGCCGGGTCGCCGCCCACCCAGTGCGCATCCTGCAGCGCCAGGCTGTAGCACCGGGCCCACAGCGCGCTGGCCGCCAGGTCATTCCAGTTCTGCTCGCTGAGCAGCGCCGGGGTGACATACAGCTCCTGCAGCTGCGTGCCGCTGGCAAAGTAGGAGCGCAGTTCACTGCGCAGCTCGTCCTGCGGGTCCGTCTTCAGCCCGCGTGCGTTCTTGGCATAGATCACCCCGTGCAGCATCAGCGAGTTCAGCGGATACAGCGGGCTGGCCTGCGCGATGTTGCTGTAGGTCTGGCCGTCGCGATAGTTCATCCAGCGCTGGCGCTCGGAGCCCTCGCCGCTAAGCTCGTGGTCCCAGCCGCCGCGGTAGATTGTGTCGGCAATCAACACCCAGCTCGGGCTGGGCCAGGTGCCGGTGGTCAGGTTGATGAACACATCGCTGCGGGTCTCTCGCAGCTCGCCGATCAGGCCGATAGCGGCATCGAAGTCGCTGGCGAAGTCGCTGCCCGGCGCGCGGCTGGTGCCCTGGCCCAGGCCGTCGAACTTGAACATGTTGACGTTGTACTCGCGCACCATCTGCTGGCAGATCTCGCTGAAGCGGGCGTAATACTTCGGTCCCGACAGCGCGAAGCCGCCTTCGTTGGTCTCGTAGCCCCCCGCGGCGCTGGCCTTCAGGCGGCGTTCCCGCGGCTCGCCGTATCCGCCCCAGGGGCTGAGCCAGACGCCGATCCCGCCGCCATAGGCCGCACTCTTCCTGGCCAGCGGCGTGAATCCGTTTGGGAAGCCGGAATGGAAGTCCCACAGACTGTCATAGTCATCCCAGCCGTCATCCAGCAGCAGGGACTCAAAGGGCACACCGCGCTTCTCCACCAGCTCCCGGCGGTAGAGCTCCATCGTGTCCAGCACGTCCTGCTCGCTGTACTTGCTGAAGTAGCCAATGTCGTACCAGGAGTTGTAGTGCAGGAAAGGCCGGTAGGGGTGCGCCCGCTCGCGCTCCAGATAGAAGCTGTAGGCCCGCCGCAGCTGGCCGGCCGGCGCGGCGCCGATCACACTGCTCAGCTTCAGGCTGCTGCTGGCTTCAAGCTGCTGGCCCACGGCCAGATGACAATCCAGGCGCGGCTCGCCGTCCAGGCGGCGCAGGAAGATCTGCCCGCTGGAGTCAAGGCCGCCGTCGGCGCGGAGCATCGCCTGCAGCTCAACGGGCTGGCCGGGCTGCAGCGCAGCGGCGTCGATGCTAAAGCGGTAGCTGTTGTTGATGTGCATGATGCCGGTGGCGCCGAAGTGCTCATCGCTGGCCAGCTCGCGGCCCTTCTGCAGCAGCGCTGCGCGACTCACCTCAAGGCGATAGCCGCCGCTGCTGTATAGGAACAGCAGTTCATACTCGCCCGGCGCGCTGACCAGACCACCCAGGTCCCAGCTTTGCAGATGCTGCTCGGGCCAGCTCATCTGCGCCGGGGTCCATTCGCCGACGGCCGTCCAGGGCACGCCGGCGGAGTTTTCGGCGCTGGGGTGCTCGATGTTCATGAAGCAGTTGCCTGAGACCGCCGGCACACCCTGGGCGCTGCCGGCGCTGTGCAGCTCGGGCCCGCTGCCACGCTGCAGGCTGACGTCAGTAATCTCCAGCGCGGAATTCAGCTGCAGCTCCAGCTCGCAGCGGACATAGTTGCTGCCGTCAAGCAGGATCGCGCGCCACAGCGCCTCAATCCGCCCGTCCCGGCTGCGCAGACCAAGGCTGATCTGCCGGCCGGGCAGGCGCCGGGCCAGACAGGCGCTGTCCGCCTGGGTTTGTACCTCGCTGATCTCCGGGCCGGAAATGATCTCCATCTCAGCGCCGGAAACAGAGCTGCCGTCGCCGAGGCTGATCACAAAGGGGCTCGGGTCAAGCTGCAGCGCGCCTGCGCCGGCTGCGCATTCCAGCCCTGCAGTGCTGAAGCGTCCGCCGGCGGTGCTCCAGCTCAGGCTGAGCATCTGGTTGCCAAGGCTAAAGCCGTCGCTGTCTTGCTGTGCCCGGGCCGGCCCCGGATCGGCGGCAAGGTAGGGCAGGGCCGTAAGTGCGGCATCAGTATCAAAGCTGGCGCCGGCAAGTTGAGGCACGAGGCTAATGCTTAACAGGATAGCGAACAGCTGCGTTTGCCGAGATGCCATGACCCTCTCCTGGCTGCACGATGCAGGGTAACTTTCAATCGCGAGGATTATATGAAACCCATTGGCAAGTGAGCTTAAGATGCATTCTCTTTAGATCTGTTGCACAGTTTCTGAAAGAAAACGACAAAAGCGATGATATTTATATATATTCACAGCCGCTGCTGTGCCGGGGGATGCCATGTGTAGAGAGAGTAAGTCCCATCTCGCAGTCGGTTCCCGCTTGTTCGTCCCGCTCCTGCTTTTGTCAGCAGGTCTGGCAGCCTGCGGCTCCTCCACGGACAGTGAGCCAGGGCGGCCTGCAAGCTATGTTTATTCGCGGCTGCTTCGCTCCGCCTGCGCCGGTGACCCGGGACAGCTCCAGCAGCAACTTACTACCAACAGAGGCGAAGTGATGCTGAGCCTTGAGCTGCGTGGGGCCAGGCATCTGCGCGCGGTCTATGCCAGCGTAGACTACGACCCGGACCTGTTGACTCCGCTGGATGCCAGTTTCGGGCCTGGACTTGGCAGCCCTGAGGAACGCCTTGAGCTGCTGCAATTTGACACCGGCAGGCCTGGCGAGCTGCACCTGGGGCAGACGCTGCTTGGGACTGCGCTGAGCGACTGTCCCTTCAGCGGAGACACCGCGCTGCTGACGATTCGCTTCGCTGCAACGCCGAGCCCCCAGCAGCGGTCTCTCAAGGCCGCTTCCAGCGTGCCCGGTTCTGACCGTTCGGCCTCGCTGGCCCTTTGGAACTCCGCAGCGCAAACACTGGAATGGGACTACGCGCTGCAAGGCGACTATAACCAGGACGGCAGGGTGGCGGTCAGTGACCTGACGCAGATCGGCATCCACTTCCGCAAGGCAGCTCCCACCAATCTCGCTGGACGCGCCAACATGCTGTCCATTGTTGATGGCGATGGCAACGGACAAATCACGGTTGCCGATCTGACGCCAATTGGCCTTAACTATGGTCAGATGGTAAGCAGCTATCGTGTTTACGGCGCGGATTCGGTTGATGACAAACCCGGCAACACCCAGACCAGCAGCCTCAGTCCGCTGGGCGAGGTCGCCTTCGGCGCAGCACTGGGCAATGCGCTCCAGGAGCGCCTGCGTTTCCAGTATCAGCTAAGTGGGGCGGTTCCGGCCTACCTGTGGGTCCGGCCCAGCGATGGCAGCGGCGAGGGCACTCCAAGCAAGTATGCCGATGAGTTCGTGGAAACGCCACTGGAGGGTCTGACCCTGAGTGCCAGCTCTTATTATGGAATCATCAGCGGCAGCGGGAGTGAGACTGACCCCTACCTAAACACCGACCTCTGGTATGCCGCGCATTTCAACGATGACGTTGCGGTCAGGGTCATGGACGGCGAGCTTGATGTCACGGCGGATCCGGCACTGGTCTGGAGCATCAGTCCGGATGTGGCCACGGTAAGCAGCCCGACCTGGGCCAGAATCGCACTTCGTCCAGATGTGAAGAACTGGGGCAAGTTCATGCTCAGCGCCCAGCTGAACGGCAAGGGCGGCAGCATCTGGTTTGACATCACACGCGGTGTGCAGCTCAGTCTGACTGGCGCACTCGGCGGCAGTGGCACCCAGGCCGATCCCTACCTGGTTGGAATCGACAGCAGTCTGCCCTTGAGCGTCTATGACGTGCGGGAAGGGGAGGTTGCTGGCGGGACCGATACCTGGGAGGGCGGCTGGACCCACTACAGCTACCAGGGAACCTGGACCGGACCGGAAGACGAGGGCACCCGGACAGTGATCTTCACCACCCACGACACAGTTTCAAACACGGCTTTCGCCGGCTTTGAGGACAGCGCAGGTGGCGATACCACTGAGCTCAGCCTCTATGCCGAACGTGACATGTATTATGACGACGGCGCCGGTTTATATGCGCGCGAGGCTGGCAGCAACACGATCTACTTTGACCTGCTGCCCGGCGGGCTCCTGCCCAGTGACGGCTATACCGCTTATCCCGAGCTAACCCTGCCTGGTGATGTGAAGGCGACAGGCTTCCATCAGACAACCTGGTTCAATGCCCTGGAGGGTTATGGCGTGGTGAAGGACAGCAGCAACTGGGACTGCTATGCCGATCTGTTCCATACCACTGACGGCGGCGCGAGCTGGAACTACGTCAGCCGCATTCAGGGCGGCAACGGAATCAACTACAACGCGCTGTATATCTCAATCTGGCCGGATCAGATGTGGTACACCAGTTATGGCGCAGGCTTTGGCATCCAGGGTACTGCAGGAGTCAGCTATGACGGCGGCCTGACCTGGAACGCGCGTGAGACCAGCATTCAAACTGCACTTGACCCGGATCCTGCGCCTGGATTCTACAGTTACCCGCTGCGCGGAGTTGTCCGCGGAGGCGGCATGCTGTTTGTTGCCGGCGGTGAAGGGACGCCATGGCTGGCCTATTGCAGCGATGACCCGGCGCTTGGTGGAACGGACTGGCTTGGGTTTCACAGCCTTGCCGACGGGAACCTTGAGCTTCTGCCCGGCAATGGCACGGTCTTTGCCCGCGGCAGCATTGCGGGGGCGACGGTCTACTTCCGCTGGAGCGGCTCTGCCTTCATCGCCACTGCCCAGCCGGACCAGTTGATCTATCCGCAGAGCAATCAGTGGTGGCGCTGCGAGCCCGGCCTGAACTACCTGATGATTGGCCGCAGCCAGCTTGACCCGCTTTACAATCTCTGTCTCAGCCCGGATGGCTCAGTGCTATACGAGATGTACTACGTTGGCGGGGCAACGCCCGCAGACAGTGTTTTCCGCTCCAGCAGCATGCTGCGTCTGAACGATGGCACGGCCTACATGATTGGCTACAAGCCTGAAGGCAACATGGAAGGCGGCGCCAAGGGCCACACCCAGCTCCTAAGCTCTTCGGACGGCGGAGCGACCTGGCAACTGCTGATGAGCCAGTTCGCCGCTTGGTGGGGCGTCGGCAGCTATACGCTGGAAATGCACATGACGCTGGACGGTCAGGCCTACCTCACGCGTAACAGCAGCGGCATTGAGTACTCGCGGAAGCTGTTCTATCAGCCAGTAATCTTTTGAAAGTGGCTCACTTTTGTTAATCAGCACTGCGGGGCTATCGGCTCCCCGCAGTCATTTCTTGCAAAAATGCTATACGCATGTTAGTATCTACATATGTTTAGCTATTCGTCGCTGTTCTTCCTCGCTGACCTGGACTGCTTCTTTGTGGAAGTGGAGAGGCTGCACCGGCCGGAGCTGCGGGGCCAGCCGGTGATCATCGGCGGGCGGCCGGACGCGCGGGGCATCGTGTCTTCCTGCAGCTACGAGGCCCGGCGCCTGGGGGTGCACAGCGCCATGCCGATGGGCGAGGCTTACCGCCTGGCGCCGCGCGCCATCTTCCTGCACGAGGGCCTGCACGGCAGCTATGGCCTCTACAGCCGCCGCGTGCGGGACATCCTCGCGGCTGAGGTGCCGCTTTTCAAGTCAAAGAGCTTCGACGAGTTCGAGCTGAACCTCTGCGGCTGCTCTGCCTGGCTGGAGCGCGAGCACGGCGGGCCGGAGCGCTTCGCGCAGCACCTGCGCGAGCGGGTGCGCCGCGAGATCGGCCTGAAGCTGTCGATCGGCATTGCCCCCAGCCCCCTGCTGGCCAAGCTGGCCAGCCGCTCGGCCAAGCCCGACGGGGTCTTTTACCTGCGGCCGGAGCAGGTGCAGGACTACCTTGCGCCACTGCCGGTCGAGGCAGTCAGCGGGATTGGCGAGGTGACCGGCCAGCGCCTGCGCGACCGCGGGGTGGAAAGCGTCGGCCAGCTCCTTGGCCTGCCGCGCGCGCTTGTGCGCCAGCACTTCGGCAACGGCCTGCTGCAGATCGTCGACGCCCTGCAGGGCCACCTGCCGGTGAACCTTGACCCCCAGGCCAGCGGCGAGCAGCGGCCCGAGGCACGCAGCATCGGCCACGAGCTGACCTTTGAGCGTGACCAGATCGACCCGCAGCTTCTGCGCGGCCAGCTCTGGGAGCTCTGCGAGAAGGCCTGCCGCCGCCTGCGACAGGCCGGGCTGCGGGCATCCCGCGCCACCCTGCAGGTCCGCTACAGCGATTTCAAGACCCTAAGCCAGGTGCAGGCCTTTGATGAGCCCCTCGACAACGAGGCCGAGGCCTTCCCGGCCCTGCTGGAGCTCTTTGGCAGCCTCTGCAGCCGGCGTCTGCGGGTGCGGCATCTGGGTCTGCGCTTCAGCCGCTTCAGCGCCGGCAGCCAGCAGCTGGCCCTCTTCGCCGGGGCGGCGCGGCAGAAGGACGAGCGCCTTTTCGGCGCGCTGGACCGCCTGCGGGACAAGTACGGCCGCAGCGCAGTGCTGCTCGGCCCGGGCATCAGCGGCCTGCGCCAGGCGAGCTAGGATGCCAGGCCTGTCCCGCCAGCACGGCCACTGTCCGGAAAGCCCGATCTGGACACTTGCATGGAAAGTACAGCCTGCGCCGCAGAAGGCGGAAACATGCAGCCAAAACTGTGCGGATCTCGAAATGCTGAAAGAACGAACGGAGAAAATGATAATCGCAGTTTCTGCTGCATTTCGGGCTGCCAAGGTTAAAACTCCGCCCGCCAGCCCGCTGCAAAGTGCTGCTGACGATGCAATTCGGCCCTTCAGGTTAAAAGCCGCCGCGTGACGCCAGGCAAGAGCCCGCGGTGCAGGCGGGACTGGGGCTTGCAATGAGATGAAAGAGTAGCCGCCCGGCCCTCCAGCCGCTAATATTGCGCCCGCCAGCCGCCGCTGGACTGGCACCCTGGAGGTATGAAGATGAAGCACCGCATTCTCAGCAGCCTGCTGCTGCTCGCCCTGCTGCTGTGCAGCGCCTGCGGCAGCAGCAACGTCGGCAACACCCCCCTGCCCGGGCAGGGTGATACCACGAACCCGGTCATCGGCACCGTCACCGGCGTCAGCGCCGGCGGCAATGTCTCGGGCAGCGTCAGCATCAGCGCTGTGGCAACGGACAACGTCGCCGTCACCACCTTCACGCTCAGCATCGACGGCGCCCAGAAGACCACCACCAATACCGGCAGCCTCAGCTATACCTGGGACACCACTGCCGAGACCAACGGCAACCACAGCCTGGTCTTCACCGCCCGGGATGCCAAGGGCAACACAGATACCGAAACCATCAGCGTCAACGTCAACAACGGCGGCGGCGGGGGCGGCGGCAACGGCACTGTTTCCGGCGTGGTCTACATGCCCAACGGCGAGGACCCCGTCTCCGGCGCCCTGGTCTATGTCCGCGGTGCGGGCGTCTCGGCGGTCGGCGACCCGCCGGATGAGGACTACGAGGCCTTCGACTATACCGATGCCGCCGGCGCCTTCGAGCTGAGCAACGTGCCCACCGGCAGCCAGCAGATCCGCATGCTCAAGGGCGCCTTCGTCAAGACCATCACCGTGGACGTCCAGGAGGGCAACAACACCCTCGGCGCCCTGCAGACCACCCTGCCCAGCGCCAGCGGCGACGGCAGCGAGGTGGGCAAGATCCTGGTTGTCACCGGTTCCTATGACCACATCGAAAACGTCCTGGCCAAGCTGGGCCTCGGTGATATCGACGGCACCGGCACCCTTGTCCTGGGCACCGAGGACTTCGACCTGGTGGATGGCAACAACGCCCTGGACGACGCCAGCTACGACAACTTCGACGAGTTCTTCGCCACCGAGACCAATTTCAACCAGTACCGCACGATCTTCCTGAACTGCGGCAACGAGTACGAGAGCGACTTCTTCGCCGATACGGATGCCGTAGCGGCGCTGAAGGCCTGGGTCGAGGGCGGCGGTCGCCTTTACTGCACCGACTGGTCCTACGACTTCTGCGAGCAGCTCTTCCCGACCCGCATCGACTTCAGCAGCATCACGGCCGGTGACGGCTTCAGCTCGACCCCCGAGACGGCCGACGAGGCGCAGAGCGGCGCCAGTATCGAAAGCCTCGACTGCGACATCGAGGATACCGCCATGCGCGACTGGCTGGCCGGCGTGGGCGCCACCACCACTGCCAGCAGCAGCCTGGTGAACGTCATCGACTGGCTGCCCGGCTGGTCGGCGATTGAGGCGGTTGACGCCAACGTCAAGGTCTGGGCCACCGGCAATGTGACCGCGGGCTTCCCGGCGACGACCGCGGTGCGCCCGGTGACGGTCTCCTTCAGCGCCGGCGATGGCGTGGTGCTGGTGTCCAGCTACCACACCGAGGCCAGCGTCTCGGCCGATCTGACCCCCCAGGACCGCGTGATGCAGTACCTGATCTTCGAAATCCTGTAGGGGCGGGTCTTGACCCGCCCGCCTTTGTAGGGGCCGACCTTGTGTCGGCCCGGACCGCCGGTCTTCAGACCGGCATGATCTGATCCTCCAGGGGTGGGGCTTGTCCCCACCCCTTTTCTATGCGCCCCGCCATTTGCTGGTATACTATACAACTGTATAGATTGCAGTGCGCCGCAGTGAGCGGCGACAGGAGACGAGGCGGCAGGGGTGCCACACATCGACGTCAGCAGCTGGTACAGCTTCCACCACGGGGTGGCGAGCCCGGAGGAGCTCTGCCTTGAGGCGGCCAACCTGGGCTTCAAGACCCTGGGGATCTGCGACCGCGACGGCACCTATGGCCTGGTGGCCTTCTACAAAGCGGCCATCAAGTACGGCCTGCGCCCGCTGCTGGGCCTCGCCCTGACCACGCCGCAGACCCGCCTGCAGGCCGCCGGCCTGGCCGGTGCTGATCCCCCCGCGGCCAGCTTCTCACCGGCCGATGCGGCCGCCGAGCACAGCATGGGCAGCCTGCGCCTGCGCGACAAGACCTGGCACTACGCCGACGCCCTGCGGGTCAGCCAGCCCGGCGTCGACGCTCCGCTGGCCATCGTGCTGGCGAAGAACCGCGAGGGCTACAGCGAGCTCTGCGCCCTGGCTACCGGCCGCCAGCTTGAGGAGCACTGGGACCCCGTCCGCGCCCTGGCTGCCGGCACAGAGAACTGTTTCGTAATTTCCGACAACGAGAAGCTGCTGAGCTATCTCGCCCCGCGCCTCGGCCCGCGCCGCGTCTTTGTGCGCACCCTGCCGGACTACGCGCCGGCCTACCGCGCGCTGCAGATCCGCCAGCTGCGCATGGCCGCCCGCCTGCGCCTGCAGCCGGTGGCCTGCACCGAGGTCTGCTTCATCAAGCCCCAGGACCAGTCGCTGCACCACGCCCTGCGCGCCATCGGCCAGAACACCAGCCTTGAGCAGGCCGAGGGTGTGCGCCCGCGCAGCCACTACCTCGCCGCGCCGACCGAGCTGCCGGGCCTGTACTACGACTGCCCCGAGGCGCTGGAGAACGCGCAGCGCATCGCCGAGCGCTGCGATGTCGAGATCATCCTCGGCAAGTGGCAGTTCCCGGACTATGAGCTCGGCCGCCAGCGCAACCCGCCACAGGTGCTGCGCGAACTGTGCCAGACCGGCATGACCCGCCGCCTTGGCAGCCGCGCCACCGAGGCGCATCAGGCGCAGGTGGACATGGAGCTGAAGGTCATCGAGGAGCTCGGCTACAGCTCCTACTTCCTCTTCGTCTATGAAATCGTCCGCGAGGCCTTCCGCCGCCGCATCCCCTTCGTCGGCCGCGGCTCGGCGGCCAACAGCATCGTTTCCTATCTGCTGGGCCTGACGCCCATCGACCCGCTGCGCTACAACATGTACTTCGAGCGCTTCCTCAACGCTGAGCGCTCCAGCCCGCCGGATATCGATATCGACTTCAACTGGCGCCGCCGCGACGAGATCCTCAGCTTTGTCTATGAGCGCTGGGGCCATGAGCGGGTGGCGATGATCTCGACCCACCAGTGCTTCCGGGCCCGCGGCGCCCTGCGCGAGCTGGCCAAAGTCTATGGCCTGAGCAACGCCGAGATCAGCCAGATCAGCCGCTATATGCCCTCGATGAACGCGGCCAAGCTCGCCGGGGTGGTGCAGACCCTGCCGGAGATGCAGGGCGTCGACCTCAGCGCCGAGCCCTACCGGCAGCTCCTGCCCCTGGCAGCGCGTCTTGGCGGCCGGCCACGGCACCTTGGCATCCACTGCGGCGGCATCGTCATCGCGCCGGGCCGGCTGACCCACTTCACCGGCCTGCAGCGGGCAGCCAAGGGCTTTGTTGTCACCCAGTACGACATGCATCCGGTCGAAGACATCGGCCTGATCAAGATCGACCTGCTGGGCAACCGCAGCCTGGGTGTGCTGGAGGACACGGTGGCCGTGCTGCGCAGCCGGGACATCGAACCGCCGGTGAACAGCATGGAGGTGCTGACCCGCGACCCGCGGATCCGCCAGATGCTGCGCACGGGCAACACCATGGGCTGCTTCTACATCGAATCGCCGGCGATGCGTGCGCTGCTGAAGCGCCTGCGCACCGAGACCTATCTGGGCCTCACCGCCGCCAGCAGCGTGATCCGTCCCGGCGTGGCTGAGAGCGGCATGATGCAGGAGTACATCCGCCGCAGCCACAACATGCCGCGCAAGCTGCCCAGCCACCCGCTGATGGACAAGCTGCTGCCCGAGACCCACGGCGTGATGGTCTACCAGGAGGATGTGATCCGCGTGGCCCACGAGCTGGCCGGGATGACGCCGACCCAGTCGGATATCCTGCGCCGGGGGATGAGCGGCAAGCACCGCAGTCCCGACGAGATGAACCGCCTGCGCGAGGTCTTTATCGCCGGCTGCGAGAAGAACGGCCTCGACAACCCCAGCGCGCTTGAAATCTGGCGCCAGCTCTCCAGCTTCTCGGGCTACTCCTTCTGCAAGGCGCACTCCGCCAGCTTCGCCACGCTGTCCTATCAGGTCGCCTGGCTCAAGGCCTATTACCCGGCGGAGTTCATGGCCGCGGTGCTCAGCAACGGTGGAGGCTTCTATGGCCCGCGGGCTTACTTAAGCGAGTGCGAGCGCCTTGGCCTGGTCATCCGCATCCCCGACGTGAACCACAGCGGCGTAGACTACGGCGCCGAAGCGATGCGCTATGGCGGGCCCTGCGACGCCATCCGCATCGGGCTTGGCGCGCTCAAGGGCCTGCGCGGCGAGCTGGTCCAGCGCATCGTCGAGCAGCGCGCCAGCGGGCCTTACTGCAGCCTGGCCGATTTCGCCCGGCGCTGCCGCCCGCACAGCGGCGAGCTGGAAGCGCTGATCCTCAGCGGCGCGCTGGACAGCCTGGGCCTGCCGCGGCCGCAGCTGCTATGGGAAGCGCGCGAGGCGCTGGGCCGCCGCAATGTGCCGGTGAACAGTATGGCTGCGCCGGTCGGCAGCGATACCCAGGCCCGCAATGCTCATCTGGAGGAACTCGCCGGCGCGGGCAGTTACCATCCGCCCCTGGACCTGCAGGACTACAGCTGGCGGCGCAAGCTGCAGCTTGAGCAGCAGTACCTTGGCTTCATCGCCAGCGTGCATCCCCTGAAAGTAGTGGAGGAGCTGCTGGCGCAGCGCCGTTTCACCCGGGCGGCCGACATGACCCGCATGGCGGGCCGGGCGGTGGAGATGGCAGGCTGGTATGTCACCGGCAAGCGCGTTGATGTGGCCCGGCGGCCGCGCGGCCAGCGCGACCCCCTGGTGCTGCAGGCGGCGCACTATGACGGGCCCGACGAGCTGTCCAGCATGGGCCTGAGCAGCACCGATCCGGCCGCGGACGGGCAGGGTGGCGCCTTCGGCGGCGGCGGTGCCAGCGCGGTGCTGGCCAGTCTGGCAGAAGAGCGGACGGACACGGCCCAGGACCTCGGCATCCTGAGCTATCCGCGCTCCACCCCCTTCCACCACTACGACATCACCCGCGAGGCGATGGTCTTCCTGACCCTGGAGGACCTCAGCGGGACCTTTGAAGTGACGGTCTTCCCTGACGCCTACACGAAGTTCGCGAAACTGATCCGCGAAGGCGGACCCTTCATCGTGCGGGGCAGGGTGGAGGAGGAGTTCGGGGTCTTCACCCTGAACGCGACGCATATCGACGCCCTGCTGGAGCGCGGCGTGATGGTTTAGGCTGCTGCCTGCAGTGCCGCCCGGGCTCTTCGTGCTAGCATCAAGCAGCAAGCAATGCGGCAGTGAAACAGGAGTCGCCGGGCATGTATAGGAACTATCAGGGCCGCAGCACTGAACTGGACAGGGCCGAGGCCCTGATCAGGCAGTGGCTGCAGACCGACGGAGACCGCAGCGCGCCATCGTTGCTGTTGATCAGCGGAGTGGCCGGAATCGGCAAGACCAGCTTCAAGGACGAGCTGCTGCGGCGACTCAAACAAGACTGCGCCTGCGTGCAGGTCAGCTATCGCTGTTGCCAGAACCACCAGTGGTGCGGTTTCCTCAGCGCCTGCCTGCACTGTCTCGCCCAGACGGGGACAGGGCCGGCAGCCCAGGACTGGAGAAACCTCTGTGCCAGGGCAGCAGAGCGCATCGGGCAGGATCGGGCGGCCGAACTGGCACTGCTGGCGCATGACTATGAGCAGTGCCAGCAGCAGATCAGCAGTGCAGAGGAGCCAGGCACTCTGGCGGATGAAGAGAAGGATGAGAGTGACAGGATCGCCGGCAACCCGGGGCTTGAACGCCTGGAACAGGTGGCTGCCGCGGCGCTGGAACTTGCCACAGCCGTCAGCGGCATGCCACTGCTGCTCTGTCTTGACGACCTGCACTGGCTGGGAAGCCAGGAGTCTGACTTCACGGCCTGCATTGCCGGGTTGAGGCTTCCGTTGCCCCCGGTGATCATCGGCGCGATCCGCAGCGACCAGGCCGAACCGCAACTCGCTCGCGACTATGCAGGTCACGAGACTGTGCACCTGAAAAAGATAGACTCCCGCGCGGCACGCAGCATGATCAAGGAGATCCTGGCGGACCGGGCGGAGAGTGTCTCCAGTGACATTGAAGACCTTGCCGATGGTCTGCCTCTGCTGATCCAGCAAGCAGCCCAGCTTGAGCGCGAACAGCCGGGAAACCTGGGGCTGCAGCGCGAGGGCCTGAGCAAACTGGAGCAGATACTGCTGCAGCGAATCGATGCACTGGGCGACGAACTGCGGCAACTGGTCTGGCTGCTGGCCGTGGCTGGCCCGGACCTGCTGGAGCAGGTCGTCCTGCGCCTCCACTGGCGCAGGCTGAATGCCGCAGGCAGCCAGGCCCCGCGGCTGTACGAGCTGCCGCAGCAGATTCAGCAGCTGAACCTGAAGCATGATGAGGTTCGCGCCGCGGTCCTGCGCTCCATCCCGCCGGCCCAGGCCCAGGATATGGAGCTGCTCGTCGCCAACGAACTGCAGCGCGAACTGCGCCACGGGCAGCTTGGTGAGCTGGATACTCTCCGCGCGCTGTGCACCCATCTGCGCCGCGCCGGCGAGAACAACCAGAGGCACCGGCGTCTGTGCCAGCTAATGCTGCTGCAGCTCCGGCGCGGTCGCGATGAGGACTACGCAGCCCTCGAGCTCGAGGCGCGGGAAAGCGCTGAAGGGGTGTCACCCTGGCTGCTGCGTGTCCAGGCAGCCTACATGCTCAAGGCCGGGGAGACTGAATCGGCCCGCGCGATACTGCAACTGGCGCTGGAACACAGCTCGGGAACAGACAGGGCAGACATTCGCGGCCGCATCCAGGGTGACCTTGGAATACTCGCCCATCAGGTTGAGGATTTTGAGCAGGCACTTGACTACTACACTCAGTCAATCGGCAGCCTCGAGGTGGCCGGCAACCAGCGCTCCATTGGCATTACCCATGGCAATATTGGTACGATCCTGCACCGCTTGGGAAAGCTGACTGATGCCCGTGAGTGTTATGAGAAGTCACTTTCCATTGCGCTGGCTCACGGAGATTCCATGAGCAGTGCATCCACTCTGGGCTATCTGGGCAATCTCTATCTTGACCTGGGCAATCTGGCTTTGGCCATCAGCAGTCTTCAGGATGCACTGCGCCTCTACACCGACCTGAATGACATGTCGGGGATGGCCAACAGCATGAGTGATCTCGGCAACGCGTATCGCGAGGCGGGTCAGCTGGAGTTGGCCGAATCTTATTACCGTGATTCACTGGATGTCCTGACCCGCCTTGGATATGACAGCGGCCGGGCTCTGGCAATCTACAACCTCGGCAGGATGTACAAAGTGGATGGCCGCCTGGAGCAGGCTCTGGCTGCCCTGCAGAGCGCTCTGGAGATCGAAGGGAGCAACGACTATCAGGGCGCCGCGGCTGCGATCTACCAGGCGGAGCTGGGAGACGCCCTGACACTGAGTGGAGATGCTGCGAGTGCTCTGCCACTACTGGAATCCTCATATCAGTCTTTAAGGGACAGCCCGCTGCAGTTCTTCTTTGGCGCATGCACCTGCTATCTGGCTTGCTGCTGTATCGAGCTCGGACTCATCGACCGGGCAGAAGACCTTCTCAGCGAGGCAGAAAGTCTGTTTAAGCAGCTGGGAACGCGGGAAGATCTGGACTTCTATCCGGAGTTGAAGCGGCTCAGGGCGAGATTGGCTGGCGGCAGTGAGGCTCAGGGCATTTGAATCAAGCAGCGGCCTTGAGGAAAAATTGAGCTTTGAATGATTCACAGTCAATCCTGTTAGGTTAAGCTCTGCATCAGGCCGCGAAAGGATGTGCCGGGTCTCCTGATGACTCAGCCCTGCTTGCGGTACTCGAACGCAGCCGCCTATCAAGCTGCACCGGAGACAGCTAAACTTTGGACATGAGCAGCACGCGCATAGTCATAATCGAAGACGCCAAAGACATCCTGGATGGCCTGCAGTTCAGCCTTGGTCGTTACGGTTATGACGTGTCCGGCTATCGTGACGGCCTGGAAGGACTGACAGCTGTCCTGGCGAGGCCGCCGGACCTGCTTATCCTGGATCTTCTGCTGCCAGGAAAGGACGGCCTTGACATACTCAAGGCAATCCGCACCAGCCAGGAGGCCCGGCACATTGGAGTGATCATTCTGACATCCCAGAACCGTGAGACGGACAAAATCCTTGGATTGGCCCTGGAAGCTGACGATTACGTGACCAAGCCCTTCAGCCTGCCGGAGCTTGAAGCCCGAATCAAGACAATCCTCCGCCGCCTGAAGCCCAGGCTGAAAGCTGAGGAAGAAGAGCAAATCAAGATCGGCCCTCTGATGATGGATCGGCGCAGCTATGAAGTGCGCCTTGCCGGAGCGGCGGTGACTCTGACAGCAACGGAGTTTCGCCTGCTGTGGGCACTGGCTGTACGGCCCAACTGGGTGCGCAGCCGTGAAGTGCTGAAGCAGATGGCGATTCCTGAAGACGTGTACGTTGACGACCACAACATCGATGTTCACGTATCCACTATCCGGCGCAAGCTCGAGCCATACAGGAAGCTGATAAAGACACATAACCGGCTGGGCTACAGCTTCAAGCCGCCGGAAGGCGGCGGTGATGATTAGTCCGCGCTTCCGCTGGAGCTGCAGCTCCGAGGCGGGCGGCTCCGCCGCCGAGTCTGTGCCACCGGAGCAGGGTGTAGGCCCTGAGCTCCTGGCGATCCTGCTGCGCGAAGTGGACCTGCCCCTGCTGTGCCTTGGCCATGACCTGCGCGTTCTTGCCTTTAACAAGGCCTATCTGCAGCTCTGCGGCCTACGCAGCCATGACTGGCTGGGCCGCCATTTGCTGGAGATGAATCCTGAACTGCAGGGAAGCAACCTGCTGCAGGCAATAGATAACTGCCTGGAAGACAGCAAACAGGTTACGCTTGAGCCTACGATCAGCAGCCGTTACATGAGCTCAAGGATCATCCCGGCAAGCTTTGGGGTGGTGGTGATTTTTGAGGACAGCGAGGCCCGCCGCGGTATGGAGCTGCTGCGCTGGGAGCTGCTGGATGGCGTCGCCCACGCTTTCCAGACACCGCTAACCTCAATCTTCATGTTCACGGATAACCTGCTGGCCGGAGGTGTCGATCCTTCTACGCAACGGGACTTCCTTGAACGCATCCGCTCGCAGGCAGGAGTGCTGAGCGATGGTGTTGGCGACCTGCTGCGGCTTTCGCGCATTGACTCCAGCGCCAGCCACGAGGAACTGGACCTGCGGCGCTGCGCCGCCGAGTGTGTTGACCGCTACTTTGACATGGCTGAGAACCGCGGGCTGAGTATCGACCCATCAGGCCTCGGAGACCGTGGCCTGCTCGTGCGCGGCAGCGACTCCGACCTGCAGCTGGCAATCTCGAACCTGCTGGACAACGCCATAAAGTACAGCAACTTTGGCGGGGTCATAGGCATCTCTCTTGAACGGCTGGGCGATGAAGCAGCCCTGAGCATTAGCGACCAGGGCATCGGCATCGAGTCCGACGCGCTGACAAGGATCTTCGAGCGCTTCTACCGCGCGGATACCGTCAGGCGTGGCGACTTCCGGGGCAATGGACTGGGTCTCGCCCTGGTCGACAAGATCATCAAGCTGCATGACGGCCGGGTGGAAGTCACCAGCATCCCCGGTCACGGCAGCACGTTTACCATCATCCTGCCGCTGGCCTGAATGGCCGAGATACGCGCAAGCGCAAGGTGTCAGAGCTCTGCCAGACGCTGCCGCACTCTGCCGAACAGGATGTAGTTCTCGCAGTGGACGTGCTGATGCATCTGGCGTTCGAACTCGCGCAGATCCGCAATGAGCCGCCTCGTGCTGCTGCAGGCGCCGGACGGTTCAATGAAGCTCTGGCCCAGTTCCCTGAGCTGTGCCAGTTGCCTGCCGCTGTGCTCATGCTCGGCTTCCAGCTGCTGCATCTCAAAGTCCAGCAGCGTGCTGTGTGCGCCCTTGCTTGCGGTAGCCTCAAGCTCACGTATCGCAGGGAAGACGCTCTGCTCCTCGTGGCGCAGGTGCCGGTCCAGATCCCGCTCCATTTGCTCAAAGTGCTGGCGCAGAGCGGTTATCCAGGGCCACTGTCCGCTGTGCTTCTCATCCAGCAGCTCAAGCAGGCCATCCATCCGCGGCAGTTCGTCTCGAAGCCAGCGGTGGTAGCGTTGCTCGATGTGGTCGCAAAGCTCGCTCAGGCTCAGCTTCTCCAGATCAACCCGCTCATCGCTGGTGGTCGGCAGCTCCATGATGGCGACTCCCTGCAGCACGCGCAGCAGGGTAGGTGCATCCAGGCCGGCAGCGCTGCAGGCCTCGGCAAGGCTTTGCTGACCTCCGCAACAGAAATCCAGGCCAAGCTGGGTGAGGAGACGGGAGACCAGCTCCCGCCCCGTGGCCAGCTCGGCCAGCGTTGTTTGAGTGTTGAAGTCGACAGTCATGACACTCCCCCTCTGATCGTCAGGGCTTAAGGCGGGCCTGGGCCAGCTTGCCAGAGCTGCGGGTCTGGCTGGCAGCCACCCTTTCGCTGGCATAGGAGTGACCGCTTTCCAGACCAAGGACGAACCAGGCCAGGAAGAGTACCCCAAGCCCGAAGACAATATCGCCGGGCACGCGCAGCCAGCGCAGGTTCTCCATCAGCGGAGTCTGCAGGAACTCGGCGCTGCGGGCAAACCACATGCCGTGCTCCACAGATGCCATTGCCTGCAGGATGCCGACGGGCAGCAGGCTGAGGATGGCCATCATGGCAAGGCCGATGTTCAGGCACCAAAAGCTTGCCGCCAGCCAGCGCGGGTTCCAGTCCTTCTGGCCTTTGAGAGCCCGCAGGCAGAAGAGCATCAGGCCGATGCCGAGCATGCCATAGACGCCGAAGAGCGCAGTGTGGCCATGCACCGGCGTCAGGTTCAGGCCCTGCATGTAGTAGAGGGCCACCGGCGGGTTGATCAGGAAGCCGAAGACGCCGGCGCCGACCAGGTTCCAGAAGGCCACGGAGACGAAGAAGAATACCGGCCAGCGGTACTGGGCCAGCCAGTCACGCTGGCGGCTCAGGCGCAGGTTCTCAAAGGCCTCGAAACCAACCAGGCTGAGGGGAACGATTTCCAGGGCGCTGAAGACCGCGCCCAGGGCCAGGACTGAAGTTGGGGTGCCGGTGAAGTAGAGGTGATGGAAGGTGCCAAGGATGCCGCCGGCGAGGAATATGGTGGTAGAGAAGAGTACGGAGGCAGTGGCGGAAACGGCGCGGATCAGGCCAAGGCGCACGAAGAGGAAGGCAATTGCGACCGTGGCGAAGACCTCAAAGAAGCCTTCCACCCACAGGTGCACCACCCACCAGCGCCAGTATTCAGCCATGGAAAGGTGCGTATGCTGGCCCCACATCAGGCCGGCGCCATAGAAGCTGGCGATGGCGACGCAGGATGCGGTGAAGAGCCAGAGCATCGAGCGGTTCTGAGAGGGCTTCATCAGTGCCGGCCAGAGAGCCGCCGCCATCAAGCCGAGCCAGATGAACAGGCCGGCGAAGAGGAAGAGCTGCCAGAAGCGGCCCAGATCGACATACTCATAGCCCTGGTGGCCGAACCAGAAGTTCGCACTGTAGCCTAGTTTCTGCATTACGCCGGCCCAGGTGCCGGCCATTGATCCCACCACAATGACCAGCAGCGCGCCAAAGAGTGTGTTGACGCCGAGTTTCTGATACTTTGGCTCATAACCTGAAACAGCCGGGGCCAGGAAGAGGCCAGTGGCAAGCCAGGCCGTTGCGATCCAGAAGATGCCGATCTGGGTATGCCAGGTCCGGGTGACGGCATAGGGCAGGATCTCTGCCAGGGGGAAGCCATAGAAGCCGTTGCCTTCCACGGTGTAGTGCGCTGTCAGTACACCCAGGCCAACCTGGGCCAGGAACAGCGCGGCCACCACCCAGAAATACTTCAGCGTGGCCTTCATGGACGGCGTGAGGACGAGGGACTTCAAGGGGTTGTCTTCCGGAGGGCTGAGGGCTTCTTCCTGCTTCTGTCTGGCGTGGTTCCAGACCAGCGCGCCAACTCCGGCGATCAGCAGAATGATGCTGAGCATCGACCACAGGACAATGCTGCCGGTGGGCACGTTGCCCAGCTGCCGGTCCGGCGGCCAGTTGTTGCTGTAGGTGACACCGGGAGTGCTGTTGCCGATGCTTGTTCCCGCGACGCTGCTCTCAGGGCGCTCGGTGATGCAGGCCCAGGCGGCCCAGAAGAAGAAGGCGCTCAGCTTGGCCCGGCGCTCAGGGTCGGGAATGCTATCGCGCGGAATGGCATAGCTTTCGCGGATCCTGCTCAGGCTCATTCCGCCGTCGGCCAGCGCGGCAGCCTCCGACGTGAACTCTTCCTCTTTGCCGAAGATGCTGCCGTAGTAGCCGGCCAGAGCCTGATAGGCCAGTGCGCGGTCGGCGCTGATGCTGATGTTGCCGCTGGCCTCATCATAGGTATTGCGGCGCAGCTCAGCGCGCAGCCGGCTCTCCAGCGCTGCCTTGCGCTCGGAACTCAGCGATTCAAAAGCCTGGCCGTCCTCGCGCTCCGCCCAGAGGTTCAGCATGAAATTTGCCTGGCGGTGCAGATAGTCGGCAGACCAGTCGGGGGCCTGGTAGGCGCCGTGACCCCAGATGGAACCAACTTCCTGGCCGCCGATGCTTTGCCACACGTTCTGGCCATCCTGGATGTCAGCGGCACTGGCCAGTACCTGGCCGTCTGCGCTAACCAGCTGCTGTGGGATGGGCGGCTTAAGCCGGTAAATCTCCCTGCCAAAGTATCCCAGGGTTGCGAATGACAGCACTATCACTGCAATGAGTGCCAGCCAGAGTTTGCGATGCGCTTGCATTTCTTCCTCCCCGCCTGGAGCAGCGGTTTGATTCTGGATAAATGGATCGATTTATCCAGTACTTGCCTATCATATCGGCGTGTATACTGGATGTCAAGATCCAGAACTCCAAATTCTGGAAAAAGGAGCAGGCCTTGTTCTCACAGACAGCTGAATATGCTCTGAGGGCCAGCATCTGTCTGGCGCAGGGCGCTGGCGGTCCGATGCGGGCAGCGGAGATCTCTGCGGCGACCAAGGTGCCGCAGGACTATCTGGCCAAGGTCCTGCAGGCCCTGACCAGGGCCGGCATCGTGGCAGCACGCCGCGGGACCAACGGTGGATATGCGCTGGCCCGGCCCGCCGGGCAGGTCAGCATCCTGGACGTGCTGAATGCGGTTGACCCGCTCAAGCGCATCACGACCTGCCCGCTGGGATTGCCGGCGCACGGCACCAAACTCTGTCGTCTGCACCGCAAGCTGGATGATGCCCTGGCCACTATCGAGCGCAGCTTTGCCGAGGCAACGCTGGACCAGATGACAGACGCGAGCTCAGGCACCAGCAAGCCGCTCTGTCCGACTCCGGGCTAGGGGTTAGGCGTGGTCCATGCTGTCCTGCGCCGGGCGCCGGCGCCGGCCAAGCGCGGTGACCATGTCGTTGACCAGGCTCATCATCGTCGGCACAACCAGCAGGGTGAAGATGGTCGAGCTGATCAGGCCGCCGACCACGATGATTCCCAGGCCGCGATAGAGCTCCGAGCCCGAGCCATGGCCGAAGGCCAGGGGCAGCATGCCAAAAACCGCCGCCAGGACGGTCATCATGATCGGCCGGAGACGGGTTGAAGCGCTCTCGCGCAGTGCCTCGTTCGGGCTCAGGCCTTCCTTCTCAAAGTTGATCATCTGCGCAATGATCATGATCGCGTTGGCGGCCACGATGCCGGACAGGATGATCAGGCCCAGCATGCCCAGCACATCGAACTGGATCACGCTGTCGCTGATCTTGTAGGCCAGGGAAATGGCAAGGAAGCTGCCGCTCCAGGCCAGCGGAATCGTGAGCAGCACCACGAAGGGGTAGTAGAAGCTGCGGAAAAGGGCCACCAGCAGCAGGTAGACGATCACAACAGCGAGGATGCCCTGGAAGATCAGGCTCTGGAAGGTCTCGCGCAGCTTGTCGGCAGCCTGGCCGAACTCAATACTGTAGCCCACCGGCAGCTCACTGATGATTGGCGCCAGGACCTCCTGGGTCCGCTGCAGCGAGATCTGTGTCGGCACATCGGGCCGGGTGTTCACGTTCAGCTGAATGCTGCGCTCGCGGTTAAAGTGGCGGACGGATGTGGGACCGCTGGACTCACGGATGCTGGCCAGCTC
This sequence comes from bacterium, assembly GCA_020849855.1. Lineage (GTDB taxonomy): Bacteria > 4484-113 > 4484-113 > 4484-113 > JAFGCY01 > JADZFO01. The sequence goes on along the minus strand of JADZFO010000025.1, from coordinate 39,087 downwards.
GTCCAGGCGCAGCATGCGCCCGCCGGGGGCGGCGATCAGCAGGCCCGCGAGGTCGGTGCGCGTGGCGACGAGATCCTGGGCTCCCTGGACCACCAGGTCAAACTCGCGTCCGCCTTCGTTGTAGCTGGAGAACTGCGTCCCGGCGATCATGCTCTTGATCACCTGGGCCACCTCTTCGACATTCATGCCCAGCTCGCGGACCCGCAGCGGGTCAACCCGCACCTGCAGCTCGGGCGCGCCTTCAACATAGCTGTTGCGCACCGAGCCTTCCTCGCCAATGATGTCGTCGCGGGCCTTGAGCGCCCTCTCCACCTCTGCGGCCACCTGCTTCAGGCGGTTCAGATCCGGCCCGCTGACCTCAAGCGTGAACTGTTTGTCCTGCACCCTGAAGATCGAACGCTGGCTGACCTGAATACTGGTGAAGCCTGGCAGGGTGCGCCCCAGTTTGCGCAGCTTGTTCTGGATATCCTGCAGGACCTTCTCGTCCGTCTTCTCCTGGTGCGTGCGGACACCGACGATGTTGAAGCTGTCGGAGACGATCAGGAAGACGCTGCTGACGCGCTCATCTTCCATCGCGGCCTTCTCCATCGGCAGCAGGGCGTCCATGGTGACCTGGGTGTTCTGACCCGGCAGGGGCTGGGTGCGCGCGGTGATGAAGCCCTGCGTTCCGTTGGGCAGATAGCTTGCCGCCGGCAGCAGCAGCAGTGAGCCCAGGAAGAGCAGCAGCACCGCCCCCAGCAGGGCCAGGCGGCCCAGGTTGTGCGCCGCGCCACGGCCCTCACAGGCCCAGCGGGTGAAGCGGGCATAGGCCTGCTGGACAAACTCGCCCAGCCAGACGAACTCCACAACTTCCAGCAGGCGGTGCATGGCCGGGTACTTGTCAGCCAGCTTCTTGCGGCCGCTTTCATGGCGCAAGAAGATGGCGGCAAAGGCCGGCACGACGGTGAGGGTCACCAGCAGCGAGACAAAGATGCTGCCCACAATGGCTATCGCGATGTCCTTGAAGAGCAGGCCGGCTTCCGTGCTGCTCAGCACGACCGGCAGGAAGACCGCGATGCGCACCAGTGTGATGCTGAGGATGGCGCTCCAGACTTCCTCCAGGCCTTCCTGGGCCGCCTGGCGCACCGGCTTCTTCAGCTCGGTCATGTGCCTTTCAATGTTCTCCAGCGCGACGATGGCGTCGTCCACCACCAGGCCGACGGCAAAGGCCATGCCGGCCAGGGCGATGATATTCACGCTGCGGTCGAGGGCCTGCAGGATCAGAAAGACGCTGACCAGGGAGATCGGGATGGATAGGACCGTGATCAGAATCGGCCGCCCGGCGCGCAGGAAAAGGCCCAGCACAATGGCCGCCAGCACCGCGCCGATCAGCAGGTCCTTCCAGACCAGCTTGATGCCTTCCTTAACATAGCTGCGGTCGCTGTAGCCCACAACCAGGCTGATCCCGACCTTCTGCTGCTCAAACTGCTGGTTGAAGCGCTCAAGCACGGCCTCGCAGCCATCGATCGTATCCAGGGTATTGGCGCCGGCCTGTTTGAGGATGCGGATGGACATGCCTGGACTGCCGTTAATCCGCACCCGGGCCGGGTTCCTGAGGCGGCCGTCGACCACCTTTGCCACATCGCCCACGCGGACAGTGCCTGCCGGGCCATGGCGCACCACTGCCTGGCGCACATCCTCCAGGCTCTGGAACTTGCCAATGGAGCGGATGGTGAAATCGCGCTCGCCTTCCGTGATCTCGCCGCCGAGGGTGTCGTTGTTGCTGGTGCGCAGCGCCGCCCCGAGCTCGCTTACTGTGATGCCGCGGCTGCTGAGTTCGTCCTGGTCGGGCTCCACGATGATGCGGCGCTGTGAGCCGCCAGTGACCAATACGCCGCCCACACCCTCAACGCGCTGCAGGGCGGGGCTGATGGACTGGTCCACGTAGTCAAACATTGTGTTGACGTCGGCGTTGCCCGTGACGGCGATCCACATGATCTGCTCGCCGTTGGCATTGGCCCGGCTGATCACGGGTGTCTCGGCATCGTCCGGCAGGTCCCTGACCCGCGAGACCGCCTGGACCACGTCAAGCATTGCCTGGTTCTTGTCGGCGTCGTCAAGGAAGGTCAGGCTGATGCGGCTGCGGCCTTCCGAGCTGTCGGAGCTGAGTTCCTCCAGGTTGTTGACTGAAGCCAGCTCGCGCTCCAGGCGGTTGGTGACCTGGTCTTCAACCTCCAGCGCGCTGGCGCCGGGGTAGTTGGTGTCAATGTTGAACTCAAGGGGCTCAACCGTCGGCTTGAGCTGTACCGGGATCTGGGTATAGGCGATTACGCTGAAGATCACCAGGATCAGCACGCCGACGGCCACGGCATAGGGATTGCCGATTGAGGCGCGGATCATGCCCGCACCCCTGGGGTCGCGTTGCAAAGGGCCTGCTGGCGCGCAATAGCGCCCGCGGCCCTGCTGGCTGCGGAGCGGCAAAGCGCCTGCAGGCTGCTAGGCACCTGATTGGCCCCGGCCGCGGCGGGCGGCCCAGGCGCTCTGGAGGTCGTTGATGAGGCTCATCATAGTTGGGACGACTAAAAGTGTGAAAATGGTCGAAGAGATGAGGCCGCCGACCACCACAATTCCCAGACTGCGGTAAAGCTCCGAGCCCGAGCCCTGTCCCAGGGCCAGGGGGAGCATGCCGAAGACCGCCGCCAGCACCGTCATCATGATCGGACGCAGACGGGTGGATGCGCTTTCGCGCAGGGCTTCGTTGGGGCTGAGCCCTTCCTTCTCGAAGTTGATCATCTGCGCAATGATCAGAATGGCGTTGGCGGCCACGATGCCGGACAGGATGATGAGGCCCAGCATGCCCAGCACGTCAAACTGCACCACGCTGCGGGTCACCTTGTAGGCGATGGAGATGGCAAGGAAGCTGCCGCTCCAGGCCAGGGGGATAGTGATCAGCACGATGAAGGGATAGTAGAAGCTGCGGAAAAGGGCCACCAGCAGCAGGTAGATGATCACCACGGCCAGGATGCCCTGGAAGATCAGGCTGCGGTAGGTGTCGCGCAGCTTGTCCGCCGCCGCGCCAAAGCGTACGCCGTAACCAGCGGGCAGGCTTTTGAGCTGCGGGTCGATGATTTCACGCTCGGTGCGGTCCAGCGCGGTCTGCGTCGGGATGTCAGGCCGGGTGGCCACGGTCAGCTGAATGCTGCGCTCACGGTTGAAGTGGCGAATCGCCGTTGGGCCGGTGGCCTCGGTGATCGTGGCTATCTCCTCCAGTCTGACGCTTCTGCCGTCGCGGGTCTGGATCAGCAGATTGGCCAGGGCGTCGCGGTTCTTGACCACCTGGGGGTCGCCCTGGATTTCAAGGTCAAACTCGCGGCCGGCGTCACTGAAGGTCGAAACCTGGCGGCCGGCGATCATGCTCTCCACCACCAGGGCGACATCGCTGACAAAGAGCCCCAGCTCCCTGGCCTTCTGCGGGTTGAGGCGGACATTCAGCTCCGGCACGCCCTCGTCATAGCTGCTTTGCACCGCGCCATAGCCCAGGGGGGCGACGATGTCGCCCTGCCGCGCCAGCAGCGTGCCCTGCAGCTGCCCGGCAATCTGGTTCAGCGTGGTCAGATCTGGCCCGGTAACCTCAAGCGTGAACTGCTTGTCCTGGGTCTGGAAGATCGAGAACTGGATCGGGAAGACAAACTTGAAGCCCGGCAGGCCGAAGCCAACCTGGCTCAGTGAGCCGATCAGCTCGACAAAGTTCTGCGGAGTGGCTTCTTCCTGCTTCACCTTGACGCCCACGCCGTTGAAGAAGGGGCTGGCCACGGAGAAGATGCGCTCCACCCGCGGGTCAGCCAGGGCGGCCTGCTCCAGCGGCACATAGGCATTGCTGGTCACTTCCGGGCGCTGGCCGACGTGTGGCTGAGCCGCCACGAAGATGAAGCCCTGGGTGCCATTTGGCAGATAGCTGGCTGAAGGCAGCAGAGTGAGCGAAGACAGGAACAGGATGCCAACCGCGGCGAGCAGCGCAATGCGGCCCATGTTATGGCTGGGTCCGCGTCCCACCGTGGCCCAGGTGACGAAGCGGGTGTAGGCGGCCTGGATCACATCCCCGAGCCACTGGAACTCGACGACGCGCAGCACGCGGTCCAGCGCGGGGTTTGTCTCGGCAAGCCGCTTGCGGGAGCTGCCGCTGCGCAGGAGCAGTGCGGCAAAGCTTGGCACCACAGTCAAGGTGACCAGCAGCGAGACCATGATACTGGTCACAATGGCTATCGCGATGTCCTTGAACAGCAGGCCGGCCTCGGTGGTGTTCAACACGATGGGGATGAACACGGCAACACGCACCAGGGTGGAGCTGAGGATCGCGCCCCAGACTTCGTCAACGCCGTCGAGCGCGGCCTGCCGCACAGGTTTGCCCAGCTCATTCATGTGGCGCTCAATGTTCTCGAGCGCCACGATGGCATCGTCAACCACCAGGCCGACGGCGAAGGAAATGCCGGCCAGCGCGATGATGTTGATGGTGCGGTCCATCGCCTGCAGCACCAGGAAGACGCTGACCAGGCTGATCGGGATCGAGATGACAGTGATCAGGATCGGCCGGCCGGCACGCAGGAAGAGCGCCAGCACTATGGCCGCCAGCACCGCGCCGATCAGCAGGTCATGCTGCACCAGCTCGATGCCCTCTTCCACGTAGCCCAGCTCGCTGTAGGCCTCTTCAAACTGCAGGCCGATGCCGGACTTTTCGAACTGCCGGTTGAACTCCTCCAGCTTGGCCTTGACGCCCTTGATCGTGGTGACGGTGTTAGCGCCGCTCTGGCGCAGCACGCCGAAGGCTACCGCCGGCTCGCCGTTGTTCTTGACGTAGCTTTCCTTGCGGTTGCGGCTGTCCTCAACCCGAGCCACGTCGCCGACCGTGATGGAGCCAGTGGGCCCATAGCGGACGACCGTGTTGCGGACGTCGTCCATGTTGCGGAACTTGCCCGTGGTACGGACATTGAACTGGCGGTCGCCCTCATCCAGCTGGCCGCCGCGGGCGTCACGGTTCTCCAGGCCCAGCGCGGTGCCAAGCTCGGTGATCGACATCTGGTACGCGCTGAGCTTCTCAAGGTCCGGGACCACAATGATGCGGCGTTCGTCGCCGCCAAAGACCAGCACGCCGCCGACACCGTTGACACGCAGCAGCGCTGGCTGGACGATCTGGTCAATCAGGTCGTACTTCTCGTTCAGGCTGGCGCTGCCGGCCGTGGCGATCCACATGATCGCGTTCTGGCCCTGGTTGGCGCCCTTGGTGATGGTCGGTTTCTCAGCGCCTTCCGGCAGGCCCGGCACGCGCTCGATTGACTGGATGATGTCAAGCAGGGCCTTGCTCTGGTCAGCATTGTCGGCAAAGAGCAGGAAGATGTTGCTGATGCCTTCGCTGCTTGAGCTGGTGATCTCGCTGAGGTCGTTCAGTGAGGCCAGCTCGCGTTCAAGCTTATTGGTGATCTGGTCCTCGACCTCCAGCGCGCCGGCGCCGGGGTAGATCGTGCTGATGCTGTACTGCAGCGGCTCGATCTCCGGCTTGAGCTGGACAGGAATCTGGGTGTAGGCCAGCAGGCTGAAGATGACAAGGATCACCACGCCGACAAAGACGGCATGGGGATTGCCGATTGAGGCCTTGATCATTTGCCGCTGCTCCCGGCCTCCCCGGCTGCGTTTTCACCCTCTGCCCCGGGCGCTGCAGGCGCGCCTTCCGCCCCCGCATCCGCCCCGGCCTCTGCTCCGCCGGCGGGCGCCCCGCCGGCAGCGGGGGCTTCGCCGCCCGGGCCGCCACCCTGCAGGTTGGTCGGGATGATCTTGGCTCCCGGATACAGGCCTTCCTTGCCGCGGGTGACCAGCATGTCTCCGGCCTTGAGCTCGCCCTCGATGATCACCGCAAGGCCGTCGATGCGCTCACCGGTCTTGACCGGCACGGTCTCGAAGGACGGCAGCGGCGGCATACCTTCGGCCATCGGCTTGTCGTCAGGGCCGGGCGGCGTCATGCGGTAAACCACCAGACCCAGCTTGCTTTCATAAGCCGCGTCCTGGCTGATCATCAGGGTCGATTTGGGCTGGCCCAGCAGGATGCGGCCGCGCAGCGCCATGCCCGGAAGCAGGCGCTCGTCGTTGACCGCGACCCGGACCGGGAACTGGCGGGTGCCGGCATCTGCTGCCGGTGAAATGCTGATGACCTCGCCGGTGACCACCGTATCCGCCAGCGCATCGCTGCGGATCTCCACGGAGTCGCCAGGCTTGATGCGGGACACATCCCCTTCGGCCACGTTGAACCAGGCCTCGCCGGGGCCGTCGGAAACGATCTCCACCAGCGGCGTGCCAGGGCCGACGAACTGGCCGACCTCGACCATCAGGCGGGTCACCTTGGCATCAAAGGCCGGGGAGATAGTGGTCTTCTCAAGGTTCAGGCTGGCCAGCTCAACACTGCTGCGGGCGGACTTCACCCGCGCCTCGGCCGCCTGGATCTGCTCTTTGCGTGTGCCTTCCTTCAGCCGGTCGAGTACCTCAAGCTGCGAGTTCAGGGCAGCCTGGGCCGTCTCGACCCTGGTACGTGCGCTCACCAGCTCCTGCTCGGAGATTACCCCGGAGTCAAAGAGCTGCTGCTTGCGGGACAGGTTGTCCCGGGCTTCGTTCAGGGCCGCCTGGGCCTGGTCAACCAGCGCTTGCTGGCCCGCGATTTCCTGCTCCCGCGGGCCGCTCCTGGCTTCATCAAGCGCAACCTGCGCCGCCATCAGATTGCCCTGGGCCAGTTCAAGCTGCGCCTTGTAGTCGCTGGGGTCGATGCTGATCAGCGCTCCCGCGGAGGCAGAGTGGCTCTGGCCGACCCGGGCTGCGATGGCGGTGATCTTCCCGCTTACTTCGGCGGTCAGGGTTGCCCGCTGGCTGGCGCGCAGCTCACCGCTGAGGTCCAGCGCCGGGGAGTAGTCCCGCATTTCAACCGGCTGGACCACAACTGATACGGGCGGGGGGCCGGATGGCGCTCCGCCTCCGCCGCCCGCGCCGCCGCCGGGTCCGCCTTCTGCTTCCTTCTTCTGCGGGCAAGCGCACAGCAGCAACATCAGGATGCCAGCCGTCAAGGGCCAGGCATATCTCATGAGCCTTCCTCCAACCACGGCCTCGGGGCAGGGCCGCGGAGATGTGAATCGCCGCTACCAGCGGCGACTTGCTTCAAGTGCGAGGACTGACGCGGGGCAATCAGTCCAATTAGACTATAAGCCCGATTATAGAACCTGCCTGCCTGATCATTTAGTAGGCCCAAGGGGAATCAGCGTTCTTGCAGGGCGCTTCTAATAGGTCTGATGGTGCCATTCGTGTATTGAAGTTTTCGCCAGATATTGGCTATGCAGGATTTCTGCACGCCGCGCCAAGTTGTGTTACACTGCCGAAGCGGGCGTGGCCCGTGAACATCTATGACCGTTCTGCCTCAGTTTGCCGGATGCAGTGCCGCGGATTTGGCGGCGCAGCGATGGCGCAAGTCTATCGGATAATGGCGGGGATATCTCTGAAGAGAAATCTGTTGTCAATATAGACCCAGACTGGAGCACCAATGACGGCCCAAGCCCAACCAGACCTCGATAGCTATCTGTTGCTGCGCGAGCGCGGGCAGGATTGCGCGATCAGCCTGCAAATGCCGGCCGATCTTGACACGCCTGTAACCGCCTACCTCAAACTAAATGCGGCAGCCCGAGCCCGCGGCGGTGATTCCGGCGGGTTCCTGCTGGAGAGTGCTGAGCGCGGCGAGCGCCTGGGGCGCTACAGTTTCATTGCAACTGGTGTCTCGCGGTACATTGAACTGCGAGACAAGACATACACGCTGGTATCAAGAGAAGGCACTGAGACCGCAGCGATGTCTCAGGATGATCCGCTTTCTTTTGTCAGGCAGACGATCAACCGCCTGGGCGCTGGTGCAATGTCAGGTATTCCACCCCTACTTGGCGGTGCCGCTGGTTTCCTGGGGTACGACCTGGTTCGGCATTTTGAGCGACTCCCCGCGTCCAAGCCAGACTTGCTTGGGCTGCCCGATATGCTGCTGCTGCTTCCTGAGACGATCGTTGAATTTGACCATGCCCGGCGCCTGATTCGCATCTTGAGCCTCCCTCCTGCCTCTGAAACAGACCCGCGGGCGGCCTATGGCAGCGCCTTGCAGGCGATTGAAGTCGCCCGGCAGGCGCTCCTCGGGCCGCTCTTGCCAGTAACGGCCCATCCACACTCTGATTCGGAAAGGGTTGAGCCAGTGTCTGAGTTCGGCAAGGCAGCCTTCGAAGATGCGGTCAGAAAGGCGAAGGAGTACATCGCGGCTGGTGACATCTTTCAGGTTGTGCTCTCACACCGTCTGACTGGTAAAACGACCGCGGCGCCATTCCAGGTCTACCGGGCGCTTCGCATGCTCAACCCGACGCTCTATATGTATTACCTCGACTTCGGGGAGCTGAGGATAATTGGCTCATGGCCAGAAGTCCTGGTCAAGCTGGAGCGAGGAAACGCCCTTCTCAATCCCATTGCCGGCACACGTCGCCGCGGGCAGAGCGAGGACGAAGACCAGGCGTTGGAGCGCGACCTGCTCGCATCTGAGAAGGAGCGCGCTGAACACGTGATGCTGGTTGACCTGGCCCGCAACGACCTGGGCCGCGTCTGCGAAGTGGACACGGTCAAGGTGCCTCACTTCATGAAGGTCGAACGCTTCAGCCATGTGATGCATCTGGTTACCAATGTCACCGGCCGACTTGGCGCGGCCAGCGACTGCTTCGGGCTGCTGCAGGCTACCTTCCCGTCCGGGACAGTCAGCGGAGCGCCAAAGGTGCGCGCGATGGAAATCATTGAAGAACTGGAGCCAAGCCGTCGCGGGCCATACAGCGGCGCAGTCGGCTATTTTGGCTCCACAGGCGATATGGACATGTGCATAGCAATCCGCACCATCCTGATGCGCGGCCAGGACTATGTCCTGCAGGCCGGAGCTGGTATTGTGGCTGATAGCGAGCCGGAGGCTGAATACAACGAGACCCTGGCCAAGATGGCAGCTGTCCGGGAGGCGATTCGCCTTGCAGAGGAGGGGATCTAGTGCTTCTGATCATAGACAACTACGACAGCTTCACTTACAACCTGGTGCAGATGTTCGCGCGGTACATGCCTGTAGCCGTCAAGCGCAACGATGAGACGGACGTTGCGCGCATACAGCGGCTAGATCCCCAGGCCATCGTCATCAGTCCCGGTCCTGGCAGGCCGGAAGATTCCGGCTGTATCCTGGAGGTGCTTCAGGAGTTCAGCGCCAGTAAGCCGATATTTGGTGTGTGCCTGGGTCTGCAGGCCCTTGGGCAGGCCTGCGGCGCCAGTGTGGTTCGGGCCGGGCGCCAGATGCACGGCAAAACCTCGCCCGTCTACCACAACAGTCGCGGCCTGTTCCGCGGGCTACCCAACCCTTTCAGCGCCATGCGCTACCACTCGCTTGTTGTTGACCCTGAGACGCTGTCGCCTGAACTGGATGTGACGGCCTACACCAGCCAGGGCGAGATCATGGGCCTGAGCCACCGCGCCGGGTTGGCTTGCGCAGTCCAGTTCCATCCTGAGTCTATCCTGACACCACAGGGACAGATGATTATTGAGAACTTCCTCGCCATGCATCAGCTCGCCAGCGGGGTGCCGGCATGATCAAAGAAAGCATCGCACTGCTTGTCGAAGGCCAGGACCTCAGCCGGGCCATGGCCCAGGCCGCCATGGACGACATCATGAGCGGCAGGGCCAGTGAAGTCCAGATCAGCGCCTTCCTGGTGGCCATGCGGATGAAGGGCGAAAGCCCTGCCGAACTGGCCGGCTGCGCCGAGAGCATGCGTACGGCCATGCAGCGTGTGAGCCCCAGGCGCCGCGATCTGGTTGATACCTGTGGCACCGGCGGCGACGGCGGACACACCTTCAACATCAGCACGGCTGTGGCCTTCGTCGCGGCGGGCATGGGCCTTGGCGTCGCCAAGCACGGCAACCGCAGCGTATCCAGCCGCTGCGGCTCGGCGGATGTCCTGGAGGCGCTTGGGGTGCGCATCGACCTGAACCCCGAGGAGATGGCCAGCTGTATTGATGAAGCGGGGATCGGCTTTCTCTTCGCCCCGACGCTGCATACCAGCACGCGTCATGCCATGCCGGTGCGCCGCGAGCTGGGCCTGCGGACCATCTTCAACCTGCTCGGCCCGCTGACCAACCCGGCCGGCGTAAGCCGGCAACTGATCGGGACTTACAGCGTCGATGTCGCCCGTAAGCTGGCCTATTCCGCCGGGCTGCTGAACCCGGAGCATGTCTGGGTGGTGAGCAGCGAAGACGGGCTGGATGAGCTTTCGCCCTGCGGCGTCACGCATGTCTTTGAGGTCCGCGGAGACCGCATCACTGAGTTTGATGTCCACCCGCAGGACGCCGGGCTGAGGCCCATCTCGCATGCCAGCCTCAGCGGCGGGGATGCGCAGTACAACGCAGCGCTGATAGAGGACATCCTGCTGGGGCAGGGCGGGGAGCGCAGTGAAGCCGTGGTTCTTAACGCCGCCGCCGTGGGGCTGATCGCCGGCCTGGCGCCGGACCTGCGGACGGGGGCCGGCCTGGCCCGCGAGGCCCTGGCCAGCGGGAAGGCCTATGAGGCGCTGCGGCAGCTGCGGGTCCTCAGCCAGCGGCGGATGCAGGAGGTCGTGCAGTGATGACGCAGTCACAGGGCATCCTGGAGCAGATCGTGCAGCATAAGCAGCAGGAGCTGGAGCTGCGCCGCAGCCGGCGCTCACTTGAAGAGCTGCGCGGCGAGGTTCTCGGGCAGCCGCAGAACTTCAGCGTTAGGGCCGATCTCGAGCGTCGCGGCGGGATTATTGCTGAGATCAAACGGCGCTCGCCCAGCGCCGGCGAGCTGCGTCCCGGCCTGGAAATCGCGGCGCTGGCGCGGACCTATGCCGAAGGCGGGGCAGCCGCAATTTCAGTGCTGACGGATGAGCGCTTCTTTGGCATGCAGCCCGGCGACCTGCAGATCGTCCGCGAGGCTGTGCACCTTCCCATACTGCGCAAGGACTTCATCCTGGACGAGTATGGCGTGTTTGAGAGCAAGGCCATGGGTGCGGACATCGTGCTGCTAATCGTGCGCATACTTGATGATCCTGCCCTTGGCCGGCTGATTGAGTGCGCCCATTCCTGCGGCCTTGAGGCCCTGGTTGAGGTGCATAACGAGGCGGAGTTTGAACGCGCCCTGGCGGCCCGGGCCGGCATGATTGGCGTAAACAGCCGGGACCTGCAGACTTTCTCTACAGACCTGACCGTGGTGGAGCGACTGGCGCAGCTTAAGCAGCGCATCGCCCCGGACATCACCCTTGTCGCCGAGAGCGGGATCCGGCAGCGCGACCAGCTGGCCTCGCTGCAGATGCTGGGCGTGAAGGGCTTTCTCATCGGCGAGGCCCTGCTGCGGGCTGAGGACCCGGCGGCCCTGCTGCGTGAACTGCGCGGGGAGGCGGTGAATTGAGCAGCCTGCAAGCGGCGACGGCCAGCCCGAGCACAGCAATCAAGGTCAAGATCTGCGGCATCACCAATGCTGCCGACGCCGCGCTCTCTCTGGAGGCCGGGGCAGAGTACCTGGGCTTCGTCTTTGCCAACAGCCCGCGAATGGTCAGCCGGGAGAGCGCGTCGGAGATTCTGGCCAGCCTGGACCGCTCGCGTTTCAAAGCTGTCGGGGTCTTTAAGGACCAGAGCATTGATGACATCGTTGCCATCTGCGGGCACTGCGGCCTGGACATTGTGCAGCTGCACGGCGACTTCAGCGCGGCAGATCTGGCGCTGATCCGCCAGCGCTGTGCCAGGCCCCTGATGCTGGCTGTCTATCCTCTGCCGGAGCTATATGCCTCGGGCCTGGAGCTGGCCCGCGAGGACAGCGTTGATTACCTGCTGCTGGATGCCCGAGGCCTGCCATTTGACTGGCGTCTGGCTGAGCAGGCCAAGGCCCTGGGCAAGCCGGTATTCCTTGCCGGCGGCCTCACGCCGGAGATTGTCAGGCTGGCCTGTGAAGTGGTTCAGCCTTACGGCGTGGACGTCGCCTCAGGCGTTGAGGCGGGAGCCGGCCGCAAGGACCCGGCAGCAGTCAGGGCCTTTTGCCGCAGTGTTTCTGAGGCGACTGCAATCGCCAGCGACAGGGGGACCAGCGGACATGCAGGGCACAGCTTTGCCCCGCGTGGCCGCTTCGGTGCCTTTGGCCAGAGCCACGGCGGGGCCTATGTGCCGGAGACGCTGGTGCCGGCGCTTGAGGCGCTCGAGCGGGAGTATCAGCTCGCCATCAGCGACACCGGCTTTCAGCTTGAGCTCGACGGGCTGCTGAGGAACTATGCCGGGCGGGCCACGCCCTTGTATCACGCGGCTCGTCTGAGCAGCGATCTTGGAGCGGAGATCTACCTGAAGCGCGAGGACCTGCTGCACACCGGTGCGCACAAGCTGAATAACTGCCTCGGGCAGGCCCTGCTGGCGCGGCGGATGGGCAAGCGGAGGATCATCGCCGAGACCGGCGCCGGTCAGCATGGCGTCGGCACGGCCACGGTCTGCGCCCTGCTGGGACTGGACTGCGTGGTCTACATGGGCGCCGAGGACGTGCAGCGCCAGGCGCCGAATGTGCAGCGCATGAAGCTGCTCGGCGCGGAGGTGCGCCCCGTCACGGCTGGCACGCAGACGCTGAAAGATGCAACATCTGAGGCGATCCGCGACTGGGTCACCAACGTAAACGACAGCTACTACCTGATCGGCTCGACCGTTGGGCCGCATCCCTATCCCTCGATGGTGCGCGACTTCCAGCGCGTGATTGGAATCGAGGCCCGGGCGCAGATGCTGGAGCAGGCCGGCGGTCTGCCGGACAGCGTCATCGCCTGCGTCGGCGGCGGCTCCAACGCGCTGGGTATCTTCCATGCATTCCTTTATGACCGCGAGGTTGCGCTGCTGGGTGCCGAGGCGGGTGGGGAAGGGCTGGACGGAGCGCACGCCGCGACCCTGACCATGGGCCGCCCCGGCGTGCTGCATGGCGCACTGAGCTACCTGCTGCAAGACACGCATGGCCAGGTCAGCCCGGTGCACTCGATCTCTGCCGGGCTCGACTATCCCGGCGTCGGCCCCGAGCACAGTTTCCTGAAGGATGTCGGCCGAGTGAAGTACCACGCCGTTACGGATGCCGAGGCCCTGGCGGCCTTTCAGATGCTGGCGCGACTTGAAGGCATTTTGCCCGCGTTGGAAAGCAGTCATGCCCTCGCCCTGGCGGCGAAACAAGCCAGTGCGCAGCCCGGCAGTCGGATACTGGTCAACCTCTCTGGACGCGGCGACAAGGATCTCGGAATCGTGACCAAGGCGCTCGGCCTGAGCGGCGAGGTACGGCCATGAGTACTGCCCGCAAGAGCCTCGGCACTCACCTGCAGGAGCTGCGCGCCAGTGGCCGCAAGCTGCTGCTGCCCTTCTTCACTGCTGGGTATCCCGACATGCCGACTTTCAGCGCGCTGCTAAGCGCTGCCGAAGCAGCCGGTGCAGACGCAATCGAGATCGGCCTGCCCTTCAGCGATCCGCTGGCCGACGGCCCGGCGATCCAGCTTTCCTCAACCGAGGCGCTGAAACAGGGCGTCACTATCGAGGCCGCCTTGAAGGCGGCGGCAGGTGCCGGCACAAAGGCCCCGCTGATTACCATGACTTACATCAACCCGGTGCTGGCCTGTGGAGCTGGAAGCTTCGCCATTCAGGCCGCCGCGGCAGGGATCAGCGGCGCGATCTTTCCGGATCTGCCGCTGGGGGAGGAAGGCGCAGTCGGCGCGGCTTTGGCGCAGCAGGGCATTGACCTGATCCGCCTGGTCGCGCCGACCACGCCGGATGAGCGCATCGCCCGCATCTGCCAGGCAGCGCAGGGCTTTGTCTACCTGGTATCAGTCGCGGGAGTTACCGGCGCACGAACAGGTTTGCCGGAAGACCTGCCAGCCTTTGTGCAGCGGGTCCGGCGCCACACCGACCTGCCGCTGCTGATCGGCTTTGGCATCAGCACCCCGGCCCTGGCGGCAGAGGCTGCCGCGCTGGCGGATGGCGTCATCGTCGGCAGCGCGCTGGTCAACCTGATCAGCTCTGCCGCCAGCCCCCAGGCTGCCGTGGATAACGTCAGTCAGTTACTCAGTGAAATGCGCGGTGCTCTGGATTCCCTACCAGCCGCGCAGACCGAAGGAGTCACGCCATGATGGTTGTTGTAATGCAGCAGGAAGCCAGCCTGCATGAAGTCAGCGCCGTGCTGCGGATGGTCGAGGCCGAGGGCCTCACGCCGCGGATCAGCAACTCCAGCGGGCGCACCAGCATCGGCGTGATCAACGCCACCCCCGAGCTGCGGCCGGAGCTCTTTGCAGCCCTGCCGGGGGTAGAGGAGGTCACCGGCCTCAAGCGGCCCTTCAAGCTGGCCTCCCGCGAGTTCTGCCCCCAGGACACCCTGGTGCATGTGCGGCATGTCGTCATCGGCGCCGAGCGGGTCTGCCTGATGGCCGGGCCTTGCAGCGTCGAGACCGAGGAGCAGACTCAGGCGGCGGCGGAGGCCGTGCTGGCCGACGGCGCGCAGATCCTGCGCGGCGGGGCCTATAAGCCGCGCTCCTCGCCCTACAGCTTTCAGGGCCTCGCGGTCAAAGGGCTGGAGATTCTGGCGCGAGTCCGGGAGCGCACTGGCCTGCCGGTGGTGACAGAGGTCATCGCGCCGGAGCTTGTGCCGCTGGTGGCCGACTATGCCGACATGCTGCAGATCGGGGCCCGCAACATGCAGAACTTCGCCCTGCTGGAGGCGGCCGGGCAGTGCAACAAGCCGGTGCTGCTCAAGCGCGGCCTGATGGCCTCAATCGAGGAACTGCTGATGAGCGCTGAGTACCTGCTGGCCAACGGCAACAGCCAGGTAGTGCTCTGCGAACGCGGCATCCGCACCTTCGAGACCTATACCCGCAACACCCTGGACATCAACGCGGTGCCGCTGCTCAAGCAGCTCACGCACCTGCCGGTGATCGTCGACCCCAGCCATGCCACCGGCAAGCGCGACCTTGTCGCCGCCACCTCCCGGGCAGCCATCGCGGCCGGGGCTGACGGCCTGATCGTCGAGGTGCACCATGACCCTGATCACGCCTGGAGCGACGGCGCGCAGAGCCTGGCGCCGCAGCAGTTCCAGGCGATGATCCCGGGCCTCAGACGCATCGCCGACGCGGTGGACCGGAGCCTGTGATGGACATCGGCGACCCCAACAAGCTGCAAGGCGATGGCGGCTTCAGCGGCGCTGTGCATGGCGATGCCCGCACGGCGCAGGTCGCTGCCTTCCAGGGCAGAGTGGATGAGCGCATGGTCGAGCCGGCGCAGCGTGTGTCCGGCAGCCTGAGCATGCCGGGCGACAAGAGCATTGGCCACCGGGCGCTGATCTTCAACGCCCTGGCTGAGGGCCGTGCCGAGGTGCTCGGCGCGCCGGACTCGCAGGACCTGAACAGCACACTGCGCTGCCTGAGGGCGCTGGGGGTTGAGATTGCAGGCGAACTCAGCGGCGGCCGCGTGGTCATAAACGGCGTCGGCGTGCAGGGCCTTCGGTCAGCCGCTGAAGGCCTCGACGCCGGCAACAGCGGCACCACGGCGCGGCTGCTGATGGGTGTGCTGGCCGGGCAGCAGTTCGACACGCGGCTGAGCGGCGACTGGTCGCTGAGCCAGCGCCCGATGCTGCGCGTTAGCAAGCCCCTGGAAGGCATGGGCGCGCGCTTCAGCTACCTGCAGCAGCCCGGCTGTCTGCCCGTGGTCATTCATGGCGGCAGGCTGAAGTATGGCGAGTTGGACATGCAGGTGCCAAGCGCCCAGGTCAAGAGCGCGGTCCTGCTGGCCGGCATCGTGTCGGGCTGGGGCTGCACAGTGATTGACCGGGCAATGACCCGTAACCACACTGAGCTGATGCTGAAGGAGATGGGCGCGCCGATCCAGGCCAGCAACGCGGTGGTCTGCATCGGCGAGGACTCGAAGCTCAGCCCCCTGAACATGACCGTGCCGGGGGATATCAGTTCCGCGATGTTCTTCGCCGGGGCGGCGGCCCTGCTGCCCGGCAGCGAGCTGACCGTCAGCGCAGTCGGGGTTAACCCCGGCCGCACCGGCATGCTGGAGGCCCTGCGCCGGATGGGCGCAGTGGTTGAGCTGAGCAACGAACAAACTCAGGGCGGCGAGCCCCTGGCAGACATCACCGTCCGCTCTGGCGGGCTGAAAGGCATCAGCCTGGGCCGCGATGAGACCACAGCCATGATCGACGAACTGCCGCTGCTGGCGGTGCTGGCGACTCAGGCCGAAGGGCGGACTGAGGTGCGGGGGGCCGAGGAGCTGCGGGTCAAGGAGAGCGACCGCATTGCGACAATCGCTGCCGGCATCCGTGCCATGGGCGGGCGTATCGAAGAGCTGCCCGACGGCTTTGTCATCGAAGGCCCGCAAAAGCTGCAGGGCGGGGTAGTGGACAGCCACGGCGACCATCGCATCGCGATGGCTCTGGCCATCGGCGCGCTGGCGGCCGCTGGCCCGACGACTATCACCGGCGCCGGCGCGGTCAGCGTCAGCTTCCCCGGCTTTTGGGAGAAGCTGTCCAGCGTGGTGCAGCATGGCTAAGTACCGCTGCGGCCTGATCGGCTGGCCGGTAGAGCACTCGCTCTCCCCCAAGCTGCATGCCTATGCCGCAAAGAGTCGCGGCATCGATCTAAGCTATGAGCTGTTTCCGGTCGAAGCAGCGGGGGTGCGCGCGCTGGTTAGAGAACTGAGTGCACAGGGCTACACGGGGCTGAACGTGACAACGCCACACAAGGAGGCAGTGCTGTCAGAGCTGGACTGGTTAGAAAGACAGGCTGAGCTGATTGGCGCAGTCAACACAATTCACTTTGATGGAATCCAACGGAGAGGCTACAACACCGACTGCACTGGAATGTGTCAGCTTGTAAAAGACATAAATATTGACTACAACAACTCGCAGATTGGACGCACGATAATCATCGGGACAGGGCCGGCTGGGCGTGCGGTAGCGATGGGCTGTGCGTATACCGTTACAACTGTCATCGAGTTGTTCTATAAGTCTGTTCGACCAATATTGAAGGATGACGACCCGGATGTGACCTATTGGTGTACTAAGCTCAGCCGGATTGAGGATCTCGACTTGTATATGGAGACTGAGCGAAATGACGGTTGGTACGGCGACGACCTGATCATCAATGCTACGCCGCTGGGCGGTAGAGAGAGAGCTATGGAATCGCCATGGCCACAGCGTAGACCCTTGCCAACTCACTCCTGGGTTATGGACCTTAACTACAGCCCTCCGCTGTCGCGCTTCTTGCACGATGCGCAGAAGGCGGGCAACAAGACCATGAACGGCCTCGGCCTGCTGTGCTATCAGGCTGCCGACAGCTTCAATATCTGGACCGGCAGTGATGTCACTGGCAAGGAGCTGCTGAACTATCTCATCGCGGAGGGGCACGATGCTGCGCTATCTGACGGCCGGTGATTCCCACGGTCCGGCGCTGCTGGGGATCATTGATGGCCTGCCCGCCGGGCTGGCCCTCAGCGAGGACATGCTGGCCCTCGACCTGGCCCGGCGGCAGCAGGGCTATGGCCGCGGGGCGCGGCAGAAGATCGAGCGTGACCGCGCCCGGATCATGAGCGGCATGTTCCGCGGGGTCACCACCGGCGCGCCGTTGGGCCTGCTGATCGAGAACCTCGATTACCCCAACTGGGTCGAGCGCGAGATCCCGGTCTATTCCGTGCCGCGCCCCGGGCATGCCGACTATGCCGGTGCGCTGAAGTATGGCTTCGACGAGACGCGGCCAATAAGTGAGCGCGCCTCGGCCCGCGAGACCGCCATGCGCGTCGCCATCGGTGCCGCGGCCAGGGCGCTGCTGGCGGAGGCAGGTATCCAGGTCTACAGCCGTGTTACCCGGATCGGCAGCGTTGAGCTGGCCGGGCCGGCCTGCCACGAACTGCTGGATGCGGCGGACATCGCGGCCCAGCACAGCGCCGCCGAGGCCAGCGAGGTGCGCTGTCCCGATTCCGATAGCTCCGCGCTAATGATCGCCGCGATTGATGCGGCCCGGCAGGCCGGGGATACCCTGGGCGGCACCTGCGAGGTATTCGTCACCGGCGCGCCGGTCGGCCTGGGCAGTCATGCCCAGTGGGACCGCCGCCTGGATGCCCGCCTCAGCGGCGCCGCCGTCAGCATCCAGAGCGTCAAGGGCGCTGAGATCGGCCCGGCCACAGCCGCAGCCGGCTGGCCTGGGTCAGAGGTGCAGGACGTAATCGACCCGGGCCTCGAGGCGCAGTACGGCCGGATCCACAGCAGCAACCGCGCCGGCGGCATTGAGGGCGGGATGAGCAATGGCATGCCCATTGTGGTTCGCCTGCACTTCAAGCCGATCGCCACCCTGCACCGGACCCTGGAGAGCCTGGACCTGCGCTCCGGCGAGGCCCGGAAGGCGCGCTACCAGCGCAGCGATGTCTGTGTGGTCGCGCCGGGCTCGGTGGTCGCCGAGGCCGCGATTGCCTGGGTGATCGCCGAGGCGCTTTGCGAGGCCTATGCCAGCGACCGCATGGACTGGCTGCTGCGGGATGTGGAACTGGCCCGCCGGGAACATGCCGAAAGCCGGAAGGGAAGCGGCGCGCTGCCGGAGCGACAGGAAACCGAGATCGAGAGTTCTCAAGAGTAGATCAATTGATCTTCTGTGCAGGGATTTTCCCCCGACAAGCGGCGTTGCCGCGGTTTAAGGCGCTATGATGTTTCTGCCAGGAGGTCAGGGGTGGCGGGCCTGCGGAACGTAGTCCTCACGGGATTCATGGGCACCGGAAAGAGCAGCATCGGGCCGCTGCTTGCGCGCCGGCTCGGCTTCAGGTTTCTGGATACAGACGAGCAGATCAGCCAGCGCGAGGGCCGCAGCATCACAGATATCTTCGAGCAGGATGGCGAGTCTCACTTTCGTCAGCTTGAAAGGGATATGGTGCGGGAGCTCGGCGCGGCCAGCGGCTGCGTCATCGCCACCGGCGGCGGAACGCTGCTGATCCCCGAGAACCGGGCGATGCTGGAGGCCTGTGGCCCGGTGGTCTGCCTGCAGGCCAGCGCGGAAGTACTGGCGCAGCGCCTGGTGGGCAAGACCCATCTGCCGCTGCTGCCCGAGGAGGGCCGCGCCGAGGCCATCGCCCGGCTGCTGGAAGAGCGCGACTACCTTTACCGCAGCCTGCCGCTGCGCCTGGACACCTCCGGCCTGAGCATCGCTGAGTGCTGCGACCGCATTGCCGAACTGACCGGCCTGGAGGAAGTGGCGGTCGGCTTCGCGCCGGAGCGCTGCAGCTATCCGGTCGTCCTGCGCCGCGGCCTGCTGAACGACGCCGAGGCCTGGCGCCTGCAGTGCGAGGGCGCTTCGAAGGTGGTGATCATCACCGACCAGAACGTGGCGCCGCTCTATGCCCGGCCGCTGAGCAATATGCTGCAGCAGCTTGGCATCGAGGCGCCGCTGCTGTCCTTCCCCGCCGGCGAGCACCACAAGAGCTTCCAGACACTTGGCGAGCTGCTGACGGAAATGGCCGGGCTGCGCCTGGACCGCAAGGCCCCGGTGCTGGCGGTCGGCGGCGGCGTGGTGGGCGATGTTGCCGCGCTGGCGGCCTCGCTCTACATGCGGGGCCTGCGGCTGATCCAGGTGCCAACCTCCCTGCTGGCCATGGTGGACGCGGCGGTCGGCGGCAAGACAGCCATCGACCTGGCGGGGGTGAAGAACCTGGTGGGCAGCTACCACCAGCCGGAGGCGGTGCTGGTTGATGTCAGCGCTCTGAAGACCCTGCCGCCGGTGGAGCTGAGCTCCGGCATTGCCGAGATGATCAAGAGCGGCCTGATCGCCGACCCGGGTCTCTTCGAGCTGCTGGAGCAGCAGGCCGCCCGCCTGCTGGAACTGGACCTCGACATCGCCGAGGACCTGGTGCGCCGCTGCGTGAAGGTCAAGGCCGAGATCGTCAGCCGCGACCCGCTTGAAGGCGGCCTGCGCCGGGTGTTGAACCTGGGGCACACCATCGGCCATGCCCTGGAGGCCGACTCGGGCTTCGTGCTGCTGACCCATGGCCAGGCGGTCGGCCTTGGCATGCTCTGCGCGGCCTGGATCGGCAAGCGCCTGGGCCTGACTGCCGGCGGCCTGCAGGTGCGGCTGCGCACCCTGCTGCTGAAGGCCGGGCTGCCGGTGACGCATGCCATGTCGCGGCCGCAGCGCCTGCTGGACTTCGTCCACCTGGACAAGAAGGTCAGCACTCAAGGCGCCACCATGATCCTGCCGGTCAAGCCCGGCGAGGTGCTGATCCGCGAGGGCATCGAGGACAAGCTGATCATGGAGTCGCTGGAAGCAATCACCCCTTAGTCCGGCCAGACAATCCGGCCGCAGCCCGCACTCATGATTAAATGGCGCATGCGCTGGTACCTGGTCATCCACGGCCCCAACCTGAACCTGCTTGGCTCGCGGGAGCCGGAGGTCTACGGCAGCCTGAGCCTGGAGCAGCTTGACGCCCGGCTGGCACAGGAAGCGGCGGTCCTGGGCGCCGGACTGCGCAGCCTGCAGAGCAACCACGAGGGCGAGATCATCGATGGGGTTCAGGAAGCCCAGGCCTGGGCCAGCGGCATCCTGATCAACCCCGGTGGCTACTCCCACACAAGCGTGGCGATCCGTGACGCGCTGGCGGCGAGCCAGCTTACTTGTATCGAAGTGCATCTGAGCAACATCCACAACCGCGAGGACTTCCGCCAGCGCAGCCTGACCGCGGCGGTCTGCCGAGGCGTGGTGGCGGGATTTGGCCTGCACAGTTATCTGGCGGGGCTGAGGCTGCTGCATGAACTGAGTGCCGGGGCCGATTGAAGCAAGCGGGCTCCTTGGCGCAGGATCTGATAAAGGCGCCTACTGTGAAGACAGGCACCGCTTTGCTATAATTGGCCTTTCCCGGATGGTATGCACTCAGGAGGAACCGCATGGATTTCCTGTACAGCCCGATTACGCAGGGTGCGCTCGTTGTAGTCCTACTCGGACTCATCGTCTGGTGGGTCAAGTTCCGCCCGCAGTATTAGGCAGCTAAGACGTGGCCGCCGGGCTGGCGGCCACCTGCTCCTGCCTGCTCGCTAGACGGCAGGACTTTCCCTAAGCGGGCCTCCGGCCCCTTAACACCCGCAGAACAAGCAGCTCTGACTGCCGCCAGCCTGCGCTTGTTCAGCCGCTGCAGGCAGCTTTGCTGCGGACTTCGGCGCGCCCTTACCCCAAGCATGACTGCCAGCTCCTGACTGCGATTTAGCGCAGCCCGGCTTGAGCGCGGATGCTGTTGCTGGCAGTGGCAGGGCAGACCTGGTTTCGGCTGCAGCCCAATGGCCGTATGCTGCCGCGCCTCATGCACAGCCACTTAAGACCGCCGTCAGCACTGTCTTGCAGGCAAGGCTCCAGGACGACACTTTGGGCGCTGCAGCTAGACCAGGTCCTTGACCTTCTCCCAGTCGTCAAGGAAGGCCTTGAGGCCCTTGTCGGTCAGCGGGTGGCTGAAGAGTGACTTCAGCACGCCAAAGGGCAGGGTGCCCACATCTGCGCCCGCCAGCAGGCACTGGCGCACATGCTCCGGGTGCCGCAGCGAGGCCGCCAGCAGCTTGGTCTCGAAGCCATAGTTGTCGTAGGCCGCGCGGATCTCCTCGATCAGGGCCATGCCGTTGTTGCCGATGTCATCGAGGCGGCCGACGAAGGGGCTGATATAGGTTGCCCCGGCCTTGGCCGCCAGCCAGGCCTGGTTGAGGCTGAAGCAGAGGGTGCAGTTGGTGCGGATGCCCTCAGCGCTGAGGGTCCGGATGGCGGCGATGCCGGCGGGAATCAGCGGGATCTTGACCACCACATGCTTGTGCCAGGCGGCGATCTCGCGGCCCTGGGAGAGCATGCCTTCGTAGTCCGTCGCCACCACCTCGGCGCTGACGGGGCCCTGCACCACATCGCAGATCTCCAGCACGCGGTCCTTGAACTTGCACTGCTCCTTGGCCACCAGCGAGGGGTTGGTGGTGACGCCGTCAACCACGCCCATCGCCACGCCCTGGCGAATCTCATCAAGATTGGCTGTATCAAGGAAGATCTGCATATCGACAACCCCCGGGGCCGGCAGCTGGCGCCGGCGCCGCAGGATTTTACACCCTTGCTATGCTGCCTGCATGAGCCAGCCAGTCCAGCCCACCGCCCCGGCCAGCCCGGCCGCTATTCCCTTCAGCCTCCAGGACAGCCTGCTGATCCTGGAGCGCACTCCGGCACTTCTGAGCCTGCAGCTCAGCGGCCTGCCCGAGCAGTGGCTGCGGGCCACGGAGGGGCCGGGGACATGGAGCCCCTTTGACGTTGCCGGGCATCTGCTGCATGGCGAGAAGACTGACTGGCGGGTGCGGATCAGCCGCATCCTGGAGCATGGCGAGAGCCTGGCCTTCGAGACCTTTGACCGCACGGCGATGTTCAGGGACAGCCAGGGCCGCAGCATCGATGAGCTGCTGGCTGACTTCGCCCGGCTGCGGGCTGAGAACCTGGACTTCCTGCGCGGCCTGGATCTGCAGGAGGAGCAGCTGGGGCTTTGCGGCCTGCACCCGCAGCTGGGCCGTGTCAGCATGCGCCAGCTGCTGGCCACCTGGACCGCGCATGACCTGGCGCACCTGCTGCAGATCAACCGGGTGCTGGCAAGGCAGTACCGCGAGGAAGTCGGGCCATGGCGGCAGTACCTGAGCGTCATGCAGCCGCTCTGACGGGCTTGCTATCATTAGGCCGTGAAAAAGAAGCAGCCCCAGAAGCCGCCGCAGAAGCCGCGCAGCAGCCCGCTGATCTGGCTTATCCCGCTGCTGGGCATAGTGCTGGGCGGCGGCTTCGCCCTGGCCACCGTGCCGCGTTACCGCGCCCCCGGCCAGGCCGACGAGGCGCGGCTGCGGGAGCGGGCGGTGGAGTACTACTGCGCCAGCCGGCTCTTCGATTACCTCAGCCTGACCCGCATGCTCAGCCCGGCGAACCAGCAGCTCAACACTGAGTCCATCGAGCTGCAAATCAAGAAGTATCACGGTCAGTTCCCCACCTTCGACCCCGCGACCCAGAAGAACCTGCGGGCCGCCGCCGACGGCATCAAGGCCGAGCTGATCAGCGCGACGCTTGACGGCGACTGGGCCCTGGTGGGCGGCAGGTCCGAGTACCCCGTGGAGGGCCAGGTCACGGAGCTGCCCCTGGACGAGACGGTCTGGGTCCGCAGCGAGGGCGACTGGTGGGTCTACCAGATGCAGCCCTGCGAGGTGCAGTACTACGGCCTGCCGCCGGAGCCGATCCGTGAGGCCCTGCTGCGGCCGGCCGAGAAGTTCGAGCTGGAGAACCTGCCCGAGACGATGCGCGACGTGCCGAAGGAAGGCGACGAGCGCTATGACCCCGAGAACGTGATGAGCGAGGAAGAAGCCCAGCGCCTGCTGGAAGAGAACCGCAAGCGCCGCAAGCAGGGTCAGACGGGTGAAGGCGAGGGCGAAGGAGAAGACGGGACAGATAGCGGGGCTGACAGCGGGGCTGACAGCGGGGCCGATAAGGCCGGTGGGGCCTGAGATGGCCGGCCTGAGCGCGAACACCCGGGAGCTGAAAGTCGGCGCGGACCTGAGCTGCGGCGAGCGAGTGATCTGCGGCGGCATCGGCGGGCCGGCGGAGAGCATCGAGATTGGCGACAACGTAAGCATTGGCGATGACGTGCGGATTCTGGCCCGGCGGGTGAAGATCGGTGACTGGGTCACCATCCACAACCACACCACCATCTATGGCTATGAGGAGCTGGAGATCGGCGAGTGCAGCTGGATCGGCCAGAACGTGATCCTCAACTGCACCGCCCCGCTGCGCATCGGCCGCGGCTGCACCATCAGCGCCTACAGCAACCTCTGGACCCACTTCTCGGGCGGCGACCCGCTGCAGGGCTGCCGATATGGAGAGGGCAACGAGGCGCCCTGCAGCCTGGGCGAGGATGCCTGGATCGGCGTGCAGTGCAGCATCGCGCCGGTGAGCATTGGCGAGAAGGCCCTGGTGCTGGCTGGATCTATCGTGACGAAGGATATACCACGCAATACAGTATGGGGCGGCAACCCGGCGCGCGACCTGACCGGTCGCCTTGGCGAGCCCTATGCCGAGCTGGACTTTGAGCAGCAGCTCATGATGCTGCTGGGCCGCCTGGCCGACTGGCGCCGCAGCCGCCTGGAGCGCGAGGCAGAGGCCGGCGCCGAAGAGCGCGTGGCGATGCTGCTGGAGGATGCACAGCACCTGATGCATGAGCCGTATGGCGACGGGATCATGGTGCTGGAGGACGAGGTGGACATCCCGGCCCTGGAGGCCCGCGGAATCTCTGTCTTCGACCTGCGTGACCGGACCTACAGCAAGCTGCGCAGTCCCGCCGAGCTGTCCTTCATGCGCTTCCTTTTGCCTAGCGTGAAGTTCTGGGCCCGCCAGCGCTGACCCTTTTGCTCAGGCTGCGGGCCAGCGCGGCCTTGCGCCGGCCCTGACCAGCGGGCTGCAGGGGGCCCGGCCGGGCCGCAGATTTAACCTGCGCGGCCTGATTTGAAACAAGAAAGGCCGTTTTTGCGCTATCCACCGCACTTTCTTTAACCTTCTGCTCCGCGCTGCCGGGGTCTGAGATGCTGGCTGCTGCTTCATGCCCGGACTGCCCGCCAGCTCCATCCTCTGGCTCCTGCGCATCGTGCTCGCTGTCCACACCAACGGCCCGTGTGTGCGTCTGTTCCGGCGTCGGTGCCTGCTTCGGTGCCTGCGCTTGCACCGGCGTCTGCAGCGGATCCTGTGCCGGGGCCGGGCTATCCGCGGGGCTATCCGACGGGCTCAGTGCCTGAGCTTCAGCATCAGCCTGCGATGAGGGCCCGGCCTGCGGCACTGAAGCCGGCGCTGCCTGAGCCTGCGATGAGGGTGCTGCCTGAGGCAGCGATGACTGCGCAGCCTGAGCCGCGGCCCGGCGGGCCAGCAGTTCGTCCCGGCGGGTATGCACCTCCAGCAGGCGGACGCTGGCGGCCTCCCGGCGCGCCAGGCGCTCAAGCTCATCCAGCTCCGGGTCGCGCATCCACAGCGGCATCCGGCGCACGGCCTGCATGGCCCGCTGGCTGCTGCGGATGCCGTCGAGGGATTCATCCAGCGCTCCGCGGGTTACCAGGTGCATGACATGCGAGTGCGCCATGCGGCGCAGGTCGTCATTGTTGAAGAGGCGGCTGCCCCGGTGCAGCGCCCGCAGGTCCGCCAGCTGCGAGGCATAGATATCCTCCAGCAGATCGGCATCCACATCCCGCAGGCCGATGAGGGCCAGGAGATCAGTATTCAGGCGGCCCTCGACCGCGAAGCTCCAGAGGAGCACGCAGGTCTTAGGGTCGGCCAGGGCGAAGCTGAGGCGGTCAAAAGCTCTGGACGCGGGCATGGCAGCACTCCATAAGTATAGTGTTAGGCTCATTTAACTATACAGAGTAGCTGCCCAAATGTCAAGTAAAACAGCAAAAACAGACAGGCTGCTGCGCTGCAGCCAGTCAGAGCAGCGCGGCAGCCAGCCAAGTGAGGGTGGGCCCAACGGAGGGCCGGGCTAGATTGCCGGGCTTGGGTTGGCGGACTGCATCAACAGGTTCAGGCAGACTGCCCCGAGGCCGAGGAAGACCACCGCGATGCTGAGCCACTTGCTGCGCTTGTAGCCGGCGGCGCCCAGCAGCGAGCCGACAAAGGGCAGCAGCATCAGCACACCGACCACGAACCAGAGGTCATAGCGGTTGACCAGCGCCAGCCAGGGGTCGGCCATGCGGTGCATACCGGGCGCGATGGATATGGTCAGGCAGGCCCAGAAAAGGGTAGAGGGCAGAACCAGCAGCAGGCCCCACCAGGCCGGGCTGATCCGCGGCTGAAGCATTGTTTGTGCCAGAGCAGACATGACGCACCTCCCGGGCTGCGTTAAGTCTAATACCATCGTGTTTATCGTCTTATCCTTTCTCGGCCTTAGAAGCGCGCATCACGCGACGGGCGGATGCCAGCCCCGGTGTGGATATAATCAGAAGCCGTGGAGTACTGGGACGACTATGAGGTGCTGAGGATCGAGACGCCGGAGCAGCTTGAGCTGCGCCTGCCTCTGGCCGGCTTCGGCCCGCGCTTCGTGGCCGCGGCGATTGACTACATGATCGTCTTCGCCGGCACCGGCATCCTGGTCTTCATCGAGCTGGTGGCGCTGGGCGCCTGGCTTGGCATCAGCTCCGGGGCCAGCGGCACTGAGCCGCCGGAGAGCATGATCATCCTGATGGTGATGATAATCATGCTGACGGCCCTGCTGCCACAGGTTTTCTACTTCGCCATCTTTGAGCAGACCTGGCAGGGCCAGACCCCGGGCAAGCGCGTGGCCGGCATCCGCGTGATCCGCCGCGGCGGCGGGCGCCTGGTCTTCCGCGATGTGCTGATCCGCAGCCTGCTGCGCATCATCGACCTGCTGCCCAACATGGGCTTCGTGGCCTGGGTCTCCTTCTTTTACACGCGCTATCAGCAGCGCCTGGGCGACCTGGCCGCCGACACCGTGGTGGTGCGCGAATTCAGCTCCAAGCAGCCCTTCATCTGGGCCGCGGCGGCGCCGGACAGCGGCGGCCCTCCCTCGCCGGGACGGCTGACGAATAAGCTGGTCTATGCCATCGGTTCCTACCTGAGCCGCACCCGCGAGCTGCAGCCGGAGTTTCGCGAGCGCCTGAGCCGCGTGCTGATCAACCAGCTTGGCTATGGCAGCGAGGGCATGTCCCTGGCGCAGCGCGAAGGCTATCTGGCGACCATCATGGCGCAGGCCATGGGCATGCCGGCCCCCGGGCAGCAGCAGGGCCGCCCGGGCAATACGGGCGGCGGGCCGCTGGGCGGCCAGCACGTGGGGATCTGATGCGGCTGCGCTGGTTTTGCTGCACCCTCATGTTGCTGCTGGCGCTGAGCCAGGGCGCACTGGCTCAGGGCAGCGCCTTTCTGGAGGACCAGCAGCCGGCGCCGCCGGATGACCTTTTTGGCGGGCCGCAGCTGCCGCCGGTGGAGGAGCAGGAAGAAGCCGCCGAGCAGCCGCTGAAGGAACTGGTCCAGCCGACCAGCCCTTACATCAGCGTGGAGGGCTTTGTATCGCCCATCACCGGCGAGAGCTTCAACGCCCAGATCCTGGCGCGTAACCCGCCGGTGAGCAGCTTTGACTATGACGGCTGCCCGCACCCGGTGATCAACTCCCTGGCCTATACCCTGGTCATCGACCCGCAGACGGGCTATGTGGCTTATCCCTCCGTCTTCAACCGCCCGGTCAAGCTCAAGCGCGAGCAGCTTTTGGGCATCCTGGGCCAGCCGAAGTTCGGGCATGAAGGCGACGCAGGCCCCTGGGACGGCGCTTATGCCTGGGAGAAGTTTGAGAATGCGGCGCGCCTGGCCAAGGCCGGCCGCAGCGGCAACCTGGCTGAGGGCTATTGGTGGCAGCAGGCGGCCTGGTCCGTGCGCCTGGACGTGATCGGCGGCGGCAACAGCTTTGACAGCGAGGTGGACAAGCTCTTCACCGGCCTGCCGGCCGAGGCCCTGAGCCTCAGCCCGGCGCTGAGCCTGGAGCAGTCTGTGCCCTATGAGCTGCGCCTGGCCGAGCAGCTGCAGTCCATGCGCAGCATTGGCGACATGGTGAACGTGGCGCCGGATGACTACGCCCTGGCCCTGGCCTGGCTCTACCGCAGCCGCGGGGAGCTGGAGGCGACGCGCTACTGGCTGGGCCAGGCGCGCGAAGCCGGCAGCGCGGGCGAGGGGACGCTTTACAGCTTCCTGAACAGCAGTACGAACCTGGAGAGCGAGTATCTGCAGCAGGCCCTGAGCGCCTTCATGCGCGGCTGGGAGGCCGGCGAGCTGCAGCCCAATGAGCGCGCGGCGGCGGCATTCGCCATCGCCGAGATGCACCGGCGACTGGGCCAGCGGCGTTCTGCCGCGCTGTGGTTCGCCGAGGCCTTCAACCGCAACCGCGGGGAGATCAGCCGCCCGCTGCTGGAGCGGCTTTACGGCCTGTGCTTTGAACGCGGTTGGTAGGCGCGCTGAACGCCGGGGCGCCCGGCCACGTCTGTTTTGCATTCCCCCCGCCGCTGAGTACAATTCAGCGTGTCAGGAGGCATGGGATGAATACAGGCTTGCGCACGGGTATCAGCCTGCTTGTTTGTGCTGCTGTGCTGGTGGCGGCCGGGCTTAGGCCGGCCTACGCCATCAGCCAGGTCAACCGCGAGAACCTGGAGAAGTACTTCCGCTCCAAGGGCGAGGTGAGCTATGAGCTCTATGCGCCCTTCGGCGGCCCGGAAGTGGGCATCGCCGTTTATGAAAGCGGCGGCACCGCGCGGATGGAAGTGGCCCAGCTGCTTGGCAAGAACGGCAAGGGCAAGGCGACCACGCTGCTGAGCGAGACCCTGATGGGCCCGCCGGCCCGGCCGCCCTTCACCTTTCTGCTCTCGGGCGCGCACCTGCTGACCTATACGACCAAGCCTTTTACCGATGCCTATGGCTCGCCGGGTGTGATCGGCGACATGGTGATCCGTGACCTGACCGGCAAGGAAGGCCCCAAGGTGGTCTTCGAGCTGCGCGATGTGGCGAACCTGCAGTTCCAGCCCGGCTCTGACGCCTATGGCGAGAGCGTGATCTGGCAGACCCAGCCCTGCTTCCTGAACAGCGCCGGCCGCCTGCCGGTGAAGCACAGCTATGCCCGCCTGGTCTACAACCTGGAGACCGGCAACTATGAACTGCGCCAGCCCCTGGCGGCGCTGCCGGATGCCTCGACCGACGATTCGGCCAATGACAACAACCGCGCCATCATCCACTACCGCCTCGGCCGCCTGGGCAATGCCAGCGCGCTGCTGGAGGACGCCGTGATCACGGCGGAGTACAACCAGAGCTCCGTGGTGCGCAACAAGTCGCTGGTGGACAGCGAGATCGAGGACTTCGCGCGGCAGTCCAACGTGCCCGGCCGGGCCTTTGACGAAGCGCTGATGTACTTCTACCAGGGCCAGTACAAGGCCTGCCTGCGCGAGCTGGAGAACAGAAAGAGCGTGGGCTATGGCCCGGTGGACTACGGCATGATGGGCCTGGCCCTGGCGCACGAGCGGCGCTGGCCGCAGGCCGACCGCTGCACGGAAGTGCTGCTGCAGAACAAGGCGCCTTTTGTGGCGGAATACCTGGCCATGCTGGTGGAGATCGCGCGCTATCAGGGCTTCCCAGACATCGCCTCGAGCCAGCTGCGGCGCCTGGAAGCTGTCGCGCCGAAGTCGCCGGAGTTCGCCGCCGAGCTGGCCACACTGCTGATCGAGACCGGCGATGAGCCGGGGGCCGAGCGGGTGCTGGAGCGCTGCCTGAACAGCAACACGATCAACACCTCCAGCCTGTCCAGCAGCCGCCGGGTGCTGTATGGCCTGTACCAGGGCCGGGCTTATTTCGACGGCTGCCGTGATCTGATCCGCGCCAGCGCGACTCCGCTGCTGGACCTGGCGGGCTATGTCGACCTGCTGGACTTCCAGGACCTCAGTTCCGCGCTGAAGGGTGTGGAGCTGGAGCAGCGCGACCGCATTGTGGCGCCGGATGAGCCTCTGGACGGCCTGGTGCTGCAGGACCAGAACCCCAATGCGCCGGACCTGAGCGGACAGAGCAGCGGTGGCGGAGACTAGCAGGCCTGCGGGCCCGCACTGCGCCTGTGCCTGTGCGCAGCAGCGCTGCAGGCATTAAGATAGCGCGGTGGGAAGGCTACTCGACGGGAAACTCTGCGCAAGAGCTGTGCGCGAGCGTATCAGGACACAAATCGCCACCTTGCTGCCGCAGGCCAGCCGGCCGCCGCACGCGGTTTTTATCCAGGTAGGCGAAAACCCGGCGAGCACGACCTATGTCAGCGCCAAGGGCGCGGCGAGCCAGAAGGTGGGCATCCTGAGCACCATCGAGCGCCTGCCGGCCTCGATCAGCCAGGTCGAGCTTCTGGAGCGGATCCGCGCGCACAATGACGACGCCGGGGTGCACAGCATCCTGGTGCAGCTCCCGCTGCCCGAGCACATCGACCCGCGTGTGGTGATCGAGGCCATCGACCCGCGCAAGGACGTGGACTGCTTCCACCCGGAGAACGTGGGCCGCATGACCGTGGGCTTGCCGGGGCCGCGGCCGGCCACGCCGCAGGGCATCATGCTGCTGCTGGAGCACTATGGCATTGAGCTGGCCGGCCGGGAGGTGGCGATCCTGGGCCGCTCGAACCTGGTGGGCAAGCCGATGGCCCTGCTGCTGCTGGAGGCCAACGCCACGGTGAGCATCGGCCACAGCCGCAGCCGCGACCTGGGCGAGCTGACCCGCCGCGCCGACATCATCGTCAGCGCCGTCGGCCGCGCGGGCATGCTCAGCGCCGCCATGGTCAAGCCCGGCGCGGTGGTGGTGGACGTGGGGATCAACCATGTGCCGCTGTTGGATGAGCAGGGCGAGCCGGTTTACGACGAAAGCAACCGGCCGCTGAGCCGCATCGTGGGCGATGTGGACTTCGCCGCCGTCGAGCCCCTGTGCGAGTGGATCACGCCGGTGCCGGGCGGGGTGGGGCCGATGACCATCGCTTCCGTGCTGGAGAACACCCTGACGCTGTATAAGGCGCTGGAGCTGCAGTAGATCTGGGGTAACATTGCCTGTGCAGGAGACCCGGCATCCAGAAGGACAAGGCAGCATCGCGGGAACAGACTACTGCGGTTCTATGCAGGGAATGCTCGGGCCGATTGCAGGTTTGTTCGCTCTGGTCGTCCTCTGCGCTCTTTTCGCTCTGGCCTGGGAAAAACTCAACCCACGCCGCAGTTAAGGCTCGAAAGGGCGCGTGGAGCGCGCCCGCTGGACTTTCGCCTCGACGCATCCCGCAAGCGTAGGGGCGCGTGGAGCGCGCCCGCGAAGCTATTTTGCAGGAGGCTGGTCAGCTGCGAGCAGTAGATCCAGTTCATCATCTGCACTTCGTGCCAGTTTTCTCGCCGTGTTGTAGCGATCAAGCTCCCACTTGCGTGGGTTGTTGGCAATGTACTCACGAATGGCGTTCAGGGCGGGCTCGCTACGCACCACGTGTTCATGGAAGCCGCGATTCCAGACTGCGAGTTCTGCATTGCCCGTCCAATGCCTGGCGGCGGAAGTGACTGAGGCCTTGAAGCCGCCAACAAAACTGCTCACACTGCGCGCCTGGCCCCCGAGCGGGGCCTTCAGCAGCACCATGCGTCCCGATTCATCAACTGTGTTTCTAAGTTGGTCGAGGGATTGTGGTGGATCTATCACGACCACCATATGCAGATGGTTAGACATGATTACAAAAGTGTCGAGACGAAACTCTTTGCGCAGCTCGGCGGATCGCTCCAACTCAGCGCTAACCAACTCGCCCAAAGGACTTGGCCGCAGCTGGCTTGACTCGATTGAACCAAACAGCTGCTTGAATTGGTGACAGCAGATAGTGATGTAATACCAGCCGTAGCTGGCGTAGTTGTAATAGGGCAGGCGGACACTGCGACGCCTCGGCAGGTCGGGACACATTGGCGAATTGTAACGCGGGCGCGCTCCACGCGCCCCTACACCATGTTTGCTGCATCGCGGGCCAGGCCACCGGGGCGCTTCGGACGTCCTTTTGCCTTTCGCCCTGGCCTGGGAAAAGCTGAGTCCGCGACGCCTGTGCTGATACTTACACAGCTGCACTGCAGCACCGGCCAGGCAGCACTGCTGATCCTGCTGTCCGGCGCAGTCGCTTCCATCTGAGCAGCGCTAAGTTATCTGCGCTCACTGCGCTGGTAGACTGTCTTGAGTGGCGCCGGTTTGGCGCCGATACTTCCCACGGCCTGAAACTCCCGGCCTGATCCGCTGACTCTGGAGTTAGACCTTGACTGCGCCGCTGTGCCTGCTGCCTGACTGGATGCCAGAGAGCATCGAACTGAGCGGTCCCGACCGCTTCTATATCTTTGCGGGCCTGATTCTGGGCATCATCCTGGCGCTGCTGGTGATCGGCCTGCTGAAGCACCGCGGCGTGGTGTAGGCTTCAGGCATGATCACGATACTGATAGCCGGCTGCGGCGTCGCCATCATCGCCGCGCTGGCGATTGCCTTTGTCTTTGGCAGGCAGGATCGCGGGGGCTGAAAGGGCCGCGCTGCACAAAATCAAGAAACCTACTATAATCCTTAGTAGCAACCGAACTGCGCGCATTGTACGCGCGTCCGGCTGCTGAGCTCACCAGAGCGATCCAAGTGGAGGACCAAAATGAAGCTTAGTACGATCCTTGGCGGCCTGGCTGCCGCCGTGTTCTGTCTGGCACTGCTGAGCAGCATGCCGCGGGCCGAGGAAGCCGCGCACTCCAAGCCCGCCGCCGCGGGGGCCAAAGCGGCCAGCACCGCCTATCCGCTGGACATCTGCATCGTCACCGGCGAGAAGCTGGGCGAGGGCGCTGTCAGCTACAGCCATGAGGGCCGCGAGATCCGCTTCTGCTGCAGCGGCTGCATTGAGACCTTCAAGTCCGCGCCGGCTGAGTGGCTGGCCAAGCTTGACAGCGCGATCATCGAGGAGCAGAAGGCGGCCTATCCGCTGGACACCTGCCCGATCACCGGCGAGGGCCTGGAATCGATGGGCGGCGCCTACGACATCGTGGTGGACAACCGCCTGGTGCGCCTGTGCTGCAAGGGCTGCGAGAAGGCCGTGCGCGCGGATGCGGCGAAGTACATCAAGATGCTGGACGAGGCGGTGATTGAAAAGCAGATGGCGGCCTATCCGGCCAAGGTCTGCCCGGTGGCCGGCGATGAGCTGGGCCCGCTGGCCGTGAACATGGTCTACGACGGCAAGTTGGTGCGCCTGTGCTGCGAGCACTGCGTCGAAGGCTTCCTGGCCGAGCCCGCGAAGTACATAGAGATGATCTACGGGAAGTAGAGACGCGGGACCAGGGACCAGGGACCAGGGACCAGGGACCAGGGACCAGGGACCAGGGACGAGAGAAGAGGGACCCAATTGGATTTGTAGGGGCCGCAGATAAGCGGCCCGTCTCTTGCAGGGCGGGGCAGGACCCCGCCCTTTGCTTAGTAAGACGGGTAATAATCCTCGACGAAAGTGTCGCTGTAGCTCCGGCCCTTGAAGGACCAGAGGCGCCGGCCGTCCAGGTCCAGGGCGATGAGCTGGCTGTTGAGCTCGAAGTAGAGCCGCTGGTCGCGGCCCAGCTGCAGGGCCGTGCCATTGGTGTAGCGCTCCACGGTTTCGCCGCGGCGGACAAGGCCGCCATGGTCGAAGTCGCCCAGCCGGGTCCGCCAGAGCGGCTCATCGCTCTCCGTGCTGAGCAGATGGACAGACACGCTGCTGCCGCTAAAGAACAGGGCCGCGAAACGGGTGGCGTCAACCGGCGTCAGGTCATGCCAGTAGTTCCCGCTGAAGCTGCGGATCTCGCGGCCCTGGCCGTCCAGCACCACGATGCCGCTCTCGCCGGGATAAGCTTCATACTTCAGCACCGTGCGCTCATTGCTCAGCGCCGCGCCGATCACGATATGCCTGTTTGAGGAGTTATAGCTCCACAGGCGCCTGCCGCTGAGGTCCACTGCCACCGCGCCGCCGCCGGTGACCAGGATGAAGCAATCCGCGCTGGGGATGCAGAGGCTGGGCTGGTAGCCCAGCTCGGTGGTGTCAAGGCGCAGAAGCTCGCTGCCCTCGCCGTCCAGCACCAGCAGCTGGTTCTCCAGCATCGCCGCCATGCCCGCGCCGTAGGGCCGGGTGAAGAAGCGGTCTGAATTCAGCACACTCTGGCGCCAGCCCAGTGTGCCGTCCGGGTGCAGCTTGGCCAGGGCGTAAGTGTCAGCAGAGCTGACGCCGACCAGCAGGCCATCGCTAAGGGGGACAGCCCAGCTGCCCAGGAGCTTCTCCTCCAGTGTCCAGCGCAGGCTGCCGTCGGCGTTAAGGCCGCAGGCCGTGCCATCAGCCAGCAAAAGGAAGCAGTCGCCGGCGGCGCTGGAGTAAGCGCGGGGCCACTCGTGGTAACTGCCCGGCCCGACAGAGCTGGGCAGGCTGAGCCTGGCGCTCTGCACACCCTGCGGGTCAAGCACATAGAGGCTGTCGCCGTTGGCGACGAGGCTGTTCCCGCCGCCGGGACTGGCCGGGTATGAGACGGCGGCGAAGACGCGCTCGGTATGCGCCGGGATGAGCGAGGGGCCGATGATGATCGGATCGCAGCCGGCGAGGAGTAAGGCAAGACAGACAAGGACTGGATGAGCGTACTTTGGCATTCCCTGATCCCCCACGGATTTATACCCGGGATGCGGGCCGCATGCGTTCCGCGCCTTCGGTGCAGGCCGAAGAAGGCCGGCAGTCGCTGCGCGACCTGCCAGCGTTCCGAGACTTGGTGCAGGTTAAGCAGGTGGACGGAGCCTCGGAGCGCCGGCTGCAAGCCGGCCTCTTCTGCCTTAATCGGCCTGTTCCGGCTCCCCGATCCAGTACTGCTCCAGACCGAGGCGGATCAGCACTTCGTGGAGACTTTCAACCTCTGCTGAGTTTCCCGGACCCATTTTGCATGAGTAGCTGAAGCCATTACCACCCATAAAGCAGAACTCATCCTTTCTGCCATCCAGGTTGAAGTCAACACTTAGATCCTGAGGGTGATTAGTTGCTCGTTGCGGCCCAAAGACAAGCAGGTAGAAATCGCGCTGCAGCGGCGGCTGTTCGACATTGCCGGAGGTGCTGAAGTACATGGCGGGGAAGTAAATGCAGTCCCCATCCGCGAAGGGCTGTCCCGGCTCCACAAATCTCACCGGCCCGTCCGTGTATGGGTTGACCAGATCCTGGTTCAGCCAGAGCTTCTTCTTCGGCAACCCCAGCACGCCCTGTGCCAGCAGCTCATCCTTATCCGCCGGACTGTAGCCCAGTCGATCCACGGTGTAGTAGATCGCATTTTCAAGCGCGTTGTAGTTGGCGATTACCGGGTCTTCCAGCATCAACTCTTCGTTAGCCTGATACTGCTGCCGTGCAGCGTAAACAATCAAGCCCAGCGCAGCAAGCAGTAGCAGCGTGCCCAGCCAGGCCAGCCCGCGCAGCAAAATGCGCCAGCTCAGGCGGAAAGGCTCGCGGACGGCAGTGCTAAAGGCCATCACTGATTCTAACGCTGCGGCAGGCGCGAGGTTACAGGGGACGGCCGGCAGTCGCTTAGCGACCTGCCCGCGCTCCTCGCCTTCGGTGCAGATTGAGGAGGTGGGTGGAGCCTCGGAGCGCGGGCCGCATGCACAGCATGGGCCCGCTTTCTGTTTAAGGGATGGGATTAAGACAAGCGGGCTCGCGCTTTGCGCGCAGCCCGCGATCCGCGCCTTCGGTGCAGGTTAAGCAGGTGGGCGGAGCCTCGGAGCGCGGGCCGCATGCGCAGCATGGGCCCGCTTTCTGTTTCAGCGATGGGGATAAAGACAAGCGGGCTCGCGCCTTGCGCGCAGCCCGCGCTCCGCGCCTTTAGTGCAGGCCGAAGAAGGCCGGCAGTCGCTTCGCGACCTGCCAGCGTTCCGAGACTTCGCTCTCCTGCTCGGATCTGCCAGCGCGGGCGCGCTCCACGCGCCCCTACACCTGTCCCCGCCTCTGCATTTCGCCTTTGTCCCTCCCTAGTCGCTAGTCCCTGATCCCTGATCCCTGATCCCAGGTCCCTGGCCCCATGTCCCTGGTCCCTGGTCCCTTGTCCCTTGTCCCTTGTCACTAGTTCCTACTGCCTAGTCCCTGTCCCCTGTAACCTGTCCCCTGTAACCTTTCCCCTTGGGTATAATCCCCCTGCATGGCCGCTTATCGCCGCCTTCTGGAGATGCCTCCCGCCGCTACCCGCGGCGCTGTCACGCGCGCCTGAGCAGCCCTGGCCCCCAGCGCGGCCGGCTGCTCCAACCCCCCGATACAATGTCACCCCCTGCTTAGGCAGCAGTGCGGCCATGTCTGGCCGCGACAAGCAGTCCGCGGGCGGAAGGCCCGCGCCACTGGAGCCGGGCGGAGCATGCTCCGCCCCTAGGGAGAAAGAACAATGCCGATCATTGCCAAGAAGCATGCCGAGGACTACAAGGACAGCCGGCTTTACCGCGTCCGCCACTCCTCGGCGCACCTGATGGCCGAAGCCGTGCAGGCCCTCTTCCCGGGCACCCGTCTGGCCTTCGGCCCGCCGATTGAGGACGGTTTCTATTACGACTTCGACACCCCGCGCAAGTTTTCCGAGGAGGACCTGAGCGCCATCGAAGAGAAGATGCGCGAGCTTTCCAAGAAGGCTGCGCAGTTCGTCTGCGAGCCCATCAGCAAGGCCGACGCGCTGAAGCTCTTCAGCGACCTGGGCGAGAAGCTGAAGGCCGAGCACGTCGAGACCCTGCCGGACGGCGCGATCACCCTCTACCGCGATGGCGATTTCGTGGACCTCTGCGCCGGCCCGCACGTGGACAACACCGGCGAGCTGAAGCACTTCAAGCTGATGCACGTCTCCGGCGCTTACTGGCGCGGGGATGAGAAGCGCGAGCAGCTTCAGCGCATTTATGGCACCGCCTGGGAGAGCAAGGACGAGCTGAAGGCCTACCTGACCCGCATTGAGGAGGCCAAGAAGCGCGACCACCGCAGCCTGGGCAAGGAGCTTTCGCTCTTTGAGTTCCCGGAGCTGGCCGGGCCGGGCCTGCCCTTCTATCTGCCCAAGGGCGCGATCATCCTGCAGGAGCTGAAGAACTGGATGTGGCAGCTGCACATGGACGGCAGCTATGGCCACCCGGACAAGGTCTATGACCCCCTGTCCACCCCGCACATCCTGAAGACCGATGCCTGGCACACCAGCGGGCACCTGAAGAATTACCGCGACAACATGTTCATGGTCTACAGCCTGGACGAGTTTGAGAGCGGCATGCTGGGGCACCACAAGCCGGCGGCGCAGGGCCATGGCCACAGCCACGCGCACCACACCGGCTGCGCCGACCCCGGTCCGGTGGCGCCGCTGGCGGATGGCAGCATCATTAGTAGCGCCGGCGTCACTGCCGGCGACAGCAGCGGCGAGGCGGGCCCCGCAGGCAGGAACGCAGGCGCTGGTGCAGGCAACGGCGCCGCTGTAGCCGACGAGAACGAAGGCATCGGCAACTATGGCCTCAAGCCGATGAACTGCCCCGGACACGTGATGCTGTACAAGGTGGGCACCAAGTCCTACCGCGACCTGCCCGCGCGGCTCTTTGAGTTCGGCACTGTGTACCGCTATGAGCGCGCCGGCGTTTTGCATGGCATGCTGCGCGTGCGCAGCTTCACCCAGGATGACGCGCACCTGTTCGTCACCCCGGAGCAGTACCCGGCCGAGATCGAGGGCGTGTTCGACTTCTGCTGCCACGTGCTGGACACCTTTGGCTTTGACTACCACGTCGCGCTGAAGACCCGCAACCCGGAGAAGAGCATCGGCTCCGACGAAGTCTGGGCGATGGCCGAGGACGGGCTGCGCAAGGTGCTGGAGAAGCGCTGCCCGGGCAAGTACTACGTTGAGGAGGGCGACGCGGCTTTCTATGGACCGAAGATCGACTTCATCATCAAGGACAGCCTGGGCCGTTCATGGCAGGGCAGCACCATCCAGCTGGACTTCAACCTGCCCGAGCGTTTCGAGGCGGAGTACACCGGCAGCGACGGCGACAAGCACCGGCCGGTGATGCTGCACCGCGCGATCCTGGGCAGCTTTGAGCGCTTCTTCGGCCTGCTGATCGAGGAGTTCGGCGGGGCCTTCCCGCTCTGGCTGGCGCCGGAGCAGGTGCGGATCCTGCCGATCACCGACCTGCAGCTGCCCTATGCGCAGCAGCTCGCGCAGCAGATGGCGCATATGCGCTACAACACCAATAACGGCGTGGTGCGGGTCTGTGTGGACGACAGCTCTGAGAAGCTGGGCAAGAAGATCCGCGAGGGCAAGACCCAGAAGGTGCCCTACCTGATCGTGGTCGGCGCGGCGGAGGCCGAGCAGGGGACCATCACCGTGGAGAGCTATCACGAAGGCAAGCTGAGCGACATCACCACCCTCGACCAGCTGGCCCACCGCCTGCGCGATGAGATCCACCATAAGGTGGCCCGGCGCAAGGCCTGACGATCAAGGCACAAGGCACAAGGCACAAGGCACAAGGCACAAGGCTGAAGTCAGAAGGCGCAAGGCCCAAGGCGGAAGGCGCAAGGCGGAAGGCGAAAAGCGAAAGGCGAAAGCAGCAGTCGGAGTAGGGGCGCGTGGAGCGCGCCCGCAGTGGCAATCGCCAATGTTTGAAGAAGCCGGTCAAGGGACTTCAGCAGCAGTTGCAAACGCAAGCCAGCAGGGCGGGGAGCGAACCCCGCCCTTTTCTTTTTACTGCGAGGTGGACAAGGCTGCCTTTGAGCTAGAATCGCGGCATGTACACAACTGAAGCACTACTGGACATTCACGACCGCGCGCAGCGCAGCCTGAAGAAACTGCTGGATGCCTGCCGGGTACTCAGCCCCGAGGAACTATCACGGGAGCTGCCGGGCTTTGGCTACAACACGGTGCGCGAGCAGCTTGAGCACATCATCGGCTCCGGGGACTACTGGATGCTGGTCTTCGAAGGCGAGTACAAGGACGATGCCAAGGCTGATGCTGCCGCCGAGGGGGCGGCTGATGCAGTGGGCGCCAGCGCGCAGGATGGGGCAGAGCCGGCAGCGGCTGCAGCAGCGGAGCCGGAGGCGACAGCCAGCGCGCCGCGCTATGCGGACATTGATGCGCTGGAGGCTTACCGCAGCGAGATCGATGCGCTGAGCCGCGATCTGATCGCCGCGCAGAGCACAGAGCAGCTCAGCACTGCCCGCGACTTCTACTGCTGGCCGGGCAAATGGCGCAGCATGGTGCCGGCGCGCATCGTCATGCGCATCGCGACGCATGTCTACCACCACCAGGGCCAGGTGCTGGCCATGTGCCGGGCCATGGGCCATACCTTTGAAGAGGGTTTCGACTTCCCGCTGGACTAGGTGTGGCCGCCAAACAGGTTATTCAGTGCCGGAAGGCGCGATGTGGGTGGCAGATGGCCGATAGCACTGTGTGGTCGAGTGGAATTGTATCTTGAACAATAACTCTTCAGGGCTTCACAT
>JADZFO010000024.1 GCA_020849855.1 bacterium | reverse complement strand
GCTCGCGCACACTGAACTTGCTATGCTTGCATTGGTTGTTCACGCAGGATTCCTCCGGATGCCGTTGTGCTCGTAACCTTCAGCATCTCACAGAGTTCTGTGTGAACAACCTCCCGAAACTCAACACATAGCTGTTTTCAAAGTCGCCATAGCAGATGATCGGCACCCCGCTGCCAACGCTGGTGACCATCGTCACCTGGCCAACAAGGCCAAACTCGGCGCTGGCGGGGATACGCAGGCTGCCCCAGGAGCTGCCCTGGTCGTTGTTCGCATGTTTGAAGCGCAGCTCGTGCTGATAGACATCGATATAGGCCACGCTGGCGCGGCCCGGTGATCCGGAGGTGCAGAGCGCGACTGGTGTGCGGGCGTCCGCCGCGCTGTCGATTACGGCCTCGTGCCAGCCCTTGAGCAAAGTCACCTTCTTGACCTGGCTCGATTCCGCGAAGAAGTTGTCCCGGACCGTCAGGCGCACGAAGTTGTCGCCGGCACGCGCAAAGGTATGCTGCACCAGCGGGTTGCTGCTGCTGGCGTCGTCAATGCCATCGCCGTCAAAGTCCCAGCGGAACTCAACGACGCTGCCGTCAGGGTCGGAGGAACTGCCGGCATCGCAGCTGACCAGCAGAGGTCCATCGCCGTTGTTTGGCGAGAGGGTGAAGGAGGCGATGGGGTCAAGGTTTGCCGGGTCGATAGCGACAAAGTTGCAGAAGCTGGTGGCGCTTTGGCCCAGGTCGTCCGTGGCCCGGATTGCCACGCGCTGCTTACCCTTGGCAAAGCTGTGGCTGGCCTTGCCGTCTGCTACGCCGGTCAGATCAAAGCTCCCGTCATCCTCCCAGTCGAAGTCAAAGCTGCTGATCTTGCCGCCGTAAGACACAGAAGCGCCGGCATCAAAGTTAACCGTCAGTGGCGCAAGGTTCAGCAGCGGATCAGGATTCAGGTCGGTCGTATAGCTCAGGCTGATGCCGGTGCTGTCGCCCCAGAGCACATAGTCCAGGTCAAAATCGCCGTTATCAAGCGACACCACAGCCAGCATGGCCTGGCTGAACTGGTCCTCATAGGGCGCCATGTCCGGCAGACTGACGTTCCCGCTGGCCGGAACCTTGTACCAGTCCCAGCGGTCCAGCTGGCGGTTGGCCAGAGCAATATAGAGATTCTGCGGCTGGTCCAGACTGGGCTTCCAGCGCAGCTTGACCATCGGCGGGCCGTTGTAGAAACTCAGCTCCCCGAAACCGAAGATGGCATAAGCGCTGTCGGCGATGCTGCGCCCGGCCGCCCCCGCGTACTGTGGAGAGAAGACGCTGCCGGCCACCTTGTTGCTGGGCAGGCCGGCTTCCCACTGGTCGCCGAAGCACAGACGGTCGTCGAAATTGGAGGCATCCCTGGGCCGGCCGGCAAGGCTGGAGGGCAGCGGCAGGGAGATGCCGTCCGCCACCGCCTGGGCGATCACCTGCGGGTGGTAAATCGGGTCGGGCTGCAGCTCCTCCGGCTCCTGCCTGTGGCCGCCAGCGCAGGATGGCACGGCGCAGACCTGCAGGCTGAGGACAGCCAGCAGACTGCAGAGGGACAGCAGCTCGGTCAGCGGCGGGCAAGACTTCATCTCATACTCCGGCAGGCCTCAGGACTGCCAGAGTCTTATGCCACAACTTTTGCCCGGATCGCGCCCTCATGTTAGGACGTGTTGATCAATGCCTCCTTGACAACATACCAACTGGTCGGTAAACTGGTCAGGTGCCAAGAGCGAGCGGCGCTAACACAGTTCCAACACGGCCTGCGAACCAGGCATCCGATGGACATACCAACCAGTCGGATGTACCTGCGCGCACGCGGCTGATCAAGGCCGGGATTGACCTGGTGCGGCACAACGGCTACAGCGCGACCAGCGTGGAGCAGATCTGCGCGGCGGCGGGGGTCAGCAAGGGCGCCTTCTTCCACTACTTTAAGGGCAAGGAAGCCCTGGCCGAAGCCTGCATGGAGGCCTGGACCGAGGGCATCGCACAGATGCTTGCCGCAGCGCCATTCATGGCCCAGCCCAGCCCGCTGGAGCGCCTGCGCGGCTGCCTGGACCACTTCATCAGCATCTTTGAGCCCCAGGGCAGCGCGGCAAGCTGCCTGATCGGGACCACGGTGCAGGAATGCGCCGTCAGCCACCCGCAGCTGAGGCAGTCCGCCGAGCGCTCCTTCAGCCGCCTGGGCGAATTCCTGGGCGGACTGATCGAGGAAGCCGCACAGAGCCGCGGCCGCAGCCTGGACTCCATGGGCCTGGCG
Organism: bacterium; assembly: GCA_020849855.1. GTDB lineage: Bacteria > 4484-113 > 4484-113 > 4484-113 > JAFGCY01 > JADZFO01. Next base: position 5,337 of record JADZFO010000024.1, on the reverse strand, counting down.
CGGCTTTTCATTTCCGCCATCCAGGGCGGGATCATACTGCGCAAGGCCGGTGCGCCGCCGGACGTCGTCCCGGTCAGCCTGCGCCACGTGCGTGACTACATCATGGGCCTGCTGCTCCTCAAGGTCAGCGGCCCCGCCGGGGGCTGAGCCTCCACGGCCAGCCGGGACGGCCGCAATCAAGGGTGCCCGGGAGAGGCGGGCGGCTGCGCAAGGCAGCGCCGCAAAGGAGAATGGGGTTATGAGCATGATGCAGAACCTGCTGGCAGAGTATGAGCAGGAGGCTCTGGCAACCCGCAATTGCCTCGAGCGCCTGCCCGAAGACCAGCTCGCCTGGCAGCCGCACGAAAAGAGCATGACCCTGGGTTATCTGGCGCACCATATCGCCGGAGCGCCGCAGGGCATCCTTGGCATGCTGCTCAAGGACAGCATGGACATAAGTGAGATGAGCAAGCCGCCGGCTCCCGAGAACAAGGCCCAGATCCTGGCCGCCTTTGACCAGAGCCTGGAGTTTCTGCGCCAGACCCTGCCAACGCTGAGCGACGAATGGGCACACAGCGAGTGGAAACTGACCGCCGGTGAGCAGGTGCTCTTCGCCCGTCCACGTGCGGCAGTGGCCCGGACCATCATGCTCAACCACATCTACCACCACCGCGGCCAGCTCAGCGTCTATCTGCGCATGCTGAACGTGGCGGTTCCCAGCATCTATGGTCCCAGCGCCGACGAGATGCCGGACTTCTTCCCCAAGGCTCAGGCCGCGGGCTAATCAGGCTGAACCTGGAGGGCCGGGGCTAGTCCCCGGCCTTTCTGTTTTGTTTTACGGGCCTGACTGCTTGGAAGGCAACGCCGCGCTAGAATCGGCTGATTCTCCTCCGAGGTGGCCTGTGGATTCTGCCAGCTGTCGGCAAAGCGCTTTGCTGCGACACCTGCTGCTTCTCCTGCTGCTGACCCGATTCCTGCTGCCGCTGCATCCCGCCGCTGCGGATGAGCACAGTGCCAGTTCAGGAGGCAGCGCCGAGTCAGAGCCGTCCACAGACGCCGCAGAACCCAAGTCCGAGCCTGAGGCACTCCTGCCGATGCCGATGCCCAGCTGGGATGTGCCCTTTTCAGAGGAGGCAGCGCAGCATGAGTCCGCGGTGGATGCCTATGTCAACAACCAGGCGCGGATTAAGCAGCTCTGTGACGGCCTGCGTCCCCTGGATGATCCAGACAATCCATACCGCGGGCTCTATGCACCAATCGACCTCTGGGCTTACGAACGCCTGAAAGGTTTGACCAGTGAGCCCTACAAGCTGTACCTGCACCTCACCTATTCCAACGGCGGCGAGCCCTTTGAGGTTCCCGAAGGCTGGCGGGTCACAATTAAGACCATCTCGCCAGAGGGCTTTCTGATCCCGCAGTTCATCAACGGCATCCGGGACGAGTACCGCTTTGACCGGCCGACTGTGGGCGAGACCCTTGGCCTGGACATGCTGTCGGCCGAGGACTGGGGCGGCCAACCCATGGACTGGATTGCTATCGTGGCGCCGCTGGACTGGGACGCCCTGGAGCTGGACAGCGCGGTCAGGCTCAGCGACTTCATCGAAGCGCTGGATTTCCCGCGCGTGCCGGCCTGGCTGGCCCAGAGCCCGCCGGTTGAATGTATCTTTGTTCCGAACGGCGACATCCTCTGCTACGGCGAACTGGGCAAGAAGTACATGGGCGGCCCCTATTACAGCGTTGAAGGCGAGCGCTGGTACCGTTATGACCGCCAGGGCCGTCTGCTGGGCACCCTTGACCCGCCCAACACGGATTTCTACAGCAACTGGCGGCTTTTCTACTGGCCCGGCATGGCCAGGCTTGAAGCCGAGGCAGTGGCAACGGATTGCTGGCTAAGTTCTCGCAGCTGTTACTCCACAATTAAAGAGCTCTCCGTCAAAGGTGAAGAAGTGCGCACACTGATCTTCGACTATGACGGCAGTCCGGTCGATCCCGAGACACCCTACGACCACAGCCGCTCGAACATGGGATGGCCGCTGGATCCAGATCAGTTGAAAGACATGTTCGAAGCCCAGGTTCAGCTTGGTCTGGTCGACCCGGACCTGCCATCACCGCACGAAGGAAGGTCCGATGGCCCCCAGCGCTTCAGCGGCGAGCCGGTACTGCCACGCCTGGTTATTGAGCGCCAATCGATCATGAACACACGCGAGAACAGGCTGCACTGCATCGCCCGCCCGCCCGCTGACCCGGCCAATCCTTACAGCGCGCAGTATGAAGCCCTGGACTGGTACCTCGCGGAACTGGCCCTGCTGGAGTCGATGACGCAGCTTGTTGAACTGAAGGACGGGCAATACAGCGCTTATGCCGAAGCAGTGAAGGCGCTGAACGCGCGCCTGGGTTATGCCCCGCCGGATCCGCCCCTGCCGATTAAGTTTGAGCAGCCCTGGCAGATCAGCCAGAGCGGTAGCTACCAAAGCCAGGACAACGCCACGCAGTTTCCGCAGGTGCAGTTCAGCCAAGAAGGCTTCATGCTGCCGACCAAGGAGATGTACCGCCAGGCCCTGCTCTTCCCCGGCAATGCTGACCTGCGGCCCTATGAGCTTCCTTATATCCAGCCCCGCACTGCAGACAGCTATGACACCCTCACCGGCCAGCGCTTCCTGGGAGGTATCACGCTGTCCGCACCGCTGCCGGCGAAGCTGCAGGCGCGCTATGCCGAGCTGGCCCGCGAGGCGGATCTGCACCTTGCGCTACCGCTGCCGGCCTGGGCGCTGGCCCGGGACTTCTACGCCTGGCTGCAAGTGCCAAATGGTGAGCTGGTGCTGCTCTGCGGCACAGCCCTGAATCCGCACTGGATCAACTATGCCTTTGAGCTGGAAACGGTCTCCAGGACCGGATCCATGGGGCCATACTTCTATATACCGGCAATTGGTGACTGTCTTGAAGGCATGCGCTTTGAACGCTGGTCGGCTGACGGCCGCCTGCTGGCCAGCGCCGACGCAAAGTCCACGCTGCTCTGGCAAAGCCTCTACTGGCCCGGGCTTGGCGAGCTGATCGCTGCCGCCGACAGCAACTCAAAACAGCGCCAGGATTTCTTCCTGCGTAACCGCGCAGGCTTTTTGCTGCAGTATCAGAACGATCGCGAGCACTATGACGATAGTCTTCCGCCGGCGCTGCTGGCAGCCTTTGATTTTGACGGCTCGGCGCTCGACATCACCCAGCCAGTGAAACGGGACGACAGCTCCTGCCGCTGGTTCATGAAGCCCGGCGTGGAGCCCTTCGAGGTACAAATAGAAGCTCCTTCCTCGTCAGGACAGCCTTGGCAGGCCGGCCCGCAGGGCCCCGCCGGGGCAGTTCTGGGCAGATAGAAGACAACTACGCGCGTCTCGCGGGCATTTTGAGACCCACTCTCCGCGCAGGGATAGCCCTTGTCTCAAAGTCAATACCCCACGCCGTTAGGCTAGTACTGATGCGGGCCTTCGTGCTAGGATTCCGCGGCGGCGATACGCAGGAAGGCCGCCGGAAGAGGTATAGTCCCCATGACCAAGTACATTTTCATCACCGGCGGCAACGTCAGCAGCATCGGCAAGGGCATCATCTCGGCCTCGCTGGGCCTGCTGCTCAAGGCCCAGGGCTATAAGGTCGGTGTGCTCAAGTTCGACCCCTATATCAACGTCGACGCCGGCACCATGAGCCCGATCCAGCACGGCGAAGTCTTCGTCACCGACGACGGCGCCGAGACCGACCTCGACCTTGGCCACTATGAGCGCTTCATGGACGAGGACCTCAGCCGCTACAGCAACGTCACCACCGGCCAGATCTACAGCTCGGTGATCGCCAAGGAGCGCGAGGGCGAGTACCTCGGCCGCTGCGTGCAGGTGATCCCCCACATCACCGACGAGATCAAGGCCCGCCTGCGCCTGCTGGCGCTCAAGACCCGCGCCGACATCGTGATCTGCGAGACCGGCGGCACCGTCGGCGACATCGAGGGCCTGCCCTACCTTGAAGCCATCCGCCAGTTCAAGAACGAGGTCGGCCGTGGTAACGCGATCAATATCCACGTCACCCTGATCCCCTATCTCGAATCCGGCGGCGAGCTGAAGACCAAGCTGACCCAGCACTCGGTGGCCGAGATGCGAGGCATCGGTATCCAGCCCGACATCATCGTCTGCCGCACGGCGCGCCCGATGAACAAGGAAGTCAAGCAAAAGATCGCCCTCTTTTGCGATGTGCAGCCCGAGCACGTCATCGAAGGCCTCGACTCGAACTCGATCTACGACGTCCCGGCCCTGCTGGAAGAGCAGGCCTTCGGCCGCCAGGTCACCGAGCTGCTCGGCCTTGAAAGCCGCCGCCCGGACCTGACCGAGTGGGAGCGCATGCGCGACAAGCTGCATAACCGCCAGCGCTCGGTGCGCGTGGCCGTGGTGGGCAAGTACAACGCGCTCAAGGACGCTTACCTCTCCATCATCGAGAGCATCAACCACTCGGCGATCCACCACCGCGCGATCCTTGAGCTGGTCTGGATCGACGCCGAGCGCCTGACCCGCGACACCGTCGAGCGCCGCCTGCGCAAGGTGGACGGCGTGCTGATCCCCTACGGCTTCGGCTATCGCGGCATGGAAGGCAAAATGGAGGCCATCAAGTACGCCCGCGAGAACAAGCTGCCCTTCTTTGGCCTCTGCGTCGGCCTGCAGGTGGCGGTGATCGAGTTCGCCCGCAATGTTTGCAACCTTGGCGGCGCGAACAGCACCGAGTTCGACCCCGACACTCCGCACCCCGTGATCGACCTGATGGAGCACCAGCGCGGCGTGGAAACCAAGGGCGGCACGATGCGCCTGGGCGCCTATCCCTGCAAGCTGCTCAAGGGCTCGCTGGCGGCGGAGGCCTATGGCACCAGCAAGATTTCTGAGCGCCACCGCCACCGCTGGGAGGTCAACCCCAAGTACCACGAGATCCTGCAGCAGCATGGCCTGGTCTTCTCCGGCACCAGCCCGGACGGTGAGCTGATGGAGATCGTGGAGCTGAAGGACCACCCCTACTTCCTGGCGGTGCAGTTCCACCCCGAGTTCAAGGGCCGCCCGACCCGCCCGCACCCGCTCTTCCACAAATTCGTCGAGCGCATGCTGATGACGCGCAGTGAAGAGGAACGCGAGGTCCAGCGCGTCAGCTCTGCGGCCATGGGCTCCGCCCTGCCGGTACACGCCAGCGCGGCGAACGGCCAGGGCTAGGGGAAGGGACTAGGTGTGGCCGCCAAACAGGTTATTCAGTGCCGGAAGGCGCGATGTGGGTGGCAGATGGCCGATAGCACTGTGTGGTCGAGTGGAATTGTATCTTGAACAATAACTCTTCAGGGCTTCACAT
>JADZFO010000023.1 GCA_020849855.1 bacterium | reverse complement strand
AGTGTGCTGGAAGGCATCAACAACCGCATCAAAGTCATCAAACGCATCGCCTATGGCTATCGCGACGACGAATACTTTTTCCTGAAGATCAAGGCCGCCTTCCCCGGTGTTGGGCGATGAACCCTTTGTTTTGTGGGCCCGCACTGCCATGCGGGCATGCTGCAGGCATCTCAATACGGGCAGCGTTCCCCCGGACTGCCGTCCGGGGCTACTTGATTGTTTGCCCGCATAGCAACGCGGGCATCCTGCAGGCCGCACAGATGTTCGGCCGGCCCCGGAGCGCGGACTTCAGTCCGCCTTCGGATGGATCCAACAGGGCCGCAGGTCTGCGGTAGCACCACTTACCTAGCCGCCTCCAGCCCCTCCGCCACCAGCGTTCTGCTCTTTTTGGCGGTACAATCTTTGCGGCAACGGGGTTGCCTGGAGACGGCTGAATGTTCTTACGTGATTTATCACTTTGGGTTTTGGCGCTGCTGGCCACAGTCCTGTGTGCGGCCTGCGCTTCCTCCCCACCTGCAACAGATGCCTTGTCCGGCAACGGCCTGACGGAACATACAGGGACTGTCCAGCCTGAAGCGCTGCCATCGCCCAGCGAGCTGGTGAGCCTGGAATCGGCGGCTGCACCTATCCCCAGCCGGCTCAGCGCAAGTGCGGACAGCGAGATTTTCACCTTGCAGCCCTACCTAAGCACCAGAGAATCCGGCTGCCAAATCCTCCCTGACGGCGACTTTTGCATTGGCATGGACGGCGGCGCGGCACAGGCCTGGGCCGCCTACAAAATCCCCAGCCTATGCTTTGCCTACGAGCCGCGACGCATCACGATTGAGCGCGGCAGCATTAACAAAGTGGCCGAAGGGGGCGTGTGCCTGGCCTGGGCCAACCGTGACAGCCAGCGCTGGGAACTCAGCGCGCCCTTCTTCCGCGATGGCGCACAGACCGTAGCATTTCTGGACCTTCCTCCGACTGAGTCTGTGAACGCCGAGCACGGGGACTATCAACGCGACGACTTCATCTTCGTGGTGCTGGCCCTAGGAGAGACCAGGGCCTGTATCCGCGGCCTGGAGGTCGAGGCGCTGCCGCGTGTGCCCAATAGCACCGGCCTGCTTAGCGCCCGCCAGTACAACAACGAGCCCGGCGTCCGTCTGAACTGGACCGTGTCTCTGGCTTTCCAGAAATCGGCCTCGGCCACCTATGAACTCAAGGCCGAAGTGCAGCGCAGTGCCAGCCCGGATGCTCTGGATATGGACTGGAGCACGATAGCCACACCGAAGGTGTATACCGGATCCCGGGAATATGCCCATGTCGACCAGCCAGCCGCCGACCAGACCTGGTACTACCGGGTGCGGATTGTGCGCGATGAGCTGCCCGGGCCCTGGAGCAATGTGGCATCGGCTGCCTGGACGCTGAGCGGCACACCCTACCTTGAGCCGGTCACCGGTCTGAGAATGTATGGAACCAAAATGAGTGGCGAACCGGCGAACCTCAAATGGGACGCTCATCTGCTGGCCGATGGCTATGAGATTCAGCAGCGAGTATTCCCTTATGGCGGCGGCCTGCCTTCGCCATGGGACACGATCAGGATCGCCCAGTACCAGCAAAGCACCGTATGCGATTTGAAGCTGCTGACCGAGCTGCAGGAGCCGCAGCTGCTGCAGTATCGCGTGCGGCCTATGCTTGGCGGCATTGGCGGGCAGTACTGGAGCAGGTTTGAGTATCTGCAGGTGCCCCAGGCACTGAACTTCCGGGCGACTTACAGCATTCAGGACAGGACAATCACCTTTAGGTGGGACGCGCAGAGCTGGGCGGACGGATATGAGCTGTACAACGTAGTCGAGGGCAGTTACGGCCGGTCCGATCTGGTAGCAAGTCTGGATAACGCAACATTCAGCCACGCGGTGGACTTTGACACTTACAGGTTGGACCAGAATTTCTACCTCTATGCCAGGCAGGGCGAGTGCCTGAGTTACCGGCCGCAGGTACTGAGCTGGGATAACGTGGTTACCGACGCACCTTACCACGACTAAGTCGCCAGCAAGTGACGCTTAGGTCCGCATGCCAATGCGGCCGACCCCGGACTTCAGTCCGCATTCTTTCCGGCACAGCAGTCTGGCCCTGTTGTGATAACAGATCCCGTTATCACAACTGCACAAGGCAAAGCAGCTTCTGCGCGGGTATCTTCCTGACATGCGCCGGCAGCGCCAAGGTACTGCAAATCTGCTGCATATGTGCAGCAGCCAGAGCTGCTGTTTACAGAACTGCGCCGTAATCAGGCCAGGATTGTGCCGGCCTGAGCGCTGGGGACTGGGAAAGGCACGGGAGCGGCGCTGCAAAAGTGTTTTGACGTTGATTTTGGGGCTGAAAGGTTAAAAGTCCGCGGGTCTGAGGCCGAGGGCAGCGCGGTGGATCCGATCATCGCCGGAGAGCTCCGGGTGGAAGGCCGCGGCGATGATGTTGCCCTGGCGCACCAGGACCGGCTCGGCGGCTGCGGCGCCAGCGGGCTGGAAACTGGCCAGCACCCGGACCTGCGCGCCGGGCAGCTGGAAGCGCGGGGCGCGGATGAAGACAGCATGGAAGAGCTGGGTGCCGCCGGCGCTGCTGCCAGGCAGGCCGGTCCAGTCGATCTCGAGGCCGGCCTCGAAGCTCTCGTTCTGGCGGCCGTAGGCATTGCGGTCCACGGTCAGGTCCAGCAGGCCAAGAGGCTCGACCTTCAGGCTGCCGCTGTCGCCCTCCAGACGCTGCGCCAGCAGGATCGCGCCGGCACAGGTGGCCAGCACCGGCAGGCCGGCGGCGATGGCCTGGCGCAGGGGCTCGCGCAGTCCGCTGCTGCTGAGCAGCAGGGACATGGTGGTCGACTCGCCGCCGGGCATGCACAGGAGGCGCAGGCCCTCCAGCTGCGCCGGGCGCTGGACCTCGACGACCTCGCAGCCGAGGGCGGAGAGGACCCTGGCATGGGCCTGGTATGCGCCCTGCAGGGCGAGGACTCCGGCGCGGGGAGGGCTGGAACTGGTCACGGCGCGGGATTGTACCCGCTGCGGTACGATAAGCATGTGTGGTTCTGGGGATGGTTTGTTCTTCTGGGCATCGCAGGCGCTGGGATGCGGCGCCGCAGCAACTTCATGCAGATGGAGGGACTGCGCCCGCTGTCGCTGCAGTTTCTGCTGGGCATCGGCATCTTCTGCTTTGTGATCTGCATCACGGTGGCGCTGGGTCTGATCTCCAGTGGCGCGGGAGTCGGGGCCGCCGGCTTCTTTGCCGCCGGGGCCGCCTGGCTGGCGCTGCTGCCAGCCGTCGAGTTGCTGAGGCGCTCCACCAGCGCCAGCCGCGACTCCCTGCAGGCGCAGGTTCAAATGCAGCTCGACCGGCAGGCCGAGCAGTCACGGCAGGTCAGTCATGTCCGCCGCGAAACTGCTGATATGAGGGAATTGCCTGAGATAGAGCCTGATGCAGAAGATGAAATGGAAGAGCCCTCTGCGGCCGCGGAGCTGTCAGTCGAGATGACCCGCAGCAGCATTGAAGAGCAGCGCGACCGTATGGAAGCAGAACAGGTGCTGGCCGGGCTGCTGCCGGAGAACAGCGCCGGGCCTGCTGCGCAGGATGTTGCAACCATCATGGCCAGCATTGATGACCTTAAGCCGGCCGCAGAATCCACGCAGCCGGCGAGAACCGCCAGCAAGCTGCGCAAACGCCGCAGCGCCAGCCAGGCTGAAGCGGCAGGAGCGCGTGCTGCCGCTTCTGAGGCTGGCGGCGCAGCTGCCAGCAGCCCTGTGTCAGGGCAGCCCGCAGGCTACTCGAGTTCAAGTGGTGTGCACACTGCCTTCGCCGCGGTTCAGGCTGGCTCCAGCCATGACCAGTCCGCGGCTCCGGCCGTCCGGCCTGCCAACCCGACTTCCGCGCTCAGCAGGCCCAGCGGCCCGATATCTCTTGGGATGTCAGCGGCAAACGCTGCCAGCGCGTCAGACGCCAGCGGCCCGGTCGCCCCGGCGGCAATTAATGTGACGGCGTCTTCGGTCTCGCCAGGCACACTTCAGCTCCAGACCGGGCCGGGCAGTGCGCCTCTTACGGGCCCTGCACCGGGTGGTCGCTTCAGCTATTCACCCAGTCTGATAGTTTCGAAGCTGGGCTCTTCCTCAGCCCCGGAGAAGCCCCTGAGCCCTCCGGCAGCGCCTGCAAAGCCCGAATCCGGGGCAAAACAGGCTTGAAATGTGCAAATTTATCGCCAAAAGGCCTTTGGATGCCACCTAATCAGGCCCGTCCCGGTATAATTTTGTTGAGGACGGACGCAGTTTGGTCCTCATGATTCAGGCTGAAAAGAGGGGTATACGTGCACAGGGCTCGTTGCAAACGGGACCTGGCCCCTGGAGTTAGGAGGACGGCGAACGGCCGGAAAACGGCTGTAAGGCTGTCTGTTGTTTCGGGGGTCCGGCAGGGATTTACGCTCATTGAGCTGGCGGTTGTGCTGCTCATTGTTGCTGTCCTTGCTGCGATTGCCCTTCCGAACTACGTCAAGCTCAAGGACAAGGCCAAGGAAGCCGAAAGCAAATCGGCACTGCACGCCATCCAGATCGCCATTGAGCGCTCCGCCGTGGACAACCAGGGCAGCTACCCCCAGTATCTGATCGGCGGCGACAACGAATACATGAATTACTCGATCGGCGGATCGGGCAAGCTGAACGCCGAAGTCTTCGAGATAGCACCCGACCAGTGCTCCGACCCGCTGCTGCGCGGCGGTTATGTCGACAGCTACCCGCGCAACCCCTTCGTACGTGAGGGCCGCGCTGTCCACACAATGCAGCGCGCCATTGGTGACCCGCTGCGTTCCAGCCTCAGCGACGGCCAGCAGATGGGCACTCGTTTCGGTGCATATGGTTCCACCATGGGTCAGGTGCTCTGCGACTCCCGCTGGTTGACCTGGACCCGCGTCGATCCTCAAACCCGCGAAGTGAAGGTCTGGCCGACCTGGGCGAATGTCCAGTTCAACTTCTTTGATGTCTGGCCCGGCAACCGTGCCCGGCCCTACCTTGCAGGCAGCTTCATGTACAAGAGCATGGGCGATGTTCTGCCCAGCAGCAGGGCTGAGAAGAGCAAAGGCCAATACACCATCAACCGCAGGGAAGAGACCGAAGACGGCACTGTCAGCGTCCATGAGTCCGACGCTGCCGTGTATCCGGTTGCCATTACCGACTACATGCTCAGCGCATGGGGCGGCAGCCGCACCAAGGGCATGGACATTCTGGGCGAAGAGCCCCTGGTGATGTTCAAGATGCGGGCCTATAAGCGTCCGCGAATCAACCCCGGTGTGTTCAGACCGTCAAACGGTGGCCTTGGCCCGTACATCCCGCCACCGCCGCCAGCAAGCGACCCGGGTGAAGCCGCGGCCTATGAGCTGCGCGGCCTGCCCGCCTGGACACGCGGTGTTAACCGCAGCCATATCGGCCCACTGTGGGGTTCACCTTACGGACCCGCGACTGACGACGGAGAACAGCTCAGCTATGGCAACCCGAACGGTATCCGCGACGGCCTTATCATTCTCCTCACACCAGGCCGCGAGTAAGGGCCCGTTAACCAGTCAGCTAAAGCCTCATCAGGAGTCTGCATGCCCATTCGTATCCTCATTTATGGCCGGGAAGGAGAAGGCTCCGCCCAGGCTGCCATGTCTCAGATCCGGGCCTTGGTCGGTGAAATGCGCATTGATGCCAGTGTGCAGATGATCACTGATCCTTCCATGCTGACTATGAACGGCGTAGACAACCCGCCAGCGATCTCAATTGACGGCTCGTTCATCAGCAATGGCTGGGTTCCCTCGCGCAATGAGATCCTTCGCGCCCTGAACAGTCGCTTGAGCCAGATTGACACTAGCCGGCGACCATAGTCCGGTCGCTTCTGAGAATCTCAGACACATCGACCGATAAATGACGTGACCACTCAGTTTTGCCCTCGGATTGAAGTCAGGAATGGCTTCATGAGATATAAATAGACGTCTAAGCTCCAACCGGAGACCAGCTTGAAGAACCACCTCCCACTTATTGCAGGCCTGAGTTTGACGGCACTTATTGCCGCCTGTGCGCCACAGTCTCAGCCCAGGCCGGACGAAAACGAAGCGTTCTCGCAGGCTTCAGGCCTGCCGGCGCACGTTGAGGTCTCGACACCCCGCGCCGAGCTGGACGCGGCCTGGCAGGCCATCCTGCAGGACCCGGGCGAGGCAGGTGTAGACTACGATCCGACACTGCTTACGGTGACCTACTTCGAAGGCGCGCGACTGAGCCAGGACCTTCAGATGCAGCTAAGCAGCCCCGGCGCGTGCGCTGCAGATCAGCCTTACCCTCGCCTGCGCAAGCTGCCAGGCTATGAGGCGATCACCGACAGCATAGCGAGTCGCTATGGACTTGGCATAGAAGCCCAGATCTATGTAGACGGCATGACCCTTGCCGGCTTCAGCCTGCAGCCCGGCCAGGATGGCGATGCAGTGATCAGCGATATGCGCAAGCGCTACAGCGCACAGGTCCGCTATGTGACATACAGCCGTCTGATGCGGGCGGCCTATACACCCAATGACCCCGACTTCATCAACAGCAACGCCAACGGTACTGGCGCGGGCCAGTGGGGCCTGAAGCGGATTGGCTGCGAAGCGGCATGGGATATAAGTCGTGGCTCCGCGGCAGTGCAGATTGCTGTTGTAGACAGTGGTGTGCGTCTATCCCATGAAGAGTTTGTTGGCAGCAATGTCCTGAATCCCGAGGTCAGTTTCCCTGGTGAAAACCTGGATGTCCGCAATAATGACAACACTGTCGAAGACACGAATGGTCACGGCACCTTCATCGCGGGCCTGGTTGCCGCACATACTGACAATGGCAGGACAATTGCCGGTGTAGCGCACAACTGCCAGGTGATACCAATCAAGATTGCAAACGGTGGAGTCACGGCAGACTTCCGGATGAATCAGGGTGTGACACTGGCTGTGGATCTCGGTGCAGAAATCGTCAACCTCAGCTGGGGCGGTACAAGTCCGACGCCAAACCTGGAGGATCTGGTCAACTACTGCATTGACAATGATGTTCTCTTTGTTTGTGCAGCGGGCAATGACAACACGAGTAATCCGGATTACCCAGGTGCCTATCCTGACAGCTTTTGTGTTGGAGCGACCGATCCAATTGACTTCAGAGCAGTGTTCAGCAACTTTGGCGACTACGTTGATATCGCAGCGCCCGGCGAGGTAATGAAGAGCTGCGGTGTGTCAAATGACGCTGACTACGCATTTGAAGCCGGCACCAGTTTCGCTGCTCCGATTGTGGCGGCCTCCGCTGGACTTCTGCTCAGTGCCGACCCTTCGCTGACTCCTGATCAGCTGCGCGAAGTCCTGCTCTCGACAACAGTACCGACGACCGGCTTCAGTCTGACCAACCCTATTGGTCGTCTGAACCTGGCTGCGGCCATCGAACTGGTGTCTGATGTCGAGGTTCAGGCGCCGCAGCTTTCCGGTCTGGTCCAGAGCGGCACCGTCCCTCTGACTCCGACCATTATTGGCAAGCCGGATAAAGTCGAGTTGTATGCGAACGGAGCACTGGTTCAGACCATCAATTCCGCTCCCTATGACTTCAGTTATGACAGCAGTGCAGTCTCCTTTGGCCAGGTTGCGCTGGACTTCATCGCCTACCGCGCTGAAAACCAGAGCAGCCTGCACATGGAGATTGTCGTCGACAACCTGAACGCCACATACCCCGTGCAGGAGTCCTTTGAGGGGCCCGTGTACAGCTTTGCCAGCCTGGACGCCAAGCGCGGTTACTCCGACGCTTTGCTGAACCAGCTGATCCTTCTGCCCTCCAGCGACTGGGATGCCCAGAAGCTTGCCGCCAACGGCACGGGGCAGTGGCGCTATGTCTCGCAGGCGCCCTTTGAGGGCAGTTTCAACAGCTTCTGCGGTACTCCCACCCTCAGCTATGGCGCCTATGAGGCTGATTGTCTGATCAGCCGGCGCATCAGCCTGGCAGGCATCAGTAACTCGAGCATGGTCTTCTATGAGCAGCACAATCTGGAAGACGGCGGAATCGGGCTTGACAGGACCTACATCCTCGGCAGCCTGGATGGGCTGGCCTGGGTCCCCCTGAGTTTTAACGGTCAGGCTGGCCCGGCATTCCTGACCGGCTCGAATTTTGGCTGGACGCGCCGCGAGATCGACTTGTCCGACTTCGACGGGCAAAGTCTGTACCTGGCCTTTGTGCTGGTCAGCAATGGTTCAACACCCGGCGAAAGTCCTGGTGACTCCGGTTTCTGGCTGGACAAGGTCACCATCGCCAGTGACTTCAATGAAGATGTCGCAACTATCAGCGGTGTCAACCTGACTCCTTACGATGTCTACGGCAGTGTCCCCGACCACATGGACTTTGACCTCAGCGTCAGTCAACCGGTCAACGTGGAATCCGTCAGTTACATCCTCGACTTCGCCCCTCTTGGAGTGAGCGATCCATACGACGAAGTTCTGGATGTCAGTGATGCCCCCTTCTCCGGCCTGCTCTCGCTGCCCAGTCCCAATCCCGACCTGCATAACCAGCTGGCTAACCTCGTGGTGCGCTACTACGACAGCGCCAACGTGCCCGGCCCAGAACTGGTAATCCCGGTCTACATCTTTAATCAGCTTGGCGATACAACCGCCGACGGCCAGGTGACCCAGGCTGATCTGGATGCGTATCAGGGCAAGGTCGGACTGAGCAGCCAGGATCCGGGCTATGTGCCCTTCTTCGACTCTGACCTTGACGGCGTCATCACTGAACTGGACAGCGCCGCAGTGGGCTATTTCTTCGGATCGACTCTTTAGCCCTGATCCCGCAAGGTTAATTTAACTTTGCACTGCTATGCCGAGCCCCGTGGCTGGCGCTAGACTGGCTAAGTGGCGATCTGGGAACTTGCGCAGGGTCCCCTGCAGCTCTGGCTGCTCTTTGCGCTGCGCGCCATAGCCTTCCTGCTCACCGCGCCCATCTTCTCCGCCCGCTTTGTGCCACAGCAGTTCAGGATCTACCTGGCCTTCCTTATGGCGGTCATCGCATACAGCGCCTGGGCCCCGGGCAAGAGCATCGCCATTCTGCAACCCGGCGACTTCATACTGGCCGGTATCAACGAGATTCTGACCGGGCTGGTGCTGGGGACCATCCTGAGCCTTGTTCTGCTCGCATTCCAGTTCGCAGGCAGCCTTGCCGGTTATCAGATGGGCCTCTCAATCGTCAACGTCCTGGATCCGCAAAGCCAGCAGCAGGTCAGCATCGTCGGTGACTTTCTCTTTGCCTGCGCCACCCTGGCCTTCCTGGAGTTGAATCTGCATTTTGATGTGCTGCGACTGTGGCAGCGTTCACTCGAACTCGCGCCGCCAGGCGGTCTGGTGCTGGAAGCCGGCACGGCAGAGTACGCGCTGGTTCTGGAGTCAATTACTTCTCTGCTGATGCTGGGGCTGCAGATCAGCATGCCGCTGGTCCTGTTCCTGCTGCTGGTTGATGCCGCGCTGGGTATCCTGGCTCGTGTTGTCCCGCAGCTCAACATCTTTGTGCTAGGCACCTCGGCCAAGGGGGCGATCGGCCTGATTCTGCTAAGCCTGCTGGTCCTGGAGGTCGACGCCCTGCTACTGCAACCGCACAACGATGACGGCCGCCGGGCTGTCAGCTTCCTGCGTGAAGCGGCGGGGCGCTCTGAGGATGAGAGGGCTGAGGAAAGTGCGGCGAGTTCAGCCGCGGACCTGCCACAGCCATAACTTCAGCTGGTGCGCTGGACAAGGGGCAGACAGAGCCTAGACCTCTTCCGCTACGAAGAAGGCCACATCCACGACTTCCTGATCTGTCAGGATATCGGTTCCGTAGAAGGGCATAGAGTCTTTCGGGAAGATTACCTCTTCCTTGCCTTCAGCATGTCCGGCCTCAGAAGAGCCACCTTCTACGCAGGGATTGGCCGCACAGGGGTTCTCGCCGCAGGGGTTCTCCTGGGCCATGGCCGGACTGCCGGCCAGGCTCCCGAGGAATGACAGCAGTTTGCTGTCAGCAGCAGCGGCATAGCTCTTGCCTTCGTATCCTTCGTACCAGTTGTCTACCTTGCGGATCTTGGCCATGATCTGCAGCGGGCTGAGCCAGTCCTTGGCCCCGTGCAGCTCTTCCAGGCCCTGCAGTCCGGCGTCATGGCATTTCTCGCAGCTCTGCTCATAGATGCGCTTGCCGTTTTCCTTATCCGGCTTCAGCCCAGGAGCCGGCAAGTCCTTTGTGCGGGCGATCTTGAAGGCTGCGCTGTCCCAGGCATCCGGCTTGCTGATACTCTGCAGATAGGCTTCAATCGCCTTGGCATCATCCGCTGTCAGCTTCTCCGGGTGGTTCATGTAGGGAGCGCTGATGCAGGCATTTGCCGCGTCGGCCAGGGTCTTGGCATACCCGCTCCTGGCATCCAGCTGTTCCTGTGTGGTGATCTTCCAGGCCCCGCGTGTCGCAGCACCATA
This sequence comes from bacterium, assembly GCA_020849855.1. GTDB lineage: Bacteria > 4484-113 > 4484-113 > 4484-113 > JAFGCY01 > JADZFO01. The sequence continues at coordinate 76,028 of JADZFO010000023.1, read as the reverse complement.
GCCGGTATGCGCGATGAACTTGGTCTCAGCCTCCTGTTCGGGTGAGACCGCGTGACAATGGGCGCAGGTCAGGCCGGTACTGCTGTAGTCAGTGCCGTGATAAATGGCATCGCCGCGGGCCACCAGATCTTCCTGGCTCATGCTCGTTGCGCCAGGAGGCGGAGGCGTGACGGACTTGTCGTCGCCCGCTCCACTTTGAGCCGTGGAGGCAGCGTCGCCGTCTGTTGCCTGCTTGTCCTGCGGACAGGAAGCCAGACTCAGCATTGCAGCCAAGATCAGGAAAAGCATCAGACTACGCATACGCTACCTCCAGGCTCTGTTGTCAATCTGTCGGGTTGAGTCGGCGATTACTCGCCGCCGCCGCTCTCTTCAGTAGTGCCGGCATCGCCGCCGCCACCCTCACCGACCTGAATGGTCGAGCGGGTGTCGTTGCTGGCACCATTGTCGCCACCGCTGGGGCAACCAGCCAGGACGAGCATGGCAAGCAGACCGAGGGCAATCAGCCACTTCGCGTTCATTGAGGTTCCTCCACGTTAAATAGAATAAGGCAGGTTGCCCTGCCCCTGGCAACCGTCCGGATTGAGCCGCACGGTTTCCACCCAGAGGAAATACTACTGCTGATGTGGGCCAGCGTCAACAGGATTTCAAACTTCTTAGCAAGGCCGTTTTCAGGTGCTTTCCGGCCCTTCCGGCAGCAGGAAGCTGAAGTGCAGCTCCGCATGCCGGCAATGCAGTGCATCCCACTCCTGTCGGCTCAGTCGGCCCAGCATTGGACTGTCGCAGCGCCGCTCCTCCAGTCGCAGGCGTTCGACTGCCTGGCGCAGTTCCTCAAGCGCTGACCCCAGCTCCCTGTCGCTTTCCGGCACCAGGATCTGCTGGGCTCGCTGCGGCAGTTTGTAACCCGCCGGCAGGGGGTGGCTGAGGATCATTGACTTGAAGAGGCGTGCAATGAACTTCTGCCAGGGCTGGGGGTCCATGGGTATGCCGCCATCGATACTCAGGTTCATCCAGATCGCCAGATGCCCGCAGGTCTGGGCCAGGTTCAGGTTGCCCAGCTGGCGCAGCGGCCCGCGGCTGAGGCGCAGCGCCTCCTCATAAATGGCCTCCGGAGAGTCAAAGTGGACCCTGCGCCTGCCTTTGACTTTGGTCACATCTACCGTCATCACTGCTCAGGATACGTCATGCCAATTGCGACAGCTGCGATCCGAGCTAGAATCTGCGCATGTCCATTCAGCACCGCATCTCCAGCACCCTGCTCGCCACCATGTTCATAACTGCGCTCTTCCTGTCCCGGCAGGCTGACGCACTTGCCGCGGAGCAGAGTGACCCGCTTTCCCGCCTGCACACTGCATCCTTCTACAGGCAGACAGACTCACTGACATTGAGTCTGCAGGGCGGGATACAGCTGGTTTGCAGCGGCATCCTGGGTGTCTTTGAAGGGCATGGAGCCGAGCAGGAACTGATTGCTTTTGGCCCCGGGCTGAGTGTCGACCTGTCAGCCTTGCCGGATGGCCCGGCCGTTCTGGACCTGTTTGCGCAGTTTGCCGCCCTGAACCCGCAGGCCTCCGGCCCGCAGGTCTTCGATGCCGGGGCGCTTTACCTGCGAGCTGCCGAGGGCAGCGCCCAGCGCCTGTCCGGAACTGCTGCACCCGGCGCGAAACTGAGCTGGGAGCAGCTTGACCCCCAGACACAGTCCAGTCTCGAAGAGGCATATATTCAGTGTTACAGCGATACCTGGCTGGACCACAGCAGCATGTTGCCGCGCGACCCGCGGGGCCTGGAGACTTACCTGGCCTTCTGGACCCAGCCCGCCTGGGAAAAGAGCGCCGTGCGCTACGACCTGCATGTCAGCGCCGACGGCGCAGAGATCAGCATTGACGACTACTACCGGGGCTCGGTCATGTATCAGCGGCCCTGGGCGCCGGAAGAGGGCGAGGCTGACCCTGCAATGCGCTTTCAGCGCATCTCATATGACTACGCCTTCGAGGAAGCCAGCCCCGAAGTGCTCGCCGCTGGCCAGAGTGCCGGCCACCTTAAGTACTGGATCATGGCCGACTTCGAGCTGCGGAAGCCCGGGGACGCTATCCATGTCCTCAGCTGCCCATGGCTGGGCCTGCCCCAGGCCTTCCTGATGAAGCAGGGTGAGCAGTCTGGCGCTGCGCTCAAGCTGAGTCGCGGCGGCGCTGGCATATCCGACTGGGTACTGCGACTGGAAGGCAGTTTTGCCGCCGGCCAGACCTACACCCTGGCCCTGCAGGGTGAGTGCGATGTGCCAGCCAGTTACTCCGCTGTCGGCTACGCCGGCGTCTACCGCTTCGACACAACCGCGCTCTGGCCTGGCGAAGACAGCCCCGTCGATATCCGCATCACCCTTGAGACCCGCCCGGGCTGGACCTATATCAGCAGCAATGCCCAGCGTCAGCAGTCCTACGTTGGCGGCACGCCGGCGCAGAGCTGGGAGTGGGACGCTTCGACCCGCAACTGCATGGTGGTTGCAACCCAGTTCCCGAGCCGCGAGATCAGCGACCCCTGGGGCAGGCTGACGGTCTTTGCCCCCGCGGACCTGATCGATGCAGTTCCTGAAATGGGCTCGGTCAAGGCTATCGGCCCGGTCCTGAGCTACTTCCAGCAGGCCTGGGGCCCGCGCACAATGAACAACGGCATCGCCGACGATCGCATGCCGATCGCCGAACAGACAGTCTTTCTGGTGCCGGGGGAGAGCGGCGTCCAGGCCTTTGAGGACGCCGGCCTGGTGTTCATCCTCGGCGGCGAGGAGAGCTATGGCGGCGGCAGCCAGGCGCTGCCGGTAATGGCCCATGAGCTGGCTCACCTGTGGTGGGGGCACGGCTTCTCCGGCCCGCGCTGGTTCATGGAAGGCATGGCCAACTATGCCTCCTCCAAGTTCCTCGAGCACTACTATGGCCCCGGCGGACAGGCCGAAGGCCAGGGCGACCCCGTCGGCTACCGCCGTTACATGATCAACTTCGCCCTGAGCCACGCCATGCCCCTGAGCCTGGAGCGCCGCGACAGCCTCGATGACTCCGGCGCGATCTATCACAACTCCGCCGGCTTCCTGCTCACTGCGGACCAGCGCCTCCCCTATGGCCTTGATGGTCCCCTGGGCCGCTTTTATGCTGCCGGCGAGTACGGCACTGCCGTAAGCCATACGGAGCTGCGCGGCATGTTTGCGGATCAGAGCGAGCTCCTCGGCCCGCTGTGGGACAGCTATGTAGAACGCGGAGAGATCGCCGTCTCAGACAGCGAGGACAGCAGCTACCGCGAGTGCGTCCTGACTCCGGAGCGTGAGAAATATGTGGAGCTGCTGCGCTGGCTTGTGCCCATGCGCCGCAAGGCCGGCATCGGCGACTATCCCGGCGCTATCTACTGCGCTCGGCGGGCGCTGGAGTTCCGCAGCGAGCCCAAGGACTACCTCTTCCTGGCCGAGCTGCTCTTCAAGAGCGGCGATGTAAAGGGTGCGCGCGGACTGATAGAAGGCGGCTCTGCCGGGACTGACCGCAGCACTTCAGTCGGCGTACAGGTAAGCTGGCTGCTGGCGCAGATCTACCGGGCCGAGGGCGACGCTGCCGCCGAGCTGGAAATGCTGCGGCATGTCATACAGGAGGCGCCGAAACTGGGCCTGCTGAAGGAAAGCGAGGCAGCACAGTCACGGCTTGGCGAGCTCGGGCAGGCCCCCTAGCGCTAATAGGTCCCCGCGTTCAGATCCAGCGCCTTCCTGACAGCCCGGGCCAGGTCCTCACGGCTGATTGGCTTGAGCAGATAATCCGCCAGGCCAAGTTCCTGCGCCATTTGCTCGGACATTACGTGACTGAAGCCCGTGCAGAGGATCACCGGAATGCCTGGCCGCAGCTTCATCACCCGGCGCGCCAGATCCCGGCCGGTCAAACCGGGCATGGTCTGGTCCGTGATCACCAGGTCATAGAACACCGGGTTGCGGCGAAACTCCTCCCAGGCTGCCGTACTGTCACTGTATGAATGCACCTGGTAGCCCAGTCGCCCGAGCATGTCGTGGCCCAGGCGGGCCAGTGTGGCCTCATCGTCGACATAAAGGAGGTTCTCGCGTCCGCGAGGCAGAGCCTGGGCGCTGCTTTCCGCCTGCGAGTGCTGCATGTCAGAGGATGGCAGGAAGACGTTGAAGACCGTGCCACGTCCCAGTTCCGTATAGACAGTGATGTCCCCGCCCAGAGAAGCCACGATGCCGTGGACAGTCGAGAGGCCAAGTCCAGTACCAGTGCCGACTTCCTTTGTAGTGAAGAAGGGATCGAAGATGCGGTCAATGACATCCGGCGGGATGCCGGCCCCGGTGTCTTTGACGCTCAGGACCAGGTAGGGCCCGGGCCGCAGTCCGCGTCGGGCTTCAAGTCCGTCCGGGCTGACCGCAAAGCGGCGCAGGCCGATTTCCAGCAAGCCTCCCTGTTCCTGCATGACATGCCCGGCATTCGCGCACAGGTTCATCAGCACCTGGTGCAGCTGCATCGGGTCGGCCAGCACAGTGGCTTTTTCGTCATCGATGCGCGTGTTGATGATGATGTTGCTTGGGAGAGTAGCCCGCAGCAGGCGCATGACCTCCCTGACCACCATGCCGACCTGCACCGGGACAGCTTCGGCAACGCTCTGGCGGCTGAAGGTCAGAATGTGCTGAACCAGCTCTGCGGCGCGCCGCGCGGCCGTCAGCACTTCATGCTGGTCCTGCCTGGCCGAGGAACTGTCTGGGAGTGACTGCATGACCATCTCGGCATAGCCCATGATCGCGAAGAGGATGTTGTTGAAGTCGTGGGCAATGCCTCCGGCCAGAGTGCCAATGGCCTCCATCTTCTGCGCCTGGTTGAGCTGGGCCGTCAGTTTGCGTCGCTCTTCCTCATTCTGCCTGCGGCTGGTGATGTCGCGGATGTTCCAGACCCGGCCGGCCGCTTTGCCGTCGATCAGCTGCGGCCGCGAGTGGCGCTCGAAGACCCTTCCGTCCTTGAGCTCAAGTACGTCTATGGTCTCCGCGTAGTCCTCGCCGTCCAGGCTTTCAATCAGGCCCAGGAAAGCCGAAGGATCGCGGAGTTTTTCGCTGAGCCTGCGAGTCCTGAGCTCCCTGTCCGGGATGGCCATGAACTCGTCATCCACTCCCCATAGCTCCAGGAAGCGCCGGTTGAACACCTCAACGAAGCCGCGGTGATCAATGACAGCAATGCCGTCGGTACTGGATTCGATTGTCGAGCGCAGCAGGGAAATGCTGTGGGCCAGCTGCTGCTCTGCAGCCTTGCGTTCGGTGATGTCCACATCCAGCCCCACCTGCCGGACAGCCTGGCCCTGAGCATCCCTCTCGATGCGGCTGCTGGTGGTAATCCACCGTATGCTGCCGTCCGGCCGCACTATGCGGTACTCGGCCTGGTGGCCCTGCTTCTTCTCCAGGGCACTGTGGATCAAACCCAGCACCCTGTCACGGTCGTCTGGATGCAAGGCGGCCTGGAAGACTTCAAAGCCTGGCTCAGTCTTTTCAGCGTCCAGGCCATACATCGTGTAAGCGTTGTGCGACCAGAATGCCCTGCCGGTCCTGAGGTCCGCCGCCCATGAGCAGACTCCCCCCGTGGCCTGGCTTTCCTCCAGCACCTGCCTGATCTCACGCAGCTGACGCTCGTTTTCCAGCCTTTCGGTGATATCGCGGAAGCTCCACACCCGGCCCACGGGGCGGCCCTCATACCACTGGGCCTGCGTGTAGCGCTCAATGGCCCGGCCATCCTTCAGCCTGACCAGGTCCGTGCTGCTTTCCTCTGGCTGCCGGTACAACTCCTCAACGCGCGCTGCAAAGGCTTCTGAATCCTCAATCTGATCCAGTACCCACGCGACCACCGCCCGGTCGTCCTGGCACTCCATTAGATCAGCAGGGATGGACCACATCTGGGCAAAGCGCTGGTTGAATGCCCTGATGCGGGCGTTCAGGTCCACCACCAGCACTCCCTCGGCTGTTGATTCCAGTATGGCCTGGAACATGCCCAGTGACTCCGCCAGTGCATCCTGAGTATTGCGGTGTTCGGTAATGTCGTGCAGCCAGCAGAACACTGCAGGCTGGCCCTGGAACTGTCCAAGCTGCGTGATCAGCTCGGCCCATACGACACCGCCATCGCTGCGCAGCATGCGCGAGTGGTACCGCGATTCAACAGCAACGCCCTGGCTGCGGCGCCGTTGCCGCTCCAGAAATCCAGGCCACTCCTCTTCAGGCACGAAGTCTAAAAAGCTGCGGCCGAGGACTTCCTCCTCAGACTGGTAGCCAAGGAGCGCAACGAATGCAGGATTGCATTGCAGCAGCTCCATGTCCCAGACCGCGCAAAAGGGCTGCTCCCTGGAATGCAAAAGCAGCTCAATTCCGTCCGAAGGTCCCTTGGAGGGCTCTACGCCGCCCTGAATCCCCTCTTCAGCAACAAAAGTCTCATAGTCACGAGTTGGCATGCCGATAGCTCCGCTCGCACATAGCGCTGCCCTGTGCTGCTAAGTTAGCTATCGTCACTGCGGAGGTGAAAATTTGAACATAAGAACGGTATTGCCAAAAGTAAACCAGTCTCCATTACATTAACCCTGCTGTTTCTGTCAGCGTGCCTGACTTCCAGACTGCATGCCGTGCAGGAATGCGGATCCATACAGATCCCTTCAGGCCGCTTGTTCCTGGTCGTGTGTGGTCCAGTCCGGCTTGTCCAGAAAACAGCCGCCAAATCGCTCAAAGAAAGCGTGGTAACCCAGCTCGGTCGATGCAGCCGGTTGCAGGCCCTTCCGCAGCTGCTTGAAGACCTGCCCCTGAAGCTGCCGTATCCGGCCTGTGCAGCGCCACCAGCGCCGGCTGCCCCAGGTCTCCAGCTCCGCAAGCACCACGGGATGGACACGGGCAGGATCGCAGTCTATGTGCAGTCCATCCGGGCAGTACGTACCCCGGTCCTGGGTCACCGTCCAGGCAGCGTCGCCCACCTGGCGCAGCTCGATCCGTCCAGAAGCAAGCCGCAGCTCAATCTCCGGGGCTAGAAGCTGGTATGGCAGCCCGCCATCCGCCCTGCGCAGCGCGCCTAGAATGCCGAAGTCGACTTCGGCCACGCCATAGGCATGCAGGATTTCAGCTTCGCTGCAGCCCTGCTGCCTTAGCAGGCCATGGATAAAACGCTCCAGGCTGGCTGGCATCGGATAGCCGCCGCTGGCCAGCAGCATGCGCTGCGGGAAGACCTGCCCCGCCAGCGCGGCCTGCACCAGCATGTCAGCCAGGATCAGAGGCTGGCTGATCACAATCGCCGTCATCGAGCGTGAGGCAGCCAGCGCCAGACCACGGACAAAGTTGGCCGGTCGCAGGCAGGTGTCCACCACCACCGCGCTGGGAAAGCTGCCCAGCGGCGCCGGGTAGCAGCCCAGGATGAGCGGCGGGGATGCCGTCATCAGCCGGCGCAGCTGTGGGAAGACGCTCAGAGCCTGGACCAGCCTGTCGCTTCCGCCGCTCATGACCCGGAAGCGTTCGCAGTTAAGGTCCGAGCTGCCGGCGGGAAAGGAGATCGCTGAGCCTGCCTTAAGCACCCTCAGTTCAGTACTCATCTGCCAGCCGCTCCAGTTTGGGAGGATTGTTGATTCGCTCGCGCCAGGGTTCAAGCTCCAGATCCAGTTCTGAAAGATGAAAAGGATCCGGCAGCAGTTCAAAAAGATCCGCCAGTGGAGAAGCTGTGCCCGGACTGCTTGGAGAGAGCATCACATGGCTGGGGGTCCCAAGGCGCGGATGGATGAAGAAGCTGCCGGCCAGCAGCTCATATCCCAGGATTCCGTAGTATGTGATGGCCCGCTCGTGCACATTAATGACGTCCAGTCGCGAGCCGCGGGGCAGCTGGTCCATCCAGGCGAACTCGATCAGGCGGCGGGCTATGCGCAGCTCCCTGGGCGCCTGCGAGTCCAGCACAAAGGCGCCAGCCGAGGTCAGCAGGCCGCGCCAGTTGCAAGTCAAGTTCCTTGGATAATGCTGCTCGCAGTCCAGCGGCCCGCAGGCGGCGCGCGTCACCCGCAGAGCCCCGACCAGCCTTTGCCCCAGCCTCGCGGTGTAATGCTCGCTATAGCTGTCCACCGGATCTGCGGCTGCCTGACCGTGACGCCGTATCACACGGCTGCGCAGTTCCAGGACTTCGTCGAAGTTCTTTGACTGCGAACTGCACAGTGCCAGGGATACCTGTGGCGCGACCGCAGCCACCGGGTTATGCTCAGATACTCTGCCGCCATTTGTAATCACATTGGCAGGGTAACCGCCTTTATGAGCTGTTTGCCGGTCTTGAATCAGGCTTGAGCACAGTTTGAAACCTAAGGACTTCGAATCACTTCACTTCGAGTTCTTGCTCAAGTGAATTGTGGCGCTGTTGCTTGGGCGGTTCAATCCAATAGCGCCGCGAGTATCTTTCGCTGCTGATAGTGGCTGGAGTTCCCCATCAGAACGATACCGATGCCGCGCTCGGGATAGATGCGCATCTGGTTGAAGAACCCCGCGCCCGAACCCTGATGCCCCAGATATGCCGGCCCATTGCCCAGGTCGCGGCGCCAGCGGAACCAGCCCAGTCCGATTTCCATATCCCGGCTTTGGCCATGAATGCGCTGCATCTCTTTGAGCAGATCAGGGTCAAGCAGTTGTTGTCCGTCTGCTGCTTTCCCACCGGATAGGTGCAGGCGCAGCAAGGCAGCGGCATCCGCAGCCGGGCCAATCAGCCCGCCATAGGCGCTGCCATTGACGGTGAACCGATTGAGCTTGATGAAGCGGCTGACACGGTGGCCCCAAAGCCCCGCAGGGAGCATCAGACGCAGCAGAGGATTCAGCGGGCTGCCCGCTGGATGATGTCCGTCTGCTGCCTCGGACAGCATTGCCGTGCTGTAAGCAAAATCGCTGCGACTCATCCCCAGCGGCGCAAGCAGCTCGCTGCGCACAAAGCGCTGGTAGGTCTGCCCGCTCGCGCGGCTGATGATTTCACCCAGTGCAAGGTAGTTCAGGTTGCCATACTCCGTCCGGCTGCCAGGGCGCCAGCGTGGCCGCGAGTAGCGCTGCAGCAGCTGCATGGCGAAGTTGCTGGAATCAGGCGCGACAGCGGGCAGCACACTTATCCAGGACAGTGGAATCGGGTTGGTCAAGCCAGACTTGTGGCTGAGAAGATGGCGTACGCTAAGCGCAGTGTCTCCGGCGGAACCATAGTCTTTGGCAAGCTCAGGCAAGTACCTGGCGGCCGGCTCGTCAAGGGCAACTGCGCCGCGCTGCACCAGCAGCATGACAGCCGTGGCCGTCATGATTTTCGTCATGGAGAACCACAGGAAGGCCGTATCCAAGGTGACCGGCCGCTGCTCATCCAGAGATGCCAGGCCAAAGCCTGCCTGCCAGCGCAGGCCGTTTGCATCCACCAGGGCTAGGGAAAGCCCGGGCACGCTGCGCCCCAGCTGTTCTGCTATTGCGGCGCTCAGCTTTGGAGCCTGTTCTGCCTGGCTGATGCCCGTTGCCATGCCTGGCTCCGGCGACTGCATTAGCTGTGCCCAACCTCAAACAGGCGCACATAGAGGCTGTAGGCCTCGCGGTCGGTCATGCCGGCGATGAAGTCGGCGACGATGCGCGTGGGCTCGCGGCCGATGCTGTCCTGGCCCTTGAGCTGCGCTTCGGCATAATCAGCGCGCACTTCCGGCGGCAGCAGCAACCAGCCTGGGGTGCGGCGGTCCAGCTCGGTGGTGAAATGCTCAAAGAGACGCTGGATGATCATCTGGCCCTTGACGGTGCCGCGCAGGACACGATAGCTCTTGTAGAAGTTGTCAAACAGGAAGCTGCGCAGCGCATTGCGCCGCTGCATGAAGTCCTCGCTGAAGCCGACCAGCACCGTACCGGCCTTGTGGACATCTTCGAGGCTGCTGATCTGTGCTGCCTCCATGCGCCGGGCTGTCTCCGCCAGGGCATCACTGACCTGCATGTCGATCAGGCGGCGGGTGAGCTGCGCCAGCTGCACCGTTTCAGGGTAGCGCTCCAGGCCGCCATACACCTCGTCCCAGAGGCCGATGCCCGCCCTCGCGTAGTCATGCAGGCTAAGGTAGCCCGTCACCAGGCTGTCCTCAACATCATGGCTGTGGTAGGCGATCTCATCGGCCAGGCTGGCTACCTGCGCCTCCAGGCTTGGGCCCCAGCCGCTCTGGAAGCGGTTGGTATGGGTCTTGTCGAAAGGCGTGTCGTGCTTTTCGATACCCGCCAGGGTGTGAATGGTCAGGTTCAGGCCGCTGAACTGCGCATAGCGGCGCTCCAGCTGGCGCACGATCTTAAGGCTGTGGTCGTTGTGGTTGAAGCTCTTGACCAGCTTCTGCAGGATCTCCTCGCCGCTGTGCCCGAAGGGCGTGTGGCCCAGGTCATGGGCCAGGGCGATCGCGCTGGCCAGGTCTTCATTCAAGCCCAGGGCGCGGGACAGGCTGGTGGCGATCTGGCTGACTTCCAGGGTGTGGGTCAGGCGGTTGCGGATGACATCTCCCATCTCGCCACCGTCACCGAAGACTACTACCTGGGTCTTGTACTCCAGCTTGCGGAAGGCGCGGCTGTGCGTGATGCGGTGCCAGTCACGCTGGAAGTGCGTGCGGCCATGCGGCGGGCCTTCTTCATACTCGCGTTCGCTGCCGGCGCTGCGCACCGCCCAGGGGGAAAGCCCAAGACTCTCCAGCCGCTCCAGTTCCTGTGTATCGCGCAGATATGCCATATGCAGGGCTGGATTATAGGCGGCCTCAGGACCTCCGATTTGTGGAAACTTTATTAATCGAACTAAATATTGTATGATTTATCAGCACAATAGTGCGCTTTGCGATATACCTGTTTGAGGGGTGGATAGCTTGTTAAGCCAGGCGACAGCAGCTACACGCACTACGGTCCGCAGGCTGATGGCTGAACTCAGCTCAGGTGGCGGCGAGGCACCAAGTAACCTGATCGCAGCGGACGCTGTGGCCAACATACACACGAGTCAGCCCTGGCCTTTGGGCGGCAGGATGAGTGGCCGCAGCGAGTATGAGAGCTTCATCCGGGCCCGTTTCGAATTGAACGTGGATTCCGGCATACTGTGGAGCATAACTCTTATCGATGCCCAGAACTATGTCCTCTACGGCCTGATGAACTTCGGCAATCCCGTGTCCGGACAGCGCCGCCACTGCACGCTGGCTACGTGGTTCCAGGTTGCAAGGGGACAGGTCAGGCGCAACGATGTGTTCATTGACAGCGCCCCCTTTGCCTTTGTGCTCGGCACCCTGCCTGACTTGCCACCTGCAGAAGACCCAACGGTCGCAGTAAACCTCAAGAATGCTCTCAACCTTTCCGGCGAGCTCAATTCAACCGGGAGGGAGGATTTTGCCTGGCTGGAAGATGAACTCAAGAAGGAAGGCAGCCCGCTGCTGCTGCCGGTAACGGACCAGCTGGCGGAGGACTGCCTGTGGTTTGGGCCCTCCTGCAGGCTGGCTACCGACTCGGTCCGGCTCAGCGGGGCGGAAGCAATCCGGGCATACTACCTGGACTTTGCCGAGCAGTATGTTGCTGAGTCCAGGCACGTTGAGCTGAAAGCCCAGGCCGAGGACACCCTGCTTCTAGGCATGGAAGTCACACTGCGCAAGCGCAGCACCGGTGAAGAGCAGACTATCCCTTTGTTCGCAGCCCTGACCACCCTGGGACGCAGGATTGTCAGAATCGTGCAGGCCCATGACAGCCTGAAACTGCACAACTGGAACTACCTGAACTGAATACTGCGGAATCCTGAAACAAGCTCTGCAGCGTGCGGGTCTGTGAAGGAGCTGCGCGAGGCGCGGCGGGAGCCTGAAAATGAACATACTGGAACTGCTTTTGCTTCTGCTGCTTGCCGGTATCTGCGGCAGCATCGGCGCGGTGCTGGCCGGTGTCCGCAGCAGCTTCCTGGTACTGATCTTCGTCGGCTTCATCGGAGCCATGATCGGAATGTGGATCTCCCGGCAGCTCGGGATGCCGGAGTGGCTGACTCTGGATATTGGCGGCAAGGCCTTCCCGGTGCTCTGGTCCATAGTCGGAAGCGCCCTCTTCGTTGGGATAGTCAGCCTGTTCTGGCGCGGCAGGCGCACCGTGCTGGTCGGATAGTTCTTCTTTAGAACAGGGTTTGCACCGGAGCCACTGCTGGCTGGACTGCTGCCAGCAGAGGGCCCTTCAGAGCATGCGCGTGCAAATATTTATAATTGTAGCCATCATTAGTAATTTGCTATTGAATTACGCAATATTTTGAGTATCATACTAAATATGATCCATTATGGCGTAAATAGCTCAGTTGAAATGGTCATGCGGCACGCGCTCACCTCTCTGGCTGAGGGCGACCTTGAGCGCTTCGTGTCCTATTTCCAGCCCGAAGCCGAACTGCATGCTCATTTTGGCACGCCCCTGCCCATGGGCGGCGTGGTCCGCGGACATGTTGAATTGCTGGAACACTACCGCAACAGAATTGAACTTACCCCTGTGATGTCACAGCACTGGTCCATTCGCCTGGTGAGCGGCGAAGACTATGTTCTGTATGGCGTCTACGGATACGGTCGGGTGGGAACACGCGAACTGGCAGATGCAAATGCTGCAGCCTGGTTCACCGTTCGCAACGAGTGCATAGTTGACGCCCACAGTTATGTAGACTCCTCTGGCATATGGTCTCTGCTGCAGAGCGGAGAGAAGATGTCACTGCGGGAGGCCACCAAGCAACACGGCTTCCTGGCAGCAATCAGAAGCTCTATCTACGCCTCCGGCGAACTGACTGGTGATCCGCGAGAGGACTTCAGTTCGCTTATGCAGCTGTATGAGAGCAGAGAGAGGCTCTGCCGCTCTGACCTGCTTGACCTAGTCGATCCCAAGGCTCAGTGGTTCAGTCCATCAACTGTGAGTCTCGATCTGCCTTGCCGCGCGTGTGGCATAGACGAGATCAGCCGGCACTTCAGGGTTTTTGACGCAGCCTTTGAGACACTTGATCTGCAGATACATCGCATCATTCAAGCTGAGGACACCATCGCTATCCGCGCGAACCTGCTCCTGAGCTGTCGCAGCTGCGGCATAGAGCTTAACCTGCCCAGCTTTCAAGCGCTGACCATGCGCCAGGGGCGTATCGTGCGCGGATTCGAAGTTGCTGACACGCTCAAGCTTGATGTCTGCGGAAAGTGCTTTTGCTCGTAGCCAGCCCGCAGTAAATTGGACTTGGTATCAACTATGCCGGCCCTGAAATTGCGGCATAACATGTTAAGCTAGTTTCAATTCCCCGTCTGGAGTTATCAGGCACAGATGGAATCTGAGATGGTTGTCCGGGAGGCGATGGCCTGCTTCGGACTAGGAGATGAAGCCGCCTTCCTGGGCTTTTTGCATGAGGACGTGCATTGGCAGGTGCATGTATCCCCGCCGCTTGACTTCGGCGGAGTTTATGCGGGCCGCGATGAAGTCAGGCGCTACTTCCGGGAAGTGCACAAGCAGTTTCAAGCCTGCGGCGTTCTCTGGAGCGGATCGATCAGTGATGCCAGGCAGACGGCGATTTACGGCATGGTCTCTCAGCGCTGCCTGTCGACAGGCTGCCAGGACACCACCCCCTTCGCCCACTGGTTTGAGGTCGAGGACGGCAGGATTTTGGCCGCGCGGCGTTTTCTTGACAGCGCTTCACTGCAGCGCCTGGTGTCCGGCCGGCCCGGGCTGCGGCCGGTGGCCCGCAATGCAGCCAACTCGGCCGAGGCAATGGGTGTGCTGGCGGGTGCCATGCGCCAGTCTGACGATGATGAACAGACTGACATCGACTGGCTGCTGGCCCTCTACGGTGCGGATGCTCCGCCACGGGCAATCCGGCTGCCTGAGGTGGCCGACGTGAACATCGAGTGGCAGTCCGCTGGCCTCGGCAGCCTGCCCACAGGCGGCCCCTTCTATGGCCGCCAGTCCTTCGCCCGGCATATGGACGCTGCGCGGCAGCTTCTGGGCCCCTACCAGCTGTTAATCGAGGGGCAGATCTGCCAGGGCAACTCGCTGGCGCTGCATGGGAGCCTGCTGTTTGGCAATGCGGACCAGCCCCACAGCCTGAGCTGGTTCCAGGCCCTGACCGTGGTGTCGGGGCAATTGCAGCGCGGCCTGGAAATCCTCGACACTCAGGCCCTGGTGAACCTGATGGAGCCATCGGGGACGGGGCAGGCGTCCACATAATGTCCACACCCGTTTAACACCGGCCTGAGCATCCCGATTATTCCGATAGCTGCGTGGCGGCGCAGACGGCAGGAGGGGTATTCTTGCTTCAGGCAGTTAACTGGCGGCTTCTTGCCGCCCTGATGGCGACGACACTTGCGACGGCAATGCTGACCCAGCAGGCCAGCGCGGGCGGCTGAGGGCCGCGCGGCTGCAAGACGGGGTCTCCGTCTCCCATCATTACAAACCAGAAGACTCAGGTTGCGACTGCCGGTTCCACACAGGTGCCCGCAGCGCGGCCCGGCATGCGTTCCGGCAGCTCCGAGGGGGACATCCTGATCAGCGTGCCTGACTTCAGCCTGCGGGTGCTGGGCAGTGGTCAGAAACTTGGCGGAGATGCCCGCTATGAGGTCCAGACCAGCCAGGCCGAGGATGGCCTGCTGCACGTTTCAGTGCGTGTGAAGGCCAAGGGCCTCAAGGCTTCCCTGCTTGAGCTGGGCTATGACTCCAGCCGCTACATGCCGGAAACCGGCGCACATGGCGACTGGCCCAAGGTGAAGCAGGATCCGCTGCGCATGGCCATCATGGACCAGCCCGGCGTTGTCTATTACGGCGCGGTGATGCCGGCTGCGGCTAAGAGCAAGGGCGCCAGCGGCAGCTTTGAAGTGCTCAACGTGGGCTTCCGCAAGCTCGCTGCCGGCGACGGTTTCATCCCCGCCCCGGCAAACGAACTTCCCAGGCTGAATGCCCTGGGGCACATTGACGGTGACTACGACAAGGACGGCATCGTCGCCCTGCCGGACCTGCTGGCCCTCGCGGCAGACAAGAGTGCTGACGGCATGGGCGGCCTGCGCCAGATCCAGGCCAACTTTATGCTGGCCTCCGCGCCGGATGCCTCGGACCTGGTGGCCGCGGGCGACCGCAGCAGCCGCGCCGGTATGCTGCCCGGCTCAGGAGCTGCGCAGGCTCAGCCTGACAGCGCAGCCGCGCGTCCGCCGGCTTTGCAGCTGCCGGATTTCCAGCAGGCCCAGGACGCGCCGCAGACCGGCGGCTTCAGCAGTGGCGGCAATAACTGGCCCAGCGATAAACGCAGCCTGAAGTGGCTGAACAGCAGCTACATGCAGCTGCCCGGCTTCAGTTCCAGCTATGGCGTCTACCAGGACGCCCAGGCCCAGCAGTACGCCGAGCGCGTCTTTGAGCTGACCAACTACTACCGCACGAACAAGACCAAGCTGGGCAACCTGCGGCGCGACCCGCACCTGGACGCCATCGCCCAGGCGCAGGCCATGCACCTGGCGCAGAACCACTACTTCGAGCATGACACGCCGGACGGTCTGAGCCCCTTTGACCGTCTGGACTGCGTCGACCCGCCGCGCTGGTGGACTGCTGGCGAGAACATCGCCGGCGGCCAGCCCAACGCGGACGTGGCGGTAAAGACCTGGATGAATTCCAAGGGCCACAAAAAGAACATCCGCAACCGTGACTATCAGTACATGGGTGTGGGTGCGTACTACGACCCGCACAGTGAGTACGGCTGGTACTGGGTGCAGGTCTTTGCCTCCTTCGACCAGGACCCGGCCCAGCATGACTGGATTCAGCCTGGAGAGGGCCGCTAGACAAGGCTCTGCGGTCGCGGCCGCGACAAACAAGCTGTTTCTCTTCCATAGAGGAAGGTAGAGGTAAAAGGCGGGCAGCCCATGCCCGCCTTCTTTTTTGTCAGCAAGGTGCAGATCTGGGCTTATGCAGACGGGACATTGTGCTGCTCCCGGCAAAGCTCCTGGAAGCCGGGTTTGTAATGCTCTGCGCAAGGTCGTTGGCCACAAGGCTTAGATGAGTTCTTTCCCAGCTGTCTCAGCCTTTTGACAACACAGCAAGGAATCCTGTCACCCGGGAGGCACTCAGTTTCGACAGGAGCCTTGGCGATGTGAGTATCAAGTTCCGGGAGCTCGGATCATTCACTGCTCACATCGATCGCGACGGCAGTTTGCCTCGAATCCACCCAGCTATAAGTGGATTCTGGTAATCATGTGGTTTCGCCTGGTGAAACCCGTTGAGCGACGAATCTCGCCGCAATATGTCTCGGACTGCGTCTGGAAGGGTAAACTCTCTGGACGGCTGATTGCTGCCTGCGCTGTTGCGCATAGTCCAGCGGCTGCTCACTTTCGCTGGCTGTGAGGAGAGTGGATGCACGGTATTAACCCCGGGGCGCGGGCAATCGCGCTCATGCTGCTCAGTGTGACCTTTCTCGCCGGGGCCTGCGGCCAGCGCGGAAGCGGGCTTGACTCGGCCGGCGACCCAGCGGCCACCGGCCCAGCCGCGGCCATGGGCGGGCCCTCCCGCACTGGTCCGGCGCTTGAACCTCCCGGCGCCGGCGGCCTGACCGCCCCCGGCGACCTGCCCCAGCCCAGCCATGAAGTCAGCATGCTTGGACCAGGCTGGGAGCCTCTGCCCTTCCGTGCCATCGTGAGCCAGCTTGGCAACAGCATCGGCTCTGGCGGCACTATGAACCTGGGCCTGACCGGCGACTTCAACTATGCCGTCTTTGGCGCCTATGGCTTTGACGGCGATAACGGCCCGACCAGCGCCAGGGTTACCACAAGCGAGGCCGCCAGTCAGGTCTTCATTGGCTTTACCGACTACTCGAACGGTCGCTGGGTCTGGTCAGGCCCCTTCAGCTTGCCAAGTGGAGGCGGCGTAATCGAGACCGCGATCCCCAATACCGGCAACTATGTCTCGCCCACAGCCTTTGTCGCCGATCTCTACAGTGCAACCTACCTCGTGGTCGCTGTCGCCGCCGGCGGCCAGCTTGCCGAGGCTCAGCTTGAGCTTGGTGTCCATGGCGGCAGCGATGCGCCGCTTCCGCCCCTGGGCGTCAACGCCTATGGCGCTGCCGATAACATCCAGCTCGCCTGGACCAACTCGCTATCCGAGCTTGACCCGGACTTTGCCGGTTACGTCATCGAGCGTGCCCCCTTCCTCGGCGGGGCATACAGCCGCCTGACTCTCGACCCGCTCCCGGGCAAACCGGCGTCATTCATCGATGCCACCGCTGTGGTCGACGAACCCTACCGCTACCGCATCGCAGCAACGGATACGAGCGGCAACCTGAGCCTGTGGGTCAGCGACAACGGCAAGACTTCCAGCGGCCTGAACCAGCAGAAGCCTGTTGTAGTGGTCGACCTGCCCAAGGGCCCGCTTTTCGGGGTGCAGCAGTTGACTGTCGACCTGAGCGCCAGCTTTGATCCGCTGGGCGCTGCTATTGACGCCTATCAGATATTCAACTCAGGCAAGGAGCTGTACAACGGCGCCAGTGAACAGGCCACTATCACCCTCCAGCCCGGCTGCCACCTGATCGAAATCCGAGTTGTGGCCGGGGGCAGGATCGGACAGCTGAGGCACTACCTGAAAGTCTATCCTGTCTGGGAGGACGAAGCTGTTCTTGTCAGCGCGCCGCGCAGCCAGCCCGCTTTCCCGCGAATGCTGGCACTTGAAGGCCTGCGCGACCCGGCCAGCGGCAATGTCTTCTACAGTGGCTATGACGCGACGATCCCGGGCTGGGCTTTCCGCCGTCTGCAGCCACAGGTGGACAGCGCCATGACCGTGGCTTACTACGACACTGTCCCGACAGCCACAACAGAGCCGCTGATGTTCAAGGGCCATTACTACACCGTCGGCATCGTGGACGGCAACATGCTGCTGCTGCGCTATGACGGCAATAGCGTGGAGCAGGTGATATCAAAGAGCAACAGCCCGATGTTCACGCTGCAGGATTGCGCGCTAACCTGCACCGAGGATGAGATCTACGCCTTTGCCACCGAGACCGACGGCGCAGTCAACCAGCTCCTGACGCTGCAGTACCCGGCCGTAAACATAATCGGGCCTTACAACCTGCCTGAAGCGGGCCAGTCGCTGGATGCCGCCTGGGACCCCGTCGGCAATAACGTTTCGGTTGTTTTCGGCGGAAACAGCCAGGTGTACTGGTATCGCTTCACTGTTGAAGGGCTGACGTTTAATGCCTCGGCCTCGCTTGGCGGCGGGCCGGCGAGCAATGTTGATGTTGAGATCCAGCCGGCCAATGGTGAACCGGCCCTGGCTTATGTGAATGGCGGCAAGGTGCAGTACCGGTCGCGCAATACCAACAACAGTTGGGATGGTCCCGACGAAATCGACCCGACCGGCGGCCAGGGCAGCGGCTTTGACCTGGAATTCGAAGGTGATCTTCCATGCATCCTGGCCAGCGAGATCGGTGGCCAGTTGAGTGTCTACAAAGGCGATGGCCAGGGAGCGTGGCAGGCCCATGACGTTCCATTTGTGGACAACACTTTTGATGCCCAGGACCTGACGGTCTATGAGGAAAACGGCGAGACCTGGTATGGATGTCTGTTCATTGCCACTGACCGCTCGATCCAGTATGAGCGGATGGACAGCAACGACAACACTTCGCCTTTCCTTGAGCTTCCCGCTACCACCGGTCAGGGCCGTCAGATCCACGCAGCGCCCGGCAGTGACGGGCTGCACATTGTCTGGCGCGACGCCCTGTTCAGCAACTCGCATCATGTGACCGGCAGCTTTGATGCCCTGACCTGGACCGATGAGGCTGACCTTCCCGGGACACGCAATCTTGACCTCAGCAGCCTCGCCGACGGGACAGTCTACCTGGCCCGTGGCGACGGGTTCGATGTCTTCCTCGACCGCTGGACCGGCAATGCTTGGGTCAACATCGAGACCGACACCCAGACTGACGCCGACCACCGGCCGATCCTGTCCCATATTCGCAGCCAGCAGGTCCACTACCTGCGCTATGACGACGATTCCGAGGAGCTCGTGGTAGTACAGGGCAACGAGACCGATGGCTACGACACCGCCTCTCAGATCATCCTTGATCCCGATGTGTTCACCGGCGCGGCCGTGCATCAGGACGGCACCATGCCGGATAAGACCGGCATCTACCTGATGCTTGGCGACAGCCAGCTTGGCTATGGCAGCTCCAACGTGCGCCTGTACCACGATCTGTCCGAGGAAGCGGAGGACATATTCGCCGGCGAACGTGCGAACAGGTATCTGCATGTACCAGAGAGTTTCGGCCGTAACGTAGCCGTGACCAACTGCCTGGATGCCTACAGCTACCAGCCGACAGGGCTGGTGTGGTATGTGAGCACCGGTGTGCAGGCTGTTCCTTTGCGTTACACGCTTGACGGCATCGACAACCTGAACAGCTTTGATTATCTCGATGTGGAGATCCCAGAGACCAACCCGCCGGATGCGCGCTTTACGGTCAGCGCCGCCGAGGGGCAGGGCATGACTGGCATCGGCCTTGTCAGCAGTATCTCCAGCGGCTCGCATTACCTCGAGTGGAGCAACTTCGGCAAGTGGGAAGAACTGCCCATGCCTCCGCCTGACAGCGCGCAGGACAGCGACCGCTATATGAACCAGGGCCAGCTGCTGGTGGACGATGATGGGCGCTGGCACATCATTTATCGCGATTTCGACGCGGACGCCATCTATATCAGGAGTACTACATAGCCCCGCGCTATAGGTAACCGCAGTTGCGCGCCAGCGTCAATGATGGTGTTGCATTTGATGGGGGATTCCATGTGCAGGGTGCACCAGCCTTGGCTCTTAACTGCTTTGACCGCGCTTGGTTTGCTTTGCGGCTGTGCGGCCTTGGAACAGCCGCTCCAGCGGTCTGTCCCAGACCCGGTTGTCACACAGGCCGCAAACCCCCTGCCAGGCCTTAACCAGCTCGCGCAGCTTGAAGCACTGTCCCGCATCGGCTCAGAACAGCACAGCTGGGACCTCCTTGCGCTGGGGCCTGGCGCAGGCCTTGAAGATGGCGGGCCGGGCCCGGATCTGCTGCGTCTGCAAGCTGCCGAAGGCAGCCTGTCCTGGGCGCTGGTCGCATTTGAAGACATCGCCCCCGCAGCAGAGCCTATCCAGCTCAGACTGCGCCTGAGCGCTCTGGGCGAGACGGTCAACGCGGGCCTGCGCGTCGCCTGGGCTGACTGGGACAGCGGGCGCTGGGTTATTACGGACCCCGTCGCGACTGATTCCGCTGGCCAGGACCTGCTGATCAGTGAACCTGCTCCCGGCGGCCAGTCCATCGAAAGCGTGGATTCAGACAGCAATCGCGTCATCGTGGCCTTTATCGCTACTGCCCCGGCCGCCTTCGACATCCGCCTGATCAGCCTGATGCAGGACTTTGTCGAGCCCCCCGCGGCCTTCAGCGCCAGCCAGGGGACCCAGGCCAACGGCATCCTGCTGCGCTGGGGCCGGCCTTCTGAGCTCCTCAGTCCCTTTGCCTACCTGCCCCGCGAACTAGACTGCGTAGAGATCGAGCGCAACAGCAATCCCCTTGTCGAGGACTGGACACGCATCGCCCGCGTGGATTCTGAGATCGGCAGCACTGAGTATCTTGACGCACATGGCCCCGAGAACCCCCTCCCTCGCGGTAACGAGTTCTTCTACCGGGCGCGCTATGTGGACGCCCTCAGCCAGCCCACGGAGTTCGGTCCCTGGACCGAGATTGTCAGCGGCGAGCGCGATATTCAGCCGGTGGACAGCCTCGGCTTCACCGCTTACAAGTTCGAGCTGGACTGGCTGGCACTCAGCAGCAAGGGCATAGACGGCTTTCGCCTGCAGCGCCGTAATGTGAACCTCAGCACGCAAGGCAGTCATGAATGGGTTGAAGTGGACAGCGCCGACGCGCGGCCGGGCTGGCACCTGCCGATCGAGCCGGGTGTGGACTTCGGGGTTTATGAGTACCGCATCAAGGCCCTCTATGGCGCGGAGGAGTCGAATGGCTGGACTCTCTCAGACGGCAGTTTCAGCATGCTGCCACCCGTGGATGTCCTGAGCGCGACCCAGGGCACCCTTCCCGGTGCCGTGGAGATCACCTGGCAGCAGGTGGACTGGGCTGACTACTATGTGATTCACCGCATCCATAACGGCCAGGTTGTCGGCAGCTTCGCGGCAGAGGCCAGCGAGGGCAGCTTCGTCGATGACACGAATGGCAGCCAGCTGGTCTTTACCTACGCCGTCAAGGGCGGAGGTGCGGACTGGATCAGTTTTGACTACGGCCAGAAAACGACAGGCTACGGAGGCCCTCCAGATCTCTGATAGACAATTGTCAGAAAATCTGAGCGAATTACGCTAAGATTTGCTTGACAAACGCAATAAAGCCGTTATACTCCCGATATCAATGCCATCCAGCAGGTGATGAGCTGCATGCGAGTGCGCGACATGCCCTGCATTCAAATGGTCTTGGCCAGCAGGCCCAGCCTGCGGCAGGAAGGAGTAAAAGGTAATGGGAAAGGTAATCGGGATCGACCTGGGTACCACCAACAGCTGCGTGGCTATCCTTGAGGCGGGTGAG
The DNA here is from genome assembly GCA_020849855.1 of bacterium. Classification (GTDB taxonomy): domain Bacteria; phylum 4484-113; class 4484-113; order 4484-113; family JAFGCY01; genus JADZFO01. The sequence goes on along the minus strand of JADZFO010000023.1, from coordinate 54,495 downwards.
CCCAGGGTCATCGCCAACAAGGAAGGCGGCCGCACCACCCCTAGTGTCGTCCACATCAAGAAGGACGGCGAACGCGTCGTCGGCGTGGCCGCCAAGCGCCAGATGGTCACGGCGCCCGAGCGCACGATCTACAGCATCAAGCGCCACATGGGCCGCGACTACAAGGTCAACATTGACGCCAAGGACTACACGCCGCAGGAAATCAGCGCGATGATCCTGCAGAAGCTCAAGCGCGATGCCGAGGCCTATACCGGCGAGCAGATCACCCAGGCGGTGATCACCGTGCCGGCTTACTTCGAGGATGCCCAGCGCCAGGCCACCAAGGACGCCGGCAAGATCGCCGGTCTGGAAGTCCTGCGCATCATCAACGAACCCACGGCCGCCGCCCTGGCCTATGGCCTCGACAAGGGCGACAAGGAGCAGACGATCCTGGTTTATGACCTGGGCGGCGGAACCTTCGACGTCTCCGTGCTGGAGCTCGGCGACGGCGTGTTTGAGGTGAAGGCTACCGCGGGCAACAACTTCCTTGGCGGCGACGACTTGGACAACAAGATCGTCGACTGGATCGCTGAAGAGTTCCAGCGCGAAAACGGCATCGATCTGCGCAAGGATGTGCGGGCGCTGAGCCGCCTGAAGGAAGCCGCGGAGAAGGCCAAGATCGAGCTGTCCTCCACGGCCGGCACGGATATCAACCTGCCCTTCATCACGGCGGACGCTGAAGGCCCCAAGCACCTTGACCTGCACCTCTCGCGGGCCAAGTTCGAGGAGCTGATTCACGACCTGCTGGAGAAGACCGTCGGCCCGACCAAGCAGGCCATGGCCGACGCCGGCATCACCAGCGACGACCTGGACCAGGTGCTGCTGGTGGGCGGCTCCACCCGCGTCCCCGCGGTGCAGGAGCTGGTGCGCAAGCTGACCGGCAAGCAGCCCAACCAGAGCGTTAACCCCGACGAAGTCGTCGCGGTGGGCGCGGCGATCCAGGGCGGCGTACTGGCCGGCGAGGTCAAGGACATCCTGCTGCTGGACGTGACACCGCTGACCCTCGGCATCGAGACCCTCGGCGGCGTATTCACCAAGATGATCAACCGCAACACGACCATCCCGACCAAGCGTTCTGAGACCTTCACCACCGCGGCTGACGGCCAGAGCGAGGTTGAGGTGCACGTGCTGCAGGGCGAGCGCGAGCTGGCCCAGTACAACAAGAGCCTGGGCAAGTTCCACCTGCAGGGCATTACCCCCGCCCCGCGCGGCGTGCCCAAGATCGAAGTCACCTTTGACATCGACGCCAACGGCATTGTGAATGTCTCGGCCAAGGATCAGGCCACCGGCAAGGAGCAGAAGATCACCATCACCGGCTCGACCACCCTCGACAAGGGCGACGTGTCCCGGATGGTGGAAGAGGCCCAGCGCCACGCCGAAGAGGACAAGAGCCGCCTGGAGGAAGTCGAGACCCGCAACCGCGCGGACAGCCTGGTCTACCAGGTGGAGAAAACCCTCAAGGAAAACGGCGACAAGATCCCTGAGGCCGAGAAGAGCCAGGTGGAGCGCGCACTCAGCGACCTGAAGGAGGCGCTGGGCGGCTCCGACATCAGCCGGATCAAGGAGGCCAGCGAGGTGCTGACCCAGGCCAGCTACCGCATCGCCGAGCATATGTACAAGGATGCCGGCGGGCAGCAGCAGGCGGCGGGCGCCGCTGGCCAGGACAGCGGCTTTGAGGCCGGCGCCAATGGCGCCGCCGGCGGGGCCGAAGACGTGGTGGACGCGGAATATACGGAAGTCAAGGAATAGTGCCGAGTGCAAGTGCTGAGTGCTGAATTCCGGATTACCTTGATTCAGCACTCAGCACTCAGCCTTCAGCACTAGTGAGCGTGTCACAATACTGGTATCTGTAAACCGGACCCGCGGGTCACGGCAGGAGTAGAACAGACATGATCGGCGCGGAGATTCACGAGCGTTACCAGGCCACCTGGGCCCTGATGGAAGAGGAGCTGGCCGTCACCAACTGGCGCGTGCTCAGCGAGCTCAATGTGGACGGTTTTGTCGCCCCGCGCCCGGCGGTCTTTGCCCTCGCCCATGGCCGGCCCCACGACAGCAACCGTGTCGAAGCGCCCTACTTTGTCGGACGGGCCCAGGATGCCCGCGCGGCCCTGATGAGCCATGTGCGGCCGGACAGCAGTGTCCCCGGCCAGCGCTATGAGGGCCCGGAGCGCGAGTGCCTGGCCAGGCATGTGCTGAAGGGCGAGCGCTGGTACCGGATCCACTTCCTGGATCCGGGCGAGGAGCTGGAGCAGGTCTACCAGGCCTGGCTGCAGCATTTTGGTGCTGCGGGCAAGCTGGACTGCAACGGGCAGTCTGCGCCCGCGGCGCACTAGAAAGCGATCAAACGATTTGCTGCGCTGCCCTGGCAGCGCCGGTCCTGCGCGCACGCAGCGCGCAGCAAACACCCCGCGGCGGGGACAGAGCCGCAGGGCCGCATGAGCGCGGCACAGGAGAACAATGCACACACTTCGTACTTATGCGGCGCTGCCCCTGAAGGGCCGCCGGGTCATCTACAAGTCCGGCTGCGGTTGCGGTCCGGCAACTACATCCTGCAATACTGGTCGCAATGAGGAGGAGAAAGAAATGACTGGGATCATGCGTACAAGCGATGCCCGCAGCCTGCGCAGCGAGATCGAGCGGCTCTTTGACGAGTTCGCCGGCTTCACCCCCGCGCGCAGCCGTGAAGGCCGCATCAGCGTCTGGGCTCCGGCGGTGGATGTCCGGGAGACGGCCGAGAGCTTCATCGTCGCGGCCGAGCTGCCCGGCATGAGCAAGGAAGACATCCACGTCGAGCTGGAGAACGGCACCCTGACCATCAAGGGCGAGCGCCGCTTCGAGAAGCAGGACGAAAGCGAGAACTACCACTTTGTGGAGCGCTCCTACGGCTCCTTCTACCGCAGCTTCGGCCTGCCCAAGAACGTCAATGCCGAGGGCATCAGCGCCGAGTACCGCGACGGCGTGCTGCAGGTGACCCTGCCCAAGGCCGAGGAAGTCAAGCCCCGCAAGGTCAGCGTCGAAGGCTAAGGCCCCCAGCGCACAGCCTCGAGCTTAAGTTAACACCACACAGTTTCAGGAACCGGGATTATGGAAGACAAGCGCCGAATCATCGTTGAAGACCATCGCGCCAGCCGCGATGGCGCCGCCGACACAGCCGCCGCCGCGCAGTCGCAGAGCGAGGGGCTGGTGGATCTGGGCGGCAATGAGGAGGTCAGCACCGAAGTCCCGGCCCAGGACCCTGAGCTGAGCGCAGACGGCCCGGTGCATGCGGACAGCGCCGCCGATGCCGAGCAGATCGAGCACTGGCAGGCCAGGGCCGCAGAGTATCTTGAGCTGGCCCAGCGCACCCAGGCCGAGTTCCAGAACCACCGCAAGCGTGTGTCGATTGATGTTGAAGAAGCCAGGCGCTTTGCCGTCGAGGGTCTGCTGGAGAGCCTATTCCCGGCCCTCGACGGCCTGGCACTGGCCTCTGCGCAGTACAAGAACACACCGGATGGGGAGAACCCTTTGCTGGACGGCCTGCGCCGTACGGTCAAGGTGATCGAGGCCGCGCTGCTTAAGCACGGTATCGAGAAGATCAACACTTGCCCGGCGCAGTACAATCCCGAGATCCACCAGGCCCTGAGCGTGGAGGAAAGCAGCGAGGTCAGCGAAGAAACCGTGGTCGAGATCTACACCGAAGGCTACCGCCTGGGCAGCACTGTGCTGAAACCAGCGATGGTCAGAGTTGCGAAACCTGCATAGCTGACAGGGGACAGGTCACAGGTTATGGAAGGAACCTGAGCACGCAGCTTTTACTGTCCCCAGTTCCCGGTAACCTGTAACCTCATATGAAGACCTATTACGACATCCTGGGCGTCAGCAAGGGCGCCAGCGAAGCGGAGCTGAAAAAGGCTTACCGCAAGCTGGCGCGCAAGCTGCATCCGGATGTCAACCCCGGCGATGTGCAGGCCGAGACAAAGTTCAAAGAGCTGCAGGCCGCCTGGGAAGTGCTTTCCGACAAGGGCAAGCGCGAGCTTTATGACGCTGTCGGCCACCAGGCCTATGTGAATGCCGGCGGCCGCGGCAGCGCGCCGGACAGCTCGGCCCAGGGGCCGGGCAGCGCCTCCGGCGGACAGCGCTACCAGTACGTCGACCAGAACGGCAACCCCATCGACCCGGGCCAGGTTGAGGACTTCATGCGCAACTTCGGCGGGGGCGGCTTTGGCGGCGGACGCAGCGGCTTTGGCGGCCAGGGCGGCTTCGGCCCCGGCGGTCCGGACATGAGCGGAATCTTCGAGCAGCTCTTCAACCAGGGCTATGGCACGCACCAAAGCTGGCAGGACCAGCCCTTCGCCGGCCGCAGCCGCGGCAACGTGCGCCAGAAGGGTGCCGACCGTCAGCACCATGTGGTGATCAGCTTTGAAGAAGCCTATCAGGGCAAAGAGCTGACCCTGCAGCGCAGCGGCGGGGACAAGATCAAGGTCCGGATCCCCGCGGGCGTCGATAACAACCACAAGGTCCGGGTGGCGGGCCAGGGCGAAGCCGGCATCAACGGCGGGCCGCCGGGGGACCTGCTGCTGCAGATCACCGTGCAGGAGCATCCCTGGTTTGAGCGCCGCGGCGACAACGTTTATCTCACCGTGCCGGTGACCTTCGTGGAGGCCGCGCTCTCGGCGACCGTCGAGATCCCGACCCTTGACGGCCGGGTCCAGCTGAAGGTGCCCGCCGGCAGCCAGAGCGGCCGGGAGCTGCGCCTGCGCGGCAAGGGCTTCCCGCACCGCGGCAGCGGCGGACGCGGCGACATGCTGGTGCGCATCGAGATCGTAGTCCCGCAGGACCTGGACCTGCGCAGCCGTGAACTGCTGCGCGAGTTCGCGGAACTCAACCCGGGCAATCCCCGTCTGGACAAATGGAAGTGAGCGGCAGAAGGGCTGTTTACAGCATAAGTGTGGTGGCCGAGATCACCGGCTTCCACCAGCAGACCATCCGCCAGTATGAGCGGATGGGACTGCTGCAGCCCGAGCGCACCCCCGGCGGCACCCGGCGCTATACGCAGCAGGATGTCGAGCGCCTGCAGGCGATTGCCGTATTGACACAGCAGATGGGCGTTAACCTCGCCGGCGTGGAGCTGATCCTGCGTCTGCGCGAGCGCGAGGCGCAGCTGATCAAGCTGGCCCGCGAGCTCTTCAGCCAGCTCGACCCGGCCGCCCGCGCGCGCTTTGAATCCGTCATGCGCGGCAACGAAGCCGGCCTTGTGCCTGTCGGCGAGCAGGGCCTGGCTGTCGCGCGCCCGGCTGGCCCAGTGGCCGGGCCTGCAGAGACAGCCAAAGAGCCTGAGATCCAGGCGGAGCACAGTCGCCGGCGCATTCCGATCCAGGGCGAGTGAGCACCAGTCCTATATCATTGGCACATGCGCAAAATCTGTGCCGTACTAGGCCTCTTCCTGTTCGTCCTTTCTCTTTTCAGCCCCGCCTTCGCCGCTGATCCGGCCTGGAGCTATGACCTGCCGATGCGGTTGCCCTACCCACGGATCAGCAGTGGCAGCACTCTGCTGGATGACTACTGTGAGCTGCTTGAAGAGGAAATCATGGACCGGCAGCTCTATGAGTTCGCGGCCGGCAATATCTGCCCTGCTACTCTCGCTGACGAGAAGTTACAGGCTCTGCTTGACACCAAACCGCAGTATGCTGAGCAGTTCGAGTTCTGGCAGCTCCGGGCCTGGTGCCTGTTGCGCCGGGAGTGGTTCGAGCCGGAAACCCCGATCCTTTTTGACTTCGATGAGAACATGAATCTGATCCTCCTGCCCACGCCCGAGGATCTGACACCCGACCCCAGACCTCGCGCGATTGAGTACCTTGAGCGGGCCGCCGCGCTTGAAACAGGAACCGCCGACAGCCTGTGTCTGGCTTATAAGCTGCGCCGCGAGCTTTGGATTGAGGAGCTGGATGCCGGTGATGACGCTGCTCATGGCACAGGGTCAGAGCAGGGCGAGTCGATCATCGAACTGATGGCAAGACTGGAAAAGCAGGAGCTGGCCTACCTGCAGCGCTGTATTGATGCCGCGCCGCAGATGTCCTGGCCCTATCTGCAGCGGGCGCGTTACTGGTCCGAGTATGGGGAGCTCGAGCTTTGCGAGGCGGACCTGAAAGCAGCAGCCAGCGCAAAGGATCAGCATTGCCCGCAGTACTTCCCGGTCTCGCTGCTGCTCCGGAAGTTCGAGCAGGGTGAGCTAATGATCGACGCGAGCTATAGCGGGCTGTTTGTGGAAGCCTATCAGCATGGGATTACCGAGTCCCCGCTGGCAATGCTCGGGCCAGTGAATGCGAACTTCATGCTGGCATTCAATATGGATGGCAATGTCGCTCGTTTCACCAGCCTGCATCAGGCGGCCTGCGCACTGGGACAGGCTCCGCAAGGCGGCCTGTTCTGTCCCAGCGCGGCGCTAGTCGCCATCTCGCGACCGGCTTACAGCCTGCTGCTTTACGCGCCCGAGATGTACGACAGCCGCCAGCGGACGCTGGCCTTCAATCTGCAGCGCAACGCAGATGAGTACTTTCGGCGCCTGCGCGGCCAGGACGGTCCCTATGTTGCCGATCTGCACTATGACTCCGAATACAGGCATCGCTGGCGGGCACCGGGAAGCTGGGACTACTTTGCCGGGCTTGCACAGCGACGGCTTGAGTTCCAGGCCAAGGTGGAACAACGCGTCAAGCCCTTCCTGAAGAGGTTTGAATCGCTGGACTATTCTGACTTGATGGCAAACGACGAACTGGCAGCCGGAATCGAATGGCCTCCTCGTGGTAACTGGCCGGGAGAGGCAACTCTCCCACACCTTGTAGCCGGGTCTACAATCCCATCGCCATGGCCACTCAAAGCAAACCCGTGCTGCTGCTGATCCTTGACGGCTGGGGCCTCGCCGCAACCGGTGACCCCTGCTGGCCCGACCCGCAGCAGGCCCGTGAGCACAGCGCGATCGAGCTGGCCAGGACACCCAACTGGGACCGCATCTGGCGCGACTATCCGCATACCCAGCTCATCCCGCATGGCACGGCGGTGGGCCTGACCGAGGGCCAGATGGGCAACTCAGAGGTCGGGCACCTGAACCTAGGCGCCGGGCGCGTAGTCTGGCAGGACCTGCTGGCCATCAGCCGCCTGATCAGCACCGGGGGCCTGGCCGGGCACGCCGCCCTGCAGAGCTTCCTGGGCCAGTGGCGCGGCAGCGGCCGCAGCCTGCACTGCATCGGCCTCTTCTCCGACGGCGGTGTGCACAGCCATATCGAGCACCTCAGGGGCCTGCTGGCCGAAGCGGCTCGGGTTAACCCCGAAGGCCGTATCGCAGTGCATGCCCTGCTGGACGGGCGCGACACGGAGCCGCGCATCGCCGAACGCTACTTCGAAGCCGCGGAGCAGTGGCTGCCGCCACAGGCCAGCTTCGCCAGCCTCGGGGGACGCTACTTCGCCATGGACCGCGACAAGCGCTGGGAGCGGGTGAAAAAGGGCTACGACGCCATCGTCCACGCTGATGGCCCGCGCGAGCCGGACTGGCGCGAGGCCATGGCCCTCGCCCGCCGGCGCGAGGAGGGCGACGAGTTCGTCACGCCAACCATCCTTGGCAACTATGAAGGCATGCGCGACGGCGACTTCGTGCTCTGCTTCAACTTCCGCGCCGACCGCATGCGCCAGCTGGTCACGGCCCTGACCGCCCGCGAGTTCGAGGGCTTTGAGCGCGGCGCCCTGCCCGCTCTGTCGCTGCTGAGCATGAAGCGTTATAGCGACGACCAGAGCTTTCCAGTGCTGCTGGATGACACGGTCATTGAAGACACCCTGGCCGAGCTGGTAAGCCGCAGCGGCGCGGCGCTGACCTGCGGCGGCCGTATCTACAAGAGTGCTGAAACCGAGAAGTACGCCCATGTGACCTACTTCTTCAACGGCGGGCTGGAAGCTCCCTGGCCGTGCGAGGAGCGCGTTCTGGTGCCAAGCCCCAAAGTGGCGACCTACGACCTGCAGCCCGAAATGAGCGTGTATGAAGTCACGCAGAAGCTCTGCGCCGCGCTGCGGGAAGGCCAGCATGACCTCTATGTGGTGAACTTCGCCAACGGCGACATGGTGGGCCATACCGGGGTGAAGGAAGCCTGCATCCGGGCCTGCGAGGCCGTGGATGCCTGCCTGGGCCAGGTGCTGGATGCCGCCGCCTGGGGCCGCGACACCGCCTGCCTGGTTACCGCTGACCACGGTAACTGTGACGTGCTGGCTTTCCCAGACGGTACGCCGCACACTCAGCACAGCATGAACAACAGCCCTCTGGTGCTGCTGTCCGAGGACGGCGCCGGGCAGCTCCAGGCCCTGCGTGATTCATCCGAGGCTGGGCAGGCCAGCGCGGCCTTTCCCGAGGGACGCCGCGGCTGGTCGCTGTGCGACATCGCGCCAACCATTCTCGCGCTGCTGGGCCTTGAGGCCCCGGCAAGCTGGAATGGCGAGAGCCTGCTGCAGTAGTTACAGCCGGCCACCTTCGCTAGCGGTTGAACATGTTGCGGCGGGTCTCTTCGTCGATCTCCGCTTCTTCCGGCGGCTGCTCGGAAGGCTCCTTGAAGTTGTGGAAGAAATCCAGCTGGCGGTTCTTGATGTTGCGGAAGTAGAACTCGCCGCAGGAGCGCGAGCGCAGCTCATCCTCGTACTTCCTCACCAGTGCGCCAATCTTGCCGGCGTCGGTGGAATAGAACAACACTTCCTCGCCGGTAAGCATGTACTTGTCTTCAAGGATTACAGTCTGGTTCTTGACCGGCATCAGGCGCTCGGCCTCGCTGTCAGGCAGCTTGTCCTCGGCGTGCACCCTGACCGCCCAGCGCTGATAAGCCGGCAGGCGCGGGTCAAGGCCGGTCCGGCTGTAGTAGAACCACTCGTCCTGAGTCCAGAGCCCAAAGAGGCTCATGAAGAAGCCGCGGATGGTCCAGAGGATAAACATTGCGCGTCCTCCCGCAGTGATTATAGCCGGGCATGCCGCAGCGGCGCAGCCGGGCCGCGGGAATTGGCGTCACTGCGCTTCGGCTGCAGGCACTGCAACAGGCGCAAGCTGCTCCACCGGCCGGCGCAGATACAGGCCCATGAACTGCGCCGCGAGACGCCGCGGCCCCGGCCGGGCCGCCACCCAGGCCTTGATGCAGTTGAATCGCAGCTCAGCCAGCGCGGGCCGCAGCCGTGCCTGCACCTGGTTCAGCATGCCCTGATGACTGTCCTGCGCCGAGCAGCCCGCGCTGCTGCGCCCTTCAAGCAGCCCGCTGCTGCTGAGTGCGTCGGCCAGCGCGTTGGCCTGCTCGAGGCCGAAGTGAATGCCATCGCCGCTTGAAGGGCTGACCAGGCCAGCGGCCTCGCCCAGCGGGAAGACCAGCTCGCGGCCCCACCAGAGCTGCTGTGTGCTGGTGATGGTGGTGATGGGGCAGCCCAGGGGCTTGGCATCCAGATGCTGCAGCTCCTCACCGGCTGCGGCGGCCACACTGGCCTCCACAAAGCTGAGCTTCTTCCAGGGGTCAGGGTCGCTCTCCAGCGCGGCATCGCCTTCGCGCCGGGTGCTGTCCGCGCCCTGCGGGAAGCCGGCGCCAAGCAGGAAGCTGCCGGCGCCTTTGGGCACCAGCCAGCCGTAGTATTGTGTGGTGTCAGATTCGAAAAGCGCCCACATGGAATCCGCCGGCAGGTCGCAATGCACACTGCCCTGGAAGGCGTGCACCACCGGCGCAGAGCGCAGCTCAGGCGGCGCCAGGAGCTTGCGCGACAGCGCCCGCCAGCCGGTGGCGTCAAGTACAACGCGGGCGCTGATGACATCACTGCCCACCCGCGCCTGTGGCCCGGCGGGGCCGCACTCGATGCGGCTGGCCCGGCGGCCGTATTCAATGCGCACGCCGGCCTCCGCCGCGCAGTCACACAGCCAGGCATCAAAGGCCGGCCGGTCCATATTCCAGTAGCCCGGGCTGTAGCGCCGTCGCAGCCGGCTGTCCAGGTCGTGGAACTCCAGGCGCGGCTCGAAGGGCTCGCGCCGTACGCTTTGCGGCAGCTCGCAGCCCAGGGCTACCTGGCCCTCATGGTTCAGCAGCCCGCTGCAGAGCTTGTTGCGGCCATAGTCCTCGGCTTCCAGCATGAGGACATCCGCACCCGCGCTGGCCAGGCGCTGCGCCGCGCGCGCGCCGGCAGGGCCACCGCCCAGCACCAGCACCTGCACATCCGGGCCTGCCGCCACGCAACTGTTATAGCCCCTGCCCCGGCTGGCGCCTGAGATTCGCGCGCCCCGCGCCCCGGCGGAAGGCTTCGCGGCTTGACTTAGCCGCGCGGCTGTTGCATGATTCAGCCGTGAGCTTTCTCGGCGCCAGCGCACCCGCTTCCACCCATAACCGGCACTTCTTTGCCCTGCGGCCGCTTGAGCTGAAGCAGCTCTTTGATTTCGCCCTGCGCGTCTACCGGGCCAACCTCGCGCCGATGTTCTTGACCATGGCGGTGGCCGAGTTTCCGATGTACCTGCTGGGGGCCTTCTTCTCCTTTAAGCTGCTGCAGCTCAGCGTTGACCTGCAATCCGTCAGCACCACGGGGGCCGAACCCGACTGGAGCTTCTTCAGCAAGTACCTTGACGACCTTTTGCCACTGGCGGTCTTTGGTCTGCTGGCGGCTGTCTATTACCTGCTGGCCCTGCCCCTGGCCTACCTCACCTGCAGCAAGCTGGTAGTCCAGGGTTTGATCAACGAGCCCTGGAGCATCAGCCGCGCGCTGGACTATGCCCGCCGGAACTACTGGCCGACCCAGGGCGCGCTATTCCTCTTTGCGATGCCGGTCATGCTGCTGGCGCTGATTCTGCTTCTGCCGGTGCTGGCCTTCAGCCAGTCAGGCGACGACGGCGCCACCGCTGTGACCGCGGTCATCGCACTGCTGCTGATCTGGTTTGGCGTCATCGCCACCTGGCTGGTCTGGTTTCGCTTCTTCCCGGCCCTGATAGGCGCGGTGCAGTCCTGCGAGCAGGCTCCGCCGGGCAGCGTCTTCGCCCAGGCCACCTGGTACCTGCGGCGCAGCTTTGAGCTGACCCGCGGCTACTTCTGGCGCGTCTTCGGCCTGATCACTGTCTATCTCTTTGCGGTAGGCTTCTTCCAGAACGGCATTTTCCGCACCATCAGCACCATCTCCGAGCTGATCGCCATGGGCCAGTCGCTGCGCAACGGCGGCGGTGACATGCTGCAGCTTATGAGCCAGACCCCGCCGGCGGAGTCGATGATCGTCTCGCTGGTGCTCTTCAGCGCCATCGGGCTCTTCTTCCCTGCGCTGCAGATCGCTTATCTGGTCCTGCTGTATCTGGACCTGCGCTGCCGCAAGGAAGGGCTCGACCTGGAGCTCGCCCTTGGTACCAGCAGGATTGGCGACTAGTCCGCCGGGCTAGCGCGTCTCCAGCTCCTTGAACTGCTGCATGATCTCCAGGTAATCAAACTCGCCGGACTTGATCTCCGCATAGACCGATTCAACGGCTTCCTGGATGTCATCGCCATCCGGGTTGAAGCGCGCATAGAGGTCAAAGTCGGTGAAGTCGACCGCGCCTTCGGCCAGGCCAACGCTGATGCTGCCAGCGGCGGCAGTGCTGTCGGCCGGTGCGGTCGAAGCAGGCTCAGCGCCCTCCGCTGCGGCCTCACTGGCCGCGGTGGCCTCATTCCAGGCGGCCAGCTTCTGCAGGTCTTCCGGGCCCTGGATATGGCTGAAGATATGCCGCAGAGCATTGTCGGGCCGCTTCAGGGCGCAGCCCACGAAGCGCGCCGGCCGGACCGGACGGAAATCGCCATAGCCGCCAAGGCAGTAGCCGTCCGTCGGCTCTTTGGACAAGGCGTACATGATGCTGGGGGTCGCGCGGCCGGCAGTGAGGATGTAGTGGTTACAGCGGAATCCCGCACCGGCGTTGCTCTGCAGGGCCTGGAAGATGGACAGGAACTCGTCGGGTGAAACCAGGCCGTCGTCGCCGGCCTGCACAATGCCGGTAACCACCCGCGCGCCGTTGGTGCGGTACTTCGCTCCGGCGGCCACACCGTCGAGCCAGTCATTGGCCTGCGGGTCCGTGCTGGCGCCGACAACCATGAACATGCCGGTGTTGCTTGAGGCCGCAGCGGCGACGCCGGTCAGAAATGCCACCGGGCGGATGTCATAGCTGACGCTGTAAACCGGCACTGCCGGGGCAGCAGGCGCGCTATAGCCGTTGTTGTCCAGCAGCAGGATCGCCTCGGCCTTCATGTCGCCAGCGCTGATACGCTGCAGCGCGGGCGCGACCAGCGAGGGCGCGCTGAGCACCAGCAGTTCGCAGTCCGCGGCCTGCTGCAGCGCCGCCTCAGCCTCCGCCTGGGTCATCATGCCCGGCAGCGGGGTCAGAGCCTTGTTCTCAATGCCAAATGAGCCCGGCGGCAGGCCCACGTCATCGCCGGCGCTCTCGTCCTTCATCACCTCGGGTTTTGTGCCCACAGTGCTGTAGGCAATGCTGCCCGCGTCGGCAAGCTCGCTGAGGGCTTCATCCGCCAGGCGGCCGAAGTAGCCATCCTCCAGCCCCAGATCGCTGAACACCAGCTGCACCTTCATGCTGCCAGCACCGGAAGCGGCCTGGCCCCCGGCCGTGCTGTTACTGCCGGTGCTCTTGCCCGCGGGCGGACAGCCGCTGCACAGCAGGGCCACAGCCACTGCGGCCAGGGACAGCAGTCCAGGGATAAGGCGGCGGCGGGGCTGCTGGCGGGCAGCCTTCCGGTCTGCGTAGTTCATAACTTTCACAGACGTAATAGTATCCGCCGTGTTTCGGCCTGCTCCTTTTCGCGCTCCTGCAGCAGCACTAAGTAGTGCCCGCTGCTGGCGCGCGCGGCGTTAAAGCCGCGCGGCAGCACAATGCCCAGCGAGTTGCCATCGCTGCTCAGTCGCAGGCCATCCTTCAGCTCCGGCGGGACATGGGCGAATATCCCCACCGGCAGATAGCTGCGCGCGTCCTGGCCGAACTGCTTAAGCAGCGCCCGCGCCAGGGCTTCGCGCTCTGCCGGGTTCAGATCAGCGGTGTTAAGCCTCCGCCGCCTAACGGGCTGGCGCTGGATCAGCTCCAGCGAGTGATGCAGCTTCGGCCGGCTCAGCTCTGGCGCTACCTTATGCACTCGCGCTTTCTGCGGCAGCGGCACCAGACGCAGCTTCAGCGTCTTCGGTGCGGCGAGCGTCAGCATGACTTCATGCAGCTGCGGGCTGAGCAGCTCCAGGCAGAGGCTGCGCAGCTCGGCGCTGGCTGCCGGCAACTGCAGGCTGCGTACCTTCAGCAGCTCCTGCAGCTCCCGCAGGTCCTGTGCCGCAATGGCCTCTTCCTCCAGGCCGCTGGCGCTGCGCTGCATGGCCGCGGCCACCTTCCGCTGCGCCGAAGGTTCGGCTGCCGGTGCCGCATCCGCCTGGCCGGGCGCTGCATCCGTATCCGCCTCGGTTTCCGGCACCTCAGGCAGCAGGCTCAGCTCCGGCGTGGCCTTTTCAACCTTGCGGCTGGTGCTCTCCAGCAGCTCCAGCCACTGCCGCTCCTCCTCATTCTGCTCTGGTTTTTCGGGTGGCCGCCCGCCCTGTTCACTCATCGCCGCCTCCGCGCAGCTGCTCCAGTGTGCGGCGCACACGCTGCAGCGGTTCCAGCAGGTCGAAGCGCTTGGCGCAGTCGCACAGGCCCTTGAGATGCTGGTCGATGGGGAAGTTAACGCGGTCAAAGATGCGCACCTGCCAGGGGCTCTGTACCTCGCCAAGCTGGGCCATGAACTCCGTGTCCGCCGGTGCCGGTGCGCCGGTGCCGTTCACCTGGCGCAGCTCGCCCACATCACCCAGAGGGGCAAGGTGCGTCTGTGACAGGGTGCAGATCGGGCGCTTGATCCGGGTCGCCAGCGGCAGCAGCTCGCCATGCCCGACGATCACCGGCACTCCGCGCGCTGCGCTGGCCTCAACAAGGCCCTTGCCCACAACATCCAGCATCAGATAGCGCCCGATGGTGGAGCCGTAGAGGCTGAGCTGCAGCTTGCTGGGCTTGAGCGGCTCGGAGTAATGAAACTCCGTGGGGAGACCCATGTCCGACACCGTCAGCAGGCCGCCCATGAAGACGTCGCCGCTGAGCCGGGTCACCTCAAGATAAGACAAAGCTGCCATGACCAGTGATTCTAACGGCCCAGGACAAAGCTGGTGGGCTAAATCTTGTTCAAGAGGTTAAGCCTGGATGCAGAGGCCGGCTTGCAGGCCGGGCCGCCGTGGTATATAATCCCCCTCCCTCCGGCAGCGGAGAGTTCTATCAGGAATTACGGGGCTATGAACGGACGTAAGGCCAAGCGCCAGAAAATTCGCAACCACAAGTACAAGAAGCTGCGCCGTCGTATGCGGCACAAGAACAAGAAGTAGCAGCCCCGGCTGCTGCCTCGAACCGGCCATAAACTAACGGGCCGCAGCGATGCGGCCCGTTCTTGCGTTTGGATGCCGCGCGCTGCGGGCTGAAGCTCTTGTACTGATACTCCGAAAATCCCGCCTTGCGGCGCCGATGCCTGTCCTCCTGGGTGCAGCAGAGCCCGGCTGAACCTGGTGCATACAGTCCAGCTCTGTACTTCGAAGCGATAACACCCTTCAGTACTCCATAGCAGTCTCGTCACGCTTTCAATACGGATGTTCTGCGACGCTTGGGGCGCTTCATTACCAGAGAGAAACAGTGCCGTCAAGGTCTTGTGCGGGGAAAAAATAAGCATAGGAAAACAGCTTCACTCCGCTGATTCTCCGTGATAGTATGCGCTTGTCAGGCAGTTCTGAAGCAGCGCTTTAAGTCTGTCCTCTGGTGCAGGACCAGAGCGGCGGAAGCCAGGAACTGCATGGCCCTGGGGTTGGCAATCTTATTCCAGCGCTTTCTCCACAGGAAGGAGTGAGTCATGAGTGAGTTTGAGAACAAGCCGGTAACGAGAGAGAACGAAGTGTCCCTCCGCGAGGAAGAGCGCCTGCGTGAGCTGCTCGCTGGCCTGGACAGTTTCATCGTTGCGACCGATGAGGACGATGACGAGGACTGGGACGATGAGGACGAGGACTGGGACGACGACGACGAGGACGAAGACTGGGACGACGAAGACGAGGACTGGGAAGAAGACGACGAGTAATGCCCGCATTGCCTCAGTCGGAAGCAGCTGAAAGCGGCGTCTTCCGGCCTGCCTAGACCAGTACGTCTATCCTGCCCGGGTCAGCCCTGGCTTCAGCAGCCCCCCTGCGGCGCTCCGGCAAAGGTGGCAGTGGTGCGGAGCCCGGCTGGTGCTCTTCAATCACCTTGCCCTGCACAGGATCAACCGCTCCGGTCCGCTTCAGCTCTTCCCGTTTGGCGGCTTTTGCTGCCTGGCGGCGGCGGGCATCGCTGATTTCCGCCTCACGCTGCGCACTTTGCAGCTGGCTATGCAGCACCGCGCTTTGCAGCAGGCTGCTCACACTGTCCAGTGGACCTACCATATGCTCCTCCTTGAGCCCTGGCGCGCATAGCGCGCGTGGTCAGGCCCGAGAGGATAACAGATCCGGCGGCCGCCTGCCGCCTAGATTTCCCCGCGCCAGTCCGAGAGCATCCCGCGCAGCCGTACCACCGCCGAGCTGTGGATCTGGCAGATGCGCGATTCGCTGAGACTGAGGACCTGGCCGATTTCCTTCAGTGAAAGACCACGGTTGTAGTACAGCTCCAGTACCTGCTGCTCGCGTTCGGGCAGGCGCTTGATGCCGCCAGCCAGCGCGCGGGTGAAGCCGCCACGGGTCAGCTCATCCACCGGCTGGGCGCCGGAGCTGGGAATCTGCGCTTCATTGCCCTCGTCGTCCTCCATGTCCCGGAAGGACATGACAGACAGCACCGACAGGTCGGACAGGGTCTCACGGTACTTGTCGAGGCCGATGCCAAGGCGCGTGGCGATCTGCTCTTCCGAGGCGCTGTGGCCGAACTCCTGCTCCAGCGCACTCTGGGCCGAGGCTATCTCACGGGCCTTCTGGCGCAGGCTGCGCGGCGCCCAGTCCAGTTTGCGCAGGTAATCCACCAGCGCGCCCTTGATGCGGATGCTCGCGTAAGTCTCGAACTTGACGTTCTTGTCCGGGTCGTAACGGTTGATCGCGTCGATCAGGCCGATGCGCGCCTCGCTGAGCAGGTCATCGCGGTCAACACTGGCCGGCAGCTCCACCAGCATGCGCTGGACCTGGTAATCCACCAGGTGTCCGAACTGCGCCAAGAGCTGTTCCACTACCGGCTGGCGCTCGCCTCTCCCGTATTGTTGCCAGGGCGTACTCACAACCACCACGTCCTATCCCCTAAGCTTGCACCACCTCTATGTCGTGCACAGGCTGATGCGCGTCTAAATGTACACCATTGCTGCCCTGCTGACCAGATGCCGCCGCCTTAAGCTGGCGCTTCTGGGCTTCCTGCATCGCCATGAGCTGCCGGGTCATCACCCGGAACCAGACCAGTCCCAGCAGCTCCCCGGCGAGGTAGAAAAGTCCCCCCACCAGCCAGGGATAAAAAAGCTGCGGTGTGTTCAGCTCACGGCTCGTCAGCAGCATCAGGCCAAAGGTGCAGCCAAAGGAGACCATCGCCAGGATCAGGGCCGTCGAGGCCCGCACCCGGCGTTCCAGTGACTGAAATTCGGCCTGCAGCATGGGGTCCATGAGTCTTTTATCGGCAGATCAGGCCTGTGCTTGAGCGCCGGCCGCGGGCCGGAGAAGCAGTCAGGTTGTGTAGTGGAGCGCGGCGGGCCTAGAACTCGACCGGGGGTTTGCCCGCCATCCGCAGCGAGGAGCTCAGGGTCGCCAGGTCAACTTCAAAAGTACGGCCGGTATTGCCGCCCACGTGCCGGGCGTCCACGCGCAGGCCCAGCTTCTTCAGCTCGGCATCCACCGCTTCGATGTTGCGCTGGCCCACGCCAAGGCGGGACTCGGAGCCGGGGACCGAGAACATGTCAGCCCCGCCGGCCATCTTCACCTGCAGCCGCGTCTTCAGGGCGCCGCTGGCCGTGATGCGCTTGAGCAGCTCGGTAACGCCGGTATCGGCGAACTTGCCCGGCGGCTGCTCTCCCTTCATGGCAATGTTGCTTGAGGGCAGCATGATATGCACCATGCCGCCGATATGGCTGACCTTGTCCACCATCAGCAGGCCGATGCAGCTTCCCAGGCCCAGAGCCTGAAGGGTATCGCCGCTCTGGCCGACCACGATTTCCGCCATACCCGCACGCAAAAGGGGCAACTTAGCCTCCCATGCCCAGCGATTCAAGGATGGTGTTCAGCGCACCTTCCTCAGGAATAAACACACAGTGGCCCTCAAGGCGCTCTGTTTCAAGCTCAAAGTCTGTGCGGACCGTCACGAGGCGCTCCTCGAACTGCGACAGGCTGGTCGCCAGATAGCCCAGGATGCTGCCCGCGTAGTCCACCGCCACACCCGGCACACTTGGCAGCATCGCCAGCTGGGTCAGCTCGGCCAGTGAACGCAGGAAGCTGCCGCCCAGGATATTGCCGATCTCCTGGATGGCCGAGCGGGCCATCTCGTCATCAGGCAGCCGTAGCTCCATTCCGGGGGCCAGCATGCTGATCAGATGGTGCGCCGAGTCCAGAGGGAAGAGCAGCATGATGTGGCCACGAGCCTGGCCCATAACCTGCAGATAAACCGCCGCCACTTCCATATCCTCACCGCCGGCGAGGGTCGGGATATCCATCACGGTGATGATGCGCGCCTCAGGGACGGTGATGTTCACCGGCCGGCCGATCATCTGCGAGAGCGCTGTGGCGGCATGTCCCATGCCGATGTTGCTGATCTCGCGGATGGTGTCCATCTGCAGTTCGGAAAGGTATTCCGTCGTGACTTCCATTTGATTCCCTCCGTCGCAGCCGGCGCTTAATCCGCCAGCAGCGCTTCCAGGCTCAGCAAAGTCGCCAGCCTGCCACCTTCCAGAGTGACCGTGCCCAACACATAACCGCTGCCGGGCCTTTCGATCCGGCTGGCGGCTGTGTTGACGCTCTCCGCTGAGATCTTCACTACATCCGTGACCTCTTCAACCAGCAGGCCGCAGAGCGCGCCGTCTTCCTCCACCACCATCACCGTGCGGCGCGGGTGGCTGCCCGCCTCCTGCTCTTCTGGCTCCGGCAGGGCTGCGGGCTGGTGTGAATCGGCCTGCTGCAGCGCCAGCTTGCGCTGCAGGTTGAACACGGGCACGATGCGTCCGCGTAGATTGACCACGCCTTCGATATGCGCCGCCGTGTTCGGCACCCTGGTAGTTGTGCTGATGTTGATGATCTCTCGGACATTGCTGGCCATCAGGCCGAAGCACTGGCCGACCAGGCGGAAAACCACCAGCAGGTCAAAGCTGGCCTGCGCCTGCATAGGCGCTGACACAGCCTCGCTGCGTGTCGCTTCAGTAACAGTCTGACGGCTTGCCAGAGCGGACATCTTTCCTCCAGGCCGGACTAGCGGCTAAATGCGGCCGAGCGCCTCTACAACAGCGGCGGCCATGTCATCAATCGGTACTTCCCTGTCGGCAACGCCGTGCTCAACAACACTGCGCGGCATGCCCCAGATGGTGGCGGTCTGGCGGCTCTCCGCCAGCACCACCTGCGCCCCCTTGGCCCGCAGGGCCTTGCAGCCCTCCGTACCATCGCTGCCCATACCCGTCAGCACGACACCCATCACGTGGCTGCCGGCCGCATTGGCCAGGGTCCTGAAAGTGATATCGGCACAGGGCCTGAGCCCGCCCACCGGCGGGTCCTTTGTCAGGTGGATGCTGAGACTGGGGGTGACCTCCGTGTGGAATCCGCCCGGCGCGATCAGGCAGGTGCCGGCTTCCAGCACATCTCCTTCTTCAGCTTCCTTGACCCGGATGGCGCTGGACTTGTCCAGACGCTCGGCCAGCAGCTTGGTGAAGGTGGCCGGCATGTGCTGGACCACCAGCATCGCGGCGCGGAACTTGTCCGGCAG
This sequence comes from bacterium, assembly GCA_020849855.1. GTDB lineage: Bacteria > 4484-113 > 4484-113 > 4484-113 > JAFGCY01 > JADZFO01. Next base: position 35,519 of record JADZFO010000023.1, on the reverse strand, counting down.
CTGCGGGATAAAGCTGGCCAGGGCCTTGGGGCCGCCGGTGGATGAAGCCACTGCCACGATCCTGCTTGCCGCGCCCACAGCGCTGGCGGCGGCGCGCACCGGGCTGATGGTCTCAACACGCGCCCGCGGGGCCGGACGGCGAATGGTCTCACCGCGCGCCGGGATGCGGCTCATCGCCGCCGAGCGCAGGATGCGCAAAAGCTCGGTGCTGGACTCCTTGAAGTTCAGGGAAATGGCATTGCCGCCGGGCTTGGCCAGGAAGTCGATCGCCCCGGCCTCCAGGGCCTCAATGGTTTCGGCAGCGCCTTCGGTGGTCAGGCTGGAGACCATCACCACCCGGCGCGGCGATTCGGCCATCATCTGCCGCAGGCAGCTCAGGCCATCCATGCGCGGCATCTCCACGTCCAGGGTGACCAGCTCCACGCTGTCACCATGCTGGCGCAGCTTGGCCAGTGCATCTTCGCCATTGCTGGCGGTGTCAATCAGGGCAAACTCGTCCGATGAGCTGATGATCTCGCTGAGGACCTTGCGCATGAACGCGCTGTCATCAACGACCAGAACGCCTTTTTTCTTTTCTGTCGCCTGCATTCCGCCTCCCTGCTTCGACCGCCGCAAAGCGGACGGCCGTGAGCCAGCGGCGGCTCGGGGTGTGCCAAGCCGCCGCCACTCTCAGCGCGAGGGGGAGAGTGCTTACTTCACGGCCCCCGTCGTGACCCAGTGCTGGATAAAATCCAGCTCGGCCACGCGGAGGTCTTCGGGCACGCCTTGCCCCACCGCGAAGTAACTTATCGGCGCGCTGGCGTAGCGGTTCACGTTGTAAAGGGCTCCAAGGCCCCTTGTTTCGTCGAGTTTGCTCAAAATCAGACGTGAGTAGTTCAGCATGCGGAAGTTTTCCAGCAAAAGACGCAGGTCATCGGCCTTCGTGGTGGCCGAAAGGACCAGGTGCACTTCGTCCGGGCTGTGCAGGCTGAAAGCCTTGCCCAGCTCAAGCAGCTGCTTGCCGCCAAGGGGGCTCGCACCGGCTGTATCCACCAGCGTCAGCTCATGGCGCGCGCGCGAAGCCTGCAGCGCGCTGTCCAGTTCGTCCGCGCTGTAAACCACCTGGATCGGCAGGCCCATTATCTCGGCATAGGTCTTGAGCTGCTCGGCCGCGGCGATGCGATAGGTGTCCAGGCTGACCAGGCCCACCGAGCGACCGCGCTGGAAGGCGAAGTGCGCCGCCAGCTTGGCAATGCAGGTGGTCTTGCCTACACCCGTCGGTCCCACCAGAGCCACCACGCGGCCCGGCAGGCCGCCGCGCAGCTCGATCCCCCCGCCGATCAGGATGTCGCGGCAGATCTCGCCCTGGATCTCGGTCAGCAGCGCCTCTTCTACCAGCTCAGGGCGCGCGTCATCAAAGCGCATGTGGTTGCCAAGCTGGGTCGCCGCACGCTCAACCAGCTGCATGGCGTTGTCAGAGTCAATGTTTGAGTTCAGGAGCCGCAGATAGGCATTGTGCTTGATCTGCCCCACCTGTCTGGCGCTGTCGTCACCATCGCCGGGCTGGGTCATTGAGGGCAGCTGCGGCAGGCTGAGCTCCTCATCCGATGCTGCCGCGGCGAGGGCGCCGGGTGCCTGCTCAAAGAGCGGTGCCTTGACCGGCTCCACAAGTTCCCACAGGTTGTTGGCCTCTGCATCCTCGTCGCTCAGCACGGCACTCCCCGGGGCGGACAACTGCGACGCCTGGGCCACGCTGTCTTCAGCCAGCCAGTCAGTCATCGGCGGTTCTGCGTCAGCAGGCCGCTGGGGCGGCTGGGCAATGCTTCTGGATACCGTGGCCGGGCCACCGCCCTGGCTGACCAGGCGGCCTTGGCCGCTGCGCAGGGCTGCATCAGCGACGCCGCTTTCCAGCACCGTCTCGGTGGAGGCGCTGGCCTTCAGCGCCGCGCTCTTCTCCGCCTGAAGCTGACGGATGGAGGCGGATAGCTCGGCCACTGTCGCCCGCAGGTCTTCAATCTCCTGCTGCGGCTGCCGCTGGCTGGCTACCTGGCGCGGCTGCTGCAGCTGTGTCCCGCTGCCCGGGTCAGACTGCAGGCGAGAAAGCTCGCGCTTGAGGTTGGCGAACTGCTGCTCCAGCCTGCTGTCTGCGGCGGGGGGCTGGGGCTGCGCCGGCTGGCGGCGCTGCTCGCCGCCCTGGTAGTCACTCAGCAGCGGGGCGAGGCGTGGGGCGGGCAGCAGGCCGGGATGCGCACTGTTGCCAGGGCTGCGCTCATGCTGCGCTGCGGTGACTGCGGGCTGGGGCTGACTGGCCTGCGGCAGCGCGGCGTCATCCGCCTGGATGCTGATCCCCGGACGGGCCCAGCGCGGTTCGCCGCTGCGGCCGCCCAGTCCGGCCGGCTCGCCCATGGGCGCGGGGCCGCGGGCATTGCGGGGGGCAGAGGGCGGCATCACATCCACGGTGACAGAGGCAATCACCTCCACCATCCGCGTGCCGCCCATGCCCATCACGCTGCCGCGGCGGAACTCGCGGGTTTCCAGCCGGGCATCCGGCCCCATCTCGGTCTCTATGCGCGCGAGCAGAGCATCGAACTGCTCCAGCGGCGCCTCATACCTTTTCACCCGCGTAGCCATCCAGTCGTCCTCTCTTCCTCCAAACTGTCCCTCAGCCCTTCCGGCGCGGATCATTAAAGTGTCTTAACTCAGTTACCCACACTGTCAATGACTTATCCACAGACCGGCCTTCCGGCTGATCGCCGTTACCAGCGGCACCCGGCACTAGGCCGGCTTGGCGTCAGGGTTCTCAACCGTCCCCAGGGTCTTCAGCTCAACTTCGCCGGCGATCTCGCCGTAACTCAGCACCACAACTCCCTTAAAGAGCTTCTCCAGCAGCTTGCGCAGATAAGGCCGGATGCGCGGGCTCACCAGGAACACGGGGGTGAGGCCCATGGCCGCGGCCTGCTGCACCAGCTTCGTCGAGTTCTCAACCAGCTTGCTCAGATAGGGCGGCGGCAGGACCGGGATCACGCCAGTGGTCGTCGTCTGCAGGCTGCCGGCCACCCGCTCCTCGATCCGCGGATCCAGGGTGATGACCGTCAGGCCGCCTTCGGGGTCGGCATAGTCCGCCACGATCTGGCGTCCCAGGGCCAGGCGCACATACTCGCCAAGCACCTCCGGATCGCGGCTGGTCGGGGCGTAGTCGCTGAGCGTCTCCAGGATCAGGCCCAGGTTGCGGATCGAGACCTTTTCCTTGAGCAGCAGCTGCAGCACGCGCTGGACGTCGCCGGCTCCCAGACGGTCTGGGATCAGCTCGCTGACCAGGGCCGGCATGCGTTCCTTAAGCAGATCCAGCAGCTCCTGTACCGCCTGGCGGGTCAGCAGCTCGTGGGCGTGGTTGCGGATCAGCTCGGTTACATGCGTGGTCAGCACGGTCGCGCTGTCCACCACAGTGAAGCCGGCCATCTCCGCGCGGGCGCGCTGGTCCGGGGTGATCCACCAGGCATCGATGCCAAAGGCCGGTTCACGAACCTTCACGCCCTCCAGGCTGGCTTCCTCCCCCATCGGGTTCATCGCCAGGTAGCGGTCCATCAGCAGCTCGCCTCTGGCCACCACGCTGCCCTTGATCTTCAGGTTGTACTCGCCCGGGCGCAGGGTGATGTTGTCACGGATGCGCAGCGGGGGCACGATAAAGCCCAGGCTGATCGCCACCTGTTTGCGCAGGTTATTGATGCGTTCCAGCAGGTCGCCGCCCTGCGAGGCATCCACCAGCGGGATCAGGCCGTAGCCAATCTCCAGCTCCAGCAGGTCCACACTGAGCAGCTGCTTGAGGTTTTCCTTGGCCCGCTGCTCAGGGCTGAGGGCGGCATCCGCCGGCGCGCCCGGGGACGCAGGCGCCGCAGCTCCCGGCCCGGCCGGAGCAGCACCGGCGCCGGCCGCCGCGCTGGCTTCAGCCAGTTCGCCGCCGCCTTCCTCGCTGCGCTTCTGCATCAGGGCCACATAGGCCAGACCAGCGCTGACGCCCCAGAGCAGCAGCTTGGGCATGCCGGGCACCAGGCTGATGAAGAACATGAAGCCGGCGCTGATCGCCAGGGCGCGCCACTGGCTGGTGAGCTGGCGCACGATGGCTGTGCCCACGGTGTCTTCTGACGCGGCCTTGGTGACCATGATGCCGGTGGCGGTGGAAATCAGGATCGCCGGGATGTTGGCCACCAGGCCGTCACCGACGGTGAGCTGGGTGAAGTGCTTCAGCGCTTCCCCTGCTTCCATGCCGAGCTGCATCATGCCGATCACAAAGCCGGCGCCAATGTTGACCAGGATCAGGATGATGCCGGCCATGGCGTCGCGCTGGACAAAGCGGCCCGCACCGTCCATGGCGCCGAAGTACTCGGCCTCCTGCTCCAGTTCCTTGCGCCGCGCCCGGGCTTCCTGCTCCGTGATGATGCCGGCGTTCAGGTCGGCGTCCACAGAAAGCTGCTTGCCGGGCAGGGCGTCGAGGGTGAAGCGCGCCGCCACCTCGCCGATGCGCTGGGCGCCGTGCGTGATGACCACGAAGTTCACGATGACAATGATGATGAAGATAACGAGGCCGACCACAGCGTTGCCGCCGGTGACGAAGTGGGCAAAGGTATCCACCACGTGCCCGGCCTCGCCCTTGGAGAGAATGCTGCGGGTCGTGGCCACGTTAAGGAAAAGCCTGAAAAGCGTGGTGAAGAGGATCAGTGAAGGGAAGATGCTGAAGTCCAGCGCCTTGCGGATGTACATCGTCAGCATCATGATTACCACGCCGGAGGCTATGGAGATAATCATGAGCAGGTCGATAAGCATGGCGGGGAGAGGGACGACCAGCATCAGTACTGAGGCAAGGACTACAAAGGGAATGATTGCGTCAAAGCGCCGCCCCGGGGCCAGACCAGTCGACAAAGCACGTGCAGCGGACACTTTCCGCTTTCCTCCCCCGAAACGCCGATCAGCGACCCGTCGCTGTCAGATAGGCGTCTTCGAGAATCCAGTCTAGGGCGCGCAGTCTTAGCTGTGCTGATGATTAAGTGCATTTAATTGGACTGGCCGAAATTTAACCGGCCACTGTAACGTGAATTTATTCACAATATGCGTCCTATGCTAGTATCAGCCAGCCAGTGACGTGGTGGGATGATGGTCGAGCCGGATGTGGATTAATCCAGTACGGCCATCCGGAGGAAGTATGAGTGAGCTTGGCACGGTTAGCGGATTAGCCAGTACAGAAGTCGGCCTGCAGATCAAAGACTACGCGATGATTGGCTACTTCGTCGCCTACCTCTTCTATGCAGTCCACGCCTTCTTTGTCCGCAAGGAATGGATGGGACGGCTGGCCGTGATCACCCTGGGGCTTGGCTGGGTGCTGCATACCCTGTTCCTGGTCAGCCGCGGGCTTTTCTACTACCATCAGCACAAGGGCTTCCTGCTGCCCGCCACCAATATGTACGAGGCCACCAGCTACTTCGCCTGGCTGGTCACCCTCCTCTACTTCATTCTGGAGATAAAGCTCTTCAAGACCCGGCTCTACGGCGTCTTCGCCCTGATAGTGCCACTGGCCGCGCTGGGCTTCGCCGCCAAGTCCATGGGACCTGACCCGCGTGAGCTGATGCCTTCGCTGAAGAGCTACTGGCTGGTCTTCCACATCACCGCCATGTTCATCTCCTACAGCGCCTTCGCGCTGGCGGCGGTCTTCGGCCTGCTTTATCTGGTGCGGGTTAAGGGCTGGATGCCGATCAAGACCTTCGGCGACAAGCTCAGCCTGCGCAGCCTTGACGAGCTCAGCAACCGCATCATCCTGGTTGGAGTGCCGGTGATCACCCTGGGCATCGCTCTTGGCGCCTTCTGGGCCGACGCGGCCTGGGGCCGCTACTGGGGCTGGGATCCCAAGGAGACCTGGGCCCTTGGCACATGGTTTGTCTACATCATTTACCTGCACCTGCGCCACCGCCCCGGCTGGCTGGGCTACCGCTCGGCGGTGCTGTCCTGCCTGGGCTTCACCGTCGTCCTGATAACCTTCCAGGGCGTCAACATGCTGGACAACGTCTTCAGCCTGAACTCGATCCACGCCTACACCATGGGCGCGGCCAACGTGCAGAAGGACATCATCGGCCTGAGCATCATGGCCATGCCGATGCTCTTCTTCCTGGTGATGCTCTTCCTTCCGGTGCCCAAGGGCGACCTGTCCGAGGGACAGGCCGCGGATGCCGAGGAAGTGCTTGGTACACCAGTACGCGATGCATTGAAGGGCGCTGCCGGCAAGATGAACGTCCCCAGCCCGCCGGCGCATAAGGCTGACGAGCCCCAGGACATGGATGCACGATGAGCGCTGAACCTGCTGCTGCCCCAGCCCCCGCTGCATCGCCGGGACCTCTTGCCCTTGTCGGGCGCTTCCTCTGGCGTGAACTTAACAGCCTGCCCACCGCGATCTGGGTCATGCTGGCGCTGGCGATTCTCAACGCCGTCGGCACGATGATCCCGCAGGTGCACCTGGCCCAGCCCCCCATGGGCCTGAGCTTTGACGAGTTCATGCTGCAGAAGTATGGCGACCTGCGCTACCGCGTCATCCATAACTTCGGGCTGGACCGCGTCTATTTCACCTGGTACTTCAACGCCTTGCTGATCTGGCTCTGCGTCAGCGCGGTGGTCTGCAATATCGTCCGCTACCGCAGCACGGTCAGCCTCTGGAAGAGCCCGCCCGCCGCCCGAGGCCAGAGTTTCTTCGCCAACAACAAGCGCGCGGTCTTCTATGCCGCTGAGGACGGCGCGGATGCCGCCCTGGAAAAGGCCGCGGCCGAGCTGCAGGCCCAGGGTTTCCGCGTGGCCCGCGGTGAGCATTCCGGCGCGGCCTGCCTTTATGCCGACAAGGGCTTCCTGAAGAAGTGGGCCCTGGTACTGCTGCACTTCGCGATCCTGGTGCTGCTGGGCGGCGGTATCTATGGCAAGGCCACCGGCAGCCAGGGCAACGTGCGCCTGGCAGACGGCGAAACATCGGTGCTCACGCTGGACCGCTCGGAGGGCAAGGTCTCCTACATTCAGCCCCTGCTCAAGCTGATGGCCCCGCTGAACTACGAACTGGACCAGAAGAACTTCCGCATCGACTACGACTGGAAGATCGAAGTGCCCAGCGAGATGCGCAAGAACACGCCCGAGGAGCTGTGGCCCTACTACCGCTACTTCGTGCGCGACTACGTCAGCGACCTGACCGGCACCTTCAAGGGCCGCACCGTTACCAAGGAAGTCAAGGTCAACCACCCCCTGGTGGTCGAGAAGCTGATCCTCTACCAAAGCGGCTACCAGCAGGACGGCTATCTCTCCGTTTCCTGGGCCGGCCAGGAAGGTGAGGCGAAGGACTACCGCATCATCGCTGACCAGCTCAGCACCCTGACCCCGATGGGTGTAGCCATCTGGGACGAGTCCTCCAGCCAGTGGCTGCTGCCCCAGGAAGGCGGCGACATGGTGGCGGTGCTGCCACGGGGCGTGGAGACCTCGCCGATGAACTTCCGCTTCGACGCGGTCAAGGCCGGCGACCTTTACGAGGACGGCAAGAAGACCCGCTATATCGGCCCGCTGACCATCGCCAGCTTCTATGACGCCGCCTCGGGCCAGTACATGGGCAGCCAGATCATTGACACCGAGAAGGGCTTCAGCGCGATGGCCGGCGGCCGCATGGCCGAGTGCCGTATGAGTGAGCGCATCGACAACTACAGCATCTTCCAGTACAACCGTGACCCCGGCAAGCCGGTGCTCTACTTCGGCTGGATCTGCATGATCCTCGGTGTCGCCTTCACGCTCTACATCGGCTTCACGCAGGTCTGGCTGCGGGCCGAGGACGGCAAGGTCTTCCTGCTGGTGACTGGGCCGGGCGGCAAGGCCCGCCACCCCCTGCGCCAGAAGCTGCATGCTATCCTGAACGGGTAATGACCACGGAGGGCGCATGAGCGCCGCACATTCAGTCCAGGACCAGCTTCAGCACGTCGGCGAGCGCATGGAGGCCATCGTCGCCGGCAGTGAGGGCATCGTCACCCGCTATATCGCTGAGGTCGGCCAGAGCCGCGGCAAGCTGCTGCGCCCGCGCCTGCTGATCAACATGGCCTCGCTTGGCGACAGCGGCAGGTACGAGTCCTTCGTCAACTGCGCCGCCTGCTGTGAGCTGCTGCACACCGCCACCCTGATCCACGACGACGTGATCGACGAGGCGGAGACACGCCGCGGCAAGCTGACGCTCTCCAGCCGCTTCGGCAATGAGATCGCGGTGGTCGTGGGCGACTATCTGCTGGCCCTGGTCTTCGAGGCTGTCACCAGCGAGCGCGACTTCCGCCTGCTGGAGCTGATGTTCGCCGCCAGCCGCGAGCTGGGCCTCGGCGTGATCGAGGAAGTGGTCAACCGCAACAACCTCGATCTCTCGGTCGAGAAATACTACGACGTGATCTACCTGAAGACCGGCAGCCTCTTCGCCCTGGTCAGCCAGATGGGCGCCTATCTGGGCGGCGCTGGCGAGCCCCTGCACGGCCTGGCCCGCGACTATGGCAAGCAGCTCGGCCTGGCCTTCCAGGTTGTGGACGACCTGCTGGATCTCACCCTCGACCCCGCTGCCACCGGCAAGCCGGCGATGAACGACATCAAGGAAGGCCGGATCACCCTGCCGGTGATCCACGCGCACCTGGAAGCCCCGGAGCTGACGGCGAAGCTGGTGGATGCCTATCAGAGCGCCTGCGCTGAACAGCCTGGCAGCGCGGCCGAGCAGGGCGCGGCGGCAGAGCTGCGCAGCCACCTCAGCGCGCTGGGGAGCCTGGGCTTTGCCTATGGCGAGGCTCAGCGCCTGCTGAGCGGGGCGGCTCAGACGCGCAGCCAGATGCAAGCGGCCGGCGCGGGGGCGGCGGCGCTGGAAGTTCTGGCGGGAATTGAGCACTCCGTGCTGGATGTGCTGTCCCCCAGTCTCGCCCTCGGGCCAGCCTGATTCAGCCCCCTGGGCTGAGCTTCGAATCGCGCAGTTCTGCGCCGAAAACACTCAGAAATTCTTCCCGATTTCGGGAACCCGGAGGGTTTACGCTGGTCTGTATTAGTGACTGTAAAACCAATTGCAGTCGGCCAGCTATTATTCCCCCTACAGCGGCCTCCGCGGGAGCGGAGGCTTTTTCTTTGCCTGCCACTTGCCTGCTTGAAAGTCCATTAAAGTCTCAGGACTGCAAAATTAACTGTCGCGGATACATCGATTTCCGGCTGAGTGCCTCAATTCAGGTTCCAGAGCTCTCATAGCGCTTCAGGCCGCCGCTGAAGACCAGGATGCCAAAGCCCATGGTGACGGCCGCAATCAGCGGGCCCAGCAGCAGCCAGCGCCGCCAGCTCTCCGGCTCGGTGAAATAGAGCGCCGGGTAGAAGGCGGCGAAGCCGAAGGGCACCACCACGGTGAAGAGCACCTGCACCCAGTGGTCATAGATCGTCAACGGGTAGCGCGCCGCTTCAGATACCGAAAAGAGCGGGTTGACCAGGCCGACGCGGTCCTTGACCCAGAAACTCAGCGAGGCGATGGCCAGGAAGACGCCGGCGTAAACGACCGCGCCAAGGATGCCAAGGCCCTGCATGGCCAGGAAGACCCAGGGCGCCATCGCCACCGGCTGCTCCAGCTGGCCCAGGGCCCACCAGACGATGGCCGTGCCCTTGACCACGATATGCAGCTCGCGCAGGCTGAGGTTCTCCATGATCAGCTGCAGCAGCGGCGGGGCCGGGCGCAGCAGCGGCCGGTCCAGGTGGCCCTCCAGGATGTAGTAGTCCGAGAGCTGGTTGACCAGCTCAAAGAAGCCCACGGAAAACCAGCCGAAGGAGACCTGGCTGAAGCCAAAGAGCAGGATCATGCCCTCCAGGGTCCAGCCGTGCACCTGCGGCACCCGGCTGAACAGCGCCCAGAGGAAGAAGAGCTGCAGGCAGGTGTAAAGCAGGCTGGTGAACATGGCGAAGAGGTAATCGCCGCGGTAGGCCAGGTCCATCTTCAGGCGCTGCAGGGCATAGTGCCAGCACAGGGCCAGCCAGTGCGCCGGGCTGGGCGGGCGGTAAGCATGTGCGGCGGGGCGGCTATCCACCTGCTGATTTTAGGCGCTGGCGCCAGTGGCCGGGGTAGACTTCATGTCTACCAGACAGATGCGCCTCCCCAGGGAGGCGTTTTGCTTGTACGCCCTCATGCCTCTCATCCAGCCCTGCTCGCTGCGCGCCGACATGGAAGGCGCGCTTGTTTCAGTCCAGACCCAAAGAAAAGGGCGGGGTTTCCCCCGCCCTTGAGCTTCTGTTTAAGCGGCTGGTTTCCCAGCCCCGGGCCTAGTAGGAGCCCTGGCCAGCGCTGCCGGTGCCGGCGCGCTTGCGGGTGTCGTGAGGACGCATCTCGCCGCTGCCCTGACGATGCCATTCCTTGCCATCCATCGGCAGCTCAACATCGTAGTAGCGGGTCGGCTCAACGAACTCATCGAAGGAACGGGCGATCAGCTTGCGCATGATGTTCTTGGTCACCTCGTGCGGGTACCAGGGGTTGTAGCCCTGGCAGTCCACGCGCAGCAGGTACCAGCCGTTGGAGGCCTTCTTGGTCGCCAGCAGCTTGCCCTCGAAGGTGAACCACTGCGGGATGAAGTCGCCGGCGGTGCGCAGGCGCTGCGGATCACGGCGCCAGCCGCTGTAGGCGAAGTAGATCTGATCCACCGGCCAGTAGTTGGTGGCCAGCTCATCCGACAGGGAGGGATGAATGCGCGGCTGCATGTCAGCCACGTCTTCAACGCGCTCGTAGTTGTACATCAGCTGCGAAACCGTCAGCTCCTCGGCCAGCGAGTTAACGCGGGGGCCGGGCTCAGTGATCAGCTCGCGCTCCAGCATCTCGGAAATCTCGCTGTCGGCGCTCTTGGGCACCCAGCGCATGCTGGTCTTCACATACATGAAGTCGCTGGAACCCAGGCCGGCCGGAGGCACGATCAGGAATTCCTGCTGGTTGGCGGCTTCCTTGACCACGGTCTGAGTCTTGTTCTTCTTGCCCTTGTGGACGGTGCCCCAGGCCACCAGCGCGGTGGAATCCGGGATCTCCTGCACGGTCCAGTTGTGCGGCGCGATGCCGTACAGCTCCTGCGCGGTCAGGGCGCCACGCCACATCGGGCGCGGGGCGAAGATCGGCGGGACGTACTGGAAGGGCACGCGCGCATCAAGGCTGACCGGATAAAGGTGCACGTTCTTCGGCGCCAGCTCGTAGGGATCGAGAGTGCCAGGCACCACCTGCGCCTGCGCCGTCAGCGGCGCGGCGAGGAGCACTGTGGCAGCGATGCCTGCAGCGCCAATGCACAGACGGCCCAGCAGCCCATGCTCGGTCCTCATCATTCCATCTCCTCCTAAGTCTGATGGCCCCTGCCTGCGCTCCGGAGGCGGTGCGCCCGGCAAAGCGGGAAGGTCGCCCTTCCTATTAAAGGCGGATTATAGCACGAAAGGCTGATGTAAAGCCATATTGGCGCAATAGTCCGGCTGCGGGCGCCCGGCCCTTCTGCCGCCGGCCGCCTGAGCCTGTATCGGCGCTGCTCATTCGCGCTTAAGCAATATATCAACAGCCCTTGTTGCAGCCTGCTTCACTTTCTAGTAACATAATGTTTAGTTGTTCGTCTCACTTTGTGAGGACACAGCGGTTTGGCAACGAAGCAGCTGGCGCGGTGCGCCGGTGTGGGGGACGGCCGTTGTGGATGCTGAGTTGTGTTTGACAGGGACGGGTGGACGGTAAACCGGCCGGTGGCCTTGGCCGCCGGTGTATAGCGAGGTGCCCGGATGTGGGCTGATGCTGAAGGACCGTCTAAGCTGCCTCCTGGTGTAGGGCAGGCCGGCAGCACAAATGGAAAGGCTGATCCGCCAGCGGCGGAACAGGCGGCTGAACATAACCTGGACTGGTTCGCGGTTAATCCGGCGAACAGCTCTGAACTGACCCAGTCCAGCGGACCCGAGACCCAGCTCGCCGCCGAAGCCCCTGCCGCTGCCGAGATTCCCGCCTCCGAGCGCGAGCCGGACATTGTTGTCGACTCCGGCGCCGGCGACCTGGCCCTGGGCCAGTTCTTCCGCCCTGCCATGTGGGCCCTGGCCTGGATCCCCCTGCTGCTCACCGGCATGCTCAGCTTTGCCTTTGAGATCCGCAGCGGCGACAGCATCTCACCCTGGCCCTACAGCGAGCCGGCTTATGTGGACGCCTTTGGCCACCTGCCGCCTGTCGGTCTGATTGGCCGGCACCTGCTGCCGACCGGCATGCCCCAGAGCGTCGCCTCCACCGCGAACTTCGGCCAGGACCAGGCCACGGTGATCGTCCAGGGCGACCTGTGGATCGGCATTGCCAGCCTGCTGCTGGGTTTTCTGATCGTGGTGATGATCACCCGCCGCAGCAACGACGCTGTTTATGTCTGCGGCCCCTACGCCGTCTACTCCCTGGTGGCGGTCCTGATGTTGTCCCTCACCGGCCCGCTCTTTGACGGCCTGGCCGGCCTTTTCCCGGCCCTGCTGGGCGGGCTGATCGTGCCCCTGCTGGTGGCTACAGCGGCCAAGATCGCCGCCATCGCCATGCGCAACGCCGGCATCTTTGAGATTGACCAGGAAATGCCGGTCTTCGAGAACCTTGAATACTCCCTGCCGCTTGCCACTTCCGGCGGCGCGGCGGCCAGTCTGGCCAGCGGCGACAGCGCGGCCCAGAACAGCGAGCACATGCCCATCGAGCATGCGCTGGTCTGCCCCTTCTGCGGCAACCCGAACATCCAGCACGAGCAGCCCAAGATGTGCAACGCCTGCCACCACAACCTGCGCCTGGTCTTCGAATGGCGCAGCGGCCCGCGCTGCAGCGACTGCGACGGCATCCTCGTGCGCGACAGTGTCTTCTGCCATCACTGCGGCAAGTGGCAGAAGTCGCAGGAAGGCGCTGCCGAGGCAGAGGAAGCCTCGGTGCCCGGGGCGGCCTGAGGCCGCGAACCCAGCGCCGCGGCGCTGATCACCCTGCTGTAAATCAGGCCGGCCTAGGGGCCGGCCTTTTCATAGCAGCCGATATCCGGCACCGCGCCCTGCGGCCGGCTGGTGCCTTCAATGTCGGCCAGCGGCGCGAAGTCAGCCAGCGCGCTTTCCAGCGCCAGGGCCCCCATCGCCAGGCGATAGTTGTCTTCAACTGTGCTGGTGAAGAGGTTGAAGCTGTTGCCCAGGCGCGAATGCTCGTCGCGCAGGCCCAGGGCCTGCCACTGGGCCAGGGTCAGTTCGCCCTGTTCCTCGGTGACGATCAGGTTGGAGACAATGTTGTAGTCGCTCTGGAAGCCCGGCAGGCTGATGTTGTCTATCTCCAGCGCCGGAGCCGCGTTCGTGTCGTGCAGCAGGATGTTGTTGAACAGCAGGTTGCCGCTGCTGCCGGAGCGCAGTTGCACACAGGTGCCGCCATCGGCATCCTGAAAGACAGTGTTGTTGACGATCAGATTGCCGCTGGCCTCTGACCCGCCCTCGCTGCTCAGCAGTATCCCCTGACCGTTGCGGTAAAGCAGGTTGTTGCGGATGATGGACTGCCGCAGGTCGCGGATGTACAGGCCGCCGCTGTTTGAATCGCTCACCCCGTTGTTTGAGCAGATATTGCCTTCCACCAGCACGGCCGTCCCGCTCTCAGCGCTGCCGCCGTCAAAGACTATCCCGGACTCGCCGTTGCCATCGCAGATGTTCCCGCGCAGTGTCAGGCCCTGGCGCTCTTCACCCACTGCGATGCCGGCCTGGCCGCAGTCCAGGCAGCGGTTTTCCTCCAGTAGCGCTCCGGCAGTGCTCAGCAGCCAGATTCCGGTTGAGCCGAGGCCGCCGCAGCGGTTGCTGCGCAGCACGATGCCGCGCCGCGGCTCTGCTTCAAGCGCCACAGCGGCGACATAGATTCCAACGTCGCCGGCGCTGAGAACTTCAAAGCCCTCAACATGGACGTACTCGCAGATCACAGACGCATCGCTGATCTCAATCCCGGCGATGTGCCCTTCCTGCGGCTCTGTGATTACAGCTCCGGGCTCGGCGCGGAAGATCACCGGCGCGGCGGGCTGGCCGCCATTGCGGATCTTAAAGGCCTCATAACTCCCCGGCCGCACGATGATCAAGGCGCCCGGCGCTGCCTGGTCTGCGGCAAACTGCAGGGTGGCCCAGGGCTGCTCAGCGCTGCCGGGGTTGGCGTCATCCCCGCCCTGTTGGGGCGGCGCGACGTAGAAGGTGCCGGACGGAACGGTGTAGCTCAGTTCCAGCCCCTCGATCTGGCCGCTGGCCCCGGCAGGCACGGCTACAGCGAAGTAGGCAAAGCCCTGCGCTGACAATGGCTGGCTGAGCAGGCTGAAATCGCCGGCGGCCTGCCCTGCTTCAAGAGCGGCGGCAAAGCTCCAGCGCCGCGTAGCAAAGTCCGCCAGCAGCAGGCTCAGGCTGCCGCTGCCGCTGAGCTGAATGCTGAGCGGCAGAGCATCCGGCTGCGACAGGCTGGCCGGGTCAATGCGATACAGCGCCCAGGCTATGGCATCCGCCGGGGCGCTCAAGCTAAGCGCGTTGCCCGCCGGGCTGGCGTTGGCTGAATCCAAGGTCTGCAACGGGTCCAGGCTGAGGCTGTCGCCTGAGCTGGCCGCGCGCAGGCTGTCCAGCTCATCTATGCCTGGCAGCCCGCCATTCGGGCCGGCTGGCGGCTCAGTGCTGCCCGGCCGCGCGCTGCAGGCGCCCAGCGCAAGGCTGAGCAGGATCAGGACCAGAAATCTCCAGTCGCTCATTGCACCTTATTATTCCCGCCGCCGCCGCTGCCACGCATAATATGGCGGTGTCCCGGCATATCCCGCCTGCGGTGACCATCGAACGCCTGCGCCAGAGCGGCCGCAATCGCCTCGGCAGCGGCAAGGTCGGCAGCGGAATGCTCTTCGCTCTCGCCGGCGGCTTCGCCTTTGGCGGCGCGGACTATTTCGTGAACGGCATGCTGGACAGCAACCTGGCCATGCTGGGCCTGGGCGGAGTGCTACTGGGCTTTGTCTTCGGCTTCCTGCTTGGCACAGCGGTTCAGGCGCAGTGGCGCGGCCCCTGCTACAACTCAATCCACAGCGCTCTGACCGATGGCATGCTGCTGGAGCGCGTGCTTGACCCTTACGCCTATGAGCAGCTCAGGTACCTCGGGATCCCGGACAACCGCCGCCGCCGCTTCAGTCTTGTCTTCTATCCCTGGCGCAAGCCCGGGCCGGGCGCCGACAACTTCAACCGCCGCATGAGCGATCTGGCCACCTCTATGCGAAGGGTTAGTGAGGAGCTGGGCCACAGCATCCTGCCGCCCGGTTTCAGGGCCCAGATGAACGTGCTGGTGGTCCTGCCCATGCTGCTGGCCACAGCAGGCCTGCTCTTCCTGCCCGGCAAGCACAGCCGCGAGCCGCTCATCCACCTGCCGGCGGAGCTCGAGCCGGCGGGTCTGTGGCTCTTCCTGCACCTGCTGACGCCCCTGGGCCTGGCCTGCATGGGCATCATCGGGGCGATGGGCTCCGTGCTGGACGGCTACAAGCGCCTGACCCTGGCGGACCTGCTTGACGGCCGCGACTACAGCGCCGGCTATGACGACATGCAGGACCAGCTAGCCGCCCTGCAGGGCCATGACCCGGGCAGCAGCGACGGCCTGGGCTGGGGCTAGCGCTGCCTGCTGCAGTGCTAGTATTCACCCATGGTCACGCAGAAAGCAGCGAACCACACACTGGAACAGGTGCGCCGCTCTGCTGTGGATGCTGTACGACTCGCCCGCGGCCTGTGCATTTTCTTCTGCGCTCTGGCCGGTGGCTGGCTCTTTGTCCCGCTGAAGTGGCTCAGCCCGCTGCAAAGCGATCCGCAGGCCTGGCAGATCGTGTTGGTCATCATCGGCATCGCGGCGGGTGTCTGGCTGGGCCTGCATCTCTCCAGCCTCGAGAGCGTGTCCTCATATCAGCTTCACTATGACCACACGCGCTCGGTCCTGCTGGACGGCATGCTGCTTGAAAAACTGCTCAGTGAAGAGGCCTATGAGCGCCTGCCATCTCTGGGCCGCAGTCCGGAACACAGCAGCGGGCCGGTTGGCATGGCCGAGACATGGGTTGAAACGCACACTCGTGAGCCGGGACCGCGGCAGGACGGCTTTGACCGCCGCATCCGCGACTTCCTGCGTTCCTATCCGCTCCTGCTGGATGACATCGGCTGGCAGCGGCCGCCACGACAGCCCCTGCCGGCCTGGATGCTGGTCCTGCTGGGGGCGCCGCTGGCAGCTTATGTGCTCCTCTTTGCTGTGCTCCTCCCTGAGCGCCTCGGCGCTGACACTGAAGTTTTGCTGCGGGCCGCCGGAAGCTACTGGGTCTCAAACGTCTTCGTCAGCCTTGTGCTGGTCGGCATCTCCATCGGCGTGGCCGGCAGCGGCGCTGAGCCGGCCGGGATCCGCTTCGCCCTGCTGGATGTGCTGTCAGGACTATCCACCTACAATCCCGACCCGGCCGCCGCCGCGCGCAGCCTGGGCCTGCTGGATCAGGAGGGCCCGGCCGCTCCTAAGGCCGAAGCCCCTGAGGACAGCCGCCAGGAAAGCGGCGACGGCCTGGGCTGGGGCTGAGCGCTGCTGCGGGCTGGCGACAGCGGCAGGCGTTTATCATTGCAGTATTGAAGAGCTTCAGTACTGAGCTGTATCGCCGCCTGCAGGCTGATGCGCGCCAGCAGGTTCTGGGCGCCAAAGTCGCTGGCTTCTTTCTCTCCTTTATCGCCGGCGCCGCATTTACCTTTCACTGGGCCATGCTGCGCGGGACTCCGCTGGAGACGCTTCTCCTGGGTCCCGAAGAACCGATCACTTTTCCTCCAACGGCCTGGATCTGGCCCGCCATTAGCGGCCTGCTCGGCGTGATCGTCTTTCTTCGTACTCATCAGCGCGTGCTGGATGGGGAGCGATCCAGCGCATACAAAGAGAATCGCCGCTTTCTGCTTGAGACTCCGGTGCTGGAGCTGCTGCTCAGCGACGAGGCTTACCAGCGCCTGCCATCGCTGGGCAAGGATCGCGCCAGCGCGAACGAGGACAAAACTAAGCTGCTGGGCCTGAAGGACCGCCGCCGGACCGAAAGCCCCGGCAGCCTGCAGCGCCGTTTCAGCGACCTGCTGGCGAACTTCGACCTGATCAAGCAGGATCTGGGCTGGAAGGAGTCGAGCGCATCAGCAAATGAAGCGCCAGGCGAAGCCAGGGACCCCACGGCGCAGATGCTCACAGGCTGTGGCTTGTGGATGCTCAAGTGGCTGC
This sequence comes from bacterium, assembly GCA_020849855.1. Classification (GTDB taxonomy): domain Bacteria; phylum 4484-113; class 4484-113; order 4484-113; family JAFGCY01; genus JADZFO01. The sequence continues at coordinate 18,277 of JADZFO010000023.1, read as the reverse complement.
TTATCTATGTCGCTGTGATTCTGCTTTCTTCAGCGACCATTGTTGTGCTGCGCTATTTCAACTTGCCGGACAGTCCATTTCCCGGAGCCTTTGAGTGGGCCGCTCAGCTCTTCACCGATCTCAAGGCCAGCGGGCTTGAGATCAACCTGTTCAACTTCTGGGGCTGTGGCTTCGCCGCGGCTTACCTCTGGCTGGGCCTGCGGGAAGCCGTCCGCATAGCGGCCAAGCGTGAGGCACTGATTGACCTGCTGCAGGGGAACTTTGAGCTTGAGGAACTGGACAGCCACGGAGCTGACGCGCTGGAAGCCCAGGAGCTGAAGTCCTCAGGACTGGCAGCCTCGGAGACTTCGGCTCCTGGCCCCGAAAGGGAAGGGAACTCAGCCTGTTGAGCGCGTGCAGCCGCCCCTGCGGGATCAGCCCAGCCAGCTGGCGTCTTCGCTGCCCACCAGATGCTGCTCGCCGACTGCGCTGATGAACAGGTCCTCCATGCTGCTGAAGCCCGGGCGCGCGCGCAGACCGGCCATCGTGTCGGAGAGAACGATGCGGCCCTTGTGGATGATCGCTACGCCGGTGCAGAGCTTCTCCACCACTTCCATCACATGGCTGGAGAAGAGGATCGTCACACCTTCCTGTTCCACCCGCCGCCGCAGCAGGTCCTTGATCTGCCGCGCGCTGACCGTGTCGATGCCGTTGAAGGGCTCGTCAAGGAACATCACCGGCGGGCGGTGGATCATGGCGCAGGCCAGGGCGGTCTTCTTGCGCATGCCCTGGCTGTAGTCCACTATCATGCGGTCGGCATAGTCGGCCATCGCCAGCAGGCTCAGCAGCTCCTCTGAGCGCGCGCTGGCCGCGGCCTCCGAAAGTCCGTAGAGCTGGCCGGTGAAACGCAGGTGCTCACGCGCCGAGAGGCGCTCATAAAGCACCGGCTCTTCCAGCATCACGCCGATCGAGGCCTTCACCCCCAGCGGCTCCGAGCGCAGGTCGCGGCCGGCGATCTGGATCCGCTGGTAGTCCGCGCGGGCCAGGCCGCAGAGCACGCGGATGGTGGTGGACTTACCCGCGCCGTTGGGGCCAAGAAAGCCGAAGAACTCCCCACGCGGCACCATAAAGCTGATGTCGTCAACAGCCGTCAGCTTGTCGTATTTCTTGGTCAGGCGCTCTACGAGGATGGCGGGGGGGCCAGATGATAACGACGCATGCGTCTGCGAGGCAAGTTCTGGCAGCGCTGGCACGACATCGGCAGGCTCGGCTGGGGAGAAGTCCATCGGCACCATTCTAGGTGCAGTGACGACAGCCTACATCGTCCCGCCGGGACCAACCACGTTAAACACATTGCCATCCTGGTCGGCGAACATGAACTGCAGGCCCCAGGGCATCATCTGCGGCGCCTGGGTGATGGTAATACCCTTGGCGGCAAAATCGTCGTGGGTCGCCTGGGCGTTGTCGCAGGCGAAGCTGAGACCCTTGAAGCCGCCGGCTGTGCGGCCTTCGGGCCCTGGCCCGGACAGCGGCCACAGCGAAAAGCTGGTCTGCGCGCCTGGTGGGGCGACCGTAACCCAGCGCGCACCGGGCATGAACTCCGCGTCATCGCGCACTTCAAAGCCCAGCTTGTCTCGGTAGAATGCCAGCGCGGCCTGCTGATCGGTGACGTTAACTGTGATGATGGAGGCGAAGGTCAGCATCATGGACTCCTGAAAGAGCAGATCCAAGATACTAGCACGGCCCACGCTGACAGTAGTCGATCGTCGATTAGCCGCGCTGATGCTTCTGTGAGACAGGATACTTCAGCAGCGTGATCGCCGGCGCGTGCCTTCGGAAATGGGCGAAGGCGCTGGCCTGTGCGCTTGAGCCGGGATTGGGCTGGTCGACCCAGGCGATGTACTGTTGCACGGCGCCGTGCCGCCAGACCCGCGCGATGACATAGCCCAGGCCGGTGGAGGCGATCTCTTCCGCCGTCAGCATGCGCTGCTCAACATAGAAGCAGACGCTGTTCAGCAGGTCCAGCAGCTCGCTGGTCAGGCGGTCCTCGCGCCGCGCCAGCTGGACATGCTCGACATTGGGCTGGCCGTGGGTGCCCTCAAAGCGCGCGATGTCAAAGCGGTAGTCCGGGCTGTAGCTGAGGTGCAGAAAGTGGTTGACCAGGTCTTCGTCGTCATAAAAGGCGCGGGTGAGTTCGTTGATCAGGTCGGCGCGCTTGAAGCGGTCGGAGGTCTCCAGCTCCCGCCGCAATAGCAGGATCGACTGCCAGGCCAGCAGCGCCGCGGCCAGAGTGCCAAGGCTGGCGGCGGAGTTCAGCAGCAGGCCCAGCGAGTCCATCTATTCGCCGCCTGCCTGGCGCTTCACAAAGGCGCCGCCGATCATGCTGCCCAGCAGGATCAGGATGATCTGCGGCACGGCGAGGCTGGCGATGACGCTCCAGGTATAGGCCCACTTGGCCTGCAGCTGCTGCTGTTCATTGCCGTTAACGCCAAGCAGCATCAGCAGCATGAAGCCGAAGACCGCGCCGAAGAAGGCCAGCGGCCAGGCGCAGCAGGAACCCGCCACCGCGCCGATCCGCGGCCCGAAGCCGCGCCGCGGCAGCAGGATCAGGTAGGCAAGAGCGGCGACGCAAAGGCCCGCCAGTACATACACCAGGGCGAAGCGCCGCGCCTCTTCGCCCGGCACATAAGCCTGCCCAGCCGTATCGCTCCAGAAGTTCCAGGCGATGTAAAGCCAGGGCACCACGCACAGCAGCGCGGATAGCCAGGGATAGCGCAGCAGGCCGGAAGGGCCACCGGTATCCGCCTGGCTCACGCCGGGCCTCCCGGCTGGACCTGCGGCGCCGGGCGCGAGATGTTCTGGCCGATCAGTGCGCCGAGGCCAGCCCCCATAACCAGCGGCCCCAGCACCAGCGCGGCGAAGATGCTCAGCGTGGCCGGCAGCACTTCGGCCGCCTTGTCCATGCCCGCGTCGCCGCTGAAGGCCAGCATCATCATGCCGAACATGCCGGTGCCGACGGCGATGGTGCCGCCCACCACCGTGCCGATCAGGAAGCCATACATCGCCTGCGCCCGGGGCAGGCGATACAGCGCGAAGACCAGTATGCCCAGGCTGAGTGCGCAGAAAAGCTGCGGATAAAGCAGGCTGTCGCGGTAGAACTGCGGCGCGTTCTTAGTGGTGTCAGATGCCATGTAGGCGCAGAACAGCGCCAGCGGGCCGATCAGCAGCAGCGGCGGAAGCGTGTTTCTCAGCAGGGTCTTCACGGCTTGAAATATAGCAGGCTGGCGCCGCGGAAGGAACTAGGCCGCCGGCTTGCTGTCCGCCGCCCTGCGCCGTCTCCGCGCCCCGGTCACAGCAATGCCGATGACAAGTCCCGCGGTGAGGAACATCACCAGCAGAGTCAGCATCAGCATGGCCGCGCCGGAGATTCCGATGGCCTTGAAGTCGGCGCTCAGGGTCCGGGGCGCCGCGCCGGGGCCAGCCAGCTCCGACATCGGGATACGCCATTCCACACCCTTGCCGTCGGGCAGCGGGGCGGCATCATTGCTTTCGATGCCGTTGGCATAGAAACGCACGGTGTAGTAATGCTCACTGAGCAGGGCATCTCCCATCAGGCCGCCAAGCAGGCCGCCCAGTCCGCCCAGCGCCTTGCGGCCCTGCTCAATTCCCTGGTCGATCCCCTGGCTCAGCGCGTCGCGGCCCTGGTCCAGCACCTTGTCCTTCAGGCTGCGCACGCCTTCCGCAGAGCTGTCCGTCTGAGCGGCAGAGGCATCGGCCTGCGTCCCCTCAGACGCGGCGCTTTCCGCTGTGTCCCCTTCTTCGGCAGCGCCGCCTGCGCCCACGTCCGGCATACCCATGCCTTCCATGGCGTTGAAGTTCAGCTCGCGGGTGAAGCGGAACTTGCCAAAGCCCTGGCGCTCCAGCTTGTAGCTCAGCTTGAAGGGCCCGCCGGTCTCTGCCTCAGTCTGCGCGGCGAAGTACTCACTCAGCTTGCGCATATCCCTGGCGCGGATCTCGATGCTGTAGAAACGCACCGAGCCCTCGGTGGCCGAGCTGACTGTTGCGCTCTCGATGAACTTCTCCTGCTCCAGACGGGACTTCAGCTCCTCGAAGTTGCGCTCAGGGTCGCCGCCGGAGTGCTCGCCGGGCAGCATCTCGCCCATCGCCGCCAGGCGCTCCGGCATGGTCAGCTTGAGGGCATAGATGCCGGAGAGGTCAGAGCGAACGGTGACGTCCTCGTTCACATCAAAGCAGCCGCTGCACAGCAGCAGCAAAGCAAGCACGAGGCCAGCCAGCCCGAAGCGGGTATTGCGCATGCCGGATTCTATCCTGCGGCGGCTGCCATACGCTGCTGACGGGCTAGAAGGTGGACGATTTGATCCTCCGTTCAGCAGCGTCAAAGTAGACAATAATCGTCTTGCCGTTCAGCACACCCATATCGAAAATGCCGCTGTCGACAAAGTCGACGACCATGGGCGTATTGTAATCTTCGCCGCTGTCATCCGTGGACTCGACATATTTCAGCACCTTGTCCACTGCGTCAAAGTAAACCAGTGTGCAGATTCCGCCCTTGCGGCGGAATTCAATCAAGGATCCTATTCCGGTTGACGAATCCACCAGGTCATCCGCAGGAAAGAGGTTGCTGAATGCGCCAAAGACGTTGGTTGGATGCGAGGCTGAGACAGTTCGCACATTCGTATCGGGGTTACGCACGACTACAGCGCCAACTCCCTCGTCTCCCGATTCGAACTGGAAGGAAAAGCCGAGCACGTCCTCCACTACACATGACGACACGCCTCCATCCCAGTCGCTTCCACGCTTGTTGTCAGCCCTCTCTCTGAACAAGCCCGAGCTGTTGAACAGAATGGCCGGCTCGTCATCGCCACTGGCGAAGAGCAGCTGGATCCTTGGAGTGGGCACGTTCTCCACCCGTTCCAGACCGCTGTCAATCGTTACCGGCGGATCCCAGGAGCCAGTGCCATTGCTGTTGCGTGCGCGTACAAAGAATGCCGTGGCGTTGCCGGTTGGTGTGGCGGCCTCAGAAAAATATGCAATCGCCGGGAAACCGTCCACAATCCGCAGGCTTGGCGAGCGGAAGCGGCTGCCGGATGTAACGATCAGCGGGCTGCCCCAGATCTGCCCGTCGGCATCCACCGCTCGGACATAGCGCAGTCGGTTGCCGGTCACCTCATCGATATACGCAATTACCGGGACACCGCCGATCACACCCAGGTGAAGGGAAGCATGTTCAAGTTCACAGCCCTCTTCAGTGACCAGGACCGGATCGCGCCAATTGTTAGCACTGGAGTCCTCTGAGATCGCATGGAAAAGTTGCTGGCCCGAGTCCATCCAGGCAGCCAGGAAGCGGCTGCTGCTGCTGGGGCTGCGATTGAATGCGCCGGCGGCAATATCCACGGGCTGGATCTTCCCGGTGTTCGCGACAATTGCCGGTGAGAAGCCGTTGAATATGCTCACGCTTGCGGTGGCCTCGTCAACGCCTCCCTGATCATCCACGACCTGGACAGTGACCTCAAGCAGGCCCGAAACCCCCATGTTGAGCTGCAGAATCGGGTCTACATTGCCTGGAAGAGTGCGCTCGAAGCGGCCGTCAGAATCGTAGTCGAAGCGGTACTCAACGATACTCCCGTCTGGGTCGACGCTGTTGCCGGCGTCCATCGAAACCAGCGCAGGTACCTGGTTATCCGGGGCCGACAGCACCAGGTCTGCCACAGGCGGCAAATTTCCGGGCACGCTGACTATGATTTCTATACTGGCGGTTCCAACACCCTGTTCGGAATCCTCAACCCTGACCAGCGGCTCGAAAGACCCGGCGCTCTCGTAGGTGTGCTGGATCTGCGCTGTGTTCCCACTTGCGTCATCAAAGCTGCCATCGCCGTCAAAGTCCCAGCTGAAGCTGAGTTCAGAGAAGGGCCCATCATCGACAGTGGCTGAGGCATCAAAATTCACCGTCAACGGCGCAAGGCCGCTGAGCACATCCGCCTCCAGGCTGGCCAGGGGATCCTCATTGGCTTCGTTGGCACCCAGCACAGCAGTACTGGGGGTGCCGTCACTGACCCCGTCGTTAGGCCGTACCCAGTAAATCGCGCCTTCCGGGTCTCCGGCAAGACCGAAGTCAAAGAAGACCCTTTCCGTGCCTGCGCTTCCGCTTGACTGGGACATCAGCACATTCGCCACGGTGACTGTGCCTGGTCCATTTGGTCCGTCATTACTGCTTGGCACATCGAGAGGATCGCTGCTGCGATAAATGTTGTAACTGAGAATCTTGTTCTGGAAGTTAAGTCCAATCGCGGTCAGGTCAGCCACCGCAACCGTGCCGTCATTGTTGCCGTCGATCACATCCTGCACGCTGTTCTCGTCGCGGCCGTCAGGGTCAGTGCCGGCAGGAACGTCTTCGTTGAAGTGGATGCCGATCGGGGTCAGGTCAGAGGCCAGCACCTGTCCGTCCTGGCTGTAGTCGCCAGGGTTGAAGAGGCGCCATTCAAGCTGCGGGCCGACGGGATTGAACACCAGACTGCTTCGGGCATCGTCGCTCTGCGGGACCGCGCTGGCCCGGCGCACAGCCGCAGCCTGGGCTCGCTCGGCGAAGCTGAAGCGGTACAGCACAGTGTCGCCGCTGATACCCCGGCCGGGTTTATCCTGCGGACGCACCAGCATCTGCGCGGCTTCAAAGACCCCCGGCTCGGCACCCAGCTCCAGGCTCAGCAGCTCATCGGCGCTTCCCGGCTGGCTCACCGGGTCCGCTGAAACCGGGCTAAAGCGCTGCGGGTCGAACTCCAGCCTGAAGGCCAGGGCTTTCAGCTCCCGCGCCCCCCGGGCCTCCAGCACGAAGTTGCGCAGCCGCAGGCCCTCACTGCGGGAGGCGGCCGTCTCGCGCAGGCGGATGGAATCCGCGCTGCCGCCGGCCACAAAGGTTTCGGGATAGATCTGCAGCTCGATGCTGTCCGCGCCTCTTGCAGGTTCAGGCGCGCTCCCGCTGCCGCAGGCAGCGCAGAAAAGCACCAAGGCGGCCAGCACAAGGCCACCATACAGGCGCTTTTCAATGGTCAGGGCATTAGCGGGCAGGATCCGACGCTGAGCAGTCCTCATTCCCTCTCCCTTCAGCGGGTGATCTGAGAATTATATCCACTCAGCGTGCTTCCGATAGCTGCAGCAGTTTTCAGCTACTTCTTGCGCTGCACCAGATTGAAGACATTGCCGTCCAGATCGGAGAAGAGCGCGTCGATCACGCCCCAGCTTTTCTCCTGCGGCGGCTGCAGGAAAGTCACGCCCTTGCCCTGCAGGTTCTCGAAGGCCGCGTTGATGTCTTCGGTGCGCATCACCATGCCGGTCCAGGCATATTCGACACCGCTGCCACAGGAGCCGCAGCCGCCGCTGCCGCAGCAGCCGCCCTCGTCGGCATGCGCGTGCGGGTCGGCGAACAGCACGATGCGGGTCTGGGCGCCCGGCAGGCCGACCGTCAGCCAGCGCTGGCCCGAGCCGAACTGCTCGTCGTCCACGCGCTCAAAGCCGAGGACTCCGGTGTAGAAGTTCAGCGCGGCGTCCTGGTCCTTGACCATGACGGTTACGTAGTCCAGGCTGCTGATCAGCAGGCCGGTGTCAACCATAGTGCTCATTGTCAATCCTACCCCTCGGGGATGCTTCTTATCCTAGCAGCAAACCGGGATCCGCTGCCCACTAGCCGGCCGGCGCTTCCTTCTTTATATGCGCGGCAAGGTACGGCTCAATCTTCTCGCGCCGGCCATCGCCGCCCCCATACTGGATGAAATGCCCGCGGAAGGCATCCAGCGGGCTGGGCTGCGGCATGGTGGTCAGGTGCACGCCGGTGTCATGGACGTAATAGTTCCTGTAATGCTCCCAGGGCCGGAAGCTGGGCACCAGCAGAAAGCTGACCGTCACACCCTTCTCGTCCAGGCGGTACTGCACCGGCAGGAACAGCGCCGCGCACATGGCCATCGAGATCGCCATGCCAACACTGGTCCAGGCCAGCAGCTCCTGCCAGACCCGCCGCTCGGCCAGGCTCCAGGCGGCGATCAGGCAGCACAGCAGCAGCAGGGCCAGGGCCACCGGTGGCCGCTTCCAGCCGCGCGCCCTGGAGTCCACCCAGGGGTTGTAGCTCCAGCTCAGCGCGGGCTGTGGCGCAGCCTTAGCCGCGGGCTTTGCCGCCGCAGCCTGCTGCTCCACCGACTGAGCCGGTGCTGGCGCGGCCGGGGGCGGCGCCTTCTCGCGCTGCTGCTGCAGGGCCTTTTTTCTGGGCTGGGGCACGCAGAGATTCTAGTATGGCCTTTGCGCCGCCTGCGCTATGCTTTTTAGCAGCGGCCCCAGGCCGCTGTCCAAAGCAAGGAACACTAATGAACACTGCCTCGTCCATGAACGCGGCCGCCGGCGCAGCCCACCACAGCACCTACACCGACAGCGTCCATGAGTACCGCCTTGATAACGGCCTGCTGGTGCTGCTCAAGGTCAACCGCACCGCCCCGGTGATCAACTTCAACGTGGCCTACCGCGTGGGCTCCAAGTTCGAGCGCCCGGGCATCACTGGCCTCAGCCACCTGCTTGAGCACATGATGTTCAAGACCACCCACAAGTTCGCCCTCGGCGAGTTCGACCGCCGGCTCAAGCGCGTGGGCTCCGACAACAACGCCTATACCTGGCTGGACCAGACGGTTTACTACGAAACCATCGCCGCCGACCAGATTGATGTCGCCCTGGAGCTCGAGTCCGACCGCATGCGTGGCATCGCCTGCACGCCAGACGACCTGGCCAGCGAGATCACCGTCGTACGCAACGAGCTGGACCAGCGCGACGACTCGCCCTTCACCCTGCTTTATGAAGAGCTGAACTCCATGGCCTTCGTGGCCCACCCTTACCGCATCCCCACCATTGGCTATAAGGACGACGTCGAGGCCGTCAGCCCGGATGTGCTGCTGGAGTACTACAACCGCTTCTATCACCCCGACAACGCCTTCATCGTCGCGGTCGGCGACTTCGAGCCCGAGCAGCTGCTGGGCCGCATCCGCCACTGGTTCGGCGCCATCCCGGCCTCCGGCTATCAGCGCCCGCGCCTGACCAGCGAGCCACAGCAGCTTGGCGAGCGCCGCTTTGTTATCCGCCGCGCCGGGCAGCTGGACTATGTGCTCTGCGCCTGGCATATCCCGCCGGCCAGCCATCCCGACGCCTATGCCCTGGTGGTGCTGGGCAACATCCTTGGCTCCGGCCGCACCAGCCGCCTTTACAAAGTTCTCGTCGACAGCAACATGTGCGGCGAGGCCGCCGCCTGGGCCTCCAACTTCGGCTATCAGGACCCCTACCTCTTCTTCGCCAGCGCCATGCTCAACCAGGGCCAGAGCCCCGAGGCGGCCGAGCAGCTGATCTACCTTGAGATCGAGCGCCTGAAGAATGAAGGCCCCAGCCAGGATGAGCTGAAGCGTGCGCGCAAGCAAGCCCGGGTCAGCTTTGTCTATGACCACGACAGCCTGCAGGCGGAGGCCTCGGCCCTGGTGGACTTTGAGCTGATGAGCTCCTGGCGCGAGCTGGACAAGTATCTGCCCGGGATTGAGGCTGTCAGCGCGGAGGACGTGATGCGCGTCGCGGCGGAGTACCTGAGCAGCGACAACCGCACCGTGGGCATCTATAACGCCCTGCCTCCCGGCGAGGGCGGCCAAAGCGGCGACGACGACGAGGACATCGACCTTGACGAGGCCGAAGAGCTCTCGCGCTTTGACACTGACGACGAGGCCGGCGAGCTGGGCCCGCCGCAGCCCCCGCACTACCGCGATGGCGCTGCCCCCCGGCTGCCCCTGCGCCCTGCGCCGGGGCATTCAGCCGCCGGATCCCCGGCAGCCGGGGCCACTGCGGCCAGCGCCTCCTTTGAATCCGGCGACTATGCCAGCCTGTTCAAGCTGGATAACGGCATCACCCTGGCCGTGCGCCCCAACCACAGCAACCCGACTGTCTGCCTGCACGGCCTGCTGCGCTGCGGCCGCATCGACGACCCCCCCGGCCGCCCCGGTCTGGGCAGCTTTGTCGAGGAAATGCTGCAAAGCGGCAGCCAGCACTATGACAAGTTCGCGCTGGCGGGCATGCTGGAAGACAACGGCATCAGCCTGAACTACAGCCTCGGGCGCGAAAGCCTGACCTTCGGCGGCAAGAGCCTGGCTGAAGACTTCACCCTGCTGCTGGACGTACTGGCGGAGCAGCTTCTGCGCTCGACCTTCCCCGAGGACGAGGTCGAGAAGAGCCGCCAGCAGATCGTCACCGACCTGCTGGACAGCCTGGACGATACCTCCGACCAGGCCTTCACTGCCGCCCGCGAGGCCATCTATGGCCCCGGCTCGCCCTTCAGTGGCCGGGTCGAGGGCGACATCGATTCCGCGAAAGCCATTACCCGCGCCGAGCTGCGCGACTGGTACAGCAGCAACATCGAGCCCGGCGGCGCGATCATCAGCATTGTGGGCGACATCGAGCCCCGGCAGGCCCTGGAACTGGCCAGCCAGCGCCTGGGCGCCTGGCAGGCCCGGGACCGTGACCGCAGCGCGCTGATCAGCGCCGGGGCGGACTACCGCCTGCAGCCGGGCTTCCGCCAGAACATCGCGATGAAGGACAAGAGCAACCTCTCCATCGCCATGCTGGCGCCGGGGATGAGCAAGCTGGAGCCGGGCTGGACCGCCGCTTTCATCTGCAGCTTCATCTTCGGCGGGGACTTCTACAGCCGCCTCAACGAGCGCCTGCGGATCAAGGACGGCCTGACCTACGGTTCATACAGCCGGGTCACCGCCGGACGGGCCAGCGGGCCGGTCTGGGTCTCGGCCCAGGTCAGCCCCCAGAAGATGGAAGCGGCCATCGCCGCCACAATGGAGGAGATGGCGCGCTATGCCGGTGAAGGGGTAAAAGAGGAAGAGCTGGAGCTGGCGAAGAACTACCTGACCGGCAATTTCCCGGTGCGCCTGTCCACCAACGGCGCGGTGGCGGCGGTGCTGACCGACTCGCTGTACCTCGAGCGCGGCGTGGACTACATCCTGCGCTACCCCGACCTGATCCGCTCGGTCAGCCTGGAGGAAGTCAATGCAGCGGCCGCGCGGCTCTTCAAGCCCGACAACTTTGTGACCGTGGCGGCGGGGACACTGCTGCTGTAGGGGCGCATAGCGTGAGCCCGGTTCATTCAGGTAGGGGCGCACAGCGTGCGCCCGGGTCATTGAGGTCGGGGCGCACGGCGTGCGCCCGGCTCATTGAGGTAGGGGCGCACGGCGTGCGCCCGGCTCTTGGTGTAGAGGCCGAACATGTTCGGCCCGCTCTTATTGCATGGGCGCACTCTGTGCGCCCCTACTTAAACCCTGCGCTTTGAGCTTTGCGCCTTCTGCCTTTCCCGCCGGCAGAATGCCGGCGCTACCCTACTTCCACTCGCCCACCGGGCCGTCGTAGAGGCCGTGGTACTTGAGCAGGGTTTCGGCGTCCTTGAAGCTGGCCTTGACGCCGCTGGAGCCGAAGGTGATCACGATATAGTCGCGGCCGTGGGAGTTGTAAAGCAGCACCAGGCAGCGCCCCGCCGCCTTGGTATAGCCGGTCTTGCCGCCTATCAGGCCGGGGTGGCGGGCATACAGTTCGCCCAGCGTCGGCTTGAAGTCCTGCCCGCCGCACTTGATGCAGTCGTGGCAGGTCATGGTCTCGCGGATGCGCGGGTACTGCAGCGCCACCAGGGTCAGGCGCAGCATGTCTTCCATGGTGGAGTACTGGCCCTCGCCGGGCAGGCCGCTGGCGTTCACATAGCGCGTGTTGTTCATCCCGAAGTCGCGGGCCCGGGCCGACATCATCTGGGCAAAGCTGGACTCGTCCCCCGCCACGATGCGCGCCACGGTCTTGCAGGCCAGGTTGTTCGAGGCCACCAGCATCAGCTCCAGGATCTTGTCCGCCCGCAGCGAGTCGGTCTTGAAGGCCTTCTGCTCCTCGTCGTTGAGCAGGTAGCGGCCGTCAAAGCGCAGGTTCTCGCAGGCCAGGATGGCCGTCATCAGCTTGGAAAGCGAGGCCACCGGCTGGCGGTTGTCGGGGTTCTCCACTGCCACTACCTGCTGACCGGTGTAGTCATAAATCAGGTATGAGCGGCAGCTGGCGCCGGGGGCGGCCTGGGCGAATGCCGGCAGGGCCAGCAGCAGCAGGGCCAGCAGGAGATAACGCAGCAGAGCGCGGCTCACGGCCGCATTGTAGCAGGACAGGCTTGACATGGACAACTGAACGACGGCCGCCGCGCAGAGCTTATTCGAAATCTCAATTAGCCCCTGCAGTGGCGCCCGCGGGCCCAGCCCTATAATGAATGCGCGGCCCCGGTGCCGCGTCTGAAAGGCGATGTTCTTCAAGCGCAAAGACAGTCCCGGCAAGGGTGCCAAGCCCGCGGCAGCGCGTGAGCTGCTGGAGAACATCGAAAGCGCCAAGGGCGCGGAGGAAGGCAGCCTGCCACAGACGGCTGAGCTGCTCGCATCCGGGCCGGCGGCGGATAGCGCTGTGCCGGAGGCTGGCCCGGCGGCCGCTGAGAGTGCCGCCCCTGATAACGCCGCCCCTGATAGCGCTAACCCGGACAGCCCCCCCGCCGCAGAAACGCCTGCGGCCGCGCCGTCGAAGCCCGCGCCCGCGAAGCCGGATCGGCGCCGCGGCAAGGGCAAGGCCGCTGGCGACTCCCATGAGCACCTCTCCGGCCTCGACGCCGCCCTGGGCCGCAAGAAGGGCATCGTCAAGACCCTGCAGGCCCGCGGCCTGGTCAAAACCTACCGCGGCCGCAACGTGGTCAACAACGTCGATATCCGCGTGCGCACCGGCGAGATCGTCGGCATGCTGGGCCCCAACGGCGCCGGCAAGACCACCAGCTTCTATATGATGATCGGCCTCGTCACGCCCAACGCGGGTAAGATCCTGCTGGATGGCGAGGACATCACCCGCCTGCCGATCTACAAGCGCGCGCGCCTTGGCATCGGCTATCTGGCCCAGGAAAGCTCCGTCTTTAAGAAGCTCTCCGTTGAGGAAAACATCCTTTTGGTCTGGGAGGCCATCGGCCGCTCAGAGCGCGAACAGCGCGCCATGCTGGAGCCCCTGCTCAAAGAGTTCAACATCGACCACATCCGCAAGTACAAGGGCTATGTGCTCTCCGGCGGTGAGCGCCGCCGCTGCGAGGTCGCCCGCGCCCTGGCGACGAACCCCGACTTCATCATGCTCGACGAGCCCTTCACCGGCATCGACCCGGTGACCATCGAGAGCCTCAAGGAAGTCATCGCCAGCCTGCGCGACAAGGGCCTCGGCGTGCTGATCACCGACCACAACGTGCGCGAGACCCTGTCCATCTGCGACCGCGCCTACATCATGATGGACGGCGAAGTGCTGGTGGAAGGCACGCCGCAGGAAGTGGCGGCCAACGCGATGGCCCGCAAGTACTTCCTCGGTGAGCAGTTCAAGCTGGATTAGCTGCCCCGACAGAGGTTCCTTTGATCTGCATGCAGAAGGGCGCAAGCTGCCCGGCTGGCCCGCCTTGACCCTGTTTACGGCGCCGACCCGACTGGCTTTGTCCTCTGCCTGCGGGCGCATCCCAACCGCAGCGCTGGACACGCCGGGCACTGAAGAGTCCAGCTCCTAGAACTTCACACCATAGCGAATGGGATGCTCAACAAAGGTGGTCTGGTCAATCTGCTCCGTCCAGCCCCGGCCCACGAAGCAGACCTGTCCGCCCGGTAGCACAGCCATTTCCATCCACTCGCCGGTGGACGAGGGCGCGCTGTCGGCAATCTCGTTTATGCCCCCGCTCCAATCCCCATCCGTGCTGCCGTCAGCATTCGCTGCCTCGGCATAGCGCAGCTGGTAGGGGTTGCCTGTGCGATGCACAAGTACCGCTGGATGCCCATTGACGATGTCCATATCCAGCCCGTTCCCAAAGGGGCTGGATATCTGCAGGTTGATAAAGCTGCCGTTGTCCCAGTCCGACTGCTGGTCGCCGGAGGATGTGGCTGCGCGCCGATAGTAGGTTCCGCTGTTCTGCACCGCATAGGCAATGGCAGGCGCGCCGTCTATCTCCATAAGCGCGCTGCTCTCCAGGACGGTGCCAGCCACGGTGGTTATCAGCCAGTCGGCCTGGCTGCCGCCGCTGCTGGAGGATGAGTGGGCATACTTAAGGACGTTGCCGCTGGTAGCATCCAGGAAGCTGACCGCCGGTGTGCCGCCGATTGTGGCCATGGAGAGGAACTTACCCATTCCAGCCGCACCGGAAGTCGCAATGCTGATCAGTGTGCCGCCGCTCCAGTCGCCTGCCGCCGCGCCAGTGCTGTTGCTTGCGCGGGCATAACGCAGCTCCGAACCGCCGCCTTCGCGGTACCAGGCAATGGCCGGATTGCCATTGACCATCTCAGCATCAAAGCCATAGTAACTAATACCGCCCGCGCCAATCAGGATCGAGGCCGATGCCCAGTCTGCTCCATTCCCACCCGTGGCGCTGAGGGCGCGCTCGTAGTACACCTGACCCGTTCCGGTGCTGAAGTAGGCAATCGCAGGCGCGCCGCTGGCTTCAAACAGGCTGCTCTGCCAGCCGCTGGCAACGACTGCGCTTTCAACCGAGACCGGGGCTGTCCAGTCTGCTGCATTGGAGCCGTGCAAACTGTTTGAGTACTGATAGCGGCAGGTCCCCAGAGGGTCCCAGTTGTGGTAACAGACCGCGGGGTGGCCGTTGATCACTGCAACAGAGGGATAGACACCAGTTTCCGCCAGCTCAATGACGAGCCAGCCGTGGGCGGTGATCTGAAGACTGTCGGTATCCTCGTTTCCAATCCCATCGCTGACCCGCAGGCTGACGGTCTGCTCGCTGGGACTGTAGTTCTGCTCCGCCGGGGTCGCGACCCCCTGCGCGGCGGCTTCCGCGCCGGCCTCATTGAAGACGCCATCACCGTCGAAATCCCACTCGTAGTCCGTGATCGCCCCCAGCGAGTTGCTGCCGTCGAAGTTCACGCCCAGCGGCGCATCGCCCTCCGTCAGGTCCGCCTGCAGCACTGCGGTCACGGCGCCGGGTGTGCTGACCTGGATCTCCGCGCCCGCGCTGTCCATCGCCCCGCCGTTATCCGTCACCCGCACCTGCGGGCTGTAGTTCCCTGCGTCGACGTAAGTCACGGCCGGCGGCTGGGCGTTGCCCCGGGCCGCTGCCTCGCCGTTATCCGCTTCATTGAAGGCGGCATCACCATCGAAGTCCCACTCAAAGTCCACCAGGCTGCCGTCAGGGTCGGAGGACGCGCTGGCGTCAAACTGCACCTCCAGCGGCGCATCGCCCTGCATTGGCTCTGCGTCCAGCAGGGCCACCGGGTCGCTGTTGGGGCCAAGGCCCACATTGATGATCAGGCTGGCGCTGTCAGTCAGGCCGTCGTTGTCGCATACCCGCACGCTGGCTTCAAAGCCGCCGGAGCTGCCGTAGAGCATCGAGTACGTGCTCTGGCCTTCCGCCAGCAGCTCATCAGGGCTGCTGTTGTACTCGCCGTCGCCGTCGAAGTCCCAGCTGAAGGAGGCGAGTGAGCCGTCAGGGTCCAGGCTGGCGCTGGCGTCAAAAAAGACGCTCAGCGGCGCCACTCCGTCCTGGACGTCAGACTGCAGGCTGGCCTCCGGCGGCTGCGGCGTGTAGACCTGCAGCTCACGCAGCGACGCGCCCGGGGCGGCGGAGCAGATAACCACAATCAGGCACTTGTCCGCAGCGCTGATATAGGGATTGAAGTCCGGGAAGTTGAGTGCATCCTGCCCCGGCTCGGCATAGAAATCCCAGCGTCCGCTGTCAAAGTTGCCGATGGCCAGGTATGCGCTGCCCGCGGCCGGGGCCGTGGCCCAGTCCGCAGTGATATCCACAAAGCGGTTCTCATAGGCCGGCAGTGTGAAGTTGTAGACCGCATAGGCCAGTTCGTCCAGGCCGCTGTCGCCACTGGCCATGGCCGGCTGATAGATACCGTTGTTGCCGGTGCCGCTCACCAGGTTGTTTGGCAGCAGGGCGTCAAACTGCGCGCCGCTGCGCAGCCCCTCCGCCAGGGTGAAGCTGCTGCCGCGCTGGCCCTCCAGCAGCGCCTGCGGGGCCGGCAGCTTCAGGCGCGGCGCGGCCTGCGCGGCCAGGGGAGCTGCGCTCTTCAGCGCCGCAAAGGGCGATGGGATGTCGCTGCGCCGGATCTGCGGCCCATCCGGGTCTGCCGCCGGGGAGGCAGGACTGCCGGCAGAGTCACCGGAGCAGGCGGCCAGAACCGAGCTGGATATCAGGAGCAGGGCCGCCAGGGCTGCGGCGCGCTTGAACAAGAACATGCTGAGCTCCCCGCGCGGTCCTTCAGCCCGGACCGCCACAGCAATATCCTAACAGCAGGCCGCCTTAAAGGCTGCTGGCAACCAGAGCCCGGCCGCCGGGTCTGAAGCTGTTTCTGTTAAGCTCTGGCCGGAGGACTGCCATGCTTCGGAACGGGACACTTGCCGCCATCAGCGCGCTGGCCGCGCTGGCCGCTGCCTTTTCGCTGCTGCAGGGCTGCGGAGGCAGTGCTGCCCAGGGTGCAGCGCTCAGCGCCGCGCAGCTTGCAACAAGCTTCCCGGCCCCGCCCACTGAGGCCCCGCGCAGTGCCGCCTTCGACCCCGCCAATCTCTCCGTCCCCGGCGGCGAGTGGGACCAGGGCCAGCCCGCTGGCCGCGTCAGCCTGGAGCACAACGAGGCGATCCTCAGCCCGGACAGCCCGGCCGGCAGCGGCCTCAATGGCCTGGCCTTCTGTCTCTACAGCGTGCTGCTGGAGGACTACAGCGGCCCGGCGAGCATCGACTTCAATTTCGGCGCCGCCCCGCCCGCCCCCGGCAGCTGCTTCATCGGCCTGGCGCGGCCCGGTCAGCGCTGGGACTGGCAGGCCCTTCCGGATGACACCCTGCTCAGCCTGGACAGCTTCGCCCCCTATACCTATGACAGCGGCGTGATGCTGGTGGCCGTGGCCCTCAGCGGCAGCGCCGTCAAAAGGCTCTACTCCTTCCAGGTCGGCCCTTACCAGGAGCCCGGCGACCTGCCGCTGGAGACAATCACCCTCCCCGCCGGCTTCTCCATCAGCACCTATGCTTATCCGGTGCCCAACGCCCGGGCCATGTGCCGCGACAGCGACGGCACGGTTTACGTCGGCAGCCGCTCCGCGGGTGTGGTCTATGCCCTGCGCGACTTCGACCTCAACGGCGTCAACGACGACATCTCCGTGGTGGCCAGCGGGATCAATGAGCCGGTGGGAGTGGACGTCAAGGACGGCGATCTCTACTTCAGCGCTATCAGCGCGATCTACCGTATCAGCGATATCGCCCAGCATATCGATGAGCCCGCCGCCCCCGAGCTGGTCTACGGCAGCTATCCGACCGAGCAGCACCACGGCTGGAAGTTCATCCGCTTCGGGCCGCAGGGGCAGCTCTTTGTCCCCGTCGGCGCACCCTGCAATATCTGCGATGCCGGGGACCCCTACGCCAACATCACGCGCATGCACGCGGACCTGCAGGGCTATGACATCATCGCCCGCGGCATCCGCAACACCGTGGGCTTCGACTGGCACCCCGTTACCGGCGAGCTGTGGTTCACGGACAACGGCCGCGACGAGTGGGGACCGGACACCGAAGGCACCAGCAACAACCCGCCCTGCGAGCTCAACCGCATAGACAGCGCTGACGCCAGTCCGCACTTTGGCTATCCGCACTTCCACGGCATGAGCCAGCCCGACCCCGACCCGCAGTTCAGCGCCGGCGAGAACCCGGCGGACTACAGCGAGCCGGTGCAGCCCCTGGGCACCCATGTGGCGCCCCTGGGCATGCGCTTCTATACGGGCAGCATGTTCCCGGCGGACTACCAGGGCGATGTCTTCATCGCCGAGCATGGCAGCTGGAACCGCACTCCGCCGCTGGGCGCGCGGGTCACCCGCGTGCGGGTCAACGCAGATAACGAGACCTCAGACGGCTATGAGATCTTCGCCGAAGGCTGGCAGGATGAGTTCGGTGGCCGCTGGGGCCGCCCGGTGGATGTGCTGGTTATGCCCGACGGCGCGCTGCTGGTCAGCGACGACCAGGCCGGCGCGATTTATCGCATCAGCTATTCGCAGTAGCCTGCCAGCAAGCCGACTGGCTGCGGCTCATCCTCTGCAGGGACAGGCGCCACTTCTGTAGGTGTCGAGTTGCAGGAGCCTGTTTACAGTCTTGAGATTGGGGCTTTATGCCCGATTCCGCTGTGGCTACGCTCTTCATTGTAGTACTTCAGCCACTGGGGCAGGATCGAATCACGCTGGCGGCT
>JADZFO010000022.1 GCA_020849855.1 bacterium | reverse complement strand
TGCGCAGGCGTGGTTTTCGCTAAACTGTGTATGTTCATTCGGGTGCTCCGGCTTGACTGGTGTCTTCGCAACCAACAGTCTCTCAGCCGTCACCCGAGTGAACAACCTATTTAGCAACTACAACTAGTCCCTGCCCTGCTCCAGATAGCGTCTGGTCAGGGCGATGTGGCCAAAGATCTTGCTGTCCACATACTCTCCAGCGGCGGCAAGGGAGAGCAGGCGCTCCTCAAGCTGGGCAAAGGGCGTCATGTGCAGTTCGATCTGCTCGCCGTGGACGCCCAGCTCAGAGCCGACCTGCCGCAGGCCCAGGCACAGAAAGCCGTTCCACATCTCATTGGACAGCCCCGGGCTGACCGTCCCGCGCAGCAGCAAGATTGTGCGCTCCGCGCGGTAGCCAGTCTCTTCCTCCAGCTCGCGTGCGGCGGCTGCTTCGACCGCCTCGCCCGGGACATCACAGATCCCGGCCGGCAGCTCCCAGAGCCAGGCATCAAAACCTGGCCGCCACTGGCGGATCAGCGGCACCTGCAGGTCCTCGGTCAGGCCCAGGATATGCACGGTCTCAGGGTTTGGCCGGCAGACCGTGTACCAGTTTCGCGCGGCACCGGCGGCGTCGGTATAGGGACGCGCCTCGACCCACCACCATGGGCACTCAAAGACCTTCTGCACAGCAGAGCTCATACTGGAAGTATAGCCACGCCGAATGCCACGCCATGGGCTGCATGAGGCCGGCGCAGAAAAGCAAACAGCCGCCTTGCGGCGGCTGTTGCTCGAACACCGATACCCGGTCTTAGGCGGTGGCGGCTGTCGCCACCTGCTCATAAGCGGATGGATTTTCGTCGTAGATACGCACAGCGCTGGCGAGGTCAGCGATGCTGCCGGGCGTCCAGACCTTGTCATAGAGGCTCTGAACGCGGGCCAGCTCGGCCGGCGTGTCGACCGTGAGCCGCAGGTTCGGACGGTTCAGCTCAGCGGGAGCATGCAGGGTCTTCGTCACGAAGGGTCCCGGGTGCTCGCGCAGGTAGAGCGTCACGTGCTCACGGTGGTTGTTGCTGCGGGCCAGGAAGTCCAGCTTCTCCAGGGTCTTAAGAGAAAAGGTCTCCACGGTGACACCAACAGGCAGCCCCTCGGTGATGACATAGTCAGTCTCGGGGTTATCAAGCAGTGCCTGGATCTGGTTGTCGAGGTTCTGCGGGCAGACGAAGGGGTTGTCCGCAGTGGCGCGCACGATGATCTCGGCGCCGGTCTGGTACGCCGCCTGGATATAGCGGCCGAGGACGTCGGTCGGATGACCGCGGCTGATCGTCACACCACTGCCTTCCAGCGCATTGGCCAGCGCATCCTCGCTGGGCTCGGCAGGAATTGCCACGTTGAGCTCATCCGCCAGTTTGCTGGCCTTGAGCCGCTCGATGATGTGCGAGATCATGGGTCTGCCGCTCAGTTCAGCAAGCACCTTGTTGGGAAAGCGCGAGCTGGCCAGGCGGGCCTGAAGGATTATTACTTTACGCATGCGCAAACGCCTCCGGGTTTGGAGTTAGGGTCTTGAATAGGAAATCTGCCCCGTGTGGGATTGAAGACGGGCCTGCGCCCGGGTTGGCCGAAGAGTGTGGTCAACAACTGAAGTATACAGCGCGCGCGCGGGCGCGACAAGAGTGAAAAGGCTGTGAATCTGATCACGAATCCAGGCCGCCCGGACAGCGCTTCGACCGCCAGGAAGGTCCTTTGGCGGGTCTGCAGCCTCATTTCGCGGGAAAACGCCGCAGCGGTTATAATGCTCGTCCGTTCGGGCGGTGGCGCAGCCCGGTTAGCGCACTAGTCTGGGGGACTAGGGGTCGCGAGTTCGAATCTCGCCCGCCCGACCATTTTCCCCCACCGGCCTGCATTCAGGCCTCTTTGGGGCAATACTGCCGCATCAGCGCGGCGACCTCGCGTGAAGCCGCATCCTCCTGCCCCTCCAGACCCTCAATCACCCCGTCGCGGTCGCCGGCCTTCTTGTGCTGGTTCAGCTTGAAGCAGCCCTGCAGCTCGCGGATCGGCAGCTCAAAGGCCACGATGTACTGCAGACGGCGCTGGACGTCGGAAAGGCTCGCTTCAAAGTCCCATGGCGCAGCGGCGCCAGACTGCCCCAGCGCGCCGGCGCTGACCTCTTCTTCATACTTCCGCGTTGACTCGCGCAGGATCTCCTCGGCGCCGGCCGCGTCTTCGATAATCCGCGGGGCCCCATAGGCGTGCAGCGCCATGTAGTTCCAGGTTGGCACCTGCGGGCTGCTCGCATACCAGCGCGGCGAAACATAGGCATGCGCTCCGCTGAAGACCACCAGCGCCTCGCTGCTGCCGTCAAAGGCCTGCCAGATCGGATTCGCCCGCGCCAGATGACCGGCCAGCACGCCATGCTCGTGGCTCTGGCCCTGCGTGTCGGTGCTGCGCAGCAGCAGCGGCAGGTGCACAGCTTCAATCCGGCCCGCGCGGACCATGCTCAGCAGCGCGAAGCTGTGCCGGCGCATGAAGCTTTGCAGCTCGGCCTGGTCGTCCTGCCGGAAGTGGGCGGGGATGTACATGGGCTGATCTTACAAGCAGCCCGCGGCGCCGAAATCGTCCGGCTTCACACAGGCTGCTGCGTCGCAAGGTAGGATTAGTTATCCAAAGCACAGAGAGGAGGCAAACATGTCAATCCGTTACGCCACCGGTGAGTGGCACGGCAACCTGAAGGAAGGCAAGGGCACCCTGTCCACCGAGAGCGGCGTCTTCAAGAACGCGCCCTATGACTTCGTCAGCCGCTTCGAAAGCGGCTCGAACACCAACCCTGAGGAGCTCATCGCTGCGGCGCACGCCGGCTGCTTCAGCATGGCCCTGGCCCACGGCCTGGCCGAGGCCGGCTTCACGGCGAACTTCGTCCGCACGCGGGCGAATGTCCATCTCAATGCGGTGGAAGGTAAGCCGACCGTGAACCAGATCGACCTTGAATGCGAGGCCGATGTGCCGAACATCTCAGCCGAGCAGTTCCAGGAGATCGCCACCGGCACCAAGACCGGCTGCCCGATCAGCCGCGCGCTCGCCGCCGTGCCGATCAACCTGAACGCCAGGCTGGTGGCCAGCGCCAGCTAGTGGAGCGGCAGCGAAGGGACCGCCGGGCCTGTTCCGGCCTCCGGAGATTTGGCGGCCACGGAGTGCCGACCTACTAAGAATCTGCAGGGCCGTGGGCTTGTCCCCGGCCCTTCACTTTTGTAGGGGCGCACGGATGTGCGCCCTCCTGCATCGCTTGGCGCACGGATGTGCGCCCCCACGAGGACGGGTGGGGACAAGCCCCACCCCTACAAATTACGCCCTGCCCATCGCGTACTCAACCGCGATGTACTCCGGCTCGCCGGGTGGGATGTTGAAATGCGCGATGACCAGATGCTCGGGACCATCAAGACGCAGCTCGGTGCGCCAGCCCCAATAGCCGCCCTGGCCATCACTGTACCTGCCCAGTACGGAGAAGCCCTCGGCGACTTCCTTGCCATTGCCTTCGGAAACCATTCTCGTCGTGCCATTGTGGTAGTTGTCGACCCTGGAGCCGATCCATATGCCGCGCTGCAGGTCAAAGCCATAGATGCCCAGCCCCTCACTGTCAAACTCCTGCGACTTTGCGCTGTACTGGCAGTGGAGGAAGCGCCCGCCGAGCAGCGCCTCGGTGGTGCAGCGGACCTTGTTCTCCTCCACCAGCACACCGCGCTCGAACCACAGCTTCGCTGTCCCGGCCCACTCGCCGGCCATGCGCGGCAGCAGCGCGTGCTGGCCGTCGATTAGTCATTGCTCAAACTTGCTGGACATCAGTGCTCCTTGGTCTGACCTTCAGTCTTTGTAGGTTGTTTCGACTCGGCCAGCAGGCGGTCGCGTTCCCGGCGCACGGTGAGTTCAAGCGGTTCGCAGACACGGGAAGCCAGTCCGGCGCTGATCTTCCGCCAGATTCCGTTTTCTTGATCAATGGGTATGGAAGGATAGTAGGCCAGCACGGCATCCGGCAGGCTGTCACCGTCAACATCGAGGCCCTTGAACCCCGGCGGGCCATAAACCAGCACGACAGGACTGTTGAGGTCCTCGACGGACCGATAGGTCTGATTGCCATTCGAATCAGTCCCCTCAACATAGTCTGTGCGCGATCTTCCCCTGAGGTACGTTACATCGAATGGCTGAGTCTGCTGAAACAAACCCACCTCAACAACTGGCTTGCCGGTTAAGTGATTCTCTGGAAGCGATCCGGCATCAAGCAGGGCAACAACGCCAGCCATGTCTGGGGGGATAACCGTCCCATCCTGAACCGAAACATCGAATGCTGTCCAACCAAGCAGGTCCGCGATTTCCTGCGCTTTGCGCTTTTGCATCTTATGATCCAGGTGCTGCTTCCACAGTACGCTGCAGACGGCCAGCGCCAGCAGCAAGGCGGAGATGATGTACAGCGGAAAGACCAGTTTGCGCACGGCGAAAGGATAGCTTGTGACGCGTAGGGGCGCATGGATATGCGCCCTATTCGCTTGGGCGCACATCCGTGCGCCCCTACCCAGTACTTCACCCTACCCAGTGCTACACCCTGCCCATCGCGTACTCAACCGCGATGTACTCCGGCTCGCCCGGCGGGATGTTGAAGTGGGCATAGATCAGATTATCCGGCCCGGCCAGACGCAGCTCGCTGCGCCAGCCCCAGTAGCCGCCCTGGCCGTCAGGGTAGCGCCCCAGCACCGAAAAGCCGTCCGGAACTTCCTTTCCATCGTTCACAGAATTCATGATCGAGGTGCCATTGTGGTAGTTGTCCACCCAGGCCCCGGTCCACTGTCCAAGATGCAGGTCAAAGCCATAGATGCCAAGGCCGTCCGTTTCAAACTCCTGCGTTCTGGTGTGGTACTCGATTCTCAGGAAACGGCCAAAGAGGATCAGGCTGGTGCTGGAGCGCACTTTGTTCTCCTCCACCAGCTCGTCGCGCTCAAACCACAGCCTGGCGCTGCCGGCCCATTCGCCCGTGAGGCGCGGCAGCAGGCTGTGCGCACCTTCGCTCTGTGAAAGCTCGAACTTCGTAGACATCCGTTCCTCCAATAACCCCGCACTAGTAGCGCGGCTTGTCTCCTTCGTGCAGTACACCGCGGTCACCGGCCTTCCGCAGGCGCTCTTCCTCCTGGCGCACAGTCTGGCTCAGGGAGGCATAGCGCCGCCCGCTGCCGTCATCGGCGCTCAGCTCAGCGTTTGTGTCACCGGGCGGCCAGCAGGCCAGCACCGGGTCTGAAAGGCTGTCCCCATCGATGTCCATTCCCCGGTAAAAGGGCTGGCCATACACAATCACAATCGCGGCATGCGGCCCGCTGCCTTCTTCCTGTTGACCCTTGCGGGCCCAGAGCATCGGCAGCAGTGTGACGTCAAAGTTCCTGTCGTTGTGCAGCAGCTCCACCAGGCGCAGCTCTTCGCCTGTGTCAGGGTTGCGCGGCAGCTGCGTGCCGCTGAACTGCTCCAGGGCGGACATGTCCGCCGGCAATGCCCCGTTGTGGGCTGCCATGTAAGCCGCGGCGCTCTGCGCCAGAGTGCTGCAGATGGCCTGCGCCGCGTCGCGACGGGCGCGCTGCTTCATCTGCTGCGTCCAGATCACGCTGCAGGCCATGCCAAGGAGCAGCAGGCCCGCCCCAAGGTAGATATACAGTCCCAGTTTCCGCACGGCAGGAAGAATAGCGTGTGCCCTTAGGTGTCGAGTTGCAGGAGCCTGTTTACAGTCTTGAGATTGGGGCTTTATGCCCGATTCCGCTGTGGCTACGCTCTTCATTGTAGTACTTCAGCCACTGGGGCAGGATCGAATCACGCTGGCGGCT
>JADZFO010000021.1 GCA_020849855.1 bacterium | reverse complement strand
TGCTGGAAGGCATCAACAACCGCATCAAAGTCATCAAACGCATCGCCTATGGCTATCGCGACGACGAATACTTTTTCCTGAAGATCAAGGCCGCCTTCCCCGGTGTTGGGCGATGAACCTTTTTTTTGCCTCGCCAGGAGTGATCTGCTGTCCGGGCCAATGAGGCCGCCGGCAGACAGCTTGCACCCGAGTTCAGTTTCAGGGCTGCGCTGCGGGCTCGACCGCCGGGCTGCTGCCAAGCAGCTCTTCCAGCCGGCCTTTTAGTGCCAGGGCCTGCTTCTCGGTCTCGGGCCCCGGGCGGCCGAACCAGTCCAGCAGGGCGATGTTCAGCTCATCCTGGGCTTTGACTACTGCTTCTATCTCCTCAATCTCGGAGCGGCTCACGCTGTCCTCGGCCGCTGTCAGGCCCTCGATCCGCACCAGCGCTGTATAGATAGTGCTCAGCAGCAGGCCCGGGGAAGTAAGTGCGTCCTGGGCCTCCGGGCCGCTCAGGCTGCCGCTGCTGAAGCCTGCCGCGGCCTTCACACTGCTGTCATAGATCTCAAAGACTGAGCTCCAGCACAGCTCAAAGAAGCCGCTGCGGTAAGCCTCGGCCAGCTCCAGCAGGCTCTCCGGCGCGGCGCTGCCTTCAGCCGGCTGCGAATCGGCCACGTTGCCCGCGCCGGCCGTCCCATCGGCAGCCGCGGCATAATCTGCAGCCCCAAGAAAAATCAGGGCTGCCAGCAGGCTAAAGAGTTGTGAAAAGCGCATGTCCCAGTTTAACCTGACTTCCTGATGAGCCTCTTGTCTGCGCTGCGCCATGTGTTGCCTGGACATTACGAATGCTGCCAGTTATGACGCAAGTACGGCTGAGCCTGTTCTGCTGGCCTACTTGATGTCAAGACTTATTAACTGCAGATGAACAGGCCGGAGTTACTCCGCAATCCATCAACACAGTCCTGATTTTCCTTAGCCGGCGCTTTACTGCTTTGAGAGGGTAAGATAACCATAGCGAACGCAGTTTTAACCCTATTTGACCTCAGTTTGGATAGGATTACTCGGCTGGCTGAAGCATGCCTGCGGGGGCTATTTCAGGTATAGGGCCAGCTTGGGGAAGTCCGGGGGACATCAAACACAGTATCGCTTGCGCTTGCGCGCGTCCGGGGCCTTTGGACGCGTTCAGGCGGAAATAGAAAGGCAATGGAAAACAGTCTCTACGTGCGGAACATCCTGCAGAAGCTGATCGACTCCAAGGAGCCGACTCAGATCGTGCCGGCTGCCGCGCCTGAGTACTTTGAGCACGGTGGACGACTTCCGGTGTCCGGTATGGAAGATTCGGACTTCGAAAATTACATCGACCAGGTTAAGTCAAACATCTACGCTGCTTACGACGCCAACGATCTGCCCCGCATGTCCCTGGAGTTCGGCCTGCTTGAGGCCGCGGGCAGCCACGCGCTCTCCGAGCCCCGCCGCTCGGCCTACGACACCTACCTTGCCACCGGCTGCATCCCCGTCGGCCATGCCTGCAAGGACCGCTTCATGGTGGACGAGGCTTATTACGTCGCCGAGGAAGTCTTCGATATCCTGATCAAGAAGCGCTGCCGCCGCGCCAAGCTGGGCCTGGAGTACCGGCCTGACTCCCTGCGCTGGACACAGCTCTACACCTTGATCGCCGAGCTCAAGTGGCTTGGTCCGGAAGAATTCCGCAACCGGATGATGATTCCGAACGCTGTGGTCGCCGGCTACATGGACCTGAAGGACCGTTGCCTGAGCACAGGCAACACGGCCCTGGTGAACGAAGAGGTCCGCGCCAGGCTGATGAACATTGTCGGCTGGCTGGGTCTTGGCATCATCAAGATGGTCACCCGCTTCATGCCCCAGGAAGCACCGCAGCTCATTGACGACTTCAACAATACGCACGGAACGGTACTGTCGCCCAAGATCGGACAGTTCCTTGAATCAGAACCTTTGGCCGCGCGCAACGTCTGGTACTGGGATTACGAGCTGTACAAGTGGTGCATGCTCGGCCCAGCCAGCAAGGAAGAGCTGGAATGGTGCTTCCAATGGCGCCTGGATGCCTACCGCTTTGTTCTCGCACCCCACAGCAGCAATGACTCATACCGCCTGGGTACCAGGCGCGAGCTTGAGTACATGCTGCAGAAGCGCGGAAAACTGGAGGCCTACAGGAATGCCAGTTAGCGCTTTAGAGCAGGTCTTCCAGCGAGATGTTGATGCGGTCGTCGCCGATCAGGTCATCCAGCTTGACCGCCAGAAGGTTCTCCATCGAGCCCATGATGCCCGCGAAGTCAGCTTCGAAGTTGTTGCCGTTGTAGGCGCTCTCGAAGGTGTCAGTCGCGGCGGCGGGATAGGAGTCGAAGTTGTACTGGCCGGCGAGCTGGTTCCAGGTCTCAACAGCGTTCTGGCTGGCCGCCGAAGCGATGGAGACCAGGATGGCGACGCAAGCAACCACAGAGAGGATGATCCTCTTAAACATAGCTAATCCTCCATATTTGGCCCGTGAGTCTCCTGACGCCAATCTTTTGACTTGCGGGCCAAATTTCCTTAATCTGGCAAGAGGCAGTATAGTCCAGCCCCGTTTCTCTGACAAGAGAGCACATCACATTCCCGGCACCGCCAGAAATGTTCACGGAACTGGGGAGTTTGCCCCCTACGTCCTAGCATCATTGCACAGATTCAGCCCTTTTGAGCTAACATCACAAGAAATATTAGTAAAAAGGTACGCTAAAGACCGCCCTGCACTTGACAGAAAATGAAAAAGAGCCCGGCATTGCTGCCGGGCTCTTTTTTTGTGCTCTAATTATTGTCTTCCACCTTCAGGCTGCCCAGGTCAGAGTCCCCCAGGACAATCAGGTTGTCGTCATTCTCCACCGCGCCGTTGTGCACCACAATGCGGTCAGGGGCCTCGAAGGCCGTGGTCTGCCACAGCGGGAAGGCCGGGATCTCCTGCACAATGCGGGCGAAAGTCTCTTCCTTGCGCTTCATCTGCTCGTCGATCAGGCTGCGGTCGCCGCCGCCGATCACCAGGTAACTCGGCGCGTGGCTGTCGCTGCGTTCGAGGGTCTGCATGTTCACAAAGTAGCTGTAGATCACCTTGCGGCGCTTGTTGGTCCCGCGGGTGCGGTTGCGTTCAATCACGACGCGCTTGTACAGCACCCCGTCGCTGCCGAAGAAGTGGTTGTAGTCCGGATAGGCCATGCCGCGCTTGCCGCCGAACTGCCGCACCCAGCCCTCGATCTTCTCCTTCTGGAAAGTCAGGGTGCTGCGGATATAGCTCACCGGCCCCGGCATCCAGTAGGTGCTGTAAATGTCGTAGTAGTAGTGCTCACCGTTGTAACTGCCCACCCAGTAGGTGAACATGTCGTCCTCGATGGTGCCTTCCACATAGATATCGGCCAGAGCGGTCAGGCCGTTGGGCTGGCGAAGCAGGCCCTTGATGTTCACGCCCGCCTCGATCGGGGTGTCGGGCGTGAAGAACACACTGTCGGCATAAGCCGGCAGGGCCCACAGAAGGGCCAGTGCCAGGCTCAGGATGGCGATTTTGCTGCGCATAAGTTTGCTCCCGAATGGGCTGCCTTATGATACCCGCCGGGATGCAGTGCCCGCCTTTCAGCGCAGGCAAATCTGCGCAGGCCGCTCTTACTCACTCGCCGCGCTGGCCAGCTCGCGCTGGACCCGCACCGTGCGCCAGATCCCGTTAAGGGAATGCAGCAGGCGCAGGTTATGCAGGTTTTCGCCCAGCTTGCTGTAGGCCGGCTGCTCCAGCAGCAATTCGGGGCTGAACTCGCTGATCCGGATGAAGCCGAAAGCCAGGGCCACCGAAGCGCAGGCAATCGACAGGCTGCGGGCGTCCGGGGTGTCATGCTGCTCGCGCACCAGGGGCTGCCACTGCCGCAGCAGCAGCTCCGGCAGCGGGCTTGGCAGCTTCCAGCGCCGCGCCAGCTCCGCGCTCAGGCAGGGCGTGGTGATGCCCCAGTTCTCCTGTTCAAACTGCAGGCGGGTGATTTCATCTGGATAGCGCTGGTAGTTGTTCAGGTAAAGTTCTGCCACCTTCCCCTGGCCCTCGCCATAGCCCAGCATCAGTGTGCCGATGCGGCTGAGCAGCGCCAGGGTGGAAACCGTGGCGTGGTCGGGGATGTCGCTGGCCTGGGCCCAGTGCTGGGACAGCACTGCGCTGACAGCGCTCCACTGCCTGACGAACTGGATGTGGCTGCGCGGGATGTCCGGCATCCGGGCGAAGCTGACCTCAAGCTGGTAGCTGGAGATGATGGTGCGGGCCATGACAAAGCCGATGTGCACCAAAGCCCGCTGCACCGCGGTTATGGGCTGCGCCGGGGCATAGCGCGCGCTGTTGGCCACAGACAGGATCTTGCCGGCAAGAATAGGGTCGTGCGAGACCACCTGCGCCAGCTGGCGGGCGTCAAAGTTCTCCAGGCTCATGCTTTCCGCGCCGACCCCGAGGCCCAGCGGCGGAGGCTTTACCTCGCGCAGCCGCTGGTCCCAGAGCTCCTGCAGCTCATCCGGCAGCGAAAAGAAACTTGTCGCCAGTGCTTCCTGTACCCTGATATCCATTGCGAATCTGCCCCTGAAATCCCGCCACGGCTGGGCTGCTCGCTGCGCGGGCTTCTCATAACAGAACTTTTATCGGCAGGCTGGGCGCCGCTCTGCGGCCCTTCGGAGACCAAATACAAATGCGCAGCATGGGTATTGAAGTTTTGGCATTTCAACTCGGCATAATGCGCAATCAGCACTGAGCGGCAAAACTGAGCATCAAAGGGCGAAGGGGCTCTTTGCAGACCCTTCAGCCTCTCAAAGCCTGAATTCCTCTTCCCTGCCCGGCACATAAACCCGGTAGAGCTCCACGGGCGTCTCGCGTCCCTTGACCAGCTGTTCGCCCACGCGTTCCCAGGCCAGGGCCTGGCCGCCGGGCTCGGCCGAGCCGCCTTGGCTCGGCTCGCGCTCCAGCGCGGCCTCCAGCAGTTCACGGGTGCACAGCAGGGCCCAGCCGTAGTCCTTGGTGGCCGTCTCCACGCGGCTGGCCAGGTTGGTGGTGTCGCCGATGAAGGTGAAGTCCAGGCGGCTGGCGCTGCCGATATTCGCCGCCACGCCAAAGCCATAGTGCAGGCCGATGCCCACCTTGAACTGCGGCAGCCCCAGCTCACGCAGGCGCGGGGAAACGCGCTCATGCAGCACCTGCACAATCTCCAGGCCCGCCGAGAGCGCATCAGCCGCCGGCCGGGCGCGCGGCACCAGCGCGCCGAAGGAGGCCATCATGCCGTCGCCCAGGTACTTGTCCACCGAGCCGCCGTGCCGCCGCACCGTCTCCGCCGCCTCGCCGAAGTAGGTGTTCAGAAGCTCCACCACCTGCCCCGGCTCCATGTGCTCGCTGAGCGTGCTGTAGCTGCGGATGTCGTTGAAGAGCACGGCCGCCTCGCGCTTCACACCGCCGCCGATAAGGCCCAGCGAAGGGTTGGCCACCACCTGGTCGGCCAGCTCCTGGCTGACATAGCGGCTGAAGGTCTCGCGCAGGCGCCGGCGCGCATATTCCTCGCCCACGCCGCCATAGACTGCGCAGCAGGCGAAGGGCACGGCGAAGCCCAGCACGGTAAAGGGCAGCGAGAGCTCCACGTTCCAGATATCAAAGAGCGCGATATTGCCGGCCAGCACCGCGCCCACCGCGGCCAGGCCGAAAAGCGCGGCGCGGCGCAGCGGGCGGCTCTGGGCGATGGCCCAGCCCAGCAGGGCCAGGCCCGCCAGCAGCAGCAGCAGCCAGTAGCCGCTGATGCTGCGGATGCGCACGCCGCGGGCCAGGGTGTCATAGGCCTGGGCAATGGTGTCCACGCCATACATGCGGCCAAAGGGCGTGTTGAAGGTATCCCCGTCGGCGGCATTGCGGCTGCCCACAAAAACCACGGTGTTGGCCAGCTTCTCGTTAAGGGCCTTCAGCTGCTCCGGGCTGAGGCGCTGCAGCTCCTCCAGACGCCGCTGCTGGGCAAAGCTCAGCTCGCCGTCCGCGCGCAGATCACGCAGTTCCTTGGCCTCCAGCCAGGCGCCGTAGCGTTCGTCATCCTCGCTCAGGGGCAGCTCAGGCAGGAGCTGGTTGAAGTTCAGCAGGTTGCCGGGGCCGAAGGGCCGGCTGTAGTCCACGATAAAAGAATCGCGTCCGGCGCTGACCCGCCGCAGGCCTTCCTTGAAAAGCCGCTCGTTGGTCAGGGGGCTGGGGTCGGAGAAGCTGCGGTGGAAGGCCTCGGCCGCCAGGCTGTAATAGCTCTGGCCCTCGCCCGCCGCGCCGCCGGTCTCGATATGGTCCTGCAGCGGCTCAAAGAGCCGGTAGCTCAGCTTCTCCTCCGTGTTGCTCAGGCCCAGCAGGGGCTGCGCCTCCAGCACAACCTCAGCGGGCAGGATCAGGCTTTCCAGCTGCTGGCCCTGCACCCGGCCATAGTCGATGGCGCAGGCCAGGATGACCGGCACGCCGCGCTCCTGGCAATATAGCAAGGCATCGCGCAGGGCGCCGTCTTCACTGTCGCTCCAGGAGCCCTCGGCGGTGAAGAGGATGTCCACCACCACCAGCTTCGCCCCGGCGTCGGCCAGACGCCGCAGCACCAGGGCGTGCAGGTCGCGGGGAAAGGGGTAGGCATCCCCGCCCGTCTCGCGCAGCACCGTGATGCTGCCCTGGTCGATTCCCAGCACGCGGATCTCGGGGCTCGGTTCACGCTCGCCGCGCAGCTTGAAGTGCCAGACCAGCGAAAGGTTGTTGAGGTCGCGCACCTGGGTCTGGGTCCAGGGCAGCACATAGATCAGCGCCAGCAGGAGCCAGGCCCCGAAGGCCATCAGCAGGCTCTTGATCGCCGTGCGCCGCAGCATGCCTTGATTCTAGCTGGTATGGCGCGCGGGGTAGCAGCTACACCCTGGTTCAAAGCAGCGCCGCCCGGACCGCGGACGCTCGCGTCCGCTGCTCCTTTTGAAACGAAAGGGGCCGCTTGCGCGGCCCCTTGCTTTACTGCTTCGTTTTCGCCGACCGGACTGCCGGCCCTACTTCCCATCGCGGCGGCCGGGCTTGCCATTGCCGCCCGGCGTGCCGGGGGCAGCGCCGCCGGGCCGCGCCGAGTTGACCCCGGCTGCCGCCTCGATGCTGAACTCCACGATCTCGCCGAAGTCCGCCTCCAGCTGGCTGCTCAGGATGTTGAAGAGATCCAGGCCAGCGCCTTCGATCGCCACCTCGCCCGGCTGCAGGGCCTCGAAGTAGAGGTCAAACAGCGGGCCCTCGCCGCTCAGGCCGTTGCTGCCCGCCGGCGCCGTGCCCGAGATCACCAGGATGCCGCCGGGCTGGTCGCCGAAGAAGACCGTCGAGCCGTTGAACAGGCCCTGGCGCTCGCCGCGGACAAAGCGCAGCAGGCTGGGGTCATAGGCCAGTCGGATCTCCCAGCGGCCCAGGGCGTTGACCTCGCTGATCGTGCCGCGGACCTGGAAGATCTCCTTCGGGTTGATCGGTTCGGGGCTCTCCAGGCTCAGGTCCAGGATGATGTCCTCGGTCTGCACCGGGGTGATGATCGTCAGGCGGCGGCGCTCAGAGCTGACCGTGCCCGGGAAGTTGCCCGGCGGCAGGCCGGCATTGCTGCTCTGGTCAAGCTGCGCCTCGACGTGCCACTCGATATGCAGCTCGCCGTTCTCGTCAATCGCCTGGGCCAGCACACCGTCCACGCCGACCAGCTGCTCCAGGCGGATCTCCTCGCTGTCGTCGGCATCGCGGATGGCGAAGATCTGGCCTTCGGCCTCCAGCACCAGGATGTACTGCTCCACCTTGTCGCTGTCGAAGCGCTCAAACTCGAAGCTCAGCCCCTCGGTCTCCGGATAAAGCACGCTGTCGCCGTCGTCCGGGCTGATAAGCTCGATAAAGCCGTCGTCATTGGGCGCGGTGGGGTCAAGGCCCAGGTCAAGCTCCGTCACATCGCTCAGGCCGTCGCCGTCGCTGTCGCTGAGGCCCAGGCGCGGCTCGAAGCGCGGGTTGTCACCCGGCGGCAGCAGGCCGGTCAGCTTGTCCTCCAGCTCCTGCGGGTCGCCGATGACCGGCTCGCCCTCATCCGCCACGCGGATCAGGATCTCCACCAGCTCTTCCCACTGCTCGGCCGCCTGCAGCAGGTCGGCCTGACTGTCCATGGTGCGCGGGATCAGGGTGTAAAGGTCCGGCTCCATGTCCGGGCCGATGCTGCGGCGCAGCAGTTGCTCCATCTCGCGGCGGTGCAGGGACTCAAAGCTCTCCGTGGGCAGGCCCTTCGGGCTCAGGATGCGCAGCAGGCCATCGCAGTCGTCATCGCAGTCGTCGCCGACCACGCTGTCGTACTCGCCCATCAGCAGCAGCTCGTCATCCAGCAGCGGCAGCAGCGCCTGCTCCAGCTTCATGAACTGCAGGTAGAGCAGCTGCATCTGGCTGGTCTGGTCGTTGGCCTCATAGCGCCGCCATTCCTCGTCCATCAGGCGGGCCTGCTCCAGGTGGTCCAGAACCTCGTCGTTGATCTTCTGCACCGGCGGGATCAGCCTCTCGGCCTTGTCGTCCATCGTGATGAGGTTGCCCGTGCGCGAGCGATAGATGCGCTTGCAGGCCTCATCCAGCGCGTCAAACAGATCGGTATAGCTCTTCATGTAGCCGGCGTCGTCGGTGAACGGATCCGTCCGCGAGGCGATGTCCTGGTCGCTCTGCTTCGAGTAGGTCTTGCTCTTCTTGCCGCGGGTCAGGCGGTGCATCTCGCTGAAGGCCCGCAGCTCGCCGATCCACTCCAGCAGGCTCTCGCTGGCCCGGCCCTCTTCATAGCGGTCGAAGAAGAGCTCGAAGTTCATCCTGTTGGGCTCGCCGGAAGTGAACTCCAGGCTCGGTGAATCGCCCTGGCGGTTGGCGTCCGGGTCGCCCTGCTTGTTGCTCTTAAGCACCTCAACGCGGCGGCGCAGGTTCTCGGTCTGTCCGCACAGCTCGCTCTGGCGGCGCAGCAGGGCCAGCTCCTCCAGGATGGTCTCGCTCTGCAGGCCTTCCAGCTCCGCGCCGCTGCGGACCAGGTCCTCCGCCTCATCAAGCAGCAGGGCCATGTTGTCGGCATGCTGTTCATGCGCATCGCCGCTCTGGCCCACGCCGCCCACGCGGTCATAGAGCCAGGCGATCATGTCCGCATCAAACTGCGCCAGGCCGCTGGTCTGGCCCCAGCCACCGCCGTCGCTGCCGCCGCCGGCCAGACGGCCATGCATGGTCGGCGCGGCCAGGGGCATCGGCGTGGAAGGCGCGGGCTTGGGCGGATCGGCGCCGCCGCCGCCGCTGTTGCTCTGGCCCCAGCTGAAGTTGCTGGGCTGCTGTCCGCCGCCCTGCTGGACCGTGTGCGTCAGCTCGTGGCCGCGCAGAGCCCTGCTTGAAGGCCGCCCGAGGAAGTCGGTCAGGCGGGCAATAAAGGCCCGGGCCTCCTCGCTCTGGCCGGACGGCGGGCTCAGGCTAAGACCGCCCTCCAGCAGCTTAAGCACCTTGACCGCAACCTGGCTGCCCTGCCAGCTGTCACTCTGAAGTTGCGGCCAGTAGGCCGCCAGGTCATCCACACCATCGCCGTCAATGTCGCCGCCCACGACCAGGTCTTCAATACCGTCCTGGTCCAGGTCGGCGCTGCCCAGAATGCTCAGGCCCTTCTTGTTGTCAATGATCTTCGGCTGGCCGCTGTTCAGCCCGCGCAGCAGCGGCCCGGGTTCGCCGCCGCCGCTGGCCCAGAAGCCGTCGTCCTCGCCGTCCGCGTCCAGGTCGGCCAGCATGCGGATGTCCTCGAACTTCACGTTGCCGATGTGCTTCTTCTTGGTCACATAGTCCGGCCCCAGCGGGCCACCCTTGCTGGCCGCCTCGCGGATCTTCTGCACCGCCGGCAGCAGCAGGCCGATCAAGATCTCGTCTGTGGCGCCGGGCAAGATAATGTCGCCCTGGCCCTGCTTGCTGACGCCATCGTCCTCGCCCTCAGAGCTGCTGCGCGCCGCCGCCTCGCGGATCTTCTGCACCGCCGGCAACAGCAGGGCCGCGACTTCTTCGTCGCTCATCATGTGGATGTCCTGCAGTGCGACCTTGCCCGATCCACCACTCGTCCCGTAACCGCTGCTGCCTTCCTCGGCCGCCGCGCGGATCTTCTGCACCGCGGGCAGCAGCAGGCCGATCAGCACCTCGTCATCCACTTCCGGCACAGCATAGAAACCAGCGCCTCCGCCGGCTCCGCCGCCGCCCGGACGCGCTGCCGCTTCGCGGATCTTTTGCACCGCCGGCAGCAGCAGTCCAATCATCTGCTCATCCGAGAGGGTCGCCAGGTCCTGGATCGGGGCCTGGTCCAGACCCGCACCGGCGCCCGAGCGCATATCCTCAAACTTGGGCTTACCCACCTGGCGCGCGGCCTCGTCGGAGCCGTCGACGCGCAGGCCCTTGTCCATCGCGACCGGGTTGATCAGCTTGCCGGCGGAGCCGCCGGAGCCGCCGCCCAAAGCCGAGCCGCGGATGATCGGCGTGTTGTCGCCGTCAAACTTGTAAAGCGCATAGTCCTCCTGGCCGTCGCCGTCCACGTCGCCGATGGGCAGGCCGCTGAGCGGCTCCCATTCGCCGTCGCCATCGGTGTCGGCCTCGATCACGATCCCGCTGAGCGGCTCCCATTCGCCGTCGCCGTCCAAGTCGGCTGTGATGTCCCACTTATCCGTATCAGTGTGCGGGTCGCCATGGATATTGCCAGCCGCGCCGCCGCTGCTGCTGCTGCCCTTGTTGACGCTGCCGCTCAGCTCCGCCCCGGCCTTGAACTTGGCCAGCTTCTTGCCCCCGGACTTGCCAGAGGCGGGCGCCTCAACATCGAACTCGCCCGCAGCGCCGGAAAGCTGCGCTGCCACGCGCAGGCCGCTGATCGGCTCCCATTCGCCGTCGCCGTCCGTATCGGCTTCAATCACGATCTCGCCGGCGCCGCTGAGGCTGGCGTCAAGACCAGCATTCAGGCTCAGGGTCGCGGCCGTCTCGGCCCGCCCGTCGCCGTCAACATCCCCGCTGGCGACATACACACCTCCAGCGGCCATGCTGCCGCCGCCCGCCGCGAGCCTGTCGCTGCCGATGGTTGTCTCGGTGTGTTCGATAACCATGCCACCGCCGCTGACTGACTCCCAGGCGGTATCAACTTCCTTGCCGCTGGAGCCCAGATAATCCCTCAGGCCTCCTTCGGCAAACTCCAGCACATCGCTTTCCATCTTCAGGCCGCCGACGGACTTAAAGAAGCCCTCGCCGGCGCCCTCGTCAGTGCCGCCTCCATCGTCGTCGTCATCCGGGGCGATGATGCCGCGGATATTGCCAATGCTGTTCTTCGCGGTGTCATGCTTGGTGCGCAGCAGCAGACCCACATTGTCTCCGGCCTCGCCATAGTCCAGGATCTTGCGGCCCAATGCCGTATCCGGCATCTGCTCATTGATGCCCACGTTGCCGCTGTGCTGGATCACGGCATAATCACCCAGGCCGTCTCCGTCCACGTCGCCCACCGGGAAGGCTGTCTCGCTGATGCCGTCACCGTCCAGGTCGCCCAGCTGCAGCTCGGCGATGCCGTCGCCGTCATCGTCCTCATCCAGGCAGTCCAGCAGGCCGTCTTCATCCGTGTCGACGAAGCCCGCGCTGATCTTCTCCTTGCGGGTCATCTTCTTAAGCTGCTCGGCGCGCATGGACGGGGCAGCACCTTCGCTCTCACCTTCGCCGCCGTCCATGGACGCAGCTGAGGCTTCCTTCTTGGTCAGCTTCTTGATCTCTTCCTTCAGCTTGTCCACTTCCTTGCCGGCCGCGCTGCCGCCAAGCAGGACAAAGTCCTCCAGGCCATCCTGGTCCAGGTCGCCCACACTGACGCTGATCTCGCAGCGCTTCTTCTGGGCCTGGACCTGGCCGAAGTCCTGGCGCGCCGCGATATTGCTGCGCGGCGACCAGATCAGGCCGTCGGCCTGTTCGGTGTAAAGCTCCTTCTTCTCGGGATCCCAGCCGCGGACAATTACCTTTCCAGCGCTCAGCGCTTTTTGCCACTTAACCGGGTCAAAGGGGCCGGTGGTATCGCTCAGCAGGAGCTGCTCAGACACGCCATCGCCATCAATGTCCGCCTCGGCCCAGCTCAGCTCGGTGTCGTCATTGACCAGGCCACGCTTCAGCACGATGTTCTTGTACTTGGCCTTGCCCGCGCGCTTATGGGTCAGCGGATCATCGCCGTCCTTGTACTCATCTGAGCCGCCGGATGGGGCGCTGCTGCCTTCGTCGGTGGTCTCCGTGTTGCGGCCCTTGCCAACGGTCAGCTCGATATCAAACTGTGTGTTCTTGTCCAGGGCATAGTCGTCCAGGCCGTCGCCGTCGATGTCGCCCAGCACGATGACTTCGTATTCCACGCCAGCGCCGTCGCCGCTGAAGTCCAGCGTCAGCCGCATGCGCTGGCCGCTCGGCAGGCCGCTCTGGTGGTCGCGCGGGCTGGTAATGCTATCGGCACTGCTGATGTCCGGGACTGTTACCGGGATCATCTTGCGCGCCACGTCCTGCGTGTCCTGCTCCTGGTTGCGGCGGCTGGCCATGTCCTTGCCGGAGACGATGTAGTCCAGCTCGCCATCGCCGTCCAGATCGCCGATGACGATTCCGCTCAGCGGCTCCCATTCGCCGTCGCCGTCGGTATCGGCCTCAACGATCACACTGCCCCCGCCCGGCGCCAGGTAGGAATCGATGAGGTTCGAGAACTCTTCTTCAGTCGGGATATCCCCGGTTTCGAAGTAGGTCTTCAATACGCCGCTGCCGGCGCGCGAGTCCAAAGTCGCGGCGCCAGCCGCAGCGCCTGCGCCGGTGGCCACACCGTTGCGCAGGGCATTCTCATTCTGCTCTGACCAGCGGCGCAGCAGTGCGCCACTGAGGATCACATCCGGCTCGCCGTCGCCGTCAAGATCGGCAACCAGGCCGCCGCCATCCGGCAGCAGCAGCAGGTTTTCGCCTATGCCATCGCCGTCCAGGTCGGCAACCATGGCATCCGGGTCACCGTCGCCGTCCAGGTCGCCGATCACGCCGCCCCCGCCGCTCATCCGGCAGCCCTTGCAGGGGAAGGGCCGGGGAACCGTTGTACCGACGCCGCTAATGACTGTCGAGGGTAGTGACGCACCCGGCGGCAAGTTCGGTGATCCGCCGCCAGTCGCAGTACCTGGGTCGTCGCCATCACTCAAATTGAATCTGTCCTTCAACGGGATGTCTTTGATCTTGACTTTCGGCTCTTCCTTAGAACTTCCGCCTGACCCGCCGCCGCCGGTCCCGCCACTCAAGTCAACATCGATTTCTTCCATATCGCCGTCGCCGTCGATGTCGCCAACGATGGTCAGGGCCGCTCCGCCCACCTGCACATGGCCCTGGGTATGCGGCCGGTCGCGGCTGCTCTTGCCCGCGCGCACGGTGCTGGCCACGGAGCCAATCGTCTCCTCGCGGCCGTCGCCGTCAATGTCGGCCTCCAGCAGCAGCACAACAGTTCCGCCACCGCCGCCGCCGCCTTCATCCAGCGCGGCCAGCGAAGCGCTGACAGCGCGTCCGGCCTCCGCCTGGCCCAGCTTGCTCATCACATCGGCGGCCTCCAGGCTGCTGGCCTGGCGGGCGAGGTCCTCAGGGCTCAGCGCTCCACCGCCGCTGCCGCCGCCGGAGAGCAGCAGCATCGCCATGGGCGGGCCCGCCTCGGGCTTATTGGCCGGGATCACGGGGGTCACGATCCGGCCGCTGAACTGGTCGCTCAGGCCGTCGCCGTCGCTGTCCACGCCAAAGCTGCGGATCGGAATCTGGTTGTGGTGAATGTCATTGGATGAGATCACGCGGCGGTCTGCCGTCGCTGCAGCTTCGCGCACCTTCTGGATAGCAGGCAGCAGCAGTCCGATTGCCTCTTCGTCAGCGCTGCTGCTCAGGTCAGACATGCTGGCCTTGCCGGCACCGCCGCCACTGCCCTGCCGGGCGGCTGCTTCACGGATCTTCTGCACTGCGGGAAGCAGCAGGGCCGCCAGCTCTTCATCACTCATGAAGCTCAGATCGCTGAAGCTGACCTTGCCGGCACCGCCCCCACCGCCGCTTGAGCTGGCCGCCGCGCGCACCTTCTGCACCGCCGGCAGCAGCAGGCCAATCAGGATCTCGTCAGTGGCCTCGGCAATCGCCAGATTGCCGTTCGCATCCGGCACCGCCGCCGCCTCGCGCACCTTCTGCACCGCGGGCAGCAGCAGGCCGATCAGCGCGCTGTCAGGAACAGCGCTCAGGTCGTGGACGCTGACCTTGCCAGCGCCGCCACCACCGCCGCTAGCGCGTGCCGCGGCTTCGCGGATCTTCTGTACCGCTGGCAGCAGCAGCTCGGATGTCCCGTCGCCGTCCAGGTCGCCCAGGTCCAGCGCGTCGGCATCAAAGACGCTGCCATCGCCCATCTCCACGGCCACGCTGCCGCCGGGCAGGCCGGCCAGCTTGCTGGCCATGCTGTTTGTGCGGAAGAGGCTGGACTGGCCCCTGGCTGAATCAAAGATGACGAAGTCCATCTTGCCGTCGCCATCCCAGTCACCGGCCGGCATGGCCTGCTCGGCCACACCGTCGCCGGTCAGGTCGCCCACAGCGACCCTCACGCCGCCGGCCGCAACAGCCTCTGCATAGTTGTTCACCATCCAGGCCTTGGCCTTGGCGCCCATCTGGCCCTGGGCCTTGCCGCCGCCCTTGAGACGGCTCATGCCAAAGTCGCTGACCTTGCCGGCCAGGTCCTCCAGCACTGCCATATAAGCGTCTTCCTGTTCGCGGATGCTCTGGCGCACGCCGGCGACCCACTTGGGCTCGCGCTGGACGTGGCTGCCCAGGCCCGCCGCCGCGGGCTGGCCCACGGGACGCCCGGTCAGCTCATCCGCTGCACCGCCGCCACCGCCGCCACCTTCGCCGCTCTTCCAGGGGACGTTCTTGTCGATTGCAATCTCTTTCGGGTTGTACTGCGCGCGGCTGCCGTCTTCCTTCTCGTACTCATCAATCTGCGCGGCAAGCGCGCCCAGCTTGTCTGCGATCTGCTGCAGGCGCGTGTCCGCGCTGTCCAGGATCTCCTGCAGCTCAAACTCGCTGGTGTCCTCCGCATCGCGCAGGAACTCCTCGGCATCCGGGCCGCTGTCCACCGGCGCGCCCGGGGCTTCGCCGGGTGCAGCGCTGATCGTCTTGCCGCTGGTCAGGGCCTGCTGGCCCAGCTCGTTGCTTACCGCCACGGTGCCTTCATAGCCGTACAGGCGGGCGCTGGGCCGGTACTTGTTATGGAAGGGCGTGTGCCTTCCGCCTTCTTCCTTTTTCAGCGCAGCGCCGATTTTGTCGTCAGTGTTGTCAACCTTCTCCCAGGCCGAACCGTTATGGATCACCCAGTCGCCGACATTCCAGTCGTTGTTGCCGGCCAGGGGGTTGCCCCACTCGCCACCGCCAGCGCCACCGCCGCCGGGTGCCGCTCTGTGCCGCGGATTGCTCTTGAGCTGATCCTGCGCCGGGTTGTACTCCTTCAGGCCCAGCAGGCCGCTGTCTTCGCTGGCGTGCACCATTGAATCAATAAAGGTCGCGAACTGCTGCTCGGTCGGCCTGTCGCCCGTCTCGAAGAACTGCTTGAGGATGTCGCGGGAAACGCGCTGGCTTTCCTCGCCATAGAAGCCGCCAAGCAGGGCGCCAAGGCCCGGCCCGCCGGAAACCCAGCGGCCCAGCTGGTCGTCCCAGAACTCCATATCCACGGCTTCATTGCGCAGGCCCGGCATAACCAGGCGTCCGCCGCCGGGGAACTTCACCGTGCCGCTGCTCCGCCCGGGGCCGCCGGTTACGGTGCCTGTGCTGAGTCCGCCAAGCGTGCCGGCCTCATCGCCGCTGGAGCTGGGGACGCTGGTACCACCGCCGCCGCCACCACCACCGTCAAT
The DNA here is from genome assembly GCA_020849855.1 of bacterium. GTDB lineage: Bacteria > 4484-113 > 4484-113 > 4484-113 > JAFGCY01 > JADZFO01. The sequence goes on along the minus strand of JADZFO010000021.1, from coordinate 67,139 downwards.
GACGGTCGTGCCGCCGCCGCCGCTCGGTCCGCCGGGATAAGGTACAGGCACCGATCCGCCACCACCGACACAGGGACCGTTGATGATATGCGCGCTGGGGTTGCCGCCGCTGCCGCCGGATCCGCCACCGCCCGGGCCATCAGGGCTGAGCATCATCATCACCAGCTCGCCCTTGATGTCCGCGTAGAAGACCGCGTGGCCGATCCCGGCCTGGCCGGCCTGGCTGGCCTTATTGCTGGCGCTGCCTTTGCCGCCGCCGGTACCGGGCTCGTCGATGGAGATGCAGTTCGGGAAGACGCTGCCGTCCCCCAGGCGCACCGAGCCGTCGCCCATGGCCTCAGCCGGCAGCCACAGGGGGTGGTCCTCGCCGCTGCCGAAAAGATCCTCCGGTGTGAAGGGCGCCGTATCGTCGCCGGGGCTCTGACGGTTCTGGCCTTCGTACAGAGGATTCTCGCCCGTGTTGCCCTGCTCCTGGTACAGCGGGTTGCTCTGCGCCCCGCTCATCGAGCCGCGTTCCTTCTCTTCCGGGGCGTTGTCGATGCTGGAGAAGTCGCGCACTTCAGAGAGGCCCTTGCCTTTCAGCGAGCTGCCTTCCAGCACCAGGAACTGCATGGTGTAGGTGCTATCGCCGCTACCGTCCTCCGCGGACGGCCAGCCATCCCGCGGTCCGGCATTCTTCAGGCGGTCGTTGGCACGCCCGGCGCTGCCGGCAGCCTGCAGGCCCTGGTTGACCTTCTCGCCGAAGGTCGCCCCCTGGGTCTGCTTACCCGCAGCCGCTATGTCAGGGTCGTCCTCGTTCATGTCCTCGACGACCGTGATCTGGCGCGTCTGCTCTGCGCTTTCTCCTGGGTCGCTGGCGCTCCAGGAGGGATTGCTGACCGTCGTGTGGCCCTGGATCGTGGCCGCGCTTTCATCATCCGGCTCACCCAGCAGCACGGCAAACTTGGTGCCGCGCACGGTGGCCAGCGCGCTGGGGGTCTTGATCTCAAACTCGCTGCCCGGTGACAGCGCGGTCTTGAGGTCAGCCAGCAGGCTGCCCGCGTCCATCTTGGTTTCAGCCCCACCGCCGAGGTCGAGCTTGTCGACGGTCAGGACGGAGTTGTTCTTGACTATTACAGTGTTGTCGAGGGGGAAAAGCAGCTGCACCTTGCCGTCTTCGCCGGTACGCAGCTTCCAGCCGCTGGCGATCGCCTGGCCTTTCTTCGCCGCCTGCCACTTGCCCTTGGTCTGCTTGGCGTGCAGCACCTCGACCGAGCCGGCAATGCGGCTGATCTTGATCTCCGCCTTCTGCTGGGCCACCGCGGAGGTATGCAGCAGCAGGGCCAGGGCCAGCAGCGCGGCCAGCAGCCCGGAGGCGCGGCTCAGGCGCGTGCGCAGCGCGGCCAGCCGCCGGGACTCAAAGGCGCGGTGGCGCTCCAGTTGCTGAGCATAGCGCTGCGGGTCAGCGCAGCGCCTGTCGTTCAGGTGTGGCACAGTCATGTCCCCCTGGGGCGGTCTGTAGTGCAGATAAGCCTTTCCCGGCAGACTTCGGGCCCACTGGCAGCGGCGCAGGGAAACGCGCGGCCTTCCGGCCTGAAGATAACCAGCTAGTATACCCCTGTCCCTTCGGGGCTTAACGGCTTAGTTGAAGGAGAGCGCTCACTGAACGAACGAAGATGTCAAGAGTACAAAAAAGCGCCGGGAGTGTCCCGGCGCGATTTGAGTGGCTTTAGCTCCGCAAGGCACGAACTCAATGCTCGTGGTTCACCGGATCCTGACCTGCTACCAATTGCAGGTTGAAATGAAGACGCATCCATTCTGATTTGGAGGCGCCATGCCCCAACTGCAACCGTTGTCGGCTTGATGCTGCTCAGGGGAAACGGGTTCGTCGCTTCCTGCAGCACGGTAGTTACAGTCTGTACCATTCACCTCAGCATTGCAGAGGCAGAGGTGAATAGTGTAGGTCATTGGACTGCTTTGGCACACTCGTACTTCTTGGCCAAGCTCACCAAGTTGCAGACTCACTTCCGTGACGATCATGCCCCAATTGCAAGGGCAACTACAAGGATGATCGCTTTCACTGCTGTAGTCCTCACTTCGAAGCTCCTTGTTCCTGCGCTCTTGCCCGCTTAGCTCTTTTCTCGCGAGTAGAGGAGGCTGGTTCAGCATAAAAGCCGATCATGCTGACACTGTCCGATGGGATGGCCGCCCAGTTCTTGTTGCCCTCCCTGGCCTCAAGTCGCTGTGCGTCAGAGGCGCCCTGCATCATGCCATAAATGCTAAGCTCGAAAGAGTTCGCAACCTCGATGTCTGTGTCAACGCCGATCTTGAAGGAGTACGCACTCGGCGGGCAGACTTGAAGAACAAGGTCGCCCGCGCTGAAAGGGGCAGTCGCGTCTACCACGGCGCAGGGGCGCCAATCAGCTGCGGGATTTTCCGGCCAGACGCTCAGATATCCGGCAGAAACAACATCCTCCGCCCTGGCCGGCAGCTCAGCCCGGTCAAGCACGTATGCTGTCAAGGCGGAGTAGACGGCCCAGTTCGCCGAAACCAGATAGGCGGCGACTTCGCCTTCCTCCCACTCGGATGCTTCGCGCGCCTTCAGGTTATCCTCGGCCACAAGCATGCGCTCAACATGCTTTTGCGCCTGGTCCGTGAAGTGCTTAACGATCGGCGAAGGCTTCGCCGCATAAGCGGCATTAGTGAGGCACAGGATGCCTATAAGAATTACAACACCTTTCCTGAACATATAGTATCCTCCTAAAAGGATGGTTGTAAGAGAACCCCTCAAAGTATATGTATAAATAGATATATTGTCAAGCAGTATCAGGTCAAATTTTGAGGTGCTAGAGTTCAAACTCTAGCCGGGCCTCAAAGCGCGTGTCTTTCAAACTGTCGGCGGCCGTGTATTCGCGGTTGGAACGGTCATAGCTCAGGCTCAGGTCGAACTCCCGGCTCAGCTTGAACTGCCAGCGGCCGCCAAAGGCGCTGTCGGTGTATTCGCTGGTGCTGGCGGGGTCCGCCTGGTCCAGCTGGCCCCGGTTGTAATAGGCGCTCAGGTCGTGGCGGCCCCACTGATAGCCTGCGTTCAGGCCCAGCGAAGTGTTGTCATAGTTGCGGTTGGGGTCGGAGCTGTAGGAGCTTGAGTTGATGGACCAGTCCGCCCCGGCGCTGAAGTCGTCATGGCGGTAGGACGCGCCAAGGCTCAGGCGCTCGTTGTCATAGGCGCGGTCGGGGTTGGCGTAATCAAAGCTGTCCGCCGCCAGGTTGACATAGAAGCTCCAGTCCTTGTCGGGCCGGTAGCTCAGGCCGGCGCCGAAGCTGTCGGAATCCACATCATTAAAGGGGTCGACGTCAAAGACCTTGCTGCGGCGGCTCAGGCTCAGATCGCCCTGCCAGCGCGGGCTGAAGCTGCGCTGGGCCCGCAGGCGCAGCGACTGGTCCTCATAGTTGCGGTCAGGGCTGAAGGGCGAGTCATAGTCCGTCAGGCTCGTGTTCAGGTCGATGGAGCTCTGCTGGTCGGGCTGCCAGCGCAGGCCCGCCTCCCAGCGGTCCTGCTCATAACCGCGGCTCTTGCGGACCTCGTACTCCTTCTCCTCATGCTCAACGCTGGTGCTCAGGCTGAGCTGGTCATTGACCTGCCACTGCGCCTCGCCGCCCAGCTCGCGCTTGGTGTTGCCGCGGTTGGAGCCGAAGCTGTAGGTATAGTCGTCGTTGCTGGCATGCACGCTGGCGCTGAGGTCCTTGCTGAACTGGTGCTCCAGCTTCAGCTTGGCGCGGTTCTGGCGGTAGGAGCGCGGCGAGAAGGTCTCGTACTCCTTGATGTTGTACTTGTAGGCGATGTCCGCCTTCCAGCGCCCGCCGGCCCAGTTCGGGTCGAAGTCCAGCTGGAACAGGCCGTCCTGGCGGTTGTTGAAGCTGGCGTTGCGGTCGGTGTAAAGCCGGAACTCTTCCTTCAGGCGCAGCTTGCCGTTCCAAAGCAGGTCCGGCAGCTTCTGCTCGCCACCGATGCTCAGGGTGCTGGAGTCCACATAGCTGTGGTCCAGGTCATAGCGCTGATAGAAGCTGAATTCCTTGCCAGAGGGCATCTTCAGGCGCTGCTCCAGGCTGAAGGCCTGCTGCTCTTCCTTGTTGAAGCTGCCCTCGCCGGAGTTGAAGGTGATCTCGCCGCTGAAGTCCCACTCGCGGCGCTTGTATTCCTTGTCGCCGCACTCGTCCTCAAAGAGGCCGCGGGCCTGGTTGCCGCCGTCGATATAGCGGCTGATGAAGTCCTTGCGGTCCTCAATAGGGAAGACCGACTTGTGCAGCTCGTTCATCAGCGGGTCATACTTGCCCGAGCGCTTCTTGTTGTCCCAGCCCACCTCAACCAGATAGCTATCGATGCGGGCCATCATGCCGCCGATCTCGTCGCGCCAGTAGCGGTAGCCACCCGGCCCCGGCGACTGCTGCGCCAGGCGGGCCAGGTCGGAGCTGCTCAGCTCACGGCCGGCCGCGGCCAGCTCGCCAAGGCTGGTGCCGGCGCTGTCCGGCTCGCGCTCGCCGCGGGCCACGCTGCTGATCTTCAGCGCGTCCTCCTGGGCAATGCGGCGGTCCAGCTCGGCCAGCAGGGCATAACGCAGGCTCAGCTCTTCAAGCAGGGCCGGGTCAGCCGCGTCCGGCAGGTACACGCCGTCCAGCAGGCTGCCGCTCTCATCCAGCACGCGGCGGGCCAGTTCAGGGTCGAATTCGCCGCCGGCCTGGAGCTGCTCAAAGACCGAGCTTTCCGGGGCATAGGTTGAATCTTCGCCGGGCGCCGGGCCGTCCTGCCCGGGGCCTGATGCATCCAGGCTGCCGGGGCTGACCTCCAGCGCGGTGCTGTCGGCGGGGACCTCCCGGGCGCGCGATTCCGCAGCCGCAGCAGACCGGGCTGTGCCCATGAACAGCAGCCCCGCCCCCGCGGACGCGCACACAACTGTGGCCCAGCCTAGACGCATCCGAAGCACTGATTATATGTATAAGTATGTTAAAAGTAAACGCAGCTTTACGGCAGGCCCTCCGGAAGGGCCCCGCGGGCGCCTGAGAGAAGGGGCCAAGTGTTGACAGGAAGCCGGAAAACCCTATAATCCCCCTTCCCTAGAAAGGCGGTACGCTATGCCTCTTCCAAAATACAAGATCTGTCGCAGTCATTCGCGCAGCCGGCGGGCCAAGAACTTCCTGAGCCAGATTTCGGCTCCGGAGGTCGGCACCTGCCCGAAGTGCGGTGCGATGAAGCGCTCGCATTTTGCCTGCATGGCCTGCGGCTGGTACGCCGGCCGCCAGGTGGTGGTCAAGCGTGAGCGCGTCAAGCGCCAGCGCGACGACCAGTAGCCAGCCCATGCCGGCGGCAGGCGCTGCCGGCTGTAAAGCTCTATCTCACCATAAATACTGTGGGGGAAGAACCGATGGCCGTTTTTGACGAGATCCGCGAGATCATCGCCAGCAAGCTCTCAGTCGATCCGGACAACATTAAGCCCGAATCCAGCTTCACCGACGACCTCGGTGCCGACTCGCTGGATCTGGCTGATCTCATGATGGCCATCGAAGAGCGCTACCAGCTTGAATTCAGCAACGAAGAGACTGAGAAGTTCAAGACGGTGGGCGACGTCGCCGGCGCAATCGACCGCGCGCGCGGCGAGGGCTAAAAGCCCGCTTCCATCCACGGCCGGAGCCCTTCGTGACCGTGAGTTCTGATCTTGGCGGGCCCAAAGCCAGTGCCGGCCGACCTGCGCCGCGCTTTGGCCCGCCGCTGTCTGCGCTGGCATTAATCGCCCTTGTGCTGATTCTGCTCCTGCCCTCCGGAATCACCAGCGCCCTTGCGCGCACCCGCCAGCCTAAACCTGAAGCACCGCCGCCCGGCGAGCTGCGCTTCAGCCGCCAGAGCAGCTTCTCCCCTTCTTCCGGCCTGGCCCTGGATGCCTGCTGGCTGGGGGACCAGCATCTGCTGGTGCTCAGCCTTGGCCCCGGCGGCGCCGAGCTGCTCAAGGCCGGCCTGCAGCCCTCGGCAAGTGAAGTGCTGGTTTCCAGCGAAATCCTCTCCCAGGTCTGCCCCCCGGCCCTGCATGACCGTCTGCGCCTGCAGCTCAGCCCCGGCGGACACTACCTGGCCCTGCAGTGGTTCACCGATAACGGCCAGCGCCAGCTGGCCCTGCTCAGCCTGGGCGTCCCGGCGCCGGCGCTGGACATGGCTGCGGCGGCGCAGCCGCAGCCGGCCGCGGATCCCCCGCCGGCCGATCCGCCGCTGACCGCAGCCAAGAAGGCCAACAATGCCGTGCTTGAGCTGGGCGTTCTGGCCGCCTCAGGAAAGCCGGTGCAGGACGCAGCCGCGGGTGCTGCCGAGCCGGGATCTGCGCCTGTTGATGCAGCTGTCATACCTGCGCCGGCAAGCTGGCCGCAGCCGGACTTTGCTGCGCTCAGCCCGGCGGATGTACATCTCGTCCAGCTCGCTCTGCCGGCCGGGATGCAGGTCGGCACCCTGCTTTTCAGCCCCGATGACCGCTATCTGGTCCTGGCCCATGACGGTTTCAGGGAAGGCTCGGACTGCAGCCTGCTGGCCCTGGACCTGCAGGCCGGCCGCCAGCTCTGGCGCCTCAGCCCGGCGGACCTGAACTTCATCCACGCCATGTGGTGGAACAGCGCCGTGGAGCATCAGGGCTTCGCGGTCAGCGCCGAGGTTCACAACGGCCAGTTCCAGGCCGGGCCGGGGATCGCCCGCTTTGACCTTGAGCGCATGCAGTGGGAGTTCAGCCCCGAGCAGGGCAACCTGCTGCTCTATGGCGAGGCGCCCTGGGGCTCCGCCGCGGCTTACCAGAGCGCGCCGAAGGCCGCCGCGCCCTACCACATCAAGTTCTCCCCGCGCGGCGGCGAACCCTCACAGCAGAAGGGCTCCCTGCTGCTGAACTCCGAGCCGGTGGACCTTGAGCTGCTGCCCGACAGCGGCTATGCCCTGCTGGTTAACCGGGTCGAGGCCAGCGAGAAGCAGCTCTGGCAGTTCAACCTCTATAACGCCAAGCGCTACCTGGTGGATGGCGATTGCCGGCGCTGTGAGCTGCGGCCGGACGGCCGCCTGCTGGTTGTCGGCGGGCAGGCCAATGAGCTGCGGGTCTACCAGCTTACGCGCCCGGGCCAGAGCTAAGGCTCCACAGCCTCCAGGGGATAGCGCGCCCGGGACTGGTACTCCACCGCCCGGCCGACCCAGACCGTCTCCATCAGCACCAGTTCGCGGTGCACGGTGTTCAGGTCGAGGCCTTCGGGCGGGCCCTGGTCGCGCAGGCGGGCCAGCACCCTTGCGTTCTTCGCTTCGTCGCGGAAGTCCATGCTCTTGCGCGCCTTGGCCAGGGTGATATGCGGGCGGAACTCGCGGCGCTGCTCCTCACCCTGCTCGGGGAAGCGCGCCTGCAGGGCCTTGACCAGGCTCAGCATGCCGGAGGTGATATCGCCGGTGGCAAACAGCACCCGCGCGTGTTCGGGCTTGCCGAAGAAATCGATGCGGGTGATGTTGAACTGGAAAGGCGAAAGTTTCGGCGCGATCTCGCGGCAGCCGGCGTCAATATCCGCCACCACCGACTCCTGGACCTCGCCAAAGAAGCGCAGGGTCAGGTGGGTGTTATAGGGCGGGATCCAGTGCCAGTTGGTGAGCTGGGGGCGCAGCTGCTGCTGCAGCGCGGCCAGCTTGTCCTGCGTGATGCGGGAGAAACACAGAGCCAGAAATACGCGCGGGTCATAGCGCGGTCTCATTGGCCCACCCCTGCAGCAAACTTGGCGCCCACCTCAGGCGATTATACCCTCGTGCCTTTACTTTGTAGTGGCGGGTCTTGACCCGCCTTCTTCTCGCTGGGGCGGGTCTTGACCTGCAACCTCCACGCGAAGGCTGGTCTGGCCTAAAATTACTCCAATGGCCATAAATGTCCTCAGCCTTCCTGAGCGCCTGCAGCGCTTCAGCCGCAAATGGCTGGATCGAATCCACGACCACATGATGACTGAGATGAGCTCGGCGCAAAGCTTCTGCGCAGATCTGCTGCAGGCCTATGAGGTCGAATACATCCCCGGCCGCGTCTTTGAGCAGCACCCGCTCAAGATCCGCAAGCCCAGCAACGGCGGGCTCTTTGGAGAAGGCCGCAAGGAAGAGTACTCCCAGGAGCGGATGGACCTCTATCTTCCCGAGATCTGCATCTGGGAAATGAAAGGGCCAAATGAGAAGCTCGCCGACCATGTCGAGCAGGTCTTCCGTTACTGGATCCCGATGCAGACGCGCTATGTCGTGCTCTGCAATTTCCGGGAAATCTGGGTCTGGGACACCGCGCAGGCGGGCGGCACCCGCGACCCGCTCTTCACGCTGAAGCTTGAGGCGCTGCCGGATAACCCGGATGCCCTGCTCTTCCTGCGCGGGCAGGAAGCCGGCGTCCTCAGCCACTCTGAGAAAGTCACCCGCGAGATTGCCGGCCAGATCGGCCGCGTGATCCAGACCAAGGTCTATGAAGCCCCCGAGCGAGAGCGCGAGGCCGTCCGCGAGCGCCTGACCAAGTTCGCGCTGGAATGCGTCTTCGCCATGTTCGCCGAAGACTCCGGCCTGATCCCCAGCAAGCTCTTCACCGTGGCCATCGACAAGGCCCTGAAGATTGACGATCTCGCCCCGGTCATCTCCCTCTTCATGGATTTCGACCGCGCCGACCCCGCCGAGCGCTCAAACCCGGATGTGCCCTTCGTCAACGGCGAGCTCTATGACGGCAACTACCCCGCCGTGCGGCTTGAGCGGGGCATGCTGACCCAGTTCCACGCTGCGGCGAAGGGCTTTGACTGGCGCGAGGTGCGCGCGGAGGTCTTCGGCAGCATCTTCGAGATGGCGCTGGACCGCGACCTGCGCCATGAGCTGGGCGCGCACTTCACCGGCCATGAGGACATCATGAAGGTGGTGGAGCCCACCGTGGTGCGGCCCTGGCGCGAGCGCATCGCCGCCTGCCGCAACCATCAGGACTTCATGGCCCTGCTTAACAAGCTGCGGGATTACCACATCCTCGACCCGGCCTGCGGCTGTGGCAACTTCCTGTATATCGCCTACCGCGAAATGAAGCGCCTGGAGCGCTACATGATGAACGAGTGGGAGCGCTGCTATAAGGTCGGGCGCAAGAAGGGCGAGTACCGCTCCTGCCCTCCGGGGCCCTACTTCACCGTCGCCAACCTGCACGGCATTGACATCCAGCCCTGGGCCGTCACCCTGACGCGGGTGGTGCTGTGGATCGGCGAGCATCTGGCCAATCAGGAGCTGGACCTTGGCGAGTCCATCCTGCCGCTGAAGTCACTGAAAGACAACATCATCTGCGCCGACGCGCTTTTCACTGACTGGTTCCCGCGCGAAAAAGATGACCCCCGAGAATTGGCGATCATCGGGAATCCGCCGTTTATGGGAAGACACAAGATGCGAGCTGCTCTCGGGGATGACTATGTTGATCAATTGCATAAAGCCTTTCCAAACAATCGCAATGCCGACCTCGTGACTTACTGGTATCCCAAAGCCATCGCTGCCCTGCGCAAGGGCGAGCGGGCGGGCTTTGTAAGCAGTAATAGCATCGCTCAGAATGAGAGCCGTGAGGCCAGCCTTGACAAGATCATTGAAGCTGGGGGAACCATCCATGATGCATGGAAGAGTTATCCTTGGCCAGGAGAAGCTGCAGTCCATGTGAGCATCGTTAACTGGATTTCGAGCAAATTCGACGGACAGCTCATCCTTGCAGGAACGGCTGTCATTAGTCTGGGGGCGCAACTCTCCGCAGGCACGGACATGTCCTCTGCTAAGGCAATCAGAGCAAACGAGATGCTTTGCTTCAAAGGGATTGAACCTGGTTGTGAGCAGTTCATTATTGATAGAGAGACGCGGGAGAGGCTACTTCTCGAAGATGCACAATCCGCAAATGTCATTATGCCGTTTATAGACGGCAGAGATTTGAACCGATCGATTGATGCATCAGCCACTAGATGGATCATAGACTTTACATTTGTTTCAGAAGAACAGCATAAGCTGTATCCTGCTGTATTGAAGTATCTGAGAGAACATGTCTATCCACTGAAGATAGCGAATAACAGAAAGACCGAAAAAGAGAAAACTGAGTGGACAAAGTTCAGAAGGACTGTAATGCAGATGCGCATGGCAATTAGCAATCTGGATAGGTTTGTTGTCGTCCCCCACGTTTCGCCACATGTGCTAGCAGCATTCTTGGATCGCAATACATTGTGCTCCAATCTCATTGAAGTAATAGCCCTCGACTCCTATTACCACTTCGGCATCCTGCAATCGGCGATCCATGAGTACTGGGCCTGGGCCCGCGGGTCAACTCTGAAGGGCGACCTGCGCTATACCAACACGACGATCTTCGAGACCTTCCCCTTCCCGCTGCTGCTGGCTGCAGGAGATGGCGCTCAGGATGGAGCGCGGGACAGTGTCCCGTATTCTGCGGCGGAGGCGGCCGCGCCAAAGCCGCGATCCGCCAGGAAGGCCGGCAAACAGGCCGACTTGCAGGCTGCATCTGCAGCAGTTGAAGGGGCAAAGGGGAAGAGTACGGGACACAGTCCCGCGCTCCATTCGGACGGGCACGCGCTGAGCTACAACCCGCGCGTGGTGCCGGATACGCCGCAGGCAGCGCGGGTCAGCGCCGTGGCCCGCGAGCTGTATGAAAAGCGCCAGGCGGCCTGCAAGGCCCTGAACCTCGGCCTGACCAAGCTCTACAACCTGATCAAGGGCAAGACGCCGCTGAGCGGACTCACGACCGAGCATCAGGCCATGGTGACCGAACTGCAGGTGCTGCATGAGCAGCTCAATGCCGCTGTCTGTGCCTGCTATGGCTGGCCTGAAGAAACCTGGCGCGACGAGAACGAAGTCCTGCGCCGCCTGCTGGAACTGAACCAGCGCCTCAGCGCAGCCGGGCTCTAGGAGCCAGGCAGGCACGGCCCCGGCGTGTCGTTCGGCCTGTCGTCCCGCCTGGACGCAGGGGCGCCGGCCTGCGCCCCTCAAAGCCGGATGGCAGGGGGGACTGCCGCGCAAAGTCCGCGCCCGGTCCAGGCTGGCCCAGTTATGACAAAGGCCGCTGTTATCACAACCGGTCCAGCCAAAGCGCTTAAACGCGGGTATGCTCTTGCGCCGGCCAGGCTGCATTGCGCGGCCAGCCGCTTCATTACCGGTTTGACTTGCACTGTTCTGCAAGCCAGCTTTGAATCTGTCAGACAAGAGAGTGAAAAGATGAGCGAGCTAAGTTCTTTTGCGATGCAAAAGTGAAAACAGTCTTCTTAGGCAGTTTTCGGAGCACTCAGGTTAAAAGCATGAGTTTGACGAATTGGAGATCAGCAGTTTTAGGTGCATTTCAGGGCCTCAAGGTTAAAAGTGCTGCCCCGGCCCGCTTCAGAATGTGCTGTGCAGAAACGAAATGACGTTCGATTTGGAGCCTCAAGGTTAAATACCGGGCGGGCCGCAGGGAGATCTTCTGCAAAGCAATTCAACTCAGGCCCAGGGACCCGCCGGCCGGCCGCCGGCCGGGGCCATGCCTGCGGGTATCATTCCCGCCGTGCTCCAGTATTACGTCGGCTCCGCCCTGGCCCAGGCTCTGCGCTACCGGCTGCAGACCCTGCTGATCATCCTGGCCGTGGGCATCGGCATCGCCAACATCATCGTGCTGATCAGCATGACCGATCTTGGCCGCCGTCAGACCATGAGCCTGATCAACGACTTCGGGGCCCGGGTGATCATCGTCACTCCTTATATAGATCTGTCCGGCGGCCCCTTCGCCATGTTCTCGCCGGCCAACACCAACGGCTATCTGCCCAGCGGTCTCTATGAGGCCCTCAAGGGCAGCCCGGCGGTGGACAAGGGCCCGCAGGGCGGCGTAGCGGCCATGCTGATCCTGCCCGGCAACGCCGGCCTGCTGCCCGCCGGCTGGCAGCCTGCGGCCAGTGCTGAAGGCGCCGCCAGGTCGGCGCCTGAAGAGACTGCCGCAGCCGATGAAGCCAGCGAAGCCGCGCCGGACAGCGCGGCGGATAGTGCGGCAGATAGCGCGGAGCAGACAGCCGAGGAGCCCGCTGAAGAAGACACTGTGCCGGCTGAGCCGGAAATACCGGTGGAGCGCTCGCACTTCACCACCCTGGCCGGGGTAACGCCGGAGTTCGTCAACGTCGGCGGCACCCATGTGGTGGCCGGCCGCTTCATCACAGCCGAGGAGCAGGCCAGCGGGGCAAAGGTTGTCTGCCTGGGCTCCACTCCGCTCAAGAGCCTTTTCGGCCCGCGCCGCGGCGCCACCGCTGATGGCAGTGACGTCAGCGCGGTGGACCCCGCCGGCGAAGCTGCTGACAACAGCGCTTCAGATCCGGCCGCTGCCGACAGCGGCTCGGAGGGCGCAGACAGCCCTGCTGCGGCAGGCGCTGAAGAGGCAGTGGAAGGTGAGGAGTATGACGAGCCCGAGGCCCTGGACTACTCGCAGATCCAGGTTGACCCCAAGCTGGCCGTCGGCCGCCAGATCCTGATCAAGGGCGAGCCCTTCACCATTGTGGGCGTCATGGTGGAACGCGGCCGCATCGGCTTCGAGGATGTCGACGACCGCGTCTTCATGCCTCTCTCCACCCTGCAGCAGCTCTTCGAATACGACGGCATCCAGGGCATGATCGTGCGTTACCGCGAGGGGCTGAAGGAGCAGGAGGCGATGGAGCAGCTGCGCGCCTCGATGGCCGCCAGCCTGGCCGAGGGCGAGAGCCTTGACGAGACCGTCAGCACCTTCACGGTCAAGCAGGCCACCCAGCTGATGGATGCCACGCTCTCGATCTTCCGCGCCGTGCTCTGGGGCATCGGCTCAATCGCGCTGCTGGTGGCCGGCATCGGGATCATGAACGTGATGCTGATCCGCGTGCTGCAGCGCCGCGCCGAGATCGGCCTGCGCCGGGCGGTGGGGGCGACGCGGCGCAGCGTCGTGCTGCAGTTCGTCACCGAGAGCACAGTGCAGGCGATGATGGGCGCGGTGCTGGGGGTGGTCCTGGGGGTCATCGGCGTGGCCCTGTTCTGCCGCTACAGCGACTGGGACTTCTACATCGCCCCGCTGACTATCCTGCTGGCGATCTCCTTCGCCGCGCTGGTCGGCGTCGGTTTTGGCGTATACCCGGCCTGGCGCGCCGCCCGCGTCGATCCTATCCAGAGCCTCAGAAGCGAGATGTAGTTGCTGGCCTTTTGTGTTGTATCCTCCATAAGAAGGAGGCAGGCGTTAATGGTGCCCGAAGAAAGACATCAACCTGTGCTTACCACAGCTACTGGACTGCCTTCTGACGCCAGTGCGGCGCAGCCTGAGAGCTGCAAGACCCATCAGCTCGAGAGGGAATACTCCGACTACCGCGAGCAGTACCTTGCTGTTCTACCGGAGTTGCGCTCGCTCAGCAAGAGCAGCATGAGCAGGCTTCGTAAGCAGATGACCCTGCTGTTGCCTCTGGGCTTGCTGGCGGGGCTTGCACTGGCACTCCAGATCAGCCATGACGGCTCACTGCCCACCTCGCACTCCGCTGCATGGCTGTTGGTGGCGAACCTGGCAGGCCCTGCCTTGATCTACATCCTCGGTGTCGTGTCCTTTCGGCTGGGTCTTAAGCTCCGCCTCACTTCGCAGCAGGAGGACTGGCTTGAGGCCAGCGGCCTTGCAGACCGCATTGAGTTTGGTGAATTGTATGCCGACCCGCTGCTTGAGCAGTTGAGCGCCACTGAGCGCCGCCGGATGGAGGAGCGGGACACAACACCATTAAGGCAACTGCTACGGGTCTGCAGAAACTACATCTGGTATCTGACTGGATCGAAGTCCAGCCTTTGGACTGCTGGCCAGACCGCCGTCCTGCTCCTCCTTGGACCAGTGCTGCTGATTACCTTTATCGCGCTGTGGCCGACGGGCTGGGCCTGGGTACTCGGCGCAGGCGTGTTTAACACCTTGTGTGTGCTGGCCATGCTCTTTAATCAACCTGGTGAGCTTGGAGAGAAACTGGCGGATTATCTGGAAGCTGAGTGGCGTGAGTCGGCACCCGCCGCTCATCTGCAAGATGCCCAGTCCACGGAAGGTGCCGCAGTACAGGCAGATGTGCCCGCAGCCAGGGAGCCATCCTATGACCGGGCACGCATTGCCCATACCAAGCTCATCATCAATGAAATCGAACTCAGCTCAATGCCGCGCAATATCCAGCGGTCCGGAGCGGTTGACACTCTCATTGTTCTGCCACCCCTGCTCGCTTTGAGCTCCGTCTCGATCCACGGCTGGCCCGCCCTGATCTATGCCGCAGCCCTCGCCGTCGCCAGCCTAAAAGTTTGGCTCCTTAAGCGTGACAGGCTTGTGCAGGAACAGCGACTTGTGGATCAGCGCCTGCAGCGCTCTGCGATCGCGCTGGAAATTGCCAGTGGAAGCCTTAGTGGCAGTGAGCCGCTGGAGCACGCGCCAACCTTGTTACGGCCAGTGCTTAGCTTCTTTGTTCGTCGCCAGAGCAAGAGAGGAGGTCTACGCGACATCATACCTTTGATATCTGACAACCTGGACTGGTATCTAGGCAAGCGCGGGCCTCTATGGCGCTGGCACTGGCTGGCTTGGCTTGCAGTCCCGGCTGGGCTGCTGATTGCTGCGGTAATGGTCCTGATGCAAGCTGGACAGACCAACAGCCACGGCGTTGCCGCACCAACCTGGCATGTCTGGCTCATGTCCTTTCTTCTGCTGGCACCTCTGCTGCACTGGTGGCTCAGTCATGCCTGGCTATCCGAGAGACAGGCTATCTGGAACAAGGCCCTGACCACATACCTTCGCAGGCATGCCGCAGGTGAATAGCTGTGCAGACTTTAGACGGACTGACGGATTTGCCACTTGCTCTGAGCTTCACCGAGTTCATCCTTAAAGATATGAGAACAGGTCACAAAGATCAGCATGCATGACTCGGATACAGGTTCTCCCAGCAGATTAGTCCGGCAGGCGCTATGCTTGGCGCATGCCTGCCAACCCTCCGCTGCTGGCGCTCGCGATGCTGCTGGGCCTGTGTGCCGGCTTCCTGCTGGCCGCGGCGCACCGGCCGGCGCCGGCCGGCAGTCCGCCCAGCGATACGCCCGGCGAGAAGCTGACAGCGGAGCAGCGCAAGGAACGCGACGCGCGTTCAAGCCGCGGCGCTGTCTTCTTTGGGCTGGCGCTGCTGATCGGCATGGCCGGGTTCATCCTTGGCTTCCTGGGCTGGGAGGGCAACGCCGCGCTGTCCAATGCGCCGATCGGCGAACGACAGGGCGCGCTGAGCTCGCTCAACTCGCGGGGCCTGATGTATGTCGCCGGCACCTATGTGCTGGGCTACATCCTGACCCGGACGGGCTTTGTGCTCTTTGGCCGCAGGATGGGTCCAAACGGCTAGAGCTCAACCTCGAAGGTCACCTTGGCATTGACGCGGTAGGCCACCAGCTGGTCGTTTTCCACCACCGCCGAGAAGTCCTGGATATAGACCGAGCGGATACCCCGCACCGACTTCGCCGCGGCGGCCACTGCCTGGCGCGCGGCGTCTTCCCAGCTCTCCGTGCTCTGGGCCATCAGTTCAATCACTTTCATCACGGCCATGCCTTTCTCCTGCAGCCGCGGCTTCTGCGCCGGACTGGCGCCTTGATTCTAACCGCTTCGGCCGCGCCTTCTACAATCGCTCTATGCCGGTCATAGTGAGCAAGCATATCGAAGACCCGCGCCTGCAGCTGGGCGTGGTTGAAGTCAGCGCGGCGCAGGTGGCCAGCGCCGACCCTGCTTTGCGGGCGCAGTGCCAGGCCCTCTTTAAGGAACTCAGCAGCGGGCCAGAGCCGCGTGAGTTCCCGGAGCGTGAACGTGTGGCCGTGCGTCAGCTGCTGAAGATCGGCGGCTTCTCGCCCACCGGCCGCAACCGTCCGGCCCAGGAGCTGCTCTTCAACGACCTGCAGGAACGCGCCGCCAGTGAAGATGCGCAGCAGCGCGGCTTCAACCACATCAATAACGTTGTGGACATCAACAACCTGATGAGCCTTAGGCTGAAGCTGCCGATCAGCATCTTCGACGCGGACAAGCTGGAGGGCCGGCTGCACATCCGCATTGCCGAGGAAGGGGAAGGCTATGTCTTCAACGCCAGTGGCCATTACCTTGACCTTAAGCGCTGCATCATCTGCGCCTGCGGCCCGGCCCCCGGCAGGCCCTGCGGTTCGCCGGTCAAGGACTCGATGGAGACAAAGGTTTTTGATGGTGCTTCGTCCATCCTGGGGCTGGTCTACAGCAGCAGCGAGCTGTACAGCAGCGCTGAACTTGAGGCTGGCCTGCGGCAGTTCGCCGCACTGCTGGAGGAGCACTGCGGGGCGCAGCTTGTGTCGCTGGCTGTGCTTTAGCCCTGCAGTCCTGCTGAGCTTGCACCTCTGGCCGCTGTGCAGCAGCGTGGAAGTAGTGAGTAGTAGTCAGTCCTGTGCAACTGGTCGGCAAAGCAAAAGCCCGCCTGTTTCCAGGCGGGCTTTCATGGTTCAAGCTCTCCGGCTCTACTTCCTGCCGGCGGCCTTGGCGGCCGGCTTCGCAGCCGGCTTGGCGGCAGGCTTGGCCGCAACCTTCTTGGCTGCCGGCTTCGCCGCAGCCTTGGCGGCAGGCTTCGCAGCCATCTTCATGGCGGGCTTAGCAGCAGCCTTGGCGGCGGGCTTGGCCGCAACCTTCTTGGCGGCAGGCTTCGCCGCAGCCTTGGCGGCGGGCTTCGCAGCCGTCTTCATGGCGGGCTTAGCAGCAGCCTTGGCGGCGGGCTTGGCCGCAACCTTCTTCGCTGCCGGCTTCGCCGCAGCCTTGGCGGCCGGCTTTGCAGCAGCCTTGGCGGCCGGCTTGGCGGCAGCCTTGGCGGCGGGCTTCGCAGCCATCTTCATGGCGGGCTTAGCAGCAGCCTTGGCGGCGGGCTTGGCCGCAACCTTCTTCGCTGCCGGCTTCGCCGCAGCCTTGGCGGCGGGCTTTGCAGCAGCCTTGGCAGCCGGCTTAGCAGCGGGCTTGGCGGCGGGCTTAGCGGCAGCCTTGGCGGCCGGCTTAGCAGCGGCCTTCGCCGCCGGCTTCGCCGCGGGCTTGGCCGCAACCTTCTTCGCTGCCGGCTTCGCCGCAGGCTTTGCAGCCGCGGGCTTAGCCGCGCTGGTCATCTTGCTTCCGGTCTTCTCGTCTGCCATATTCTGTCACTCCTTGCTAAGGGGGTGTTAAGCCGGAAGAATAGCGCAATCGTGAAAACTTATCAACGGTTCCACGGAAATTTGTGCACAAGTTTTTCCTGCGCTTTGTAGGCTTTATCAGGCTTCAGCGGGCCTTTGTCAAAGAAAGTTATCCACACTATCAACAGGACTATGTCAGTTTGTCCAGTATTGATCAGGGTCCGCAGCTTTTGATTACTTTGCTTAAAGTAATTACCTTGAGGTAACTATCTCGCGCTGCCTTAATGCTGCTCCTGCGCGATTTTTTGCGCCCAGGCAAGACTTTGCTCAAGATGATCATCAACCGTCGTTTCAGGCCCGCCGATGATCGCGCGCACGATGCCCTTTGAATCGATGATGTAAGTGATGCGAGAGATGAGTTCCGCGCTGCCGTCGGGGTTGCCGAGTCTCTCGCGCAGTCGTCCATCCGCATCTATGAGCAGACCGAAGGGCAGGCTGTACTTCTGCGCGAAGGCGCTGTGGCTTTCAGCATCGTCGCGGCTGACGCCGAGGATCTGCGCGTTGTACTTCTCATAGTCCGCGCTCGCATCGCGCAGACCACATGCCTGCTTCGTGCAGCCCGGTGTGTCATCCATCGGATAGAAGTAGAGCACCAGCGTATGGCCGCGCGCTTCGCTGAGGCTGAAGTCGCGCAGCTCTGCGCCGTGATGGTACAGCGGCAAGCTGAAGTCCGGCATTACGGTGCCAACTGTGACAGGGGCGCTGGCTTCAGACTGCTGCTCCATTTTTTCCTCTCCTGCCGCCAGCCCGGCGTTCATGGCCGGGGCCGGCTTGTCCTTCTTCGCAACCATCGCCTGCAGCCAGGGCGCCTTGGCGCCCAGCAGATAGGCCAGGCCAAAGATCACCGGCCACTTCAGGATGCGATAGGCAATGTACACCCAGATGTAGCGCCGCACGAAACGCGCAATGGCAGATTCCCGCAGCCAGCGCGCGAAGGCTGAATCAAGCAGCCAGCGCACCGGGCGCAGCTCCGCCAGACGCTGCTTAAGTGGAATGCGATACCTGTTGGCCCCTGCAACACTCATGCCGTCCAGATGATATCTGCGGAACTAACGGCCAGTCTCAATTGGCCCGCTTAGTCTCCGGTCCGCTCCGCCGCCAGGCCGCGCCTCTCATGAGCGCCGGGCTTGAGGAAGAAACGGTTCGTGATGATGGTCACATTGGGCCGGTTGAACAGGGCCTTGCGCAGGCCTAACGTGCTCTGGTTGTGCAGCATTTGCGTCCATACGCTACCGGTCTCGAACTCGGCCAGCAGTACAACTACACGATGATCCTGTCGTCCGCGGTCCAGCGAATCCAGATAAGCCAGCACGGGCTGCACCAGCCAGCGGTAAGGGCTTGGCACTATGTCCAGGCTGATATCCAGATGTCCAAGATAAGGCACGACCAGGGCGTCCCACTTATCCTTCAGTCGCTTGGTCTTTGCCGGGTCGAGCTCGATGTGGAGGGCCCGTAGCTCACTGTTGCTGCGACCCTCAACAAACGCCCGTGCCGCTTCCAGCCCTTCAAGGGTACCGCGATGGATATCGCTGCTGACCAGCACTACCACGGTCAGGTGATCCACCGAGCTAAGCAGGGGGTTGGTATCGGTTTCCTTCACGTCCAGGCGATTCTGGAACCACTGGTAGTGCTTCTTGATCTTGTATCCGATGAAAACGAGCAAGGGGATCAAGAGACATACCAGCCAGGCACCGTCGTGGAACTTGCTTACGGCAATCACGAGAGTCACGACTCCCGTGACAAACGCGCCAAGGGCGTTGACTGCGGCCCCGCCGACCCAGCCGGGCTGTTTATCAACCAGCATGCGACGCAGCATTCCCGCCTGCGATAAAGTGAAGCACAGGAAGACGCCTACCGCATAAAGTGGAATCAGGAGTGTCACAGAGGCCTTGAATATGATGATCAGCAAGGCGCTTATCACGGTCAGAGCAAAGATGCCGCGGTTATAGACCAGGCGATCCCCCTGGCTGAGAAGTACACGCGGTGCGTAGCCGTCGCGCGCCATCATCGCCAGCAGCGCGGGCAGACCTGCAAAGGCAGTGTTGGAGGCAACCAGCAGGATGGAAAGTGTCGAGATCATCACCAGCAGATAGAAGAATGAGCCCTTGCCAAAGGTGGCTCCGGCGATCTGGCTGATCACGGTCTCGGTGTGTGTCGGCACAACGTGGTAGGCACTTGCCGCCCAGCCCACGCCGATAAAGAGCACAACCAGCGACAGGATCAAGACAACAAGGGTCCTGGCCGCGTTTTTCGCTTCAGGCTGCTGGAAACTCTGCACACCGTTGCTGACCGCTTCAACACCTGTCAGTGCCGAGCAGCCGTTGCTGAAGGCCTTGAGCAGGGCGAACCAGCCCAGCCCCTCCACGGCCTGAATGGCTTCCGGCGGCACCGGCAGTGGCTGCAGTGTGCCGGTCAGATACTTGTACAGGGTTCCGCCGATCAGGACCAGTATCGAGAACATAAAGGTATATGCAGGCAAAGCAAAGGTCCAGCCGCTTTCCTTTACGCCACGCAGGTTGATCCAGGCGATCACGAGAATCAGCGCCAGGCCCACATAAACTCGGTAGTCATACATTTGCGGCAAGTAACTGGTCAGCGCCGCAACACCGGCGCTCACAGAAACAGCCACAGTCAGGATGTAGTCGATAAAGAGCGCTGCGCCAGCAACCAGTCCCGCCATTGCTCCTAGGTTCTTACGTGAGACCGTATAACTTCCGCCGCTTGTCGGGTAAAGCAGAATGGCGCGGCGGTAACTGAAGGCCACGATGAACATCAGCATGGTGATGGCCACCGAGATCGGCAGCAGGTAACTTATCGCGGATCCAGAGCTGTTGTGACTGGCCAGTACATGGAGGACCTCCTCCGTAGCGTAAGCCACAGAAGATAGGGCATCTGAGGCAAAGACTGGTAGTGCCAGCAGGATCGGCAGACGATGATCAAGGGCGACAGAACTCGCCAGTGGTTTGCCGAAGACCATGTGCATGATCCTGGCGCCGGCATTTCGCGGAAGCTGCTGGGTTCCCCCCGGCGCGCTGCCATCGACGCCGGGCGCCTCAGGGCTGGCCTGAGGAGCTTCGCCATGGCTGTGCGCCGAATCGTGCTCTGACATCTGTTTCTCCCTGAAGCCGGCTGACTAGCAAAATGCGCGCCAGAGGCGCGCAGTTGCCGCAGGTCTGCGAAAGCAGCCAGCAGGCGGGAAGAATATACCCGCAGTTGGGCCTTGTCAACAAAGATCGGCAGCGGGAATGTGGCAGATGTCAACAAGCCCCGACGGTTGCACGAAAAGGCTGCGCGGTTACTTGTAAGCCTTGGCGCGGGCCTGGGCGTTCTTATAGAAAGCGCTGTCCTTCTCCACGATCTTCTTAAGGCGCTCGTCCGCACGGCGGGCCAGCGAACCCAGGTCCGGGGCCTGCGGCTCCTTCTTGATCAGGTCCTTCATGTCGATGCAGACCGTGGCCAGCCAGTCCAGGAAGCGCGCCTCCTCAAAAGCAACGCCGCCCTTGAGCTTGGCGTCCACATCCTTCATCTTGCGGCCCTTCTGCTTGGGCAGGGCAGAACCGCAGCCGATGTAAAGCCCAAAGTGGTTGGCCTTGGCCAGCATGCCGCGCCCGGCGCTCTGGTCAGTCTCGTAGCTCTCCACCAGTTCCTTCATGGTCTCGCGGCTGGCCATGGTCTTGTTGAGCTGTTCAACCTCAGCCTCGCTGAAGGGCGGCAGATCGATCTTGACCGTGCTGATCTGCTTGTTCGCGTTCAGCTCGTTAAGCAGGCTGGTGGCGGAAACATGGAAGGCCCGGCGCGCCAGCAGCAGCTGCTGGCTGACTTCCTTGCCCAGCGCGCTGGCCTTGCCGGTAGCGCCCGATACCGGCGCCAGCAGCAGGGCTGCGCCAAAGACATCCCCGTAGTAAATCATGGTCTGCAGGTACAGGGCGTCCTGCACCTGGGCGGAAGTCGCGTCAGGCGAGGACACGACCTCCTGCAGCAGCGCATCCGCGCTGTAGACATGGTCGGCGGCAATCTCGGCGCGGGCCTTGGTCAGCGCCTCGGCGGGGCTGGTGGCTGCGCGGGCCTGGGCAGTGAAAAGCAGGCTCAGCGCGCACAGCACCGGCGCAAGACGGCGGCCGAAGGAAAGAAGCTGTGTCTCCCGGAGCATTGGAGCCATGAGTATATGACGTTCAGCGTTTGCCTTTGTTGGATTTGCCCTTGCCTTTCGTCTTGCCTTTTGCCTTGGGCTCGGCGGGCGGGGGCGGAGGGGGCGGCGGATTGCGACGCAGCTCGGCGCGTTTCTTGAGCTCCGCGGGAAGCTGCTGGGCCGGCAGGGCCAGCAGGCGCAGGTCGCAGGCCAGGGCCAGCTCGCCCAGGCGGTCGCCGGTGCGGGCATTGCGCTGGGACGTCTCCGCGATCCAGTCCAGGGTCTGCGCCGGGCGCAGGGGCACACCGGCGGCCAGACGCCGCGAGGCGCCGATGATCGTCGCACTGGCCTGGCCGAGGTCATAGTGCACCGCGGCGGCCAGCACAACGGCCACCCGCGCCTGGCTCAGCACCAGGCCGCGCCCGAGGCCGTCGCGGCCTTCCTCCCAGTTGCGCGCGGCAGCCAGCAGGACCTGCGGGTCGCTGTAAAGCTCAACATCCCGCAGATGCTCTTCATTGACCTCCGGCAGGCGGAAGCGCACAAAGCTGAGGCTGTAGCCGCCTTCCGTGCGCTTCAGGTAGTCCAGAGCCAGGGCGTCAAAGCGGGCGGCATGCGCCTGGCGCTCTGCCGCCAGCCACTGCGCATATTTGCCCTGACCCAGCTCCTGCCTGGCCAGGGTCTCCAGCAGGAAGGTGGTGGATGAGAGAAATGCGCCTTCCAGCAGCAGGCGCTGGAATATGACTTCCTCGTCCACATAAGCCTGGCTGCGGTTAAGCGGTATCGCTTCCAGCAGGCGCCCGGCCTTCTCCAGCTTGGAATCCGCCAGGGCCAGCTTGGCCGCATCCAGCAGCACATAAGGATCGGTGCTGGCAACACTGGGGTCGCCGTCAGCCGCCTGGGCATGCTGCAGCACAAATGGCAGCGGCACGAGGACGAGAGCTATGGTTATGGCCAGGGCAAGCGGCCAGGAATGCCTCAAGCTCGTACTCCCACCCGCACATTCTCAAAGCGGCTGGGGCTGCAGCCGTGGGCCACATGCGCCGTTTGCGAGGGCTGGCCCTTGCCGCAGTTGGGAGTGCCCCAGATGCGCCAGAGCTGCGGACCGCAGACGCCCGAAAGTCCGGCCCAGAACTCGGTGGTGATGCCGGTATAGGTCGGATTCTTGAACAGACGCCCGGTCAGCCTGCCATCCTTGATCTCATAGGCCGCTTCGCAGCCGAACTGGAAGTTGACGCGCTTGTCGTCTATGCTCCAGGAACGGTTGTTGGAGAACAGAAAACCGTCCTTCACGCCGGAGATCAGCTCTTCAAGGCCGACGCCATCCGGGCCGGGCTCGAGGTTCACGTTTGGCATGCGCACCAGGGGCAGACGGCCAAAGCCGTCAGCGCGGTTGCAGGCATTGCTCTGCGCGCCGATCACCGGTGCGGTTTCACGGCTGGTCAGGAAGCCCTGCAGCACGCCATTGACGATCACCGGGTCGCGACGGGTCGGCACGCCGTCATCGTCATAGGCATAGGAGCCGAGGCCGCCGGGCAGGGTCGGGTCAACAGTGATGTTCAGCAGCTCCGAGCCATAGCGCAGCGAGCCGATGTCCTCAGGTTTCACAAAGCTCATGCCGGCGAAGGCGGCCTCGAAACCCAGCACGCGGTCCAGCTCGAGAGGATGGCCGATGGACTCATGGATCTGCAGCGCCAACTGCGGGCCGTCCAGAATCAGGCTGCATTCCCCGCTGGGCACCGGCGGGCTGTCCAGCAGGCGTACGGCCTCTTCGGCCACCCGCGGCCCTTCGCCCACGATGTCATAGTCCAGAAAGGCTTCGTAGCCCGCGGTATGGAACTGGCCACGGAAGGAGTTGGGATAGCAGCGCACCTGCTTGTCGCCCTCGCGCAGGGCGGTGGCCAGGATGCCGCCGCCGCACTCGGTGATGACCTGATGGATGCGCGCACCCTCGCTGGAGGCGAAGTGCTGGTCCTCGCGCCAGATGTCGAAGAATGCGCCGCGATGGGACAGTCCGGCCTGGCCGGCCATCGCGCTGTCGGCCTCAAAGAGCCGGCCGAGCTTCTCCTCCAGGCTGACCTCGAAGGGATCGCGCTGCATGGGCGTGGCGTACTCACCCTTCTGCGGCGCGGTGTCGTCAAGCACGACGGGCGTGCCTGGTCCGCTGGCCGAAGCCTCGGCGATGCGCAGGGCCTGCTCGCAGACGTTCGCGGCCTCGGCGGCCGAGATATCGCGGCTGGCGGCAAAGCCCCAGCGGCCCTTGTGGATCACGCGCACGCCGATTCCGGCGTCGCTGCCGGAGTTGATGGTCTCAACCCGGCCGTCGCGGACGGTCAGGCTCTGGGTCGTGCGGGTCAGCAGGCGGATATCCGCGTACTGCGCCTTGCGCTTGTTGGCGACGTTCATTGCTGCGTCGAGGATCTCTTGCATCTGCGGGACTCTTCCTCCGGAACTAGCTTACATGACGCCGGGGCGGAGGCGCGCCAACAGTCGAGCCGGTACAATCCTCTTGAAGATGACTAACACGAAGATTAGATGTAGGTGCGCCAGCCCGATCAATGTGCTGAATGGCACACTCTTGATCTTCCTTGCACTGCTCCTCGGTCCCGGCTGCGGCACTGCCGGCCGGCAGCGCATGGAATTGCCGGCCCACCCGGCTATGAGCGTGTGGCATTCCCGGTCAGGCCCCGAGCCAGCAGGCATGGTCTTACCCGCCCCCCTGGCCCTCCCGCGCGAAGCCGGCTTCAGCGTGGAGCAGGGCGCGGTTCCTGGCGCGGGCTTTAATCCAGTACTGCCAACTCAGCGGGTCACTGCAGATGCACTGGGGGCGCAGTTTAACCCGGTCAGCGGAAAGGTCCTTGAGACAGCTGCCTTTGCGAGCTATCAGCTTACGCTGCCGGACGCAGACAAAGAGTCGTATCTATATCTGCTGTGGCAGGACATGCCGGCTGCAGGCGTTGTGTTTATCGGATTGTCTAACTGGAGCAGCGGCCGCTGGGACTGGCGCCCTGCCAGTTCGGAGATGTTCTGGCTCTTCGAGAGCCTCGCGCCCTACACGGACGCCCAGGACCGGCTGCAGCTGGTGGTTCTGTTACTTGGCGATGAACCCGCACAGCTGAATCTGATCCAGTTTACGCAGAGCATTGCGGCAATGCCGGACCTGGCGGCGCATGTTAGCCCGACTATCCCCGGCCTGCCGGTGAACCTGGAGGCAGGCCCAGGCGGAAACCTGCAAAAGGATGTGGCCGGATATGAGTGGGACCTTGATGGAGATGGATCCTTCAATTCCTCATCTGAAGAGCTGGCGGCTCAGGGCATGACAAAGGCAGAGATCACCTTTGAGGAAGAAGGTGATCATGCGGTCGGCGTGCGACTGGTCAAGACCGACGGTGCAAAGGCTGTACGCTATGTCCAGGTTAAGGTGCAGCAGACGATTTCTGTTGACTTTGATTTTGACGTGGAAGTATCCAGTATTGATATCAACAGGATCGACGGACATCTGGCAATGACTCTGCACCAGTATGTTGGCAACATTGTCTATGCTTCGGCAATGCTTGGCAGCGGGGGCCATGGCGATGACTGGGTGTTCAGTCCGATTCGACCTTTCCCCACAAGCGGCGCGATAGTGCGGCTGCTGGAGATCGAAGGCCGCCCAGCCGTGTTCTGCGCCACCCAGGGTTCAAGCTTCGATGATCTTGAGTATTTCTGGTACATGGTTGCGGCTGAGGGTGACGGCAGCAAGCCCGGAGTATGGACAGATCCGGACAGCATATACATCCACCTTTGCAAGAACCACCCTGACAGCAGCAAACTGCCGTGCTGGTCAGTGGCCCTGATCAACGGTTGTCCGGCAATGGCTTTTCAGTTTCATAACGTAAACCTTGGATACTGTCTCTATTACACCGCGGCCACCACGCCGCTCGGCGCTTCTGTTGAAGAGTGGAGTGATCCGGTATTGCTGGACCAGCCACAGGACGGCCTGTCTGTATGGGCCGATGAAACAGGCATACGGCCGATGCTTGCAGAAGTTGCAGGCTCTCCGGCGGTCCTTTATGGCTACCACCATGGAATAGACAACTTAGGGGCATACCGGGCCCAGTACCTGCGCAGCGCGGACGCCGACGGCCATGACTATGCCGACTGGCACAGTGGTACGAAAGCCGTTAATGTCACGCCTGAGCTCAGCTATCCTGACCAGCGCAGCATACTCGGCAATCTGGTGGTGGTCGATGGCCACCCTGCAATTTGCTACTTTGACTGGGACACCATAAGCGGTGGCTATGCGCTTGACTTCAGGCGGGCTGCATCGACAACCGGCATCTCTCAAGCGGACTGGAGCAATGGCCAGCATATACGCTTCCAGTCGATTGAGCCCGCCGGTGGACTGGCCATCCTGCCGCACGAAAACGGAATACAGCTACCTCACGGGCAGGTTGTCCTGGACCAGGGGGAGTTTGCGACCGGGATTTACCAGTACATCAGTGCGAGCCCGGACGGGGCAGCTGAGGCGGACTGGCAGTCAAGCGGCCCAGTCTGTGGCCCCCTTGGCCCACTGCTGGACGACCAGACGGTGTTTGAAAGCCGCTTTGTTGACCTGGGCGGTTTCTACTGCGCCGCCTATCGTGTGGGGCTGCGCGGTGTGCGGCTGGTCTTCTTCGCCAGGGGCGGCTGACGGGCAGGTATTCGCACCAGGGCTAGTCTTACAAGGGGGCAAAGCAACAGGTGAAGCTGCAATACATGTCTCGTCGCAGGTGTCGAGTTTGCCCATTGCCTTGATCCACTGAGCGGTGCGAGCGAGCTTAGCCATGCTGAAATTCAGCCCCGCAGAGCGGGTATTGGCAGCGCGTCACCGGGCAGCTGTGCCTTTTCGGTTTATACCTTCAGCCTGTCAAACGTATTTGGCCTGGAGACCCTGCATCTGAATGGGAATACAGCCGGCTTTTGCTGCAGTACTCTTGCAGCGCATCTCGAACTGGGACTGCCAACGCTGGGACTGGTATGGCAGCTCCGATGGAATGCAGTGAAACTCTAGAGAGACGCTTTGGCGGCTGCTCTCAGCACTACCGACCTACACGCAGAGGCCCGCCTGAGAAGCGGTCTCTTTTGTCCTGACTCCCGCTGTTTCAGCAAATTGGACAAATACAGTCGGTATTAGAAGCACGCCTGTTGGCCTTGCCGCTTCTGGCAAGTGCACGGCGGGGAGGGCGGAGATGCAATCTGACATTCAGAGGAAATCAAGAGGACGCAGCACTGTCACATATCTGGCCCTCGCAGCATTGCTGGCCTGCGCTTCCTGTGCGGCCCCGGGCAGCGCAGTACAGCCCGGATCTCGTGGACCGATCATTCTGGACTCCCGCAGCGCGATAGATCCTGCTGGCAGCAGCGAAACCGCCGCGCAGCCAGGGCTGCCGGGCAAGGTCCTGCCTGCGCCGGCAGCCATCGCCGGGGAACTGGCCGCACTGCGCAAAAGCAGCTTCAACTATCCGGACGCCTGGCGCCGGGGCAGCGACTTCAGCGCGCTGCAGCACAGCAGCCTGGTCAGCGCCAGTGCGGATGAAGCTGTATTCGCGCCGGCCGGCGGCGGGCAGGCCGGGCTCAGCGGAGCGGCCTATGCGCTCTATCCCTTCAATCTGCCTCAGGCCGCCGGTGCGGCCACCGCGCTGAGCCTGAGCTGGGGTGCTGCGCCTGACCCGGCACAGCTTTACATTGGCCTGAGCAACTGGGACAGCAACCGCTGGTCCTGGTTCCACGACCCGGGCGGAGCCCCGCTCAGCATTGCGGATCTGGGCCCCTATACCAATGCCCAGGACGATCAGGCCGTGGCGGTCCTGCTGCTGGGAAGCAGCCAGGCGCCACTGCAGCGGCTGGAGTTCTTTGTCACCGAGCTGCCCCTGGCCAGCCTGACGGCGGAGCCCGCCACTCTGATTGCCGGCGCCAGCGTCAGCTTTGACGCCAGCGCCAGCAGCGATCCTGACGGGACTATCAGTAATTACGAATGGGACTTTGATGGCGACGGCCTGTGGGGCGAGCCGGGGGACGAGCAGTCCGCGGCTGGCAGCCCGCTGGCAAATGTGGGCTACAGCACTGTCGGCGAATTCAATGCCGCGGTGAGGGTCAGCGACGACCGCCTGGCCAGCGCCAGCGCGTCGGCGCTTATCACCGTGCTGGCCGTGCCGGAGGTGGTGCTGAGCGCCAGTCCGCAACTGGGTGTCAAGCCCCTGGAAGTGAACTTCAACGCTGATACCTCAACCATCACCGAAGGCATCGCAGCATATGAATGGGACCTCGACGGCGATGGAACTTTCGGCGAGGCCGGCCCTGAGCAGCTTGCCGCGGACCAGAACTTCGCCCAGTACACATATACGGTCACAGGCGATGTGACGGCCACAGTCAAGGCTGTCTCCCAGTCCTCCATCGTTTACACGGACAGTGTCACCATCAACGTCGGCAACTCCGCCCCCAGCGCGGTCCTGCTGGCAAGCCAGAGCAGCGGCTTCAAGCCCCTGCTTGTCAGCTTCGACGGGAGCAGCAGCACAGACCCCGGCGGCAGCATCGTGAACTATGAGTGGGACTTCGATAACGACACGATCTATGGCGAGACCGGAGCTGAGGCGGATGCAAATGGGCTGGCTGGCGTGGACGTGCTTTTCAGCGACCCCGGCAGCTATCGCATCAGGCTGCGCGTGACGGACGACGATGGGGCTACAGCCTCTGACAGCAAACTGATCAGCGTCACTAACTCGCCGCCACTGGCTGCGCTGAGCGCGGATGTAAGCAGCGGCGATGCACCGCTGCTAGTGCAGCTTGACGCCAGCGGCAGCACTGACCCTGGCGGCAGCATCGCCAACTATCGCTGGGATTTCGACAGCGACGGGCTTTTCAGTAACAGCACCGAGGAACAGACCGCCGAGGGTCAGGCTGTGCCGGACCCATATACATATACAGCGGCCGGAATCTACAACGCCAGCGTCGAAGTGACTGACGATAACGGGGCAGTCGATACCGCCAGCCTGGCTTTGACTGCGCATGGCTGGTCGGTGCTGACCCTGGACGACCAGCCCTCCGCTGCCAGTGCCAGCGGGGCCAGTCTGGCAGTGGTGGGCAGTGTCCCGGTGGCGGCCTACTATGCAGCCGGCGTGGGCATCCGCTTCGCCCGCTCGGCCAGCGCATCCGGCTCGCTGCCTTCTGACTGGAGCGTAGCCTCCGCGCCAGCGGCCAGTGGAACGCAGCTCAGCGTGGCCGCTGTCTTCAACGCGCCGGCCATGGCGTACGTCAGCCTCGGCGGGCAGCTGGTCTACCGCCGGGCCAGCGGCAGCGGCCTGCTCCCCGGCGACTGGAGCGCGGAGATGCCGGTCGAAACCAATGCGGCCGAGCCGACGCTGGCCCAGGTCAACGGCGCTCCGGCTCTCTACTTCCGCAGCAACACCCGCGGCACCGTGAGCTATGTGCGGGCCAACTCGCAGACCGGCACAGTCAACAACGACTGGGGCGGTGTGATTGATGTGATCGTCCCCAATGGCATTGGCTCAGATGCCCGCGACCCCTGGGCCCTGACTGTGGTCAACGGCCGCCCGGCGGCGGTCTACACCTATTACAACGGCCCGGCGGACGAGGAGGCCCTGACCTACTCGCGCAGCAGCAACAGCCTGGGCGATGGCATCGACGATGTGGACGGCTGGGATATCAATGAAGATGCCGCACCGGCCGGTGCCGGGGATGCCGATTGGAGCATCATGGGCCTGCAGATCGTTTCCGGTTTGCCGGCCATAATCGTCCGTGACACGGTCAATGAAGGCAAGGTCTACTTCCAGGCGGCGGATAACGCCGATGGTACCGGCTGGACTGGCACGCCTGTGCACCTCTTTGACCTCAGCGCCATGGACACTCAGGGCAGCTTTGCAGTAGTCGGCGGCCACCCTTCCTTCGCATACCAGGGGCCGCTGAGCGCGGATGTCCGCTTCGTCATGTCCAGCACAGCGAATGGAGGGCAAAGCGCGGACTGGGCGGGCATCGAGACTGTAGCCGGGGGCAGCCCTGCCGACATCCAGCTGGTGGATGTCGGCGGCCTGCCGGCCCTGGTTTACATCGACACTGTTGAAGACGCTCTGATCTATGCAGTAAGGATCTGATGGAAACTGCGCAGGCCGACAACACATTGCCGTGAGGCTGCGTTACAGTCTCCGGATGCCAACGCTTTGC
The DNA here is from genome assembly GCA_020849855.1 of bacterium. Classification (GTDB taxonomy): domain Bacteria; phylum 4484-113; class 4484-113; order 4484-113; family JAFGCY01; genus JADZFO01. The sequence goes on along the minus strand of JADZFO010000021.1, from coordinate 37,617 downwards.
GTCGCTCTTCTGACCCTGCTTGTCGTTTGCGGCTGCAAGCACGAAGCGCGTGTAGCAGACGATCTGATGCTGCCCGGCCTGAGCCTGCCGCCGGGCTCAACCGAGCGCAGCCGCATGGACACGCCCAGCCTGGACAGCGCGCAGGCCGCGGACTATGACATTGTCGACGGACGGACTGAAGAGGCCGTGATGGTTATCGGCTTTGACTGTGACTCCGACTGGGCTGCGGTGAAGGCGCACTTCGACGCGATCCTGCTGCCGCAGGGCTACGGGGATGCGAAGTTCCCAAGGATCGTGGAGATCGTCCGGCAGACCAGTCCCAAGCTCAGCGCGGAGGAGACAGAGGCCAGGGCCCGCAAGGTGATGCAGCAGGCCGACGCGACTGCCGGCGAGTCGGCGGAGTACGGCGCGGCGGACAAGCTCTACAACGTAGTGCTCAGGGATGAGTCAAAGAACAAGGAGATACTGGGCAGTGCCGGCGATGCATTGGGGGATTACTCGCTGATGGTTATCAGGCTGTCGGATTAAACAGTGGCGGCGCAGGCTGCTGCGGTTGTGAAGATAGCGGTAGCCACGGCGCCCGAAAGCCTTCGTCGCCTCAAGGCCGGACACCACCGGCAAGGGCGGCACCTATCCCGCGACCTCCACGAAGGAAACCTCATGCTTATCGCGAGCTGCGATCTGCTCTCCTTCAATCTCTTCCGCCTCAGGCCAGGCCATGATCGCCTCGCGGATATTTTCCAGCGCTTCTTCGCGCGTCTGTCCCTGCAAGGAGGGACAGTACACGTGGATCCAGCCGCCCTCAGGAGCATCGATTTCAACCATGAACTTCATGCCCAGAGTGTAACCGGGCGCAAAGGAATTCTCATTCGCTCATAGGCCGCATAACTTGAAAGCGACGGTCAGCTAAGACTTTGAGCAGGGCTTTGACGCAATTCAGCAGAAAAACTCTCGCAATAGAAGGACAACTCGTCCTCAACCTCTGCCACGTAGTAGCTGACCCCTTCCCACTGCATGTCACTAGCAGGTTCTATGTCCAACAATCCGAATTTCACTATGCTTACTTCAGCGCTATGAATCTTGAGCTGTCTAACGCCTCGGAAAGTCAGCAGCAACCGACTTGTTCCGCCGAGGCAAACATACTCCATGGCCAAATTCACAGGGGAACTGCTAGCCTTCTCAGTGTCTGAGTCCCACTCAAGGGTCATGCTGCGACAGTCACGGAATTTCTGCGGCTCGAGCGCCAAGTACTCTTCAATCGAATCAACAATCATGAAGTACTCCCTGAATCAAAGCTGGGCGGGGACTGTGCCCCGCCCTTGAAGGACGCAAAGGGAATGCTGGCAGGATGCCTGCGCTCCGGCTCCGGCCGGCATAGCTCAGCTACCGCCGCGGGCGCGCTCCACGCGCCCCTACCCTGACGCAAGTACCCGCGCTCTAATCGCCATTGGCCATTAGCAATTAGCCTTTAGCCATTAGCCATCTGTGGGCCGAGCATGCTCGGCCCCTACAGCCTAGGGTTCATACTGGTGCAGCATGCGCGGGAAGGTGATGACCTCGCGGATGTGCACCGGCGAATCCGAGCCGCCGCAGACCCAGGCCGTGAAGCGCTCGAGCCCGATGCCAAAGCCGCTGTGCGGCACATTGCCATAACGCCGCGTGTCGAGGTACCACTGGAAGTAGTCCATCGGCAGCTTGTGGTGCTCGATGTTCTCCATCAGCCGCGCGAAGTTGTCCTCGCGCTGGGAGCCGCCAATCATCTCGCCGGCGCCCTCGGAGCCGATGCAGTCCGCCCCCATCACCGTATGTCCGCTCATGCCAGCTTCGATCATCAGCGGGCTTTCGGCGGCGAAGCGCTCATAGACAGGGTCCTTCTTCAGGCTGCCGTCAGGATGCTCTTCCTGCTTGAAGTAGAAACCCTTGATCTCGGTCGGGAAGTTGGTCACAAAGACCGGGCGGTCATAGCGCGCGCCGATGGCCGTCTCATCCGGCGCGCCGAAATCGCCGCCCCAGCGGAAGGCCTGGATCTTGCGCAGCTGCTCCGCCGCCTCGTCGTAGGTCTCGTCCTTGTAGGCCGCACCCTCGGGGCTCATCAGCAGCTCCATCGCCTTCGCGCCGTCGATCTTCAGGCTCTGGCTGATCTTCTCCACACGCCACTCGTTGCAGTACTGGATCGCATCGCCATAGCGCAGGCGCGGGTAAGGCGTCTGCAGCGCGGGCTCCAGCTTCGCCGGGTCGCGCTCCAGGTCCCGCAGCTCCGGCTGGCAGCGCTCCAGGATACGCCCGACGGTGAAGGCCAGCATCTCCTCCTGGAACCTGATGTTGGCGTCGAAGTCGTAGTAGGCCGCCTCCATCTCCAGCATCCAGAACTCCAGCAGGTGGCGGCGGGTCTTGGACTTCTCGGCGCGGAAAGTCGGGCCGAAGCAGTAAACCTGGCCCAGCGCGCCGATATCTGCCTCGTTGTAAAGCTGGCCGGACTGGCTGAGGTAAACCTGGTCGCCGTGGTAATCCACCTCAAAGAGCGTGGTCGTGCCCTCGCAGGCGTTGGGGGTGAAGATGGGCGTGTCGACGCGGTAGAAGCCGCGATCATAGAAAAAGTCGGCCCAGGCCTTGTGGATCTCGGAGCGGATGCGCAGGATCGCGCTCTGGCGCTTGCCGCGGATCCACAGGTGCCGCTTCTTCATCAGGAAGTCGACCCCGTGCTCCTTCTTGGTGATCGGATACTCCCCGTACTCGCCCTGCTCGCCGACGCACTGGACCACCTGGATGCCCGTCAGGCCCAGCTCATAGACGCCTTCCTGCTTGGGATGCGCGCGCACCTCGCCATCGACGATGATGCTGCTCTCCAGGCCGATGCGTTCAATGTCGGCCCAGATCCGCGCGCCATCCTCCAGCGCCTCAACAGCGCTCTGCTCCGCAATGGCCTGCATCATGCCGCTGCCGTCACGCAGCCACAGAAAGAAGCGGCCCTTGCCGCCGGGCTTGTTGGCCAGCCAGCCGCGGATGCGTACAAGCTGGCCCAGATGCTCGGGGCCGATCTTCTTGATCCTGACTACCGGAATCTCAGTCATTGTCTTTCTCCATCAGCCGGGTGCCGCCTTCTCGCCGGATCGCTTCTGCCTGCACGCGGGCGCTGATTTTATATGTAGGGGCCGCAGAAATGCGGCCCATTCCGCAGACCAGTGCACGGGCCGCATTTCTGCGGCCCCTACACCGGATCAGGCCGAGCAAGCTCCGCCTCTGCATGTCGGGGTGGAATCTCGGTGCCGGGCCGGCGCGTGGCTCTGTCTGCGGTTGAGAACGAAGTACTAAGCAGAAGCAGGTACCATGGCGCAGCGGCCGGGCACCCGAAGGTTTCGTGAGCTCAGATGTATGTCATGCACAAACATGGACGGAGATATTCTACCCAGTGGCCGGTCGGCTTATCTGATCAGCAGAGGGCTGGATTCAGCTTTTCCTCAGCGACCCAGCATCAGTTGGCAGACTACGCTGCAACCGGGGTGACTCAAAGCCAGCCTCAAGGTCAATGAAATCGTCCGCGAAGAAGTCACAGATCGCGGCTAGACGGGCATAGGGTTCAACTCGATCAGAGGCATAGGCCAACTTGTTGCCCTTGCCAACACGGAAGAAATTCAGCTGCATATGTCTGTGCAATACCACACTGCCTTCTTGCTCCCGCTGGCCAGCAGCCAAGCCTTCTAAGGACTCAAAATGCCAGGCTGCATAGACAAGTGCATCTTCGAAGCTGGGTACTTGTGGAGGAGCGAGCCTGCCCAGCCCTGTGCTCTTGGTCGAGCCGAGTAGGACGATCCAAGTGTCATGATCCGCAATCAATTCAGAGATACTGGTAGAGCGAAGTGCTTTTCTAGTGCGCAGATACTCATGATCCCAGCGTCGTTTAACTGGCCCAAGACGTTGTTTAAAGAGCCAGGTTCGGCAGGCGGGCGCGAATGAAGCGAACGCTACAACGCAGAGCAGCAGTAGCCAGACTAGCAGACCCGATACAAAGTACCCCTCGCCTATAGCAGCGCCCAGGACAGCTAGCAACAAGACCAGCGAACCTGCTGCGGCCACGGTTAGGATTCTCACGCCAGCACCAGCAATGCTGTTTACAATGTCAGGCATCGATGCTTTGAGTGCTCTCGCTCGTGGAGCAATACCCTCAGCATAACCGCGCTGCATTTGTGAGCAGCTTGAGCCACGGGCGAGGATTGCTTCCAAGTCCGCGCGGCGGTCTAGATCCAAGTTGGCATCAGGAACGCCCCCCTCCTGTCGCTGCCCGCTCTGGTTCATGGCGCGAAGTTTAGTCCCTGGCCCTGAAGCTCGCGCCGGAACTGCTCATGGGGGCGCAGGTTTAGCGCACGCTGCTTCAGGCTCAGAACCTGCTGGCGGTCTTCGGTGTCTTCGAAGCAGGCCTTCAACCTGCGGAAACTGCGAAGGTCCATTACCTCAGCGGTCTTGCGGCCGCGTTCGTCAAGCAGAAATTCAGGCTTTAGTGCAACGCTCATGTCGGAATGATAGTACCTGCGAGACGGTTGGCGATGTGCTATCCGCGCGGGCCCAGCATGGTCTTCGTCGGCCAATGGTCTGGCTGCAGCGCGCGCTCCGGAGTATCACTGAAGAAGTCGGCGATCGCCGCCTGCACGGCATATAGCTCGCACAGGCGCATGGCGTGGATGAAGGCAAAGGGCAGCCAGAAGTAGCCCAGGCAGGAGACATAGGGCAGGCAGAAGCTGGCCGAGCCCGCTGCGCGCAGCACCCGTGAGGGCACCCTGGTCATCAGATAGCCGCGCCCGCCTTCGCGCAGCATCGGCGTGCCCGCATCCGTTGAGCTGAACTGGCAGATCCGCAGTGCCGAGGCATAGGCCGCCGCGATCAGCAGCTGGTCCTCCAGGCTGCGTGGCAGGGGTGAGCCGCTGAACTGGAAGGAGAGCTGGTCCTTGACCAGGTCCAGCAGGGACAGGGAGTAGACCTCGTCAGCCACCAGCACCGGCAGCTCGGTCTCCTGCAGCTGCTGCCAGCCCGTTCGGTATGCCGCGCTGAAGCGCCCCCGCAGCCAGTAGCCGGCGAGCCAGGCTCCGCCAGCCAGGCCGACCAGCCAGAACAGCAGCGGCAGTGCAAAGGTGATGTAGGGCAGCAGTGCTGAATTGAAGGCGCTGAAACTGGTCAGCATCCCAAAGAGCGCCACCAGCATGAGCGAGGAAACAGCCAGGAGGCTGCCGGCCGGCAGTGCGAAAAGCCAGACCAGGCTTAAGACGCGCCGGCGCGAGTCGCGGCTGAGCAGCTCCAGGCGGCTGGCCAGGCTGAGCGGGGCCTTGGACGGGCTGATTGCTGCGCGCGGCATCCGGGGCAATCTTAGCAGTCCATGAACCGCGCCGCGCTACCAGCCGCTGTCACGCCCCGGCCCTTCCTCCCGGGTCTGCTGCGTCTTCAGCCAGGCCTGCGCCCGGGCCGCTTCATGCTCGCGCTGCTGCAGCTCCGGCCGCAGATGCAGTGGCAGCGCGCCATAGTAATCCCGCCAGCCGCTCAGCTCCGGCATTATCTCCAGGTCGGCGCTGAAATAGTCGCAGATGGCGGCCAGACGGGCGAAGAGCTCGACGCTGGAATGGCGCTGGCCCCCACCGCGGCCCAGCTCCGCGCGCAGGTGATGCCCTTCCCAGACGCTGCGCGACTGCACCAGCTCGGCCCCGAACATGTACTCGTGCAGCGCGCGCCAGTAGCAGCAGGCGTGCAGCAGGCAGTCCTCCGCACCCTTGACCTTGTGCTCAAAGACCACGGCCAGCAGGCTGCCATCCGTGGCATCCAGGATCTGCTGCCAGACATCAAGGTCAACGATCAGCGCCGGCAGGCCGGTGGCCCGCAGCTCGTAGTCCGTGCGGCCGTAGGCCCGGTCCCAGCGCCCCTGCAGACGGGCGTAGGACTGCTGGTAGCGCCGCCAGCACAGCAGCGGCCCGCCGACCAGCAGCGCGATCGTGATCAGCAGCTGCACCACATATGTGCCCAGGCCAGCGCTGTCGCCATCGCTGAGCACCGCCACCCCCAGGCCCCAGAGCACCAGCGCCAGCAGCCAGAAGGAGCCCAGTTGATACATGTCATTGGAGGCGGTGCTGCGGATTATCTCGGGAATACGCTGGCGGATGGCGCTGGCCAGCGGTGCCACGCCGGCCGGGGCCAGACTGGACGGGTCAAGGCCGCTGAAGTCATCCAGCGCTGGCGGCCCGGCCCTTTCCTGGTCCATGCTCCATCTTAACAGCACCGGCGCGCGTCAGGATAGTATTAGGGTGATGCTGAAAAGCCACAATCTGCCTGGGCGGCTGCTGCTGGCGCTGGTCCTGCTGGGCCTGCTGCTGCCGGCCGCCTGCACAAGGCGCAGCGCGCTGGATACACAGCTGGATAGCTCGCAGGATGCCGAGCCGCGCGTGGTCGCTTATGACCCGCAGCGCTATCCCGGTATCCAGTGCCTCGAAGACCGGGTTATTGTCGAGACCTCCCCCCGGCTCAGCGCAGCCCAGCGTGAGCAGCTCTGGCGCGAGTATGGCCTGGAGCTCAGCTTCGAGTGGCTGGCGCCGAAAGAGGGCTTTACCTATCACGAGCTGAGGCTGCGGCCCTGGACTGCCCTGCAGCGCGGGCGGAACCTGCTGGCGCGCGCACTGCAGCCCGGCACCCCCGCCCTGGCCAGCCGCCACCTGCCAGAGCTGGTCAGTGCGCTAAACGATGACCCGCGGATTAACTGGGCCTGCCCTGACGCCCTGCTGCTGGAATGGGCCGACAGCGCCGCCATTGAGAGCTCCGGCTCAGCCGGCTCCGCTGCGCCGGCGACTGCGGCACAGCCGCCGCAGACGGCCGAGGCCGAGCGCAGTGCCAGCCTTGCAGCGGGCCTGCGCGACGGCGAGGGAGTCTGCTTCGTCGACCAGCGCTATCGGCCCCTAGACGGCGGCCTGAAGACCTGGGCCGAGCAGTCCTCCATTGCCGGGGGCGCCCAGTGGCAGCCACCCTTCCCCGATTTTGAGTATTATCGCCGCTGCCGCCCTGAAGGTTCGCTGGTGGACTGGGCTGATGTACTGGCCTCGGACGCAACCTTCATGTCATTCTGCCGCCGCATCCACGGCACCGGCCAGCAGCAGGCCCTGGAGGCTTACCGCGCGGCGGGCGCGCCGGAGCTCTCGCCGGTCACGGTCTGCGTTGCCGACACCGGCGTGCTCTTTGAGCACCCGGACTACAGCGCGCGCCTGCACCCCAACAGCATTGACGCGAACTACAGCAACTACCGCATCGCCGCCGGGCAGGACCGTCCTTCACCCAGCCTGAAAATCGAGGACCGCAGCGCCCGGGTGGGCATCGGCCTGCCGCGCGACGCGATCAAGCAGCAGCCGGCCAGCCATGGCACGGCAGTTGCCGGCATCATCAGCCGCTGCACCGAAGGCTTCAACGGCCCCGGCGGCAAACCCGCCGTGCGCCTGTTGCCGGCCTCCATCCGCTCGGACAAGACTTACGCGATGGTGGGCTTCTCCTTCAAGAGCCCGATCAGCGCCTTTATCAAGCTGGTCTACTGCCTCAATCAGGACTTCCCGGTAGGCCAGGCCAGCACTGACCCCCTCGGCCGCATCAGCAACGACGGCGACCTGCGCGTGGTCAGCGTCAGCGCCTCGGTGCCGCGGGCCTATTTCAGCAAGGCGGAATGGAAGCTCGTCAGCCCCCTGGTGGGCAAGGCCGCCGGCGCGATCTGGCAGGACATCATCTACAACGACCGCGTGTATGTCTTCGCCGCCGGCAATGAGGCCCAGGGCGAGTGCAACCGTCCCTGTGACGAGAAGTACGTCATCGGCGTCAGCGCCTGCATGCCCTACGACCCGGCCCAGGCCTGGATGGGCCCTGCGCCAGAGCTGGACAAGAAGGGCAAGCCCAAGTGGCGCCAGGAAGGCTCCAACCTGGACCCGCGCTGCGTCTCCGCGCCGGGCTATGCCATCATCACCAGCACCATCTACCCCTGTCCGAACCTGGCCTACCTGCCGCAGGATGAGATGCCGCGCGCCTGGCCGGACTATTCCTTCCCGCCGCGCGGCGCCGGCTGGGTGCAGCACACCAACCGTTTCTGCGCCACCAGCTCGGCCACCCCGCAGGTCAGCGCCCTGGCCGCCCTGCTCTATGCCCAGCAGCCCGGCCGCGCCTACCAGAACGTCATCGCCGCGGTGAAGGACAGCAGCGCCGGCCGGCAGGTGACTGCCAGCTATGGCCAGTCCGGTGGGCTGATTGATTACCGCACTGCGCTGGGCTGGGGTGACTGAGCCTGCGGCATTACTGCGGCAGCGGCACAAAGCTGAGCATCACATCGAAGGAGCCTGCTCCGCTGTCCTGCACCAGGCCCGTCGCGGCATCACTGACTGTGCCGTTGCCCGGCGCTGTAGTCCACTGCGGATTGCTGCTGCTTCCCGGCGTATCAACCCACTCGTCGCTGTAAACCTGGCTGCCGCTGATGGCTGGCACGTACGCACCAAAGGCGTCGGGGCCGTATCCGCCCAGCAGCAGGCCGTCCTTGTAGGGCAGCAGGGAGCGTGTTGAGTTGTAGTGCCCGCCCGCTTCCATCTGCAGAGCGCTGGCCAGGCTGCCATCGCCCAGCACATGCAGCAGGCAGGAGTGCAGCGTCCCGTCGCCGCCGGGGATGCGCGCAGACAGGCCCAGATACTGCCCGCCGGATCCGTCGCTGAGCAGACCGCCCTGCCGGTTGCAGTCAAGGCCGCTGATCCGGCAACCTGCGGTACTGTCTCCGCTGGGCGGCAGTACAAGTACAAAAGGCTGGGCAAGCGAGTTGATCTCCACCGTGCCGCTGACGGTATAGCGGGTCTCCGCCGTGAGAAGGTTGCGGCGGTAATAGATATGCCCGGGCTCACGCGGCAGGCTGTTGTCGGCGAGCACCCCAGCGCTGTTGAAGTCGCCGTCGGCGTCGTAATCCACGTGCGCCAGCTGCCCACCCCCAGGCAGCAGCTGCCGGGCCAGCACGGTCACTCCGCTGAGCTCGCTGGTGATGCTGTATTTGAAGTCCAGATCGACGCCCTGCTCCACGCTGCCCAGGTCGCGGCTGCGCAGGTACTGGATCGTGCCATCCGCCAGCACCTTGCAGAGCAGAACATCACTGGGCTGGTTGGTACCGCCGCATAACCAGATGTCGCTGCCCTCGCAGCGCAGGGCTTCGCTGTAGTCGCCCTCTTCAGCGCCATAGATCCTTGACCAGATCAAATCGCCGGCAGGGCTCCACTTAAGCAGCAGGCACTGCGCGTTAAGATCGCCGATGTACTCTGTGCCGCTGACCAGCAGGTTTCCCGCTGAGTCGACGGCTGCCGCCGAGCAGAAGACTCCATTGAACTCGGTCTCGTAAAGCCTGCTCCAGAGCAGCTGGCCAGCAGGATCCAGCTTGAGCACCAGGATGCGGCTGTCCGCCGCCTCTTCAGGGTTGAACTGGGTCGCGGCGAGATAGACATTGTCCTGTGCGTCTACTGCCACTCCGTTAATGCTCTCCGAAATGTCGAAGCCAAAGCTGCGCTGCCAGAAGTGCCCCGGCTGTACCAGGATGCTGGCGCTGGCCTGGTTGCCCAGCTCGTTGCTGACTCGAACAGTCGCGTTGAAGCTGCCCTCCGTTTCGTACAGCCAGTCCAGCTCGGCGGCGCCGGGAAGGAAGCTGCCGTCGCCTTCAGGGTCCCATTCATAGCTTGTGATGTTGCCAACGCCGGGCAGGCTGGCGCTGGCATCAAGGTGCACCTGCAGCGGCGGCGCCCCGCGCCGCGGAGTGGCACTGAGCTGGGGCTGCGGCGGCACGCCGCCCAGGCGGATCTGCTTGAGATAGGCCTCCTGGCTGCCGCCGAGCAGCACTGCCAGATAGAGCCTGCCGCTGGCGTCGAAGTAACTGGAGAGGTCATCCAGCTCCAGCAGGCTGCAACCCGCATTGCTGAAAGGAAATACGTCCCAGCCCGGGCGCTGCCAGTTGGTCAGCGCCACCCAGTTGCCGCTGCCTGCAAGCCCTGGGCTGATCGACCAGGAGAAGTGCAGCTTGGGCTCCAGGTTGTAGCCCGGCACATCAAAGCGGTAGAGCGCGAAGGCCAGGCCCTTGAGCCCGCCCCCGTCGCTCTGCTGGGGTTTGAAGGCCGCCTGCTGGGCGGCGAAGCCCTCAACGTTCTGGCTCGGCAGGGCGGGGTCAAAGTCCTCGCCAAGGCACAGCAGGTCGCTGTCGACGAAGCTGTCACTACGCGGCAAAGCCGGGCCGCCTGGTATTGCTTCCAGCCGGGGCAGCAGGGTAGCCGACTGGCTGGGCGATATCGGCTGCAGGGCACCAGCGCTGTTGGGGGCCTGCGATCCCTGCAGACATCCGCCACAGGCGCCCAGCAGGCTGAGCAGCAGCACGGCAGTGGCCCCCATAATACGCAACATGCATGCCCGATAGCTGGTTTGTCTGGCTGCCATTGAATCCTCCCGGGCACCCTGGCCCGCAGTCTGTAGCGAGTTGTTGGCTCTGATGCGCGTATCAGGGCAGCGGCAGGTAGGAGGCCATAGCATCCTCCAGCCCGGCGCCGCTGTCGAGGGTTAGTTCGTCGTCAGCGATGAAGCTGTCGCCAAGGCTGTCGGTGCTGCTCCAGCTCAGGGCGGCATCCGCGCCGTTGTTGTCAGCCCAGGTCTGGCTGAAGGGCTGGGCGCTCAGTGCCAGCGCCGACCAGGCCTGAGAGGCGCTGTTGGCCTTGCCCCAGCTCAGCAGGCCCTCCTGGAAAGGCAGCAGGCCATAGCAGCGCGCCCCCTGATCGCCACCAGCTCCCAGCTGGAATCCGCCCAGGTACTCACCGGCGCTGCCGAGGTGCATGACAGCGCCGAGGTTGCTGACATCGAAGAAAAATCCGGCTAGGTAGTATCCGCCTGCCCCGTCAGGATGGAAGGCGGACGCCTCGACAAAATTTGCTCCGGTCAGGCGCAGGCCATAGGTGCTGCTCTCGCTATCCATGAAGTCCAGCAGGAAGGGCTGTTGCTCTCCAGCCACGTTCACGATCCCGCTGATGGTGTACCTTGAAGTGGCGCCGATGAAATTGAAGCTGAAGTCGATCGCGTGACCTTCCAGCGGTGTTTGGGCTGAGCCAAGGGTTTGCGCCTTGCTGAAGCTGCCGTTGGCCTGGTAGTCCACGCGCCAGAGAAGTGATACTGATGAGATGCTGCGCTGACCGACAATGCTCATGCCGGTGGTGGTCCCGGTAAGGTCCGACTTCAGCACCATGGCCTTGGCATAGTCACCGCTGCCGCCGTCACGGCTCCTGGTCCAGACAAGGTCGCCATTGCCGTCGGCCTTCACGGCAAGGATATTGCCGTTCCCCTCACCGCAGGCGTATATCCCGTCGCTGCCGCACTGCACATCAAGTAGTCGGTCGAAGGTAGCCCCGCCGAAGCTTCGACTCCACAACAGCAGCCCTTCAGGCGACCACTTCTGCAGCAGACAGTCGCGGCTTGCGCCTGTCACAGCCTGGCTGCCGGACAGCAGGACATTGCCATCGCTGTCGAGGTCAAGCGCGTTGGCAAAGGCGCTGCCGGTCGCGCTGTAGCGCCGGGCCCAGAGAAGCTCGCCGTTGCTGTCCAGCTTGCACAGCAGAATCTGGTAGAAGCTGCCCCCCGGGTCGTCGCTGGATCCCGCGAGGTAGATGTTCTCATCACTGTCGGTTACGGCCGCCGTGAATTCGTCAATGCCGCTGCGGCCAAGGGTGTGCAGCCAGTTCTTGTGTACTGTGATGGGAAACTTGCCACTGAGTAGCTGCCCACGGTATTGGTCACCTTGACGGCAGCGTCAAATACGCCGGCGTCTTGATAGGTGAACTCAAACAAACCGTTGATGTCGCCCTCGACAAAGCTGCCGTCACCTTCGGGATCCCACTCATACTTCTCGATCAGGCCAAGCGGCGGCAGGCTCTGGCTGGCGTCAAAGCTGACCAGCAGCGGGGCCGTGCCAATAGTCGGGCTGGCCTGCCACTGGATGATCGGGGCGGGCAGACCCAGACGGATCTCCTGCAGGTCGACCTGGAAGAAGCCTTCCGCCACGATGGTCATGTAAAAGTCGCCGCCGGGGCTGAAGAAGGGTGTCAGGTCGCCTGTGTCGATATAGCCGCCGGGCTGGTGCTGGAACCACTTCCACTGCCCTTTCTGCCAGTCGCTCAGGCCGATCCAGATCAGGTACGGGTCCAGCGGGTTCTGGGCCCAGTCGAGATAGACCTGGCCGTTGCGGTCATAGCCGGGGGCGTTGAAGTGGTAGACGGCGAAAGCCGTGCTTTGCAGCCCGTTGCTTTCGCCCTGCCAGTTGGGCATGAAGTTCAGCTCCGGGGCGCTGAAGACCTGGACCCGCGCGTTTGGCAGGCTCTGGTCGTACTGCTCGCCCGTGCGGATCAGGTCGGCCTCCACATAGCTGCCCTCGCGCGGGCTGAGCGGCAGGGACGCCACACTCGGCAGCGCGGACAGTGCAGCGGGCGAAGCTATGGGAGCCTCGGCCGGCAGGGTACCGGTGTGCTGTGCAGACCCGGCCTCAAGGCCGGGCTGGGTATTGCCGGAGCAGGATGCGGCCATCAGGCCCAGGTACAGAGCAGCGGCAAAGCGGCAAATGTTGTTGACAGGACTGCGCATAAGACCCCTCGTCTTGTATCGGCGCACCCGGCGCCAGTTTGCGTTTCACAGCGGCACAGTCGTCTGTCGACCCGGGATTATACCCAGCCAGAAGGGCAAAATCAGGCTTTCAGGGCTCCTGTGATACCCAGTGATAGGTGCTCTCCGCCTGCTAGACTTGCGCGCGCGCCGGGTCTGAATGCCGGGCGGCATAAGCGGGGTAACACTGTTTCATGACACATGCCTGGCACGACGTCTTCATCGGCAAGGACGCTCCGCGCGAGTTCAGCGCCATCGTCGAGATCCCGAAGGGCAGCAAGCTCAAGTACGAACTGGACAAGGAAACCGGTCTGCTGCGGGTTGACCGCGTGCTTTACAGCAGCGTGTTCTACCCGGCCAATTATGGCTTCATCCCCCAGACCCTGGGCGACGACCACGACCCCCTGGATGTGCTGGTGCTGATGCAGGAGCCGGTGCATCCCCTGTCCATCGTGCGCGCCAAGCCCATCGGCATGATGACGATGGAAGACCAGGGCGAGGGCGACGAGAAGATCATCTGCGTGCACCTGGACGACCCGGAGTACAACGGCTACACCAACATCCGGGAGCTGCCCGCCCACCGTCTCGAGGAGCTGCGCACCTTTTTTGAGGACTACAAGAAGCTGGAGCGCAAGGAAGTCACGGTCAAGGACTTCCTGGGGCCGATCGAGGCCATGCGCGCCGTGCATCACTGCATGAAGCTGTACCAGCAGATGTTCCTTGGCGTGCAGGGCGAAGCCGCCGCCAGCGCCTAGGGCGCGCCAAGCGGGCTGAAGCTGAGCAGGGCGTCCTCGCCGCCGCCGCCATTGTCCAGGATCACCTGAGCCAGCAGGTCGCTGACGTTGCCAGCGCTGTCCTCATCCACCAGGCTGTAGCTCTGGGCGCCGCCGCTGGTGGAGGCCCACTGCGCGCTGAATCCCTGGCCCTCGAGACTGTCCTGTGACCAGTCCGGCGACTGCGCGTTTGGCGTGCGGCCCCAGCTAAGCAGGCCCCCGTTGAAGGCCACTGCGCCGTTCAGCCCATACGAGCCCTGATCAGAGAAGTTCATGTCCGAGCGCGTCAGCAGTCCAGTCCCGGCATCAAAGCGCAGCAGGCTGCCCAGGTAGGACTCCGTGCGCCAGCCGTAAAGCAGCGTGTCGCCGTTTGGCGCCACCGACATCGAGCCAAGCTCCAGCAGGTCCGCCGGCACGCGTGCGCCGAAATCGCTCACGCCAAAAGAGTCGGTCTGCATCGCCAGCAGAAAGGCATTGCTGTTGCCCGAGGCCTCATAGGTACCGGCCACGTAGTAGCGCGGATCGCCCGCGACAGGGCGAAAGTAGCGAATGCAGAATCCCTTGCAGCTCTCCGTGAGGCTTAGGGTGCGGAAGCTCTGCAAGCTGCCATCCAGACCATACTCCAGCAAAGTGCAGTAGTCCTTGACATTGTTGCTGCCGCTGCCGATGGCTGAAACACCTGAAGTGTCAAAGAGGAAGTTGTATGGCGCGCAGATGTCATAAAGGCAGTCGAAAAAGCCGACAAGGTCCTGGGCCCGGGCCCAGCGGGCCTGGCCATCGATGTCAAAGGACGCCACCAGCATGTCAGGGTCGCCCTGGGCGCTGGTATTGCCACAGATATAGATGTCGCCTTCCGCCACGACCATAGAGCGGCACTGCTCAAGCGAGTTCGTGCCCACATCATAAGCATAGCTCCACAGCAGGGTGCCGTCCGGCGACCACTTCTGCAGCAGCAGGTCGCTGCTGGGGCTGTTGATCTCGCTGCCGCCGATCAGCAGGCTTCCGTCGGGGCCCAGCGCCAGGCACTCGCCGCGCGCCCCGCCGCTGTTGGAATAGAGCTTCAGCCAGAGCAGCTCGCCAAAGGGGCTCACTTTGCCCACCTGCAGCTGCTTGACGCTGGGGGTAAGCGGGTCGGTATAAGTCCCGCAGAAGTAGATGTTTCCCTGGGCATCGGCACGGGCCGCCAGCAACTCGTCACTCTGGGCAGCGCCAAAGCTGCGCGTCCAGTAATCCAGCACCCGCAGGCTCACACTCGCGCTGTCCACTTCCAGCGCGCTGTTCAGCACTTCCACCCGCGGGCTGTAGTCACCCGCCAGGGCGTAACTATGGCTGACTGTGGGTGAAGCGCCGCTTTCATCGATGCTGCCGTCGCCATCAAAGTCCCAGCGGTACTCAAGAATACTGCCCTCGCCTGGCGAGCTGGCGCCGGCGTCAAAGTCGGCCGTCAGATTACCCGGGCCGATCTGGGCCGGCGCGCTCAGGCTGGCGCTTGGCGGTGTGCCGCCAAGGCGCAGGGTGTCCAGGTTGTAGCTGTCCGGCGAGCTGGGCACCAGCACGACCACGTACAAAGTCCCGCCGGCGTTGAAGTAAGGCAGCAGTGATCCGGTGTTAAAGCTCTCTGATCCGCTGAAGAAATCCCAGCGGTCGCTGGCCCAGTTGGACAGGCCAATCCAGGCCTGTTGGGGCGGCGTGAGATCCAGCCAGCTCAGGCGGACGAGCGGCCCGCGGTCATAGCCCGGCGCATCAAAGCGATAGACTGCCCAGGCACTGCTGCTCAAAGCCGCCGGGTCGCCGGGCTGGGCAGTCGGGTCAAAGAGGCCGCTGTCGTCGATGCCAGGGAAGGCGTTGTGCGCCATCGGCAGGCTCTCCATCTGAATGCCGTTTTTCAGCAGGTCAGCATCCGTGAAACTGCTTTTGCGCGATGGCGCGGCAAAGTGCAGGCTGCCTGGCCGCGGCAGTCCGCCTGCTTCCAGCTCCCCCCAGGGGGCGGACTTAGCTGCAGCAGCGGGTAATCCATCGCGCTGCGCGACAGACTCCTGGCTCGCCTGGCCGGGCTCCGTCCCGGCCGAAGATGCGCAGCCAGCCAGCAGCAAAGCTGCAAGCCACGGCAATAGTGCGAGGGCCCTAGGCATACGCGAATTCTACCTGAGCTGCGGCTGCAGCGCCGGCGGGTTCAGTTGTCCTGGACTCAGGGTTCCGGGGTAGAGCTGTCAAGAGTATTGCTGAGTCCTGATCGGCTGTCCGTGCACTCAGACATTGCCAGGGTGTTGCTCAGCAAACTTGAACTGGCAGCGCCGATGGAACAGCTTCCGCTCTTGTCGCGGGCCGGGCCGCTGATCAGCAGACCCTTCACGACTGGGCGAGCCACTGAGCGACTCCTGTCCTTGCTGCTGGTCTCAGCCGCCGCCAGTGCCTAGGGCAGCGCACGGTAGCCGACCAGGCTCTGACTTTCGCCATCTTCGGAGTCCACAAACACCTGCGGCAGGAGATCAGTGACCTCACCGTCAAGGTCGACCGCCTCCCAGTCCAGAACAGAACTGACTCCGTCCTGATCCTGCCAGGACGCAGAGATATCCGCCTGACCGCTGAGCTGATGGGTGGACCAGCTGACAGTACTGCCGGTGCTGTAACCGGCAAAGACCAGGCCACTGCCCTGCAGTGCGATGTCCATCACGAAGCCGACTTCATCGGGCGGACCCAGCAGCTGCTCATAGGACATGAAGTCCAGGTCAGAATCAAAGCGCGCCAGATAGCCGGCTGAACCAGCATCAACAGTGTCGTTGCCGCAGATCAGGTTGCTGCCATCCGGCAGCCTTAGCCATTCCTGCAGGGACACGCCGCCGTTGAAAGTCGGACTGCCAAGACGCGTGCCTTTGGTGCTGGCGCCACTGGTCGGGATTTCCAGCAGAAAGATGTTCTGATCGCCGGAAATGCTGAGCGATCCGCCGATGCGGTAGCTGCTGCCCAGTACCCCCGGTACGTGGCGTATGTAATCGGGGCTCAGGTCCAGGCTGGAATCAAGAGTCGCGCCGCCAAGGTATGCACCATCCTCGTCCCAGTCATTGCGCCAGGCGGTGCTGCCTGGGGTGTCAAGAGCACTGATGATGCTCGCGCCCTGCAGGTCGCCAAGGAAGCTGCGGCGGACGGTCAGCCCCCTGCTGAAGTCAAGGTCCTGGCCGTCGCAGCTCCTGGTCCACAACAGATTGCCGGAGCTGTCCAGCCGCGCGATGATCAGGTCATACTCAGACGGTTTGGTGTAGCCGGCGACAAAGATATCCAGGCCATCAACGACCATCTGCTGCAAGGAATCTGTGTTTGAACTGCCGAAGGAGCGCGACCAGATGAGCCCGCCATCCGGGTCCCACTTCTGCACAACCGCCTCACTGCCCTTACCGGTGACTGCCATTGAACCGGTGAGCAGCAGATTGCCCTGCGAGTCGAGCGCAATCTGGTCGACGAGCCCTGATTGGCCGCTGGTAAACTCGCGGGCCCAGAGCAGCTCGCCAAAGCGGTCCAGCTTGAAAAGCTGGTAGGTGTAAGCATCACTGCCACCGTTGCCCAGACCGGCGGCGTAGATATTCCCCTGCGCGTCCAGCGCCAGCGAGTTGAACTGCTCGACATAAGTCGTGCTGGCACTGGAGTCCAGGTAGTGCAGCCAGTAGCTGGCTACATGCACGGTCTGGCTGGCAACTGCGCTCTCGCCGCCGCTGTTGCTGACCCGCAGCGCCGGCGTGTAGGTGCCCTGCTGCTCATACTCGTGGATCAGCTGCGGCACGGTACCCGTGCTGGTCTCGAAGATACCGTCGCCATCAATGTCCCAGGAGAAGTCGGTGAAAGTTCCTTCGCCCACCGCACTGCCCGAGGCATCGAAGGTCACGCTGAGTGGCGGCTGGCCGTCCAGCGGACCGGCCTCAAGCACGGCAGTCGGCGGAACGCCGCCGAGGCTGATGCTGGTCAGGCTGTGTTCAATGCCATCGGCGGTAAGGACAATTGCAAACAGCTCTCCGCCGGGCCGGAAGTAAGGGCTCAGGGAGGGGACATTAACCCTGAGCGGCGCGGAGCCTTGCGGCTTGAACCAGTCCCAGCGGTCGAGGTTCCAGTTGCTCAGCCCGACATACAGCCCGCTGGAAGCCGTGAGATCCTGGCCGACGAGCCTCACCTGCCCGCTGCGGTCATAGCCCGGCGCGACGAAGCGATAGCCAGCATAGGCCAGCGAGCCCAGGTCATTGCTCAGGGGGTCGTAGATGGGCTCAAAGGTGGCATCGGGCGCGTTGTCTGCGGACACGCGCTGGGCCAGATCGGGCTCGAACTGCACCCCGGATTTGACCAGATCTGCCTCAACATAACTCGTATCGCGCAGAGCCAGGGGGGTGGCCAGCTCGGAGGGCGAAGGCAAGCTGACAGCGCTGAGACCGGCTGGCTCTGCCAGCGGCGCAGAACGGACAGAAGGTTGCCCTGCCCGCGGGTTCTGATCCGTCAGAGCCTCGCGCAGCTGCCCATGATTGCTGCAGGACAGACCGCCAAGGCACAGCCAGATGATGCCAAATCCCGCGATTACCAATCCAGGTCTCTTCATCAAGCCTCCGGAGTTGTTCCTGGCAACCATGCATGATACCCGCCTGGCTGGCTTCTCAGCAGGCGCCGCCCTCAGCCCTGCGAAGCTTCAACTGCGCCTGTCCAGGGCAGTTATTCTCCGCTTGTCTGGTCCCGCATTCGGCTCAGACACAACGGCCAGTTGATCCGGCCTAGGGCTCAGGCATGTAACCAATCAGAATATCGCTCTGCCCTGCGCCAATGTCGAGGCTGGCCTCGACGTCTGCGGCTATGTCGCTGCTGGTGATGCCCAGGAAGTCCGCGGTATAGCTGAAACTGGGTTCCGTGATTCCAAAGGCAGACCAGCCGCAGTTGAAGCTGCTCGAACTGGCGACGTCCGGCGACCAGGTGCCGCTGTTGTCGGTGGCCGAGCCAAAATAGACCAGCCCGTTCACAAAGGGCAGAGCGCCGCTGAGCGACTCCTGCTTGAGCTGGCTGGAGTCCGCGGTACCCAGCACCTGTCCTGTCAGGGGGTCGACCCGCATTACAACGCTGGAATTGTCAAAACGCCGGCTGGGCAACAGCAGCTTGCCTGCATCGCCGAAGCTCAGAGTGTTCGCACCAAAGGTGCTTGGGATGATGCAACCCTGGTCGCTGTCGCCAGCGGCGCGGATCCGCAGGTAGTAAGTGCCGGAAACGCTGCCACCCTTGTTCTGGAAATAACCTGTCAGATGCAGCCGGAACTGGCTCGGCGAGAAGCCACTGCTTCGCGCTGCTGTGATGTTCATCAAAAACGTTTCCGGTACATCGAGCCTGGAGGCGCCAAGGTAGTTTCCCTCCCGGTCATAGTCGACGCGCAGCGCACGGGTGATTACCTGATCATCATGGAAGTCGTATTCCTCGGCCCGACCCATCAGCATCAGCGTGTCAGGATCGAGCACGGTGATCGAGCTGCGCAGCACCATACAAAAGGCCTCATCGCGGCCCTGGAAGGTGTCGCTCGCCCGCAGCCAGTCGCTGCCGCCGTCAGTATCCAGATGACCAAGCAGTACCCGGCCATTGCTGAAGAAGTCGCTGCTGGGGGATACGAATTCATAGCCGCCGCAGAAGTAGATGTCATTGCCCACGGCCAGAACATCATTGAAGCTGCTGGTCAGGCTGTTAAAGGTATCCAGCGTGTCAGAGACATCTAAGGACCGGCTCCAGAGCGGCTGGCCCTGCGGGTCCAGCTTCTGGACCCAGGCGCGGTACCTAGAGCCGCTCACCAGAACTTCGCCGACCACGATTATGTTGCCGGAACTGTCCTGGGTCATTGCACGGGGCTGCAGGTTACCGTCGATCTGGCTGCGCCTGGCCCAGATGACCTCCCCAAAGCGGTTCATCTTGATCAGCGCACTATAGGAGTTTGAAGAGACCATGGGATCTTCGTTGATCTGCGCCAGCAAAAGCAGCTCGGAGTTGGCCAGTGGCAGAACGTCGACTGCGGTGTCAAGGTAGGTCCCGCCAAAGCTGTGCTGCCAGTAGTCCAGCACATTGACGTCTGCACTGGCAATCGTGAACTCGCCGAAGTCATTGACCACCCGGACAGCGGGCTGATAGCTCCCCTGCTCGCTGTAGTCAAAGTCAACCGTCGCGTCCAGGCCGTTGTCCAGCTCAAATATGCCATCGCCGTCCAGGTCAAAGTCATAGCGGGTAATCGTTCCGGCCGGGGTCGTGCTGGCGCTGGCATCCAGCAGGCCGCTGAGAGGGGCAGGACCACCATCCGGGGTCGCACTAAGCAAGGCCACCGGCGCAGGCTGTCCCAGTCGCAGGCTGGCCAGGCGGCCGGGCTGAGTTCCCGCCAGCAGGACATACAGCAGCAGGCGGCCGTCCCCATCAATGAAACGCTGCATGTCGCCGACGGCGGCAATCTGGTCCTCATCGACCGCAAAGAAGACCCAGCGGTCGGCGCTCCAGTCGGCCAGGGCGACAAACTGCTGCCCGCTGGCCGGGCTTGCGCTCCACTGCAGCACTACTCGCGAGCTGCGGTCATAGCCGGGCACTGAGAAGCTGTAAGCACTGAAGGCTGTCCGGCTCAGCGCAGTGCCGCCGCTGGCCAGCGGAGCGAAGTCAAGCTCGGTCAACCCGGCTGGCACCGAGGTATTCCGCTGCGGCAGCAGCGGCTCAACGCTGTCGGCTGTCCTGAAAACGTCGATCTCGCTCAGGGAGGTGCCGCGGTTGACCGGGCCGGCTGGCCGCGGCAGGCTGGATGGACTCGGCAATGTCAGCCCGCCGGGCGCTGGCACAGAGTAGCCGCCAGGAGCTGCGCTGGTCATCTCCGGGCGCTGTGTTCCTGTTGCGCAGCCAGACACGGCACAGCACAGTGCAAGTGACAGGAGCCAGCAGCGGGTCTGCAAGCAGCGGTGCATTTCCACCTCCGGCCTGCCGGCAGTGGACCAGCGGGCAACCGCCGATTATACCCAGATGCGCCAGCGGATGAACCAAGTTTGCGCTTGCAGCCAATCGAGGCGCCCGCGTGTTGGTGCGCCAGGCTGACTGCGCCTTGTAAACTAGAGCCATGCCCCAGGCCAAGCTCTGTTTCGCCCGCCTTGCGCCCATCGACGCCTCGCAGGCCACTTCGATCTCCCAGCGGCTGCCCAAACTCGCCTTTGAACAGGGCCAGGGCAGCCGGGTGATTGCCGTCGAGCGCGCCGGAGAGCGCGTGAGCATTGAACTGGTGACCCGGCGCCTGCGCGAGGGCCGCCGCTATGACGAGTCCAGCAACAAGATGGTCAGCGAGC
Organism: bacterium; assembly: GCA_020849855.1. GTDB lineage: Bacteria > 4484-113 > 4484-113 > 4484-113 > JAFGCY01 > JADZFO01. The sequence continues at coordinate 16,877 of JADZFO010000021.1, read as the reverse complement.
AGGTGGCCGTCGACCGCGCTATGCACTTCAGCGTGGACTTCGCCAGCGGCCTGGCCGAGACCAGCGGCAGCCGCCGCGATATCAGCCTGCTGGTTGATGCCCTGACCCGCGCCGGCGCCAGCAGCGAGACCGCGGCCCAGCCGATCATCCTCGACCTCTCGACCTGGATCAAGGACATGCTGCGCATGTATGAAAGCGCGCAGCTGGCCGGGATGGTGGTTGACGGCTTCTTTGTGGAGCCGCGGCTGATCGGGCGCTACAGCGCCAAGACGATGGACAACCGCATCGACATGGATTTCATTGACCAGAAGGCCGCCAGCCTGCGCTCGCTGCGCCTGAGTTTCTTCTTTGAAGGCCTGCGCCGCAGTGTCGAGGCCCGGGCCGACGGGACTCTCGTCGTCCAAAGCGGCGAGGAAGAGGACCTCGAGGACTTCCTGTCCGAGCAGCGCAAGCTCTTCCTCAAGCACAGCGCGGGCTAAGGCCTCGCTACGCTGCCCCATTCAGTACGGCGGCGATAGCAGGCATAACAGAAAAGGGCGGGTAGCCCCGCCCTTTGGTTTTCATCGTTCAGGTTCTACTCGGGCAGCAGGAAGCCTGTCACCAGCATCCCGCTCTCCTGTGCCAGCTTGACGCGGATCACGGGCAGGCCGCTGTCCACTGCTTCGCGCAGGCGCTGATAGATCGGATCGCGGCTGGATCCGCGGTAGAACAGCGCACCGGAGTCGGCATTGCGCAGGTAGGCGCCGCTGATCGAGCCCGGAAGGCCCGAACCGCCACCGCCGGCCCCGCCGCCGCCAGGCTGGCGTCCGCCCCCGCCACCGCCCCCGCCGGAGCCGCCGTTGCCACCGCCCCCGGAGCCGCCATTGCCGCCACCACTGCCGCTGCCCTCATAGATATACCAGCCCGACGGCTGCATATCCAGGCTGCCCAGGATATTGCCCAGTTCGTAGGGGTCGACATAGTGCTGCTGGTAAAGCTCAACTGTGTTCTCGCCCTCAAGCTCCTGCTCCAGGCGCTCGCGGCTGGTCACCAGGATCACCGGCTTTTGATAGCCGCCTTCGCCGAAGCTCTCCTGCGGGGCGCCGGAGCTGCCGCCGGCTTCGCCGCCGTAGACGACATACTCCAGCTCATGCGTCTCCAGGATCAGGCGCAGGGCCTGGTCAAAGGGCACGTTGTTCAGGTTGCCCACGACAGTTCCGGAGCGGAAGTTCTGCGGGTCGAAGACCGAGCCCGGACGGAACCCGGCCTGTTCATTGTTGGCCGGGCGCTCGGGCGCCAGGGGCGGCCGCGAGCTGCCGGTCGGAGTCTCAAAGGCATAAGGATCGATCATGATCGAGATGCCGGAGACTTCGCTGAGATAGTTCAGCACATCATAGAGATTGAAGCCCGAGGTGGCCGGCAGGGTCACGCGCACATCCGAAAGACGTCCGCCGCCGGGCAGCTCGCGTGTGTAGCCAAAGCCAAGATAAGGGTCGCCCTGTGGGACGCTGCGGCTGCGCAGCGCGGAAGGGGCAGCGCCAGGTCCGGTTGTCGCAGACAGGGTCAGGGCCCGCAGCGGCTGGCGCGGCTGGTTAGCCGACCAGAACTGCCCCAGGCTGGGCTGGCGGCTGACATAGTCCTCCCTGGCCAGCTTCAGGAACTGGGCGATCTGCTCGGGGCTGCCGGAAAGATATAGCTCGCCCGGAGGCGTCGAGTTAACCCAGTTGGACAGGCTTTGCCCCGCCGGGTCAACCGATACTTCACCAAGGCCTTCGGTGGACACGATCGCAGTGTGGTCAAGCTTCAGCAGGCCCGTGGCCGCGGCCAGGGACAAGACTTGCTCAGCCGAGGCCGAGCTCAGGTCCACTGTCGTCAGGCCCAGCTGCTCGGGCTCCCAGGCGGACTGCTTCAGGTTCACCGGGCTGGGCTTGCTGGTCACAGGCTTGGTGGGGGCTTTAGCGCTTTCCGGCTTGTCGGGCGCAGGGCTGAGCTTCTCGGGGTCGGTGATCGGCCCGCTGCTCAGCTTGCCTTCGGGCTCCGCGAACACTTCCAGCAGCACCAGGCTGTCGGAGGGCTGGGAGAAGCGGAAGTAGCGCTGGTCGGCCAGCTCGCTGCGGCTGAAGCTCAGCGTGATGCGGGCGCCGTCGGGGCTGGAGGCATCGAGCTCCACCTTGCGCACCAGAGGCATGCCTCCGCGCGGCAGGCTCAGATCATCCGCGCCCACGCCCCGCAGCATGAAGCTGAGGGTGCCGGCGCTGGTATCCGCCAGGAATGTGCCAGGGGCGGGAACACCGCCGCTGGTGCGCAGCACCAGGACTTCGCGTCCTTCAAAGGGTGCCAGATCAATGCCCGTCAATTGCCGCGCAGACTTCGCCGCAAGCATGAAAAGCAGCGCCAGCGCTCCGGTGGCCAGTAGCATGGCCTTCAACAGTGCCCGCATGGGAAACCTCCTGCCCTGTACTGCCCTTCTGTCAGGAATGCAGTACTGCTGAAATATAACCCCCGGATGCGCAAAAACGCCAGCCCACCGGCGTAACTATTCAAGACTACATTACTGGCCCGGCTGTTCCCGCCGGAAAAGAAAAGGGCCACCCCGCAGGGTGGCCCAGTTCCGATGCTGCTGGAAGTCCTTCAGAAGGACTAGTAGGACATCGTCACGCCCTGGGTGATGTTCACGCTGTTGGTCGCGGTGTCGAAGCTGACCGGCAGCATGAAGACCCGGAAGAGCGAGTCGGAGACAAAGTCGATCTTAAGGTCACGGCCGTCGCCGCCGCCGAAGACCAGGTAGTCGCAGCCCCAGGGGATGACCGGACGGTCATTCACGTTAACGGGGTAAGCGCCATTGGTCGGGAAGACACCAGTCTGCACGCCCGGCAAGACGATCTGGCCGGAAACCAGGTTGACCGTACCGCGCAGGTCGATGGTGTTGTAGAAGAAGCGGCTGTCGAAGAACTCCTCGTTGTTGGCGTAGATGCCGTCAACGAAGTTGGCGATGGCGAACTTGGCGTAGATCTGCTCGAAGGTATCGTGGACGACCTGGGTCTTGTCATCACCCGTGCCGACCACGCCGTCGCCGCCGGACAGGAAGGTGTTGTCGTCCGGGGTGCCGGCCAGCTTGTCCGGACCCAGGGCGGTCACCGTCAGCTGGGCACCAGCTTCGATCAGCTTGATGAAGTCAGTCTCGCCGGCTGCCGAGGCCTGATAGATGCGCTTGCCCACACCGGGGTCATAGTGCTCATACAGGTACAGGAAGAACAGGAAGCCGTTGCCGTACTGCGACTGGTTGCTGAAGAAGGGGTTGGCGTCCATCGGCACAGCGCTGCCAGCCGTGTTGTTCAGGTAGTCGGTCAGCTGGCCGTCGATCGCCCAGGGGATGATCTTGCCGGAGTTGACCGTGTAGCCGCAGAGGTGGATCGACAGCTGGCTGAGGCCTTCGTTGAACCACATGTAGCTGGTCTGGCGGCGCGGCAGGTTGTGGTCGTTGTAAAGCTTGTGCTGGAACTCGTGGGCCATCACGGAGAAGGCCGCATCCCAGACAGCGTCATTGGCCGGGAAGTTGTCCGAACCAATGTAAAGGCAGTTGCCCACGGAAGTGGCACGGATGTCGTTGTCGGGGTCGCCGGGGCCGAAGGCGAAGAAGCCGCCAGCCTCACCATTCATGATGAAGATGATGATGCGCTTTTCGGCCTGCAGGTCGGTATCGATCTCGCCATCCAGCTCGACGGTCAGGTTACCCTCAGAATCGAAGTCATCGCCGGTCAGAACCAGGTTGCGGTTGAGGTCGCGCCAGATCGAGTTGTCCTCGTAGTTCTTCACATCGCCGAAAGAGGAGGTGGCGATGGCGTAGATCTTGGAGTCAAACTCGTTGGCCAGGCGGTTCAGGCGCGACTGGGTGAAGGTCACGTTGTCCGGGTGGCCGTCGTTGATCTCTGTGGACAGGAAGACCAGGCAGTGCGCGCCGATCGCGACCAGACGGCCGGACTGGCTGTTGTACTGCGGAGGATAGGTCAGTTCGCTGACATCCTTGGTCGGGTCATCCGGGCCGGGGATGATGGTCGGCGGGGCCAGGTCGCGCGGGGGCACGTTCTCAAACCAGCGCAGCTCACCCTTCTGGATGGCGCTGACGCTGCGCACCGGCTCGACGCTGTAGGGCACCGTGCCGTTGGCGATTGCTTCGCGCTGGTAGATGCTCTCCACCGGCTTCTTCTGACCGTCATACACCATGCCGCTGTAGCGGCCGGGGCCGCCAATGGCCTCCACGGTGTTCTGCGCGATCTCAGCGAAGCTCTGGGTCTGAATCCGGTCGCCCGAAGCGCTGCTGCCCTTGAAGAAGAGGTCGGCACTGAAGCTGTAGGCGGATTCCGGCAGGGTCGGGAAGACGCCGCCGTCGCCGTCAGTCGCATCCAGATAGGCCGGGTTCATGTTGACCACAACAAAGGCCACCTTCTGGCCCGGGGAGAAGTTGTTGGCCACCACGCGGCCCACGCGGTTGGAGTCCGCGGGGATCGCGAAGACGTTGTTACCGAAGTCGAAGGGGCCACGGTCCGGCACCACGGGATCCCCATCCGGGTCTGTCGGATCAGGGATCTGGCCGGGCTGCTGGCCCGGGTACTGGGTAGGGCCGTCGATATCGATCGGCGGGACGTTGTTGTCGCCGTTGTCGATCACACCGCCGCCCACCGGGGTCGTTGTTCCGCCGCCGCCGCCGCAGGAAACCGCGGCCAGCAGCAGCAGCAAGCCAAGCGCAGCAAGTCCGCGCGTGAACAGGCTCAAGTTCATTTCTACTCCTCTCTGCCCGATGCCCATGATGCTATTCCCGTAGCACTACATTTTATACCCACGCAGGGGCAAGGCTATGCCTCTGCGCAGCTTCCGCCAATTCCTGCCCATCGGGGCCCTCTTCCCGCCGGAACTACGCCGGCCAGCCAGATCAGGCCGGGTTGTCCGCGGCCGGCGCCGGAGCGGCCGGCCGGCCGGGGCCAAGTTCGGCCTCAATAAACTGCTTACCTTTAATCACTGTCTGCAGGGTCTGCTGGAACTGCTTCTCCATGTCCTCGAGAAGCTCCGCGGTATAGACCAGCGCATCGCGCTTGATCCCTTCGCCATCGCTGCGGGCCTTGTCCAGTACTCGCTCGGCCTCCTGCCTCGCGGCAATCACGATCTGCTCCTGGCTGAGCATGTCCTCCATGCGGCGCTCAGCGCTCTCCAGGATCCGGCGGTGCTCTTCCTGCGCGTTTTTCAGGATCGCCTCGCGCTTCTCCAGCAGCTGCCGCGCCTCAGCCAGTTCGCTGGGCAGAAGTTCCCGGATGCGGTGCGTAATGCGGAAGAAGTCCTCATCCCGCACGACAACCTTGTTTGGCATGTACCAGGGGGATTTTTCCGCGTAGGATTCCAGCTCCTCAAGGAGCCGCTCAACTTCGCTGATGGGGTCAGAACCTGTTGACATGATCCGCCCTGTGCGCCAAAGCTGCGCGGGTCTGCCGCTAAAGCCTCGGAGCAAGTCTGCGGATTATAGCATCCAGCGCCTCGGGGGGCACAAACTGGCTCACATCCCCGCCGCTGGAAGCCACAGCCTTGATCAGGCTGGAGGAGACAAACATATATTCTGGATTAGCTACCAGGAAGATCGTCTCTATATCCGGCGCCAGACTGCGGTTCATCATTGCAATTTCAAATTCATACTCAAAATCGCTGACCGCCCGGAGGCCGCGGACGATGGTCTTGGCGCCCACAGAGCGGCAAAAGTCCACCAGCAGGCCGCTGAAGGAGGCCACTTCGACGCCCGGCAGCTCCTTGAGCGCCTCATAAAGCAGGGTCGTACGCTCGTCAAGGCTGAATAGCGGCTGTTTGGTGACCGTATTTGTGGTGGCGACGATCAGGCGCTGGCAGACTTCGCTGGCCCGCCGGGCGATATCCAGGTGCCCATAGGTGACCGGATCGAAGGTCCCGGCGTAGACTGCAGTGTCCATGCAGTGGATGATACACGAACAGAATTCAGGTTTTCCCTCCCCGGGAGGCAAGATCTGCCCCCGCGGCTGTGTCTTATGCATGTGAGGCCAATCCAGCGCTATCAGCAGGAAGCGCGCCAGCGCTGTCTGGAGGATCTGCTCAGCCAGAGCGTCTATGACTGCGCCTGGCGTTATTGCTGCCTGCTGGCCGCCAACCGGCAGGACGCTGAGGACCTGCTGCACGACTCACTGGTACTGGCGCTGCAGCGTCTGGATCAGCTTAGGGACGACGCCGGCTTCCGGGGCTGGCTGCTGTCCATCATCCGCTCGCGCTTTCTGAACACCCGGCGCAGCCGCCAAAGCGAGCAGCGCCGGGAGGAACAGTTGGCCTGGGTCGCGGCCGCGGCCCTGGATGACCCGCGCTGCGCGGAACTGGCGGCGGCGCTGCGCGCCCTGCCCCGCCAGCAGCGTCTTGAACTGAGCCTCTTTTACCTCGAGGGCCTGAGCCAGCAGGAATGCGCGCAGGCCCTCGGGATCAGCCTGGCAGCGCTGCAGGCGCGTCTGCACCGTGGCCGGGCTGCCCTTCGCGAGCAGCTCGCCAAGGGCCAGCCGGCCGGCGCCGTGGCGCCGGCATCGGAGGAATGCCATGTTTAACCTGCCAGATCCCGGGCTTAAGCCCAATGCTGTCAGCGAGGCCGACGATTTGGCCGGGGCTTTTTCCGGCCTGCGCCTGGAATGCCAGACGGCGCCCGGGCGAGAGGCTCAGCTGGCCAGGCTTGAAGCAGCCACCACTCACATTACCAAGGAGCATTCACACATGGGATTGTTTGACCGGATCCTGGGCGGCCGCAGCCTGCCCCTGAAACTTGCCGCCGGCCTCGCCGCGCTCCTGCTGCTGGCAGCACTCAGCCAGTTGCTGCCCTTTGCCGGCGGCACGAAGTACGCTCCGCGGCTCGAAGCCGCCTCTGGCGGCTATGTGCTGATCTTTGCCCTTGGCCCGCATGAGCCGACGCGCGAGATGCATGAAGCCGGCCAGCGGGTCATTGCGCAGTGGGTCAAGGACAGCGGCATCCAGCCGGACCAGCTGAGCATCAACGGCGGCCAGGACGTGAAGGACGGCCAGTACACCGTCAGTCTAGCCCTGATCGGCGCGACCCTGGAACAGGCCCAGTCACTGGCCTCGGCCCTGACTAGCATCGGCGCGCCGGAGGCCCAGATCGTCGAGGCTAGCTGGTACCAGATCGAAGCCGCCCGGGCTGAGGAGCGCGGCGAGCTGCTGCTCTATGAATTCGACCACGCCTTCATCTTCACCCGCGGCACCACCAGCGAGCAGGTGGAACAAACCCTGCGGGATTACCTTATCGAGACCCGTGGCAAGTGCGAGCTCGATATTGATGTGAAGCTCGAGTGGACCGAAGACAGCCACTCCTGCAACATCCTCATCGCGCCGCTGGAAGAGAAGGGCGGCCATTAAGGCCTGCCAGGCGCAGCGCAGCCGTTAACAGCCAAAGGGGGCGGAGTCTTCCGCCCCCTTCTGTTTCTCTGACTTCACCAGCTAGTCCATGTCTATGCGGTACCAGTCGTTGGCGCTGTCCAGGGCATAGACGTTGTTCATTACCAGTACAAAGGCCTCGGGGTCCGTGCGCGGATCAGGGATGTCCAGCTTCTTCTCTCTCTGGCCGCTGAACCAGCGCAGGACGCCCAGTCGGCGATGCGCCGCCTCGCCCTCAATCTGGCGCAGGTACTCGCCCAGATCTCGCAGTGCATCGCTGGCATAGTCGCGGTCGCGGACCTGCTCGCGCATCCATTCCATCGAGGCCGAAGCCTTCAGGCGTCCGCTCTGGACCAGACTGTTGTAGGCGCTGTCCCACTTGCCGGATGGCACTGTGCCGGTGTAGTCATCATCAGGATCCACCGGGCTGGTGCTTTTGCCGCCGACCGTGCGCGCGTAGACCGGGCCCAGCCCGCCCTGCTCGATGCGGAACTCCCGCGTGCCGCGGGAGTCGGCAACCTCCAGAATCACCCAGCCGCCGCTGTCAGCCGTAGCCTTGGTCTTCACCGCGCCCTGGAAAACATCCTCCAGCGCTGTCTCAGCCGTGTAGCTGCCGTTGGTGACCGTCAGGTAAATGTCTTCATTGGCACCGATGCGGATGACCATGGAGTTGCCGCTCTGCCAGCCCTTGAAGACCGCGTTGCGTGGCACCACATCTATCCGCGCCTGAAATGGCTCCCAGCTGCCGGATGGCAGGTCCGGCCGGCCGCCGCCGCCGCCAAGGCCGCGCTCGATGCTGCGCAGGTCGCGCTGAATCTCGCGCAGCTCGCCGCGCAGCTCATCCAGCTCGCCGGAGCTGAGGCTGTTCTCATCTTCAAGGGACTCCAGCAGCTCGCGCAGCCTTACCCGCAGGGACGCGATGTCGCGGGCCGCCGCGGCTTCAGTCTGCGTGGCAGCGAAGGCCAGCGGGGCCAGGCACAGCAGCATGACCAGCGCCAGACCGCTGCCGATGAGCATTCGCTTCAATTGCTTTTCCATATCTTTCTCCCTTGCCAGCAGACACTCTGGCAGCGCGGCAGGTTCCGCTGCACTTTAACAAAGGTGCACGAATGGACCCAAAGCACAGTGGTGTTAAACTAAAGCCGTCTGCTGAGGGGTCATAGATCTGATAGCTCAGCCGGCAACGGCAGGAGGAGTGGATGTTACCAATTCTGATCGTGATCGGCGTAGTCGTGCTCATCTTCATCTGGTTCCTGAGCATGTACAACCGCCTGGTTGCTCTGCGCAACAATGTCGAGGGAAGCTGGAAGCAGGTAGACGTGCAGCTCCAGAAGCGCTATGACCTGATCCCCAATCTGGTGGAGACAGTAAAGGGCTATGCGGCGCATGAGCAGGCCACTTTTGAGAAAGTGATCCAGGCCCGCAATGCGGCCATGGGCGCCAAGGGCGCCGGTGCGCACGGCGCGGCGGAAACAGCGCTGGCCGGAGCGGTCTCCGGCCTCTTCGCCCTGGCGGAGAGCTATCCCGAACTGAAGGCCAACCAGAACTTCCTGATGCTCCAGCAGGAGCTGGCCAACATCGAGAACAAGATCGCCTATTCGCGCCAGCACTACAACGATGTTGTGCTGGGCTACAACACCCTGCAGCAGCAGTTCCCGGCCAACCTGGTCGCCGGCATGGCTAACTGCAAGCCGGCCGAGTTCTTCGAGATCGAAGAGCCCAAGGCCCGCGAGGTGCCCAAGGTCAGCTTCAGCAGTTAGGAGCCAGACCGGGCCACAAGTAAATGAACGATTTGTTGGCGAAACTGACCAGGCCGGCTCTCGCAGCCGGCCTGTCCGCCTTTCTGTTGCTTGCGGGCTGCGATGCGGCCCCGACATTGCAGTCCCCGCCAAAGCTGCTTGTGCCGCAGCTGAGTCTGCCGCCTGGATCCGTTCAGTCTTCATACACGCTGAATGAAACCGTGGTGCGCCTGGACAGGCTGGGCGGACCGACTGGAGTGCGCAGCCGGCTGCTGAATGTAGACTTCAACAACCCAGATGGCTGGGTTGCGGTGGACGCCTATTTCCAGGTGCGCCTGGCCGAACTCGGCATGCTGCCACTCGCGCAGGAATCTGATGCTGCACTTGCTGAATTTGCGCCTGAGCGCAGCAGCTCATTCCGGTCTGAGGATGATCGCTTCAAACTGATAATCTGGGACAACTCGAGCTTCAGCAGTCCGGATCTCGCTAAGCTGAACCGTAGTGGCTATTCAATTAGTGTCTACGAGAGCCTGCCATGAGGCTGCTGAGCCTGCTGCTGGCTCTGATCCTGCCGCTGGCACTCACCGCCTGCGGCCAGAAACTGCCGCTGGGGCTGAGGCTGCCAGCTGCTGCGAAGCTGGTCGGGGTTGTTGAGCATCGTACGACCAGCATCGACCCGGCAAGCGGCAAAAAGACCGTGACCAGCATGCAAAGCTGGTATCTCGACTGCCCCGAAGGATTCGCACTGCTTAAATCGGGCTTCGACTCGCAGCTGGTACCCCTGGGCTTTGAGGACATCTCGGCAGGTTATCCCGGCATGGGGGCCGGGGCTGGCGCCGGGGCGCAGGACAGCGCAGCCGACCTCGGCCTTAGCGAAAGCCAGCAGAAATCACTGCGCGAGGCGATGGCCGTCGAGAATAACTCCGGTTTCTCCGTCGCATCCTATGTTCGGCGCAGCGGGAGTGCCACCGAGTCCTTCACACTGAAAACAAACCTGGAGTCGCCAGAGCCCGGCCGTGGCGGGGATTACAGCGCTGCCCGGTTCGTGCTCAGTTACCACAGCTACTGAGTTTGCGGCCGCGCTTATAACTACAAGGGCTGTTCGTGGCCAGCCCACATCGTGTCAATTCTCATCCGCAACGGGCTCAATCTGGGTTAACTGGACCTGGTCCAGGTTCCTGACGCCGTCCGGCGCAACCGTGTAAGGCCCCAGCCAGGTGCTGTGACTTTGCAGCCCTTCGGCGCCGGCAAGGCCATTGGAGGGATAGACCGCCGTCAGCAAATAGCGGCGCTGCGCATCGAACCAGGGGAGGGTAATAGTGAAGCTGCCGTCCGCCGCGCTGAGCGCAGTGAAAACCTCGACCGCCTCACCGGCGGCAAAGGACGGCTGGATGGTCAGCAGAGCTCCTTCCGCCGGTACCGCACTCAGGGGGCCCGGGCCGTCAGGGTCGGCCTTCATCACGATGCCCGCGACGCTGAAACTAGCGGCCGGCACGGCGTTCTGCAGATTCAGCTCGATATTCTGTTTGACCGGCTCATATACAAGCTGCTTAAGCTCCTTGCTGCCGGTAAAGACCTGGTCATCGGAAGTGTCATCCGCGGTGCCCTGGTCATCGGTATAGATCGCGGTCAGGGTGTAATGCCGGTAGCGGTCCCAGCGAAAGCTGAGCTTGTAGTTGCCTTTGCTGTCGGCGACATCGAGATAGACCTTGTTGGCGTCGGGGTTGGCCGGAAAGGGCTCGGGTGTCAGCAGCACCTGCGCGCCGTCGACGGCCACACCGCCAAGTGTGACCAGGCCTTCCATGGTCTGCTTTGACCTCTCGTCATCAATGAGCTGGCTGCCCAGCAGTACCGCCGCGCCGCCGCAGCAGCCCTGGGCCAGCAGGCTGGCCGCAATGGTCGCCAGCGCCGCTGAAAGCCAGCTCAGGCTGATCCGTCGTGGTCTGCAGATTCTGTTTATGCCGCTGTTCACTTGCATTACCTTCCTCCTGTCGCGGCCAGGGCCGCGGCCTCGTTAGTTGAGTGGCCTAGGTCAGGTTCTGGGGCAGACTGACCAGGTTGAATGGCTCCTGGCCGGCCAGGATATGCCCGAACTCGCTGATCCTGGCGCACTTGTTATCCGCCCCCAGCAGCACCAGGCGATAGCGCAGCTGCGGATCCCAGTTGAAGTCGATGCTGAATGACCCGTCTGCGTTGAAGCTGCCCTTGATGTACTCCGGACAGTTGGCCGGCGGCTTCTCCACCTGTATCGCCGGCTGCAGCCCTGCCGTGTCCTTTGCCGCGGCCACGCAGCCGCTGGCCAGTACGGCCTGGCCCTTCCAGATCTTGGCACTGGCCGCCGGCTTGCAGGGAGCGCTGCCGCAGTCCGGACAGGGCTTGGGCCAGGGCACGCCCGAGCAGGCCGCGCAGCTAATGGGCGCTGCGATCAGGATCGGCACCTTGGAGCTGTCAAATGTCGGCTTCTTCCCGGCCTTCTTTTCTTCCTCGCTCGGTTTGAACTCCGGAATGTGCTTGAAACCTGAACCGTCGCTCGGCCGGGCCTGGCCCGGGTGCAGGATCACCAGGCGGTAGCGGAAGCGGGCGTTCCAGTTGAACTCCACGTCAAAGCTGCCTTCCGCGCTGGTAAGAGCGCTGTAGGTTTGCATCTGACTGCCCGGAGCGTTCTCCTCAATCACGACAGCCTGCACGCCGACAGCCGGCCGGCAGGGCAGCGGCGGCAGTTTGCTCTTGGCGCGCTCCTTGTCCAGCTTCAGCTCAGCCGCCGATTTCTCGTAAAGCACAAGGCCCTTCCAGTGGTAGGGCTCGGGCGCTGTCTTGGGAATGCCAGCCTCCAGCCGCGACTCGGGCTCATAGAGATACTCGACATCCGGCAAAGGCTGGGTCAGCACATCCATGATGTCGCCGATCGTCGGGTACATCGTGCTCTGGGCGAAGATGATGGTGTGCTGCACCACGGCGCTTTCGCCGCCACGCTTCTTGAACCAGCCGATCAGCGGCACATCTTCGAAGCACTCCATGTCGCGCAGGATCGGGATACCGCCGCTTCTGCGCTCGGCCAGGCCCAGCTTGACGTTGTTCTCAAAGCGGCTGATCTCACGGATCTCGAAGTTGTCGACCTGCACCTCGGTGTCAATCGCGATGCTCTCGGTGCGCGGCAGGCGCGGGTTGCTGCCGCCGGAGCTGTTATCGGGGTCCTTGATGATGTTGCCGTAGACGTAGTCGAAGCGGAAGCGCTGCGCCTGGCCGCTGGCGTCAAAGATCGGCGTCACCTTGAAGCGGTTGCCCGAGGTAATGCCGTAGACCTGCAGGTTCTCGTCCTCGGAATCCTGCTGCAGCCCCTCCAGCGCGCCAAGCAGCTTCTCGCGCTCGGCGGCCTTGAGCAGGCTCGTATCCCCCAGCAATGGCAGCAGCTGGTTGAACTGCTGGGCAGCGGCCAGCACATCCTCCTCACGCCCCAGAGCCAGCTCGGCCGAGCTGCGCGGGATGATCTGCGCGGCCAGGCGGTTGGTGGCCAGCATGGAAGTGCGCTGGACAATGCCAACGTTGATCCTGTCGGCCACTAGCTGGGTGCGCAGCCGGCCCAGCATCGGCTGGACGAACATCTCGTCCAGATCGTCCTCCATGGCGATGTTGAGCTGCTTTAGCAGCTGGTCAGCCTTGGCGATATCGGGCTCGGTTTCATGCGGGGCGAAGAAGGACTCTTTGAAGTCGTGTATGCGCTCAACCTTGTCCTCAACTACCTGAGGACTGACACCAAACTCGCTGTAAACCCAGTCGAAGAGATTCACGTAGTTCTGGGCAAGTCCTAAGAGGCGCATGTAGTCGCGCTGCTGGTTGGTCTCAAACGCAACAGAGTTTTCTGTGACTCCGCTGTATTCAATGAGTCGGCGCAGGCTTGTGTAAACCTGGACGTCGTCATACTCGATCTTCTGCCAGTTCGGAATAGCCTCCTGCTTCTGCGGGTTCCAGCAGGCAAGCGGTTCAAGCAGTGTCAACACTGTCGCCCGCTGCCGATCAGGCGGTGTCTGTTCGAGGATCTTCTTCAGATCCTTTCCAGCCCACAGCTGCGGTTTCATCTTCTTTTCCACCAGAAGTGGAAACTCCTGCTCAAAGCCGATGTCGCTGACAAGATCCGTGGCGGCTACACCGCACTGCTCGAAGATGCTTCGGCCTAGAGGCAGGAACTTGTCCAGCGCCTCCCTCTGCAGTCCGTTGATGACCGCAAGCTGCATGCCGTTCAGTCCGCTCTTGGTCCTGCCATCAAGGTCCAGTGCCAGCGCACGCCGTAGACGCCAGAAATGGTATGGTTTGAAATCGCCCTTCTTGCAGCGCTGCTCAAGGTAACCGTTCAGACGGGATTCGTATTCGTCCATGACCTCTTTGCGGAAGTCATCGCGGGCAAGGCAAAGTACCATTAGTGCCTCGCCAAGTGTTGTTGTGTTGGCAGGGTCAGGCACCACGTAGCGCGTGTAGTAGTAGCTCTCCCACCACTGGTCCTTACCGAATGGATAGGGCTCGTAGTTATCGTGACGGTTATCAATAAAGCCCAGCCTGAAAAGTGCGTCGGGCTCGTAGATCACGAAGCGCCGCTGAGCGTAATAGCTTGGCAGGCCAGCGGTCCAGATCTGCTGGTCTTCGCCGTACTTATCCTGCATGGTCAGGCAAATGTCACCGGCCGTCCACTCATGAACCTCTTCCCCAAGTACGTCACGCAGGATGCTCAGCGAGGCGGCAAGCTGTTCACGGCAGTCCCGGAACTCCACCTCCATCTGGTTCAGCGCGCCGTTAAGCTGCTCGGAGTACTTGCGGAACTTCTTGCTGGTGCGCTCCTGGGGCGAGAGCATGTTCAGCTCCATGGTCCAAAGCGTCAGCCGCGTCTGCGGCGCCGGCTGGTCCAGCTCGGCAATCACCTGCAGCACGCTCTTCACGTCGTCGCGGCGGCCCCGAACCAGCAGGGTCTGGCTGTCGGGATAGCCGTAGATGAAGGTGCGCTGCAGCGGGTCATGGCTCGCTACCGCCAGGGGGCCGACCCAGAAGGGCTGCTGGTCACGGCGGGCGGCAAAGGCGTTTGTCTCCAGCTCCAGCGCCAGCAGCATGTCACTGCGGGCCGCCTCCAGCTTGTCGTTAGCCTCGCTCAGCGCAGTTTCCTTCTTATCCACCTCAGCCTGTGCGCTGTCGACTTCCTTTTGCGCGCTGTCCACCGCCGTGTTCGCGCTGCCCACCGTGCTGCCCGCTGTGTCCACGCGCTGCTGCGCTGCCGTGCGGTCAGCCGCCGGGGCCTCCGAGGCCAGCGCGGCCAGCGCGCCTGAGGCCGCCGTCTGCTCTGCAACAGCGTTGCTCTGCTCGATCTTCTTTGAGTCCAGTGTGGCCTTGCGGCTGGCCAGTGTCTGCCGGGCCTGCAGCAGCAGCGCGGCCGCGGAGTCAGATGCCGCCACCGCGCTGTCCACCTTCTTGCCCGCATCCTTGGAGCTGCCGGTGGCCTGCATCAGGGCGCGTAGCGTGCTGGCCTCGTCCACCAGGTCGGCCCTGGGGTTGAGCAGCTTCATCAGCGCTGCCACGTCGGCAAAGTAATACAGACGCACATGCTCGCTGATGAAGCTCTTGAAGTCCTCAAGCCCTACAGCGACCCCAGCATCGTAAACCTGGTTCAGCACGCTGCTGACCTGCCCGCCCCCGCCTCCCCCTCCGCCCGCCTCGGGCTTCAGCGCCGGCGGCTGTGGCTGTCCGTTGATGGTCACCGCAGTGCTCTCCGCGCCTTCGGTGATGTTCACCGTCACCGAATCGCCTGCCTCCTCGGCAAGCGGTCGCCCTCCGGGCGGCAGCAGCAGCGTCAGGGCCAGCAGGCCCGCCAGAAGCAGGGCATGACGGTACTTTGCGGTCCCGGAATCTGTCCGCCCGCAGGCGGGTCGCTTGAGCATCTTTTCCATAGCCTTCCTCTCCCTCCTCCCATACTGACAAAGCGAGTTCAAGAAAGCCTCAACCACGACTCATTTCCAGTTAAAGCCGTGAATCTTATGCCTCCAGTAGCCAGGCATGCCCTCGCAGCCTCTACTATGTTGCTTCGGGGGAATAAGAATGCAGAACTACAACGCGCTCCTCGCCCGCCTGGCTGAGATCACCCACCTGCGCCGCGCTTCGGCTGTCCTGGGCTGGGACCAGCAGACCTACATGCCCGGCGGCGGCGGTATGGCCCGGGCCCAGCAGCTCACCGCCCTGCGCAAGCTGACCCATGAGATGTTCACCGCCCCCCAGACGAGCGAGTTGCTCGCGGCCGCCGAGACTGAATGCGCGGGCCTGGAACCCGAGAGCCGCGAGCGTCTGACCCTGCGGCTTGTGCGCCGCGACTATGACAAGGCCGTCAAGCTGCCCCTCAGCCTCGTCGCCGAGCTGGCCCACGCCACCGCCACGGGCCACCAGATCTGGGTCCGCGCCCGCGAGCATTCCGATTTCAGCGCCTTCGCCCCCACCCTGGAGCACCTGATTGATCTGATGCGCCAGCAGGCCGAGGCCTATGGCTATGAAGAGCGGCCCTACGACGCCCTGCTGGACAAGTACGAGCCGGGAATGAAGACCAGCGAAGTGGAGGCCGTCTTCGACGCCCTGCGCCCGGGCCTGGTTGACCTTGTCCGGCGCATCGGCGCGGCGGAGCAGATTGACGACTCCGTCCTGCGCCGCGACTTTGACAAAGAGGGCCAGCAGCTCTTTGGCGAGTACGTCGCCGCACGCCTGGGCTATGACTTCCACCGCGGCCGCCTGGACGAGACGGTGCATCCCTTCTGCACCTCTTTCAGCCGCAACGACGTACGCATCACCACCCGCTATGAGCGCAACTGGCTCCCGGCCGCCCTGATGGGCACCATCCACGAGACCGGGCATGCCCTCTATGAGCAGGGCTATGACCCGGCGGACGACGACACCCCCCTGCAGCGCGCGGCCTCCAGCGGCGTGCATGAGTCGCAGTCCCGCCTGTGGGAGAACATCGTCTGCCGCTCGCGCGGCTTCTGGAAGGTCTATTACCCCGAACTGCAGCGCCACTTCCCCGGCGTGCTGGACGAGGTAAGTCTGGACAGCTTCTACCGCGCCCTCAACCGCGTGACCCCCTCCATGATCCGCGTCGAGGCTGACGAGGTGACCTACTGCCTGCACATCATGCTGCGCTTTGAGATGGAGAAAGGCCTGCTGGACGGCTCCATCGCCGTCAGCGATGTGCCCGCCGTCTGGAACGAAAAGATGCGCGACTACCTTGGCATCGTCCCGGCCAATGACGCCGAGGGCTGCCTGCAGGACGTGCACTGGTCCGGCGCCAGCTTCGGCTATTTCCCCACCTATGCGCTTGGCACCATCCTGTCGGCCCAGCTCTTCGACAAGGCCCGCAGCGAAATCAGCGGCCTGGACAGCGCCATGGCCCAGGGCGACTTCTCGGGCCTGCTGGCCTGGCTGCGCGAAAAGATCCACCGCCAGGGCGGCCGCTGGCTGCCGGCGGAGCTGGTCCAGCGGGCTTGCGGCGAGCCGGCCCAGAGCAGCAGCTACCTGAATTACCTGAACAGCAAGTTCGCCGAGGTCTACCGACTGGAGTCCGCTTCGCAGGCGGTCTAGGTGTAGTTGCTAAATAGGTTGTTCACTCGGGTGACGGCTGAGAGACTGTTGGTTGCGAAGACACCAGTCAAGCCGGAGCACCCGAATGAACATACACAGTTTAGCGAAAACCACGCCTGCGCA
>JADZFO010000020.1 GCA_020849855.1 bacterium | reverse complement strand
CGCACACTGAACTTGCTATGCTTGCATTGGTTGTTCACGCAGGATTCCTCCGGATGCCGTTGTGCTCGTAACCTTCAGCATCTCACAGAGTTCTGTGTGAACAACCTCCCGAAACTCAACACCTACAATAACGACCATGTCCGGCGCGCTCTACCTCATCGGCACCCCCATCGGCAACCTTGGCGATGTCAGCCCGCGTGTGACCGAAACCCTGCGCAGTCTTGACCTTTTGTACTGCGAGGACACGCGCATGACCGCCAAGCTGCTGCAGCTTATCGGGGTCAAGCTGCCGCTGCGCGCTCTGTCAGACGACCACGGCCAGGAGCACTGGGACAGCGCGGTGCAGGCGGCGCTGGACGGCCAGCGCATCGGCTTCGTCTCGGACGCCGGCATGCCCGGCGTGTCCGACCCCGCGCGGCGCCTGACCCGCAGCGCCTGGCAGGCCGGCATGGCGCCGCAGGTGATCCCCGGGCCCAGCGCGCTGAGCACCCTGCTGTCCGCCTGTCCATTCGTAGACAACAGCTTTGTCTTCAAGGGCTTCGCCCCGCGCAAGCCCGGCGAGCGTTCGCGCTTTGTGGCCGAGCTGCGCGACAGCCCCCTGCCCTGCTTCTTCTTCGAATCACCGCTGCGCGCGCATGCCCTGCTGGAGGAGCTGTGTGCGGCTGTTGAGCCAGAACGCCTGATCCTCGTCGGCCGCGAGATGACCAAGCTGCATGAGCAGTACGCGCTGTTCATGGCCGAGCAGTGGGCCGAGGAGCGCGGGCGCATCCCCGAGCGCGGCGAGTACAGCCTGGCCGTCGCGGCGCGCCCGCAAACTGAGCGCTCGGCAGAGGCCGAAGCGGCCAGCGCGGCCCTGGTGCGTCTGGAGGCCAGCGGCTTCTCACGCAAAGATGCCGCAAAGGCATTGGCGGCGGTGTGGGATATCGGGCTGAACGAGATCAAGAAGCTGAGCTATTTGTAGTGGCGCACTGATGTGTGTATGAGCAGGGCCGCATGGATGCGCGGCCTTCTGCGAAGGTGTCAGCCTGCATCTTCCCGGACTCAGCTAACTGGCTCACTTTTGATAATGCCAGCCCCAGCCCACAATAATCAGCCTTGTTGCAGGGTAACAAATGCCAATGCCGCGCTCGGCCACCTGCGCATTCTTGAAGGCTCAGTTTGATACACATGCACATGTTCCGCTTTCCTACATCATCGCTGACAATTCTGATGCACCCATCAGCAAACACAGAGTTTCACTTTGCAAACTGGCCATTCCCGGTGCGTTTACAGTTTTTCAGGTTAAATGCCTCGGCTCGGCAGACATCCAATTCGCAGTTTCCGGTCAATTTCAGGTCGGCAAGGTTAAATCCAGCATTCGGTGCAGTGCATGTTCTACGTTCAGTTTGGAGCTTCAAAGTTAAAGCCCCTGGTTCCAGGATCAGCTACAGATGCAACTTATTGCAACTGACGGCTTCTAGGCTGAGACGGTCTTCCTGAAACGCAGGGTGGCGATGCTCACCAGACAGACGCCGATGAAGGCCAGGATCAGTGTCTCGTCCCACAGCGCCTCCATACCCGCGCCGCGCAGCACGATGCCGCGCAGCATCTCGATGAAGTAGGTCGCCGGCAGGATGCAGGACACCGCATAGATCACCGGCGGCATTCCTTCGCGGGGGAAGATGAAGCCGCTGAGGATGATGGTCGGCAGCATGGCCATGAAGCTCATCATCATTGCCTGCTGCTGGGTGCGGGCGATGGTGGAGATGATCAGGCCCAGGCTGAGGCTGGAAAAAACAAAGACAAAGGCCAGGGCGATGAGCAGGAAATAGTTGCCGGCGATGTGGACGTCAAAGATCACCTGGGCAAAGAAGAGTACGGTCAGCATCTGCAGCATGCCAAGGCCCATGTTGGGCAGCACCTTGCCCAGCATCAGGGCAGTACGGCTGACCGGCGTGACCATCAGCTGCTCCAGGGTGCCGATCTCCTTCTCGCGGACGATGCCCAGCGCCGTGAGCTGCATGGTGACGATGAAGAGCAGGATGCCCACCAGGGCCGGGACAAAGAAGTTGGCCGAGCGCAGGCTGGGGTTGAAGAGCAGGCGCGGGCGCACCTCCAGTGGGATGGGCCGGCCCTGGCCGTTAACCCCCAGCATCTCGGCGCTGATGGTCAGACCCAGGTTCTGCACCGCGGACAGTGTCTGCCCGGCGACGGTGTTGTTGGAGCCGTCTATCAGCACCTGGATGCTGGCCTGGCGGCCGCTCTTGAGGTCGCGCTCATATCCCGCCGGTATGTTGACGCCGACCTTGGCGCGGTTGGCGACGATCTCAGCGTACATCTCATCGACACTGCGGGTGTAGTCGACCACGTCATACAGGCCGGTGGCGACGAGGCGCTCAACAAAGTCGCGGCTGGACGCGGACTTGTCGGAGTCAAAGACCACTGTGCTGACGTGCTTGACCTCGGTGTCGATGGCATAGCCATACAGCGTCAACTGCACCAGTGGCAGCAGGATGGTGATGACGATCGTCGCCGGGTCGCGCAGGACCTGGATCAGCTCCTTGTAGACAATCCCGCCCAGCCCGCGCAGCATCAGGACCTCCAACCGTGGTCGCCGTGACCACGGGCCGCGCGCTCGCGCTCAGCGTTCAGCGTGAGCATGACGAAAACATCTTCAAGCGTAGGCGCGCCGTGCTGGAACTCGTCGTGGCCGGTGGCGCGGCGGATCTCGGCGTCGCTGACCCTCTCGTCGGCCCTGAAGTGCACGGTGTTGCCAAAGATCGTCAGGCTGTCCACGCCGGGCAGCTGGCGCAGCTGCGGCAGCAGCTCGGCCGGCCGCTCCACTGTGGCCTCCAGCCAGCGGTATCCCGGCGGCGTAACGATGCTGTGCTCGCGCAGCTCGTCAGGACGGCCGCGGACCAGCAGCTTGCTGAGGTAGATATAAGCCAGCTCGCCGCAGCGCTCGGCCTCGTCCATGTAGTGCGTGGTGACGAAGAGCGTAACGCCCCGGCCGGCAAGGATGAACAGAAAGTCCCACAGGTCGCGGCGGGCGACAGGGTCGATGCCGGCGGTCGGCTCGTCGAGGAACACCACCTGCGGCTCATGCAGCAGCGCGCAGCCCAGGGCCAGGCGCTGTTTCCAGCCGCCCGAAAGCTGGCCGGCGCGGCGGTGCACATAGGGCTGCAGGCCCAGCAGCTCGATGATCTCGTCCCGGCGGCGCGGGATGGCCTTGCCAACCTCGTAAACCTTGCCGTAGAAGCTGAGGTTCTCAAAGACAGTCAGATCCGGGTAAAGGCTGAACTTCTGGCTCATGTAGCCAATGCGGCGTTTGACTTCTTCACTCTGCCTGACGCTGTCGAGACCCAGGATCTCGCCGCGGCCGGCGCTGGGCGTCAACAGGCCGCAGAGCATGCGGATCACAGTGCTCTTACCTGAGCCGTTGGGGCCCAGAAAGCCATAGATGGTGCCGGGGCGGACCTGGAAGCTGACCTCGCTGACCGCAGTGAAGTCGCCAAAACGCATGGTCAGGCCATCGGCCACGATGGCCGGGCGCTGTCCCGGGGCCGCAGTGCCCTGGGCGCCTGGAGGCGCTGCTGCGCCGGGCTTAGGCATCCCCGGCCTGCTTCAGGTCCGGATGGTCGAAGATCACGTCGCAGACCATCCCGGGCCGCAGCTTCTGCTCAACATTGCTGATGCGGACCTTGCAGCGGAAGACCTGCTCTACCCGCTTTTGCTTGGTCTGCAGGTTGCGCGGGGTGAATTCGCCCTGGGTGGAGAGGTAGCTGACCACGCCCTCGAAGTCCTCGCCGGGATAGGCGTCCACTTCGAAGCTGGCGCGGGTGCCGGGCTGGACCCAGGCCAGCTTGTCCTCAGGGATGAAGACCTGGATGTAATAGCTGTCAGTGAGCAGCAGGCTGAACAGCGGCTGACCGGCGGTAAGCAGGTCGCCGGGCTGGTGGTTGACCGTCAGGATCACACCGCTGGCGGGGGCGGTAACCGCGCTCTCCTGCAGCGAAATGTCGATTCCGCCGATCTGCGCACTAGCCGAGGCCACCTGGGCCTGCGCTGCGGCGATGTCCTCGGGCCGCGAGCCGGCGGAAAGCACGGCATAGGCCGCCTCGGCCTGGGCTACCTGAGCCCTGGCGATGGCAAGCTGCGTCTCCCGCGGGCCGGCCTGCGCCTTCTCATACTGCTGCTTCGCGGCATCCGCCGCCAGTCTGGCGCTGTCGCGGCGGGTCTGGGCGCTGTCAAGCTGCGACCGGGGAATCACGTCCTGCTCGTAAAGCTGGCGGCTGCGCTCAAGGTCGGCGCTGGCCAGCTGGAACTGCGCTTCAGCGCTGTCCCACTGCGCCTTGAGTGCGGCGATGTCCTCACCGCGGCTGCCGGCCTGCAGCTCGGCCAGCTGGGCCCGCGCGGTCTGCACGGCGGCCCAGGCCTGCGCCAGGTCGACACCGCGCGGACCATTGCGCAGCTTCTCCTCCTGGGCTTTGGCGCCGGCGAGCTGGGCTTCGAGAGCCTGGCGCTGCATGTCCAGCTCGGGCGAGTCGAACTCCGCCAGCACTTGCCCGGACTGCACCAGATCGCCCTCGCCTACTTTCAGGCTGGCAAGACGGCCGGCGATCTTCGAGCCGACCAGCACGTCTTCGCCCTCGACGGTGCCGGAAACAACGAGGTGCTCCGGGTCGCCGCGGCTGTCCAGTTTCCACTTGATGATGGAAGCGGCGGCAAGACACAGCACCAGAAAGGCGACGAGCAGACGCGGCTGGAAGCGTGGTTTGGACTGGGCAGCAGGGCTATCCGCCATGGCCGGGATTATTGCATCTGCGGGGCGCCCGGCATGCCGCGCGCCGGCAAAGGGATGGACATTGGGCGGCGCAGCAGTATCATGCTGGGCATGCCAAGCCAGCCCAGCCGCAGGCACAGCCCGCCCCGCATTCCGGGAAGTCTGGGCGCTGCTGCAGCGATGGCTGTTCTGGCTGTCTGGCTCTGCCAGGCCTGCGGCAATCCGCCGCTGCCCGACGGCGCATGGCTGGCCAGCGAGGATCTTGGGCTGGGCATTACGCTGCTGAGCGACCAGAGCGCCGCGCGCTCCGCTTCCGGCCCGGCCAACGTCCGGACCAGGCTGGAGTTCAGCACGCCGGAAGCCCTGCTGAACCGCAAGCCCTACGAGGAGCGGCCGGATAACAAGGATCTGGTGATCTGCGTCTACAGCGAGGAGGTCCCGGCCCCGGATGAGAAGGACGTGCCGCCGGCCGGCGCCATCTTCGAGCTGAAGTGCTACCTCGCGCCGCCGGAGCTGAGTGCCCTGACCCTCAAGGGCCAGAAGCTCGCAGACCTAGACCCTGATGAAATGGTCGCCCTGCTGGGCGAGCCTTTCACGCCGATGCAGGCTTCGCCGGACGGGCAGTGGCACCTGAGCTGGTACTTTGCCGCAGAGAAGAAGCCCGGCCGCGCCTACCGCGTCACCAGCTCGCACGCCATCGACGGGCACTGTTTCGCCCTCGAGCTGGCTGAATGCGAAGCGCCGAAGTAACGCCTAGCGATACAGCCCGTGCTCGTGGATGAACTCGGCCACGCTGTCCGGCACCATGTAGCGCACGGGCTTGCCCATCCGGATGCGGCTGCGGATCTCGCTGGCGCTGAGCTCGAGCGGCGGCAGGGGCATGTACTCCATCCACAGGCCCAGGGCCAGCAGCTCCGGCGGGAAGCCGCCTTGCAGGTCGGAGCTGCCGGGGCGGTTGGCCACCACCACCTTGCACAGGCCCGGATAGGCCTCGATCTCCTTCCAGCCCGGCAGGCCCAGCGCGGCATCGGCGCCGAGGATCAGGTAGAGCTCGGCTTCAGGATGCAGCTTGCGCAGACGGCGCAGGGTGTCGACCGTATAGCTCGTTCCGCCGGCCCGCACTTCGCCGGCATCGACGCAGAAGCGCGCATCCGGCTCAGTGGCCAGGCGCACCATTCGCAGGCGCTGCTCGGCGGTGGCGAGGTCCGGCGCATCGGGCTTGAAGGGGTTGCGGGCGGCGGGGATGAAGGTGACCCGGGTCAGCTCATAGCGGTACCAGGCCTCCTGAGCGAGCAGCAGGTGCGCCAGATGCGGCGGGTTGAAACTGCCGCCCAGGATGCCGATGCGCTCCTGCCCGCCCGGCATCAGACGACCACCCCGCCTGTCAGCTCGGCGTAGAAATGCGCCAGCGCTTCAGCCTGCCCGGCACCGCTGCCAAGCCCGAGACTGAGGATCTCAGCCTGGGCCTCCTCGGTCTCCAGGCCCCAGGCACCAAAAAGCTCCTGCTCGCTGAGCACGACCATGCGGCGCAGGCGCCGCAGCGGCACATCCAGCAGGCGGGCATGCAGCAGCTCCCAGGCTTCGGCGGCCCGGCTGCCCAGCGGCAGCAGGTTCACGACGGCGTTCACCGGCCAGAAGAGGTGCGTCAGATGCGGCACATCCAGCAGGTCGGCGGCGCTGTGCGGGTCGTCGCCATCCTGCTGCGGCGCTTCCTGGGAGTCCGGGTCGAACTCGCCGCGGGCCATCGCCTCCTCGGCCTGGATCAGGGCCTGCAGCTCAGCCAGTTCGGCGTCCTCGCCGCTGAGCAGTCCGCTGCAGAGCAGCGGCAGGAAGGAGACATCGTAAAGCTGATACTCATGCTCGATGCGCAGCCAGCGCGGCCGGCGCAGATAGAGCTCATAGTCCAGCTTGTCGCTGTGGCGCTTGGCCACTGCCGGCAGCAGCGCGCCGCGGCTGGCATAGAGCGGCTCCATCAGGGTGGTATCAGCGAAGATGCGGTAGAGCAGGTCGATGTTGCGCTCTTCACCCGGGCGCCCGTCCTCGGCATGCTTGGGGGCCCGGAGCTGGCCGGTGGCGAACTTGGGGTTGCCGCGTCCGCCGCGACCGCCCTTCGCCGCCAGCAGGCGCTCACCACTGGCGCGGACATGGCCGATCTCCCGGCCGGTGTCGGTCTCAAAGGCCAGGGTGCCGAGGGGGACCGGCAGCTCGTTATCGCGGCCCACCGCGCCGATCATCAGGTTCTCGCCGCCGGGCTTGCCGGGCTCGGCGAGGAAAGGACCATAGCGCCGCTTGTGGGCCCGCAGCTCCTGCAGCGTGTCGGTGTCGCGATGGCCCACCAGCAGCACCGAGCCGCCGTTGCCGCCGTCGCCGCCGTCGGGCCCGCCGAAGGGCTGGTATTTGCGGCGCGCGAAGTGGACAGAGCCGTTCCCGCCCTTGCCGCCGATGCACTCAATCTGAAGCTCGTCTACCAGCACTGTTCTTATTTTATGCCTCTGCCCGCGGCAGACGCCGGAGCATAAACGCAAAAGGGCGGCCCGCAGGCCGCCCTTCCATTCCTATGTATTCAGGCCGGGCTTCTGCCAGGCAGCCTAGGCCGCCGGTATCACGAAAGCCTCGCGCCGGCCGCAGTGGATGCGGTAGCCCACGGTGCCGGGCTGCAGCGCGAAGAGCGTGTAGTCCTTGCCCACGCCGACAAACTCGCCGGCACGGATCGAGAGGCCGACCTGGCGCACGATGATGCTGCCGCTCTTGACCTTCTCGCCGCCGTAGGCCTTGATGCCACGGCGCTGGGCGGTGGAGTCGCGCCCGTTCTTACTGCTTCCTAGACCCTTTTTATGTGCCATATCAGTGTCCTCACTCTTGTCTGGCCCGCAGCTTGCGGCCCTGGTTCCGGCCGCACCCGCGGCCCCGCAGCCAGGCCCTGCTAGGCCGAGATGCTCTTGACGCGCAGATAGCTGATCTTGTCGCGGTAGCCCTTGGTGCGCTTCACGTTCTTCTTGCTCTGGAAGCGGAAGACCGTGATCTTCGGCGTCTTGGCATGGCGCACGATCTCCAGGGTCACCGCCGCGCCTTCCAGCGCCGGCTTGCCCAGGTTCAGCTTGTCACCCTCGATGGTGGCCAGCACGCGGTCCGCGTTGACAGTATCGCCCGGCTCACCGGCCACCTGCAGGGTCCGGAAGACCTGCTGCTCGGCGACGCGGTACTGCTTGCCCTTGATCTCAATGATCGCAATCATGAAAGCTCCTCTTTAGCCGCCTGGACCTGCGCGCCAAGGCGCCCAGCCCGGCGGCGGGAGGGGGAGTGTAACCCAGGAAGCCTGAGCTGTCAACCTGGCGGCCTCCACGCCGCAGCGCGGCAGGGCAGCAAGGCCTGCCCGCCCTCCGCTGAGGCCGCCCTTCATTGCACAGTCCTGCAAATGCGGGATCTTCGGCACTGCGCCTAAGGCTCTGGGATTTAACCTGAAACGCCGCAAACACACCGAAATGCGCTGTTTGAACTTTGCTTCGCCCGCAGCGCGATTTAACCTGAGGGGCCACATTCCCAACGTGAGAAGCACCTTTTCAAGGAGCGAGATCTTCGGATTTAACCTTTGAAGCCCAATCCGCACCGAAAACGACGTTTTGAAAAGCAAGGACACTCCCGTATACCTTAAAACTGCCCCGGCGGCAGTCTGAAGCCCGCTCAGCGTGACTCTTGCGAGTTTCGGACCGGCAGCTTGCATGGCTCTGAAAGTGATGACTACCGACAGGTGAGCACACGTCAAAGACCACAAGCCTGGCGCCAGACAGATACCCCACCAGCCATGCACTTAACTTGCGCAGTCTTGACAAGCGCCCTGTTTATCAAAACTGAGCCAGACGTGCCGCCGGCATGGCTCCAGGGCCGCGAGAGGGATCTCAGCACCAAAACACCAAAGTTGGAAACGCAGGGTCGGGATGCTCGGCAGGAAGAGAGTCGTGGAGCCAGACGCATCCCAGGCCATGGCAGAACACGGCGCTGTGCTGCTGCCCTTATCGAATGGAAAGGCGAGTCATTCCAGCCCGGCAGCTCGGTGCCCGGCAGGTAGGCCTTCATCGGCCGCTGCCTAGGCCAGATGCCTCGAAGTCATCTGGTCACGCTGCCCTTGGCCTGCGGTCCGGGCTGGAAGCCGTGCAACAAGGTATTGAGCCTGCCTGCAGTTGGCGGTCATGGGCCACCGGTTGCATACGCGCTGCTGGCGGGGGTGAGGCAACTGTTAGAGCTCAGCCGTCGGAGTTAGATGTACTGGTAAGTACAGCGAGCCCATGACCTGTAGAGCCGAGCGGTTTCTTGGCCTACCTGGGCGTTCGGCCGCTGGCAGAATTGCCTTCGCCGCCAGAACCACCTTGGGCTGGCATTCGAGGCTAATCACTGACAGCTGACGCAAAACCTACAGGCGGTAGCTTGGACGACCTCATTTGCCTGGACTCAATACACCACGCAGAAGCTGCGTGTAATGTAATAACATCTATAGAACATGTAATCCAAACGTGAACCTATGGGTCCTGTAAATCTTCCTGCGCAAACAACTGACGCTTGCTCCAGTAAAGTTCTCCCCAGTCATCAGGATATGATTTGATGTAACTGAAATCAGTGCCACGGAAAGCGTAGACATTGACCCTCATAGTTCTAGAAACTAGAAATGTGATTGGCAACAAGAATACTAATCTTGAGTTCAAGTACTCTCCCTGCCATCTAGCAAAGAGCACAAGTTTATCTATCGGAGAAGCGCCCAAATCACTTGAATCAGAAAAAACATCACTTGGCAGTGGTCTCTCGAGTGTAACTACAATGCCGTCGTTTAATCGCCTACTAAGCGACAAATCGAGTGCTGCAACATGCCGTGTATGAGCAATCTCGTGCAAGCCAAGGTATAGAGTTTGACTCATGAACGACTACACCACACTATATCAGACTCCATAAGAAGTCCCTCGAGTGCACGGTTATCTGGAAGCAATGGGACATTCGGGTCAAGTGTGCCATCTTTCTTCCAACCAAACTCAGCCATGGCGCTCGTGAACAACCTCGGCATCCTCCCGCCCCCGCCGCCACTTCCAACCCCGTGGTGATTCCTGTTCTTCGCCTGCGGCGCTGCGGTCCCAGACCTCGCCATAGGCTTCCATCATGATAGCGCTGAGGTGTGGCACTCCGCCGTACATGAAGCCGCCCCGTCCGCCGCCCCCAAGCCCAAAGTACTGGCCGCTGCCCCCGCCGCCGGTGCTTCTGCTCGGTGGGTTGTTCACGGTTACGGCGGTCCGGCTGCCGTCGCCATGGGCCCAGTATAGGCGCCGATGCCGCTACTCTGTCCACCAGTACAAGCTAGAGCCAGCCATACAGCAGATCCGCGCCGCCAGCTCTTTCAACCGCAGCTTCAGCTCAGTGCAATCGACTGCCGTGACTTGCTCCCTGTGCACCTCGTCCACCTCTGCGCTCCTGACTTCCTCTCCCAGACTCGATCCTGGCAGGAATTCATTTGCAATCTTTGTTGTATTCATGGGAAAGGTCAAATCTTCCCACCAAAGCCTACTTGCGAGCATAGTCAAACCAATGGAAAGCATGAGAGTTGCCTCAATGATTTGGAACAGTTCCATGAATTTCCCATTCTGCTGACACTGCAACGCAAAGACCTTGTGAATCAAGGAACTGATCGAGCGAGAGACTCCGCACGGCTTCTACTGGATCCTCTGCATCTGTCCATCTGGGGGCAAAATCAAAGAAGAGAAGATTCGCAGAATTGTACTTGAAGAACTTGCAGTTGATTGAATCAACCTGTACAAATGACGGGTCTCCCAGTTCTTTCCTACCAAAGATGACTTGGCGGACCCCTTGGAAGTAAACACGCAGCACACTAAACTCGGTAGATTCTTCAATTTTCATCGTCGCCAAGTCAAACAAATGAAACTCCAGAGTAAGTGATTCATCAAGTGGAAGGTAACGGATCGCTGACAACCAACCATCAGACGAGCGTCCGAAGCGTGTCATGAAGTCAGTCAGATTCGCTGATCCCAGTTGGTTGCGCATCACTTTGGTCCTTTAGGTGGTCGTGGCTTTAAACGATACCACGGCGGCACACTACTCGGTGGAACCTTGTTTCCTTTGCCGGGGAACCCTGGTCGAATCATGCGACTTCCATGTCCTGGACCAAACCCTTTGCCACCAGAATTCCAGTCGGTTCTCCAAACTAGCCTACCTCGCCAATCATAGAAGTAGGTATTCTTTATGCCATCAGGAGTTACCCTTGCAATGCGTCCAAAAGGCAATGACGTCCCTGGAGCCGGCGCACGTCCTTCAATCAACTGCCATGGGCCTCTAATGAGAGCACCTGAGAGTATCCCAGCGATAGTTGTTACTGCAACTGCTGTCCAGTACGTTGCGTTAAGTATCGCGAGACCAGTAGGCCCCAATGCATCACTCAAGTACGCACTGCCAGCACCGCCAGATAGAGTATCTCCTAAAGCTCCCGCAACTTGAAAGCCAAGACCAATTAGCCCGCCGAATGCCAACGCTGCAATCCATCCCCAGCCAGTTGCCACGCCGATGGCCGTGCCAACAACTACCCCGGCAATAAATGCCATTTTTGCCCAAGGACTATCCAGGCTATTCCAGAAGTTGGTAATGCCGCCCCACAGCTCTTCCCACCACGGCTCTGCTTTAAGCCCAGCCATTGCGCTGGTGAACAACCTTGGCATTTTTCCGCCCCCGCCGCCACTTCCTCCATGATGGTTTCTGTCCTGCGCCTGTGGCGTCCCACCCTCGTAAGCGCTGCGGTCCCAAACCTCGCCATAGGCTTCCATAACCATGGCGCTGAGGTTAGGCACTCCGCCGTACATGAAGCCGCCACGGCCGCCGCCCCCAAGCCCAAAGTACTGGCCGCTGCCCCCGCCGCCGGTGCTTCTGCTCGGTGGGTTGTTCACGGTTACGGCGGTCCGGCTGCCGTCGCCATGGGCCAGATAGAGCGTATGAGGGCCGCCTCCTCTCCTGCCGCCACCACCGCCGCCGCCTGGCGGCCTCCGGCCGTCATCCGAGCTGCCGCCACCGCCCATCTGACCGACGGCGACGCCACCGCCGCCCTTCTTTGTCCATACCCCATGTTTACCGGCATTGCCGCTGCCATACAGCGAGACCGGCGCGCGCCCTTAGCCAAGGCGATAGCCCGGTCATCCCAGTCCGGCTGGCCCGGCGGGTCGGCCAAGTCATGCTATCAAGAGCTTCTCAGATAAGCTGCAGTCCTGATATTGAGTACTCATCGATTCCTTTCTCCTGTAAGTAGCGTCTGGCTTCCTGAACCGCGTCGGGATATCGCTTGGGCTTGATCATAAAGAAAATGTCGGCAGCCAGGGCATCGTAGCCATCCCCATCGAGCGTGCCAATTTTGCCTGCCACAAAGCGGTGCGCCAGTTCATCAGCTAGATCGTTGACTTCATGCAGGGGAGAGTCTCCGTTTCCCAGCTGGTCATAAGGAATGCTGATCTTCAACATTGCCCTCGTACTGTTTACACTCGTTTCGCTGAGCTCAGTTGAACTGTCGGCAAGTCGTTGACGAAACAGCTTCTCGATTCCTGATTCGTTCGGCTCAAGACCCGATTCTCTTGCAATTTCATACGTAAGCCCGTCAACATAGCTAACACACATATCCCATTCCGGATAGACTCCATCTTCTACAGGTTCTCCATCGGTTGCAAAGAAACCCCCAGCAGAAAAGATGTGTCTAACGTATGGTTGGAATTCGGCACTTAATGCATAGCCAGTGTCAGTCAGGGAGACTCCATCGGTAAATTCACTCCTGGGCAGAAAGGTCGGAGGGAAGAGCAGATCATCAATTGTGGCAGTCCGGGCCAATTCGGCCGCGTCTTTTCCTGGCCTGAAGACGTAGGTGACAACACAACCTTTCATACATCCCCGTGAAATCTCGATCGGAGCGAGTAGCGCATATTGTCCCGGCCACATCTCCAGCTGGAAGATCCTGCCGATCTGAACTCGTTGGTGTTTCTTCGTCACGTTATCTCTCTTGGCATGGGAAACCAGATTCCCCACCTGAGTCTGATTCGACCACTTTGAGCCATAGCTTCTTTGTCAGCAACAGTGAGTCATTATTTTATCCACGCCACAAAGTGATGCTGTGGTTCCTGCTTTCTGGGAATACCTCCCCCTGCCCCGCCGATTACGCCCTCCACCGACGCGAAGGGGATGCATTCCGCCCGCCCAGCCTAGCCCGGTGCGTGGGTCCGCACGGAGTCCATGCGCGACTGGTGGAAGTCCGGCTCCGCGGCGGCGGCTTCGGCCTCGCGCTGCGCCAGGCGCTGCTCCATCTCGGCGTCAAAGAGCCCCGCCTCGCGCAGGGCCGGGCACATCCGCCGCCGGAACTCCTCGAACTGCGTCGGCAGAAACATCACCTTGATCATCTCCTCGACGTCGCGGCGCGAGACCTTGCCCTTCATGATCTGGTACATCAGGTTGATGCGCTGCCAGGAGGCCTGCGGGTACTTGCTGTGCGGGTGCATCGTCTCGTGCTCGAAGGCGACTTCCATCAGCGCTGGCAGGCCGTAGTCGTAGGCCACGATGGTCATGTGGTGCCAGATCTGCTGGTCGCGATACTCTTCGGGCAGGGCTTCGAGCGCAGCGAGGATCCCGGCCACGGACGGCTTCTCGTCAAAGTCGTTATAGGCCGTCACCATCAGTGCAAGCTGCGAGTGGGCCTGATGGATCCTGCCCGCTTCAGTCTGCGGTTCGCGCTGCAGCGTTTGCAGCAGCTCGCGGGTTATGGCGCAGCGGCCCTCGTGGTCCTCGCTGGCCGTCAGGCGCCAGAGGAAAGAGGCGCGCAAAAGGTTGCAGCGGTAGTAAACAGCCTCGGCCAGTTCCTGGGCCAGTTCCTGGGCCAGTTCCTGGGCCAGTTCCTGGGCAAGTTCTCCGGCCAGAGGGTCACCGTCCGCGGCGAGAGCTTCAAGCTGGGCCAGCTTGCCGGGAAGCCAGGCGTCGAACTGTTCCAGCGCCTGCGCATCCTGGCCCTGATGCTGCAGCATCAGGAAGACGTTGACTTCGGGATAGATGTAGTCCACGAACTGCTGGCGGCTGAGGGGCACGGACAGATTATGGCAGAGCGCTGCTGTAAAAACGGCACCGGTCGCTTTGGCGGTGCTGCTCAGGGCTGCCCGTAGCGGCCGGCCCGCAGCATGCGGATGACCCAATCGGCATAGGGCACGTCGCTGGCCGCCAGCCTGCGGCACTCGGCTTCGATGTCGTATTCCACCCGGCGGATGGCTGGCACGCCGTCCGTTACCAGCAGATAGGAGGCGCGTGTGTCGCCGTCAAAGGGCTGACCGACACTGCCGCAGTTGACCAGGGTGATGCCCGGCAGGGAGCGGATAAAGGGCTGGTGCAGATGGCCGAAGGCGACCAGCGGGCTGGCCAGGCCGCCGTAGCACGCGCTGAGTTCATCATCTGCCGCCCCCGACGCTGGCGAGTCCCAGCAGCTTGCCGGGCTGGCATGCACCAGCGCCAGCCCATGCTGCTTGAGGATCAGCGGCTGGGCGGCGAGCCAGTCAAGGTGGCGCTGGCTGAGCCGCGCGCGGGCAGCTTCGGCGATTTCGACCAGCACGGACTTCATCGCCCCGAGCTGGGGCGTGCGCGCGGCGAAATCCAGCAGGCTTTGCGGCCGGGTGAGCATTTCATCCGTGTTGCCCATGACGCCTTCCCAGCCGAGATCGATGATTCGGTCCAGTACTTCGGCCGGGCCAGCGCCCGGCGCGGCAAGGTCGCCGCCGTGCAGGACCAGATCCGGCGCAACAACGCGCAAATCGTCCAGCACCGCTTCCAGCGCGCTGAGGTTGCCGTGGATATCGCTGAGGACGGCTATGCGCATGGGTTAGTCCGCTTGGCCCTTTTCCGGCGCGCGGTTGCGGATGTTCTCCAGGCGCGGCTGGCTGAAATCCACCTCCGTGACGATGCACTCCAGCTCGCGGGTGGACAGCAGGCGCTCCAGCTCGCGGTCAATAAGGCCCATATCCTGCAGGCGCGGCCACATGCGGCGGCGCAGCTCGTTGAACTGCGAGGGCAGGTGGTAGATCTTCAGCGTCTCTTCAACGTCCTTGCGCGTGGCCTTGCCGTTCATGATCTGGTACATCAGGTTGATGCGCTGCCACGCCGCCTGGGGGAACTTGCTGTGCGGGCTGATGGTTTCCTGCTCGAAGGCGAGATCCAGCAGCTCGGGGATGTTGTGGTCGAAGGCCAGCACACTGAGTGGATGCCAGATCTGGTGGTCCTGGTACTCCGGCGGCAGCGAATTGATCAGATCCAGCAGTTCCGCCGGCTGGGGCTTTTCCGCCAGGTTGCCATAGCCCACCAGCAGGATGGCCAGGCGCGCATAGGCCGCCCCGATCCTGCCGGTTTCTGACTGCGCCGGGCGCTGCAGGTCATGCAGCGCGCGCTGGATGATCTGCTGCTGCTGGGCCTGATCCTCGCTGGGCACGCAGCGCGCCCAGATGTTGTAGCGGATGAAGCAGGAGCGGTAGTAGACGGCTTCCCAGAGCTCATCCTGGCCCTCGGCCTGAAGCTGGGCCAGGCAGCGCTCCAGCCAGAGCTCAAAGGGCACCACGGCCATCGAATCACGGCCCGAGTGCTGCAGCTTCAGGAACTCGTTGACCTGCGGGTAGTAGAAGTCGTAGAACTGCTGGCGCGTGAGTGGCACGGGCTGATTATTGCAGGCGGATGGAAATGGCGGCCGTGGGCCCGCATGGCAATGCGGGCATGGCTGGCTGTCCCCCGCACTGCCGTGCGGGGCCACAGGACATTCCCCGGACTGCCGTCCGGGGCCACAAGCCTGGTGGGCCCGCATGGCAATGCGGGCATGAAGGCAGCTCCCCGCACTGCCGTGCGGGGCCACAGGACATTGCCCGCACTGCCGTGCGGGGCCACAAGGCAATGCGCAGCCTGCGCCGACAGAATGTCGGCCCTACCCTTCCGCGCCCAGTCGGAGTTGTGGCCCTAGCCCGCTGCGCCGGCGCTCTTGCTGGCCACGCCTTTGACGGAGCCCATCAGCGCGCGGGCGATGACGATTCGCTGCATCTCCTGCGTGCCTTCGTAGATCTGGGTGATCTTGGCGTCGCGGAAGTAGCGCTCGGCCGGGAAGTCGGTGGTATAGCCATAGCCGCCGAGGATCTGCACCGCGCGGTCGGCGACCCAGACGGCCGTATCGCCGGCATAGAGCTTGGCCATGCTGCTTTCCTTGGTGTGTACCTGGCCCTGGTCCTTCATCCAGGCCGCGCGGTAGACCAGCAGGCGGGCGGCGTCGATGCGCGTCGCCATGTCGGCGAGGTAGTTACCGATGGTCTGGTGCTCGATGATCTTGCGGCCGAAGGTCTCGCGCTGCTGGGCGTACTGCAGGGCGAAGTCGAAGGCGCCCTGTGCGATGCCCAGCGCCTGGGCCGCGATGCCGATGCGGCTGACATCCAGGGCGTTGAAGGCCACCTTCAGGCCGCCGCCGGCGGGGCCCATCAGCATGTCGCCGGGGACCTTCACATCCTGCAGCACGATCTCGGCCGTGTCGCTGGCGCGGATGCCCATCTTGTGAGCTTATCGGTACCAATTCAAAAATTCTGGAACTGATAGTTGACAAACCAAACATACCAACGTACAATTAGAATGATAGGGCATCATGAGGTCAGCTGAGAATGGTCTTCATAACTGCTGGCGAGCAACATTGCCACTGTCGTAAGATCCAAAGAGGGAGATAGATTCATGTTAAAGCACGATAAGCAAGCTGCGGAATCGGTGGCAGGCAAGCTTCAAAGTCTTCATGCTACGCTTGACAAGCCCGAACAGCAAATCTTGGAGGATCTACTTAAAACTTTTGTAGCTTTGTCCGATGCCACAATCAATCAACCCGATTTTGCAGAAAGTGCAAAAGACCTCGATGAGGTCAATGCGCTACTAGACGAGGCAAGGAGTAGGGTTGATTTGGACGATCCTCTGGCTGCCACCACCATCACCATAACAACTATAACTACCACTATTGCGAGCCATCCGAGGATTGGCTGCTGACACATTTGCGTTTGCGCAAGTCTCAAATCCGAGCCTACCTGCGAAGTATCGGATTGGTACCCAAATCCGTGCGTATGCACGTGCAACACGGACGTAACACGCTTCTTGTGATTAAGTGTACGGACGGTAGAGAATATCTATTCAAGCAAGGGAACGGAAACGAACTCGAAAGTGAAGCACTTGTCTATGCTGAAGTGGGAAGTGCAACTTTCATTCTTCCTCCGATCTATGTCGACCAAAAACTAGATGTTATTGTACAGCCCTTCTTGAGAAACGCTTCTACTCTGGAGTTGATAGCTCGCGACTCCGCAAAGTTTGTAGTTGGATCTCTCGAACAACTCGCAAAAAGTCTTATAGATTCAGCGATTCAACTACCTATTACGGATAGGCAACTTCGATTCTTGATTCCAGCCCACGTGCCGATACTTGATCGCACAACTATTGACCGCAGCAACGCATTCTTTCAGGTATTGAATTTTGTCCAATCTTCTCCATGCTTATCAGTAATATTCGATACTGCGGATCTTCGTATGACTGAAGCTCATTGTGACCTGAAGCTAGATAACGTGGTTCTTGACAACACAAGTCTATTTCTTCTTGACTGGGAGTTATATAGTAAGGCCCCACTTGGATGGGACATAGCTAGTTGCGTTGGGTCAATGCTTATTGCTTGCTCACGCCAATCGAAGATCGCAGAAGAAACTGCCCCGCACCTACGTAGTGTCTTTCAGGTCGGTCGCTCCCTACTAGACTATTTAAACGCACACTTGGTTTCAAGGGGCCAAAAGACCATAAGTGTCCCGGAGTTCTCACATTTAGTAGGCCGGTACTTGTTTGAGCGGATCGCTTCGGAAGCCTGTTTCAAACACTATCTTGGTCCGATGGACATGGTTCTACTAGACATTGCAAGACACGTCACAGAGCGTACATTGGAGTGCAATGAGTAGCCTCACTACAACTTCACAGTTGTTGTCGGCGGTGAGAGTCGCTCGCCAACTGGCGGAGTATGTTTCTGATAGAGCGCAACTACTCCGAGTTGTATACACAGGAATTTACAACAAACGGATCCTTGACGTCAATGTGCTGAAGGCCTTGCCAACCGTATCGTCACAGTTGAACATGGGGTTTATTGCAAAGCTCCTGTCAGATGCAACAAAGAGTGAATACTACTTTACACCAGCCTCTCATGCTACTGTGGGAGACTTCTTTTATTTTCTATATAGTGGATGTCTGTTTAGGTATCGAGCGCAACAAGAGGGCCTGCCGGAAGTTCCTATGCCACTGGTTCGTGCATTCACACTTCCCGGATTCGTTTCGATTCCGCCTATTGAGTTAGATGACGTACCAAGGGCTAGACTATATGTGTCTATTTCTCCTAGTCAAGCAGCCTGGTGCCTCAATCAACTGGCATCTGTATTGATTCTGTCCAATCGTACAAGAGGAATAAAAGTACTGGCCAATCCAAGACACTATTCTCGCGCGGATGCGTGTGTGATATACATGACAAAAGCTGAAAGCACTGAGGTCATCGAACTCCTTAAATATTCTATCAATTCTTATTCAATCAAACTACGAAACATTACTCCTTTAGGTACTCTGCAAATTGGCGCAGGGATTGGCTATGCCGAGAGTCCTAGTACAGATGAGTCTACAAGCTTTGGTCAGTGGATTAGTGAGTTGGTTGTAAGAGTTGCGCTTAGCCAGAGCGCGGATGGTGACTTAGCAGTCTTGACAGAGAAGGCGAATCTTGCCGGAAGGTCATTGGAGAGTATATATCAATCTAGCCCTAAGAACTGGCCAACATAACTAGGGCCTTTCGCGGTATTTTTCTTTCATCTAGATACCAGAACTGGCCAGAGCTCACAGCAATGCTGCTGCTGCGTTAGGATAGATCATCTAAGGCTCCCATAGTGGCCGTACGGCCCAACAGCCAGGGTGGCATGCAGCTTCATTCAACATAGCCTGATGCAACTGTGCCTCACAAAACTTTCCTGGTACTAGCTGTTTGCTGTACAGTGATGGTAATCACCTGACTTCAGACGCTGCAGGCGCTCCATGCCGCCTTCCCCAGAGCTTAACTAGCCCGCCGCCGCGGCCTTACTGGCCACGCCCTTGACGGAGCCCATCAGCGCGCGGGCGATGACGATGCGCTGCATCTCCTGCGTGCCTTCGTAGATCTGGGTGATCTTGGCGTCGCGGAAGTAGCGCTCGGCCGGGAAGTCGGTGGTGTAGCCATAGCCGCCGAGGATCTGCACCGCGCGGTCGGCGACCCAGACGGCCGTATCGCCGGCGTAGAGCTTGGCCATTGAGCTTTCCTTGGTGTGCACCGCGCCCTGGTCCTTCATCCAGGCCGCGCGGTAGACCAGCAGGCGGGCGGCGTCGATGCGCGTCGCCATGTCGGCCAGGTAGTTGCCGATGGTCTGGTGCTCGATGATCTTGCGGCCGAAGGTCTCACGCTGCTGGGCGTACTGCAGCGCGAAGTCGAAGGCGCCCTGGGCGATGCCAAGCGCCTGGGCCGCGATGCCGATGCGGCTGACATCCAGGGCGTTGAAGGCGACCTTGAGTCCGCCGCCAGCGGGGCCCATCAGCATGTCGCCGGGGACCTTCACATCCTGCAGCACGATCTCGGCCGTGTCGGAAGCGCGGATGCCCATCTTGTCTTCCAGCTTGGAGACGGAGAGGCCGGGGGTATCGCGCGGCACGATGAAGGCGCTGATCTGCTCACTCTTGCGCGGGTTGTCGGGGTGGCTGCGGGCGAAGATGATGTAGACCGAGGCGATGGCGCCGTTGGTGACCCAGAGCTTGGTGCCGTTCAGCACCCAGCCGCCATTGCCGTCGGGCCTGGCCTCGCAGCTCATTGCGCCGGCGTCGGAACCGCTACCGGCCTCGGAGAGGCTGTAGGCCGCGATCCACTCGCCGGAGGCCATCTTGGAGCCGACGAGCTGCTTCTGCTCCTCGGAGCCCCAGTTCATCAGAGTCTTGCCGGTCAGGCCGCTGTGCACCGCCATGCAGACACCGAAGCTGGCATCGCAGCGCGAGAGCTCCTCAATCACGATCGCGTCGGAAATGCCGTCGAGCGGGGTGCCGCCATAGGCCTCATCGATGGTCATGCCGGGGAAGCCCAGCTCGGACCACTTGGCCCACTTGTCCTTCGGGAAGGTCTTGCTCTTGTCGCGCTCCAGCGCGCCGGGCAGCAGCTCGGTCTCGGCGAACTCGCGCACGGTCTGGCGCACCATTTCCTGCTCTTCAGTGGGGGCGAAAAACATCGCGGGCCTCCTGGGTTGACCGCGTAATTTTAGCCTGCGCAGAGGGGCCGCGGAGCAGCGCTTGGTGATACCCAATGTTGGTTGTGGCGGCTGTTCTTTACAGGTAGTCTGCCTTGGTGGCGCACTGTGCCCACACACAGCAGCCGTTGTATCCAAGGAGATTTCAGTTGAACAAGTACTCTTATGAGTGTCAGGCCCCGCTGCGGCGCCTGCTGGCCCCGGGCCTGCTGGCCCTGCTGCTGCTTGCCGCGCTGAGCGCCTGCTCGGCTGGTGCGGGATCGGCCGGATCAGTGACGGCCGCGCCGGAGCTGGCCCCGGCCAACCTTAGCGGCAGCGCTGATAGTGAAGTCGGCGCTGCGCAGTTCCCGCTGGCGCTGCCCAATGACCAGCCCCAGCCCTGGGATGACAAGCCACGGCGCCGGGCCAGCACTTTCGGCCCGGACAGCGTGCTGGTGAGCGGCAGTGATTACCTGCAGGCCAGCGGCCTGTTTGAGGGCAAGGCCGGCGACCCCTCGGTGCTGGAGCTTGACAGCACGCCGGCGGGCGGGGCCGATCCTTTGAGCTATGCGCTCTACCGGCTGCCGCTGGGCGGCAGCGAGCCGGGTGCGATCAGCGTTGATGTGAACCTCAGCGCGGCGGCCCTGAGCCCTGTCGCTGACTCCGGTGATGAGATGGGACTGCGCTACTGGGTCGGAGTGGCGAACTATGCCAGCGGACGCTGGGAATGGCATGGGCCGATGAGCGAATCGGCGGTGCGGATCGGCACGGCGGCGCAGGTGCGGGATGGAGCGAGTTATCTCAGCGAGCTGGGCAACGCTTTCGTGGCCGTGGTCAGCTACAGCGGCCCGCGGCTGGAGATTCTGGGCATCGGCGCGGCGGAGTTTGACGCCGGCGACATCAGCGCGCCGGAAACGCCAGCCTTTACCGCGATGCGCGGCAACCCCGGCGGCATAGACTTCTTTTACCAGCGACTGGATGACCCGGGCATCGCCGGTTACCAGGTGTATTACAGCAGCCAGCCATTCACGGCGGCATCAAAAGGCAGCGCGCGGCGCCTGGCCTGGCTGGATAACACCAGCTTTGTCGCGCCGATCGACCAGGGTCTGGTCAGCCTCAGCGCAGCAGGGACTCTGTATGTGGCGGTCAGCGCCGTCGACCTGGGCGGCAACGAGAGTCCGCTGTCCAGCGTCGACTCGGCGGTGGCCGGCGCAGGACAGGCGATCCAGATGCATCTGAGCGTTGACAGCGCTGAGGGTCTGGTCAACAGCAGCTCGACGATGAAGATAGGCTTCGACCGTCCGCTTGCCGAAATGGAACAGCAGCTTGGAGCGTCCCTCACTCTGGCCTTTGACCTGAACGGCGACGGCACGATTGATGTAGAGGGCCTGAGCGCAACGACTGACCAGATGACCCTTGATACATCGGCCACAGGCATCCTGCGACCGCGGGCCTATGCCTACACCAGCTTCGGCGAGTTTGTCGCCCACGGCAGCGTGAGCCTTTTCATCAGCAGCAATGCCGCCCCCCAGGCCGTCCTGCTGGCGGACCGCACGCGGCTGCTGCTGTCGCCGGACAAGAACGCTTCGCTGGGCACGATCAGCCTCGACATGTCCAACAGCTTTGACCCGGACAACGGCTATAGCCTGCTTGACTTCAGTCTGGACCATGACGGCGACGGCGTGTTTGAGAACATCAGCTCTGACCAGCCCAAGAGCTTGACTTACTCGCTGCCCGGCGCCTGGCTTTGCACCCTAAAAGCCACCGACCCGGCGGGCTACAGCAGCAGCGCCAGCGTGATGATCCAGGCGCGGATGATGAGCAGCTTCGAGGCCGCCAAGGAGGCACTCAGCAACGAGAACAGCAGCCTGCTGAGCATGGCGCGCGAGACTGGCAGCGGGATATGTGCCGCCCTCTACCTGGAAGAGACCAGTCTGATGTGCGTGCGCTCGCTGGACGCATCCTGCAGCGCCTGGAGCAGTCCGGACGTAGTGACCACGGGTATCTTCAGTCCCGGCAGGGTCCAGATCCTGGGCCTGAGCGGGCGCTTTCTGGCGCTGTACCATGACCAGGGCAACCTGTTTGCCATCCGCAGCAATGGCGCTGGTGGCCCCTGGGGCAGTCCCCTGCTGCTTGCCGACACCGGCAATGGGAATGAAACCGGGGAGGTCTGCAGCCTGGCGCTGGTGGGAACGGTTCCGGCGGCAGCGTACTTTGAAGAGGAAGGCGATGGCCAGCATAAGCTGCTCTACCGGCCGGCGAGCGACAGCGCAGCGAATGCCTGGAGCAGCGCGGCGACGGTCCAGATTGACCTTGCCGGCGTGGACACGTCCAACAATGACTCCGGGCTGGCCCTGCTGGAAGTTCAGGGCGAGCCGGCGGTCTTTTACGTTACGGACGGTGAACTGCTGTTTGAGCGCCGCGGCAAGCTGCTGGATGTGCCTACCTGGAGCTTTGGCGGCATCATCCTGGACGGCTCTGAGAGCATTGGCGCACGAGGCCTGAGCGCGGCCCGGCTTGACGGCAAGCCGGCGGTGGCATACTCCCGCAATGACAGCAGCAAAACGATGCTCATGCGCGCCAGCAACGACCTGGGCTCGGAGTGGAACAGCGCCCAGCAGCTGATGGGCAGCAGCAGCCAGTCGCTGCAGCTGCTGACGCTGGCGGACGGCAACACCGCCCTGTTCAGCATCAGCAACAGCGCGGATTCCGCCCTGCGTTTCTGCCACAGCCTCGATGCTGCGGGCAGCCAGTGGACATCAACCGGCGTGATCCGGCCCGGCGCCAGCGGCGACGCCTGCGCGGGCGTGCTGAGCTCACTGGGCCAGCCGCTTGTCGCCTATTTCAGCCGCATCGCGGGCGGCATTTCGTACGACCTGAATTGCGCGCGGCCGGTGTATTAGCCGCAGCGCTGCGCCGGCGGCCTTAGGGCGCCCACATGAAGTTGAGGCTGCCGGCGCTGTCGTCCAGATAAGCAATGCCGGGCTGGGAGTACATGTCGATGATGCTGCTTTCCTGCCCGACACTGCCGCTGAAGTCCAGCACTTCCTTGCTGTGCCAGTCTGTGGAGGAAGTCCCCTGGCCGCGGATGAGATTCAGATTCAGGTTGACCGCGTCGTGAAAGCTGATCATCGGCGTGCCGTCCACCAGCGCCATACTGGCCGACGAGCCGACATCGCCGCTGGCATCCAGGATGATCGGGCTGGCCCAGCTGCTGCCGGAGGGATTGGTCCCGTTGACTACACGCAGCTCGCCAAGGTAGCGGTAGCTGATCGTCGGACGGTTATTGGGCTTGTCGATGAGAGTGATGTTACTGATCGCGAACTCAATCCCGCTGTCCAGCACCACCGGGTCCTCATTCCAGCCGTCGCCATTGCCAACTGGGCTGCGGGAGAAGCGCAGCTGCGTGCGGTCACTGTTGGTGTAGGCGACGGCCGGGCAGCCATCCACAATGGCCTGCGAGATGGAGTAACCGGCAAAGCCGCCCGGGTCGTTCACGATATTCAGCTGGGTGTCGGGCGGCCAGCTGTCGCCGAATGAATCGGCCGCGCGAATATGGATCAGGGCGCTGGTGTTATCGGCATAGCGCTCGCGGCAGGCAATCGCCGGCCGACCCTGGACCTCAATCAGGCTGCTGTACTGCCCGATCCACCTCTCCGGGTCGCTGTAGTCCTTGATCTCCTGCGGCACAGTCCAGGAATCGCCCTCGGCATCCAGGCTGCGGATGTACTTCAGGGACTTGTCAGTGTCGTTGTAGTAGGCAATGCAGCGAACGCCGTTGATCGTCTTCAGGCTGCAGAAGAGGCCCGTGCGGCCAGCGCTGTCCAGGACCTGCACCGGCCCCCAGCTTGCACCGAGTTCATCATTGGCCCGGATGAAGCACAGGTCCTTGCCGCTCGATTCGTAGTAGGCAATTGCCGGCCGACCGTTGTTGACATCGAGGGAGACGTAGGTCGCAGGCGTGCCGCTGCTGGTAGCAGTCACCGCACCGGTGCCCACGGTGACAAGGCAGGAAGCTGTGGTCGCGTTGTTCGCTTCATCCGTCACCCGCAGGCGGACATAGCTGCGCACGGCCTTGCTGAAGGTGATAAAGATGTCGGGGTCGGTACCGGAGTTCAGCTCGAAGATGTTATCGCCGTCACGGTCCCACTCATACTTCACAATGCTGTCGCCGTTGTCCCCGCCCGCTGTGCTGCCGCTGCCGTCAAGGTAAAGCGTGAAGGGCGGCGCGGCTGCATGTGCCTCCGTCTGGCTGAGCAGCGCCACCGGCGGCGCGTTCGACGGGTCGAAGACGTTGATCAGGATGCTGGCCGTGGACTGGTTGCCGCCCAGGTCAGTAATCCGCAGCTTGCTGCCGAACTGACCGGCGCTGGTAAAGGTGTGACTGAGCGTCGGGTCGGTGCCGGACTGCTCGTCATAGACACCCCGGCCGTCCCAGTCCCACTCAAAGAGGATGATTGCGTCATTGTCCGGCCCGCCGGTGCTGCCGCTGGCGTCAAAGCTGACCTCCAGCGGGAACTCGCCCGCGAGCACATCGGCTTCCAGAACAGCCAGTGGCGGCTCGCCACCGTTGCTGATGTTCATCTCGCAGCTGGCCGAGGACTTCAGCCCGCCCTGGTCCGTAACAAAGACGCTCAGGGTCCAGCTGCCGCTGGTGAAGTTAAAGCTCTGGGTCGCTTCCGGGCCGGACAGGTCGATGTTGCCGTCGCCGTCGAGGTCCCATTCGTAAAGCACGATGCTGTCGCCGATATCGCCCCCGGCATCGCTGCCTGAGGCGTCCAGCTCTACAAACAGCGGCGCCTCGCCGCTGACACTGCCAGGCGACAGGACCGCGGTCGGCGGGACATTGCCGCTGATATTGACCTGCAGCTCCAGGCCTTCAACAGTGGCCTTGTTCCCACGTTCACAGAGCACAGCGCAGTAGAGCATGCTTCCATCAGAGAGATAGCCAGCGGCGCCGCCGCTGAGAAGCTCGATGCCGGCGAAGGCATCTTCGGATGAAAAGCTGCCGGCGGCCTCCCAGCGGCCGTTCTGGAAGTTGGCCAGCAGCAGCCAGCAGCGGCTGGAGCCCGGGATGCTGAGCTGGGGCCGCAGGGCCTGGATCGACAACTCGCCGCCGGCGTAGAAGCCGTAAAGAGCCCATTCGGCCTGGCTGCCGGCACCTGGCCCGGCGGCTGTGGCATCCAGCAGGCAGGAAGTATCCATGACCTGTGCGCCGCTGCTCATCTGCAGGGCCTCAGCGCCGCTGACAGTGAGGTCCGTCAAGGCGCTGGATAAGTGCACTGCATCCAGCTGCCCCAGGGCAGGCAGCGTCGCCTGCAGGGCCGGCGGCGCGGCGGCCAGGGGCTCGCTATCCACCAGATCAGGCTGGATCTGGCCGCCGGCCTGAGCATTCTCATGAGAGCAGCCGGAGGCGAGGGTCAGGGCTGCCAGGACTGCCAGGCAGGCGCAGTTCAACAAGAGCTTTCCGCGAACAGACATCTCAACTGTCTCCTGGTGAGCCAGCTTTCTGGCTCATCCAGAGACTCTACCCAGCCTGCCTAACTGTGCAGCGTTTGTGATAGGCAATGTATCAGGCTGTGCCGGCCAGCAGAGGCGGCGCTGAGTGATAATCGATATGCCTTGTTAGCCGCATCCAAGGTGGTCAGCCGCTGCTATGCGATTCGAAGAGACCGTTGCCCTGAACCGTGAAGAGCTGAACAAGCTGCTGAAGGAACACTGCCTGACGCAGTCAGCTCTGGCCGATCAGATGGGCGTTTCAAGGCTGACTGTCGGGCGCTGGTGCACCGGCCGGGTGCGGCGTATCAGTCTTGATAATCTCAAGCGACTTTCGGGCGAACTGGGATGCCAGCCCGAGCTGCTGCAGGCCGAAGAGCGAGTCGCCACTCTGCCAAGCGCTGCAGAGCGCAACACCGCCGCGAAGCTGATTGTCAGCGCTGAAACACTCGAGCTATTCACACAGAGCGGAGAGCTGCTGAAGTATGAGCAGCTTCTGCGCGCGATGGCGCATCCAGTTGTGAGCAACAGTGAGCTGCTGGACCTCTACATGATGCTTACCTATGTAGCCGGAAAGCGCGGAGACATGTCTGCGCTGAAGAACTACATCTCCCAGAAGCTCAAGTATGCACGGCGCTGTCAGGACCATGACATCGAACTGGAGGCCCTGATCAATGCGGCTACATACCAGGCCGTGCAGGGCCAGATGCGGGCCGCCCTGCGCCGTCTGAACCAGCTGCTGGCCCAGGCCGAGAGCCTGGGCACCATCCACGCGGTCCCGGCGGCGCTGATCAACAAGCTGCAAATACTGCGCCTGCTCTGCCAGCCACGCGCGGCCCTTGCCACGGCAGTGCGGGTCAGCCGGATGCTGAAGCCGCAGCCGCAGCGTGGCATGGAGCGCGGCACGACACTGAGGTATGCCGCCATGGTCTTCCTTGAAGCTGGCGCGGCTGAAGCCGCCAGCCTTGTTCTGGCCCATGGTGCCGGTTTGATGGACAGCCGCCTGACCCCTGACGACAGAAACCAGCTGGAGCTCCAGACAATTGGTATGGCCAGCCTGCGCGGCCAGCTGCCTGACCTGGAACGCGTGATGGCACTGGCACAAAGCTGTCTGGAAAGCGGAGTCGTTGATGAGTCGCAGCCACCCTGGGCCTGTCTCATATTGCGGCGGAGCCTGCAGCTGGAAACTGCGCGCGAGCTGTTAACGCAAGAACTCAGCGCCGCGAGCGGTCTGCTGCGCCGGGCTACGCTGATGGAAGAGCAGGCCCGGCTGGCCAGTGCCAGCGGTCAGCCGGATAAGGCAAGGGCAAGCAGGGCCTGCGCCAACAGCCTCTACAGGGAACTTGGCCTGGACGGCCGCTGCTGCGAGTCCGCGAGCCGTGAGGCGGACCAGATCTTTGAGCTTTCGCGGGAGCAGGTACAGCGCGCTCTGCGCGTCCTGCTGGCCTGATACAGCCTCACTGCGGGCGCACTCCTGGCGCGGAAGCGCAGGGCTTTCCGCCGCGCAACGTGATACCCAATGTTGATTGACCCCGGCCTCCTGAGCAGGTAGTTTATGCAGGCGGATGCAGCGGCCTGTTGCAGGAGTTTTCAGGTGTCAGGCAATTGCACCCGCCGCCGGCGAGTTTCCATCAGGCGGCCAGCCAAAGCCAGCCAGCAGACAAGCCCCCGTGCTGCCTGCGGAAGGCCTCCAGCCTGAATGCCGGCTTGAACATTGCCAACCGGTTTAGACCGGCGGATTCCCCCCCGTCGGCCTGTTTGCGGCGGGTCTGCCCGTCTGGCCCGCCGCAGTTTCTCCTTTCGCTGCAAGCGATGGGAGCGCAACTCAGCTTTCTCTCTATCACAGCGGCAAGTCAGGGCCGGGAACTCCCAACCGGTATCCCGGCCCTGGCACCTCCTGTGGGCCCGCAACACACTTAACCGGATCTTCCAATTCACAGCGGCAAGCCGGGGCAGGGAAACCTGCCCCGGCCCAGTCACTTCCTTAATGACTACACTCCTGCTGCAACCTATACTTTTCGCGTGCACAAGCAGGACACCGCCACGCTGAACCAGCATGCCCTGGCCGAGCGGCTGCGCGAACTGCAGCTCAAGCAGTGGTGGGTGGCCCGCCAGATCAGCGTGACGCCCCTGACCGTCAACCGCTGGCTCACAGGCAAGGTCAAGCGC
Organism: bacterium; assembly: GCA_020849855.1. Classification (GTDB taxonomy): domain Bacteria; phylum 4484-113; class 4484-113; order 4484-113; family JAFGCY01; genus JADZFO01. The sequence continues at coordinate 30,263 of JADZFO010000020.1, read as the reverse complement.
ATCAGCCGCGACAACCTGGTGCGCCTGAGCCAGGTGCTGAAGTGCGACGAAACGATGCTGGTGTTCAGCGACGAGGCGGATGTGCTGGCGACTCAGGTTGAGCAGACCGAAGCAGCCCACCTGCTGACCAGCCGTGAGAGCCAGGAGCTCTTCATCGCCAGCAAGAAGCATGATGTCTACGAACAGCTTCTTAAGGCCGTGATGCACCCGAACATGAAGGCCCAGCAGCTGGCCGAGATTTATGCCCGTCTCAGCACCGCGGCCGCCATCCAGGGCAAGCTGGACCAGCTGCGCCACTACGCCCGCGCCGGCCTGGACTATGCCATCCGCGCCGGCGATTCCGAGTTCGAGTTCCTGATCCGCACCAACCTGGCCGCCTGCGAGGGCCAGAGCGGCAATCTGGGCAAGAGCATCAGTGGCCTGCGCGATCTGGCGGCGGCGGCGGAGTCCATCGGCAACACCCGCGCGCGGATCGTCGCGCTGATGAACCTGCTCTACGCGCTGCGCCTGGCCGGCCGCCTGCGCGAAGCGGTGCGCTGCGCGCGCGAGGTCATCGCATTCTGCAACCAGAACAACGAGCCACGCCTGCAGGGCAATGCCCTGAGCAACTGCTCACTGATCGCGCTGGACATGGGGAAGTATGAGCTGGCCGCCAGGCTGCGCCTCGAAGCGGAGCGCCGCGGCGGCGCCGTTGCGGACACATCGCGGGACGCCCTTGCCGTGACCTTCACGCAGTACTGCAGCAGTCTGAGCGGCGAGGCGGTGGACCTGGCTGAGCTGCGCGAGAAGCTGCCGGCGCTTTGCGCCAAGCCCCTGGCCGACGGCTTTGGCACCTGGGCCGTGGCGGTGCTGCGGCGCGGCGGCGCCCTGGGCGAAGCCGCCGCACTGCTGGAGTACTTTGCCTGCCGCCAGGAGCGCTATGCCTACGACGAGCCCTTTGTGCTGGAAGAGCGGGCGCGGCTGGCGCTGGCCCTGGGGCGGCGCAAGGAAGCCCTGGCCCTGCGCGAGGAAGCCAACCGCCTGCTGCGCAGCCTGGGTATGGGCGGGCGGATCTGCGATGACCCCGGCGCCGAAGCCGGCCAGCAGATTGAAGGCCGCGAGAAGCTGCGCCTGCCGGAACCGTGGAAAGACCCTGCAAGTATCTGGTGATCATGACTATACTTCTGGCCGTGCCAAAACTGGACACAGTCAGCATAAACCCCCATGCCCTGGCCGAGCTTATCCGTGAGCGGCAGCTTAAGCAGTGGTGGCTGGCGCGCCAGATCGGGGTGACACCTCTCACAATCAACCGCTGGCTGACCGGCAAGGTGCGGCGGATCAGCCCGGAGAACCTGCAGCGCCTGAGCCAGGTGCTGGGCTGCGAAAGCAGCACTCTGAGCCTGAAGGACGAAGTCGACCTGCGGGCGACTCAGGTTGAGCAGTCGCAGGCCGCGCGACTGCTGGTGTCCAACGAAAGCCAGGACATGTTCCTGCAGGCGGGGCATCTTGAGACTTACGAGCGCCTCATCAAGGCGGTGATGCACCCCAACCTCGCGCTGAGCGACCTTTTGGAGATCTATACCCTGCTGACCCTGGTGGCCGGCCTGCGCGGAGACTTCGAGCGCAGCCGCAACTATGCCCGGATGAAGCTGGACTACGCCCTGCGCTGCGGCGATGCCGAGAAAGAGCTGGAAGGCCGCATAAACCTGGCGACCGTCGAAGGCGCGCTGGGCAACCTGACGGCCTCGCACAAGGCGCTGCTGGAGCTATTCAGTGCGGCGGAGAGCCAGGGCGCCAAACGCAGCATGGTGATCGCCCTGGTGAACCTGGCAGCGACCTATACCCTGCTGGGAGACCTGAACGGCGCACTGCGCGCCTGTGTTGATGCTCTTGAGCTGCTGCACGATGAGGCAGGCGCTGAAGAGCTGGGCGACAGCCACTGGATCCTGCAGGCCAGCAGCTATGTGTACTTCGCGGCATCCAGCAGCGCTTTTGAGTGCGCCGACCTGGACCTGGTACGCCTGCTGATTGAGGTCTCGGCGCCCGCCAGCGAGCAGCTTCTGACACCGATCGAACGCGAGAGCCTGCAGCTTCTTGCGCTTTGCTGTGACAAGCTGGAGGGGAAGGACGTTGATCAAACTGCCCTTGACGCCCATGCCGCTTCGTTCCTGCAGTTCCAGCAGTACGGAATCGGCAGCTCGGTCTGGCCGGCCTGGCTGCTGCGTCTCAGCGGCCGCCTGGACGCTGCGGTGGAGTACATGCAGGCTGTCCAGGACCTGCCGGCCTGCAAGCTCTACGAGGCCGCTTTTGTGGCCGAAGAATGGGCCCGCCTCGAACACGCCAGGGGCAGGCGTGATGAAGCCCTGCGCCAGCGCGAGCGGGGCAATGAACTGCTTGGCGCCTGGGGCATGAACCGCCGGGTGCAGCCCGACCCGGCCCTGGAGCTTAGCGGCGCGCTGAAGGCCCAGCCGCGCCTGCGCAGCCGCCTGCGCAGCCTGGTCAAGGCGCAGTTGGAGCGGCAGAAGGGCGGCTAGCGGCCCTGGCCGCGCTGTCTGAGCCTCAGCTGCCTGAGCCTTCGCCGGATCAACACCTGCAGCTGTCCGATTTATGCGTATACTCTCTGCCGTGCAGAAGCAGGACACCGCTACCTTGAACCATCAGGCGCTGGCCGAGCTTTTGCACAGCCGTGGTCTGAAGCAGTACTGGGTGGCCAACCGCATCGGCGTGGTGCCGCTGACCGTGAACCGCTGGCTGACGGGCAAGGTGAGGCGCATCAGCCTGGACAACCTGGACCGTCTGGCGACGCTGCTTCAGTGCCCGCCGGAGCAACTGATCCTCAGGAATGAGGCCAGCGCCAGCGCGACGCAGGTGGAGCAGACCCGCGCCGCGCGCATGCTGGTCTCGCCGCAGAGCCAGGACATGTTCGTCAAGGCCGGCCAGCTGGAGACTTATGAGCACCTGATCAAGGCCGTCATGCACCCCAACCTGACGATCAGCACCCTGCTTGAGGTCTACACGGTTTTGACCCTGGTGGCCGGGCTGAAGGGTGACTTCAGCAGCAGCTATGACTATGCCAAGCTGAAGCTGGAGTACGCCCTGCGCTGCGGCGATGCCGACAAGGAGCTGGAAGCGCGCATCAACATGGTCAGCGCGCAGGCAGCCCTGGGTAGGCTGGCGGCCTCACACCGCGGCCTGCTGGAGCTCTACAGCGCCGCCGAGAGCCAGGGCGCGCTGCGCAGCATGGTGCTGACGCGTATCAACCTGATTGCCACATACCGCCTGCTGGGCCAGATGCCGGCGGCGCTGCGCTGCGGCCTGGAGGCCCTGCGCCTGCTGGACGGCCTGCCGGCGGGCAATGAGGACCAGCTGCACTGGCGCCTGCTGGCCGCCTCCTACGCGCTTTTCTCCGTGACCACCACGGCGCTGGATTGTGGCGAGGAGGAGCTGGTTCGGCTGCTGCTGGATGTGCAAAAGCCCTATATTGAGAGATTCCACACCCCGATTGAGCGCCTGACCATGGTGGCAACGGCAATGCTGCTGGACCTGCAGGCGGGGTTACAGGTAGACCAGCAAAGTCTGGATGAACTGTGCGCCGGATTTCTGCAGGCCAACCAGTTTGGAATTGGAGGGTCGATTCTGCCGGCGCTGTGCCTGCGCGCCAGTGGCAGGCTTGAGGACGCCGCGAAGTATCTTGAAGCAGTGCAGACCGGTCCCGGCTGCGAGAAGTACGAAGCCTGCTTTGTGGCGGATGAATGGCTCAGGCTGCATCGCGCCATGGGCAACGGGCGCATGGCCAAGAAGGCGGCCGCGCGGGCGCGCGAGCTGAAGCTGGGCTTTGGCATGCTGCGGGAGGCTGAAACAGACTGCGCGGAGTTTGGCCAGCATTACAAAGTGCCCGCCGCCCTGGTGCGGCAGATTGCCGAACTGGCCCCGCAGGTCACCGCGCAACTGCTGGCAAGCAGCGGGCCTCCGGCTGAGAGCCGCGGCTGACGCCTGTCTATACTGGTAAGACTTGCACAAACAGGACACTGCCACGCTGAATCAGGAAGCGCTTCTGGCCCGGATGCGGGAGAGCGATACCCGTCAGGCGCGCCTGGCCGTGGCGATCAACGTCACCCCTCTGACCGTCAACCGCTGGATGACCGGCAAGGTGAAGCGCATCAGCCGCGACAACCTGGCGCGTCTGGCTGCCGCGCTGAACTGTGATCCGGACAGCCTGATCATTGTGGATGAGACGGATGTGCTGGCCACGGAGAATGAGCAGTCCGCTGCCGCGCGCCTGCTGGTGCAGCGCGACAACCAGGAGCTGTTCATCAAGTCAGGGCAGCTTGAAAACTACGAGCGCCTGATCAAGGCTGTAGTGCATCCCAGGCTGCCGCTCAGCGACCTGGCGGACATTTACAGCTCTTTGACCTTCGCCGCGGCCAAGCAGGGCAAGCTGCAGGAGCTGAGGCGCTATGCCGGCCTGAAGCTGGAGTATGCCCAGCGCCTTGGCGACGGCGCACGCGAACTTGCGGCCCGCACGCACCTGGTGCTGGTCGACGCGGAGGAGGGCAAACTGCTGAAGGCCCGGCGCGGCCTTTTGGACCTGCTCTCATCGGCTGAAAGCCAGGGCCTGCGCAAGGGCACCAGCATCCCCATCATCAACCTGATCCAGGTCTACCGTCTGATGGGTGATGCCAAGCGGGCGTTTGTCTATGCGATTCGGGTGATTGAGTATCTGACGGATGTGCCCGACACAGACTGGCCCCGGGCCTATGCCTGCGGCAATGCGGCGATGGCGGCTTCGGATGCGGGCCTGTTTGAGCTGGCAGCGACACTCAAGCGGGCCGAGGCCCAGCTCAGCCGGGTGCAGTCGCCCCATGAGCGCACGGAATTCGCGCTCTTCCTGCTGGCCATGCGCAGCCTGGGCGGCGAAGCTGTGGGCATCAGTGAGATCGAACCATTGGCTGCCCAGTACCTGGGCGCAGTGCGCTTCAACGACGGCCATGCGGAGTGGCCGGCCCTGCTCTACCGCCGCTGCGGCGCGCTGGCCGAGACCGGCGCCTACCTTGACCAGCTTGAAAACCACAGCGCCTGCTGTGTCTACGAGGCGCCCTTCATCGCCCGCGAGCGGGCCAGGCTGCTGAGCGCGCAGGGCCAGGCCGCGGCAGCCCGGGCAGCGCTGGAAGAGGCCAACAGCGGCTTCATCAGGCTGGCGATGAAGAAGCGGGTGGAAAGCGATCCGGCTGCAGAGCAGGGCAGCCAGCAGCGCATCCCGGCGGCTTTGGCGCAGCGCGTGGCAGCCCTCCTGCCGGCTCTGCTGAGCAGCAGCGGCTAGTCCTATACTCTGCTGCTGTGCCGAGGGCCGAGACAGCATTGATTAACCAGCTGGCGCTGGCCAAGCGGCTGCGCGAAGGTTCAATCAAGCAGTACCTGCTGGCCCAGAAAATCGGCGTGGCCCCGCTGACGGTAAACCGCTGGCTGACCGGCAAGGTTAAGCGCATCAGCCTGGACAACCTTGAACGCCTGGCGGCCGAGCTGAAGTGTGAAGCGGAAGAGCTGACCGTCAGGAACGCCGCTGAACTGCACGCCACCCAGGCGGAGCAGTCCCAGGCAGCCCGCCTGCTGGTCAGCAGGGAAACGCAGTCGCTGTTTGTCAAACAGGGCCAGTTCGCCAGCTATGAGAGCCTGCTGCGGGCGGTAATGCACCCGGGCATGCCCGCGCGCGACCTGATGGCAACCTACAGCAGCCTGACCATGGCCGCGGCTGAGCAGTCACGCTTCGAGCAGGCGCGGGAGTATGCCCAGGCGCGCCAGGCGCTGGCGGTAAGGCTGGGCGATACCTTTAATGAACTTGAGGCCCGCTTGAACCTGCTGACCATTGACGGCGCCAGCGGCCAGCTTGAGCGGGCGCGCCGCGGCATTCAGACCATAGTCAGCGATGCACGCTGGATACCGGAGTTCCGCGGCTACGGCATGGCCGTGCTGAACCTGCACTACATCAGCTTCCTTGAAGGCGAGCTGGACCGGGCGGTCAAGGTTAGTGTCCAGCTGGTGGACTTTTGCGAAAGCCGCAGCTGGCTGAAAATAAAGGACTCGCTTTTCCTGCAGGCTGCAATGGTGGCGCTTGAGGCCGGCGAGTTCAGCCTGTCGCAGCGATTCTGCCGGCTGAGCATCGAGGTGCAGCACTTTACGCTCTCCCCTGGTATGCGCAATGCCCTGAGCATGCTGCGCCATGCCGCCGACAGCCTCAGCGGCAGTCAGCCGGATCCTGAGCGCTTCCGCTCCGACCTGGAGGAGTACGGCCAGAGTGAGCAGCGGGTTGAGGCCTCGGCCCATCTGCCCGCGCTCGTCCTGCGCCGGGCGGGGAAGTTCAAGGAGGCAGCCGAATGGCTGCGCCGGGCCTCAGCCTCAGCCCAGGCCCGGACTTACGACCCGCCCTTCCTGCTGGCCGAGGGCGCGCGGCTGGAACTGGCCATGGGGCACCGTCTGCGCGCGGAACGCATGGCGCAGCGGGCCAGTGAATCATTCGCCGGGCTGGGCATGCTGCGGCGGGCCGGGCTGGACCATTTTCTTGAACTGGACAAGGCCCTGGGCATGCGGGCGTCGAGCCGCAGGATGATGGCGGAGCTGGCGCTGCAGGAGGAAAAGAAGCTGGGCCTGGCGCACTAAGCGGCCGACGCTTTAGGATGCATGCAAGACTGCATTTCGGTTGCAGTGTAAAATCCGCCCATGATCTTATCTGAGCGCCTCGCACAACTCGGCCTGACTGTGCCCAAGCTGGCCATGCCGGTAGCGAACTATGTGCCATACAAGCTGGTGCTTGATAAGCAGGCCACCGGGACGCTTTACATCTCGGGCATGATCCCCATGCGGGACGGCCAGCTCTTCAGCCCCGGCAAGGTTGGCGCAGAGGTCAGCCTTGATGATGCGGTGGAAGCAGCCCGGATCTGCACCCTCAATGGCCTGGCCTGGGCCTCTGAGGCCCTGTCCGGCGACATGGGGCGTATCTGGGAGATTGCCATGGTGCGGGTCTTTGTCGCCAGCACCAGCGATTTCTATGAGCAGCCCAAGGTTGCCAACGGCAGCAGTGATCTGCTGGTTGAGGTCTTTGGCGACCGCGGCAAGCATGCCCGGGCGGCAGTCGGGGTTCCGGTGCTGCCTTTGAACGCTGCAGTTGAGATTGACTTCCTGATGTCCGTGCAGTAGGCCGGCACGGAAAGTGTTTCGGTATACTGGTCTTTTCCAAGGCGAGGGTTGAATGTACCGGATTTATCTATGGGTTGCGGCGGTCAGCGTTGCCTGCGCGGCGCTGATGTTCAGCGCCTGCATGAGCCAGGCGCAGCAGAGCGCGCCTTTCGCGATTGCCTTCAACTTCGATACCAGTGGTTATCTGGAGACCTGCGGCTGTTCGGCGCACCAGCTTGGCGGCCTCGGACGCCGGGCGACCAAGCTGGAGGAGCTGCGGCAGAAGCAGCCCCTGCTGGCCCTGGAAGGAGCGCATATCGTCGCCGACAAGGGCAGCTTTCAGCTTTTCAAGGGCCAGATCATCGTCGCCAGCCTGAACGCGATGGGCTACAGCGGCCTGCAGCTTGGCGTGCGGGAAGCTCAGCAGGGCAAGGCCGACATGGCCAAGCTGATCGAGGGCGCGAAGTTCCCCTGTTTCAGCGCCAACCTGCTGGTTGACAGAGCGGCCTGGCCCACCGGCAGCTTTGTGACCGAGGTGGCCGGCAACAAGATCGGCGTGACCGGCGTTTCCCAGCCTGAGCTGACCAAAGAAATTGAGATGCCGGCCGAGATGGCCTTTGCCAATCCGGAAGACGCCCTGGAAGGCGCTCTGGCCAGCCTGGAGGCGCAGAAGGTGCAGTGCCTCGTCGTCTGCCTGGAAGGCAACTATGAGTGGGTCGAGGCGATCAGCACGAAGTACAAGGACCGCGTTGACATCTTCCTTTCCGGTGACCGCAATGCCGGCACGGCGAAGCTGGACTTCAAGAACGACCCCCCGCGCATGAATGTCTTTGACAAGGGCCGCTTCATGGGCCTGCTGACCGTGGACCCGGTGTTCCGGGGCGGGGCCAGCCCGGCCGCCTATAACGTGTCCGGCACTTCCGTGAAGCTTGGGGACCACCTGGCGGACGCCGAGCCGATCAAGGCCATTTTGGACAATGACTACAAGCCGCGCCTGAAGGAGATGTTCTTTGACGTCTTCAAGGCCGAGCTGCCGCAGCTTTTCATGCCGCCGGAATACTGCGCTGACTGCCACAAGCGCGAGTACGAGACTTACATGAAGACCGGGCACGCCATCGCGATGAAGACCCTGGAAGACAAGGGCCAGCTTTACAACCCGGACTGCATGAAGTGCCACCTGACCTATGACCCCCGGGAGGACAAGATCTACTCCATGGGCTGCGTCACCTGCCACACCAACATCACCGACGACCATGTCTGGCAGGCGATGGAAGGCAAGGACAAGGTGGTGATCCCTGAGACGCCGGTGACGACCTATACCCACGACTGGTGCTACCGCTGCCACGACCCGCTGAACAGCAGCGAGTTCGAGGCGCACTGGCCGCAGTACATCAACAAGATCTACCACGGCGGCGACATGAGCGAAGCCGAGCAGGCGGCCAAGGAGATGGGCATCAACATCAAGGACCCGCCGCCGGCGCATTAGGGGAAGTCCTCAGGAAACGATGCTGTGAACCGGAGCGCAGACATCCGTGTCTGCATTTCCAGGCCGTTAAACACTCGGCTGCAGCGCAGTGGAAAGCAGTCTCTCCGCAACAGAATGCAGACATGGATGTCTGCGCTCCGGCAACTACCTGCTGCTTCCCGGCGCAGTGGTTCTGATGCGCTGTGGGTTTAGGCGCTGTGGGTGACCCGTATGGACTGCAGGGTCTGCTTCTCCTGCTCAACGTCGCGGCTAAGCAGTTCAGGGTGCGGCTTCGGCGCGTTGCCGTTAAGGATGTGGCCTAGCTGCTCGCGGCCGATCAGGCGCTCCAGGCGCTCATCAAGGCGCTTCAGGTCCTCGTCGCGGTAGCCCATGGCCAGCGCCGTCTTCATCACATCCAGCTTATCCTTGGCCAGGGAGTGGTAGATCTCCAGCGCGCGGATGCGCTCCTGGCGCGTCAGCTTCGGCGTTTGCACGACAACACGCGTGCGGCCGAGCTTGTCCGGCGTCCAGCCGGAGCGCAGGATACTCTTGCCGATGGAAGCGGCAAGGATGATCAGCGCGATTCCGATGAAGAGCTCCATGCCAGGAATTATATCGTCGCCTTAGAGAATTGCAAGCACAACTTTAGAAAGTTGAAGGCGACTTTTCAGATCAAGTGCTAAATGGTAGCGGTCTGAAGCCCAGCTGGGCAGACTTTAAGGCCTTGGCGAGCGCTGGGCGGCCAGGCGTCTCCCAGCCCAGCCCGGGCTCAGGCCTTGCTGTGGCGGCGCTGCTCCATCTCCTTGCTCAGGGCTTCCAGCATGGCCTTGTCCATCAAGTCATCGCTGCTCAGCAGGAGCTCCTCTGTTGTGTCGTGGCCTGATTGAGCCGGAGATGGCACGCGCATCTGTACCGGGCGGTCGGAAACCGTGGTCATGTTGACCTTGACCTTCACCGGCTTGTCGGACTTGCCGGAGTCCTTTGAGCGCGACTTGCCGGAGTCATCCAGCAGCTCTGACATCTTGTCGGCGCCGACCAGCATTTCGAGGCGGCGGTCCAGCTCTGCCAGTTCTTCCGTCTTGTAGCCCATCGAGATTGCCGTCTTGATGATGTCCAGCTTCTCCATGGCAATGCGCTCGTAGAGCTTGCGCGACTCGGCCTTTTCCTGCGAACTGATACGCAGCTTCTGGCGCGCGCTGATATTGGCGTTGATGATGGCGACGATGGGTATGCTGAGGGCAGCCAGCGGAATGGTGGCCCAGAGCACACCGGCATCCAGCAGCATGCGCAGGAATTCTTCCATTACTTACCCCGCTCGCCAACAGCCCGGCTGCCGGGCCTGAATTGTGTATGCAGCATTGCTGCTGTCCCTCCTGAATTGCAGCTTCGCTGCGCAGACCCGCTCACAGACGTTATTGCTGATTCTAACATTCAGCCCCGGACTGCGGGCGCAGGCCCTCTGCCCTCATCAGGGCAGCGTCCTGCCGCTCAGGCGCTGGTCTTGCCTTTCTGGGCCTTCGCAGCAGCGCCTCCGCCTTCGGCGGCAAGATCCTGGCTCTTCAACGGCGTGTCCAGCACCATGTTGCCCTGGGCGTCCGGGTGCGTGCCGATCTCGCGGACCAGATCCGTGAACTGGGCTGAGCCGATCAGGCGTTCGAGGCGGCTGTCGAGGGCCAGCATCTGCTCTTCGTCATAGCCCGCGGCGATGGCCGAGCGCAGCACATCCAGCTTTTCCTGGACAAGGCGCAGCAGCAGCTCGCGGTCGCGCTGGCGCTCCTTGTTGCGCATGGCGACCAGCAGCGGGTGCAGCAGCACGCCGAGAACGGAAACGACGCCAGCGCTCCAGGCCAGGACTATTCCAAAATCCACGGGCTGATTCTAACACCGCAGGCAGGCGCGGCGGCTAGCGCTTCTCGCGGCCGCGCACGAAGCTGGAACGCTCGGCCTGGGTCTCCTTGCTCCACTTGCCGCCGTTGGTCTCCAGCACCTTCACGGCGGATGTGGAGACCATCACTCGGACCTCTATGTCGCTGTCCTTGCCCTCGACAATATCCGAAGCGTTGAAGGGCACGATGCGGTAGATGAACTCGCGGGCCGGGCCGCCGGGCGGCAGGCAGTCGTCATAGTAGCGGTAGGCGTTACGCTGCGTCGGGTTCCAGCGCGTCGGCCGGTGCACACTCATGGGCAGCATCGGGCTGCTGCGGTGGGTCAGCAGCTCTTCCTCGCCGCGCGGGCGGTCGGCGGGCCGGCGGTAAACACGATAGCCCTGCAGCAGGGCGCCGTAGTTCTCCTCGATCAGCCACATGTCGCGGCGGTTGACCTCGCCATCCCGGTTGCCGTCGACCAGCCAGTCCCAGGAATCCTCATAGGCATCCGTGGGGAAGCGGCCATAGCGCCGGGTGATGGGCAGCAGGTCGGTCATGCTGACTTCGCCGTCATTGTTGTAGTCGCCGGTGTTGACCTCTTCCCAGTAGAGCACGACATCGCAGTCGTGCGGGTCGCGGCTCTCACGCTCGCCGCTGTCGTGGTAGTACTTCGGGATCACCGGGTCGAGGTAGGCCTGGATATTGGTCGCGCGGTTGCGCGGCTTGTCCGGGGCATGGGCCAGGAAGACCGGCTTGTAGTTGAACTCGCGCTCCTTGAAGACCACTTCGCAGACCACGCCCTCGGCCAGCTTCATGCCGCCGTTAATGTCGGGACGGATACGGCTTACACCCACGCAGACCACGCCAGGGACGTTCAGCTTGCCAAAGAAGAGCTTGTCGCCCTTGAAGCCAAGAGCGGTGCCGGTCTCGATCTGCCGCGGGTGCCAGAGGTCCTGGTCGTAGCGGATATAGAAGAACAGGTCCTCCACCGCCGGGGCAGCCTTGGTATGGACCACAAGGTGATAGTCGCCGTGCTCCAGGTTCTTGCCCGTCAGGCGCAGGTAAGCCTGCTCGGCCGGAGCGGGGTTGAGCAGGTCGTCCACCGTCCAGAGCGTGAAGCCGTCAACGCCGATGCCGGTCTTGGGGTCGAAGTCGTAGACCCGCAGCTTGGCCAGCTCCTCCAGCGATGGCGGGATGTCATCCTTCAGCTCGCGCTCGGGCAGGCGCTTGCGCTGGACCATGCCGGGAACCGCCTGGGTATTGCCGGGGGTGCCGAAAGTCGGGGCGGACGCCTCGCGCGCGCCAGGCAGCAGGGCCAGCATGGCCAGGAGCCCGATGGTTGTTTTCAGTGCGCGCAGCATGCCTGGGGTGAGCGCCGGCGGGCGCCAGAGGGTGAGCGTGCAGGTTTCCGCCTTCCAATGCCTTCCTGCCCGCACGCCCACCAGTATAAGAGACGCGGCAGTGTCAGGCTCTCTTCAAAGCTGGCCACGCGCAGGCGCCTGTGAGAGCGCAGCCCGTACGGAACCAGCACAATGCCCTGGCCGCTGACGCATTGACAGGACCGGGCTAATCCAACTAGAATCCTACTTGCGTATGATACGCAACTAGGAATGAGAACAGAGATAAGCCCAGTTGAGGTTGAGCAGCGAGTCGAGCATTTCAAGGAAGCGGTGCGCCGGGCCGGCGTCAAGCTGACCCACCAGCGCCTGGAGATCTTCCGCGAGGTGGCGGGCAGTGTGGACCACCCCAGCGCCGATTCGCTCTTTGAGGCGCTCAAAACTCGCCTGCCGATGCTGTCGCTGGACACGGTCTACCGCACGCTGTGGCTGCTGCATGACCTGGGCCTGGTGAGCACGCTGGGACCGCGGCGTGAGAGCGTGCGCTTTGACGCCAATCCCCTGCCCCACCACCATTACATCTGCGTTCGCTGCGGCCTGGCCCGCGACTTCGAGAGCAGCGAGCTGAATATGCTTCATATCCCGGCCCTGGTATCTGATTTCGGCAGCATCGACGCGACTCATGTGGAGGTCCACGGCGTCTGTAAGCGCTGCCTGGCTGAGCCGGAAGCTGAAACAAAGACCCGTCATTGAATCAGGAAGTTGAAAGGAGAATTCAAAGATGAGCGACACCGGGAAGTGCCCCTTCCATGGCAACCTGCAGCACAGCGCCGGCGGCGGCACGACCAACCGCCAGTGGTGGCCCAAGCAGCTGCGCCTGGACATCCTGCACCAGCACTCGTCGAAGTCCGACCCGATGGGCCCGGACTTTGACTATGCCGCGGCGTTCAGCAAGCTGGACTATGAGGGCCTGAAGAAGGACCTGCACGCCCTGATGACGGACTCGCAGGACTGGTGGCCGGCGGACTTCGGCCACTACGGCCCCTTCTTCATCCGCATGGCCTGGCACAGCGCGGGCACATACCGCGTTGGCGACGGCCGCGGCGGCGGCGGCCGTGGGCAGCAGCGCTTCGCCCCGCTGAACTCCTGGCCTGACAATGCGAACCTGGACAAGGCCCGCCGCCTGCTCTGGCCGATCAAGCAGAAGTATGGCGACAGTATTTCCTGGGCCGATCTGATGATTCTGGCCGGCAACGTCGCCCTGGAGTCGATGGGCTTCAAGACCTACGGCTTCGCCGGCGGCCGCGCGGATGTCTGGGAGCCGGATGACGATGTCTACTGGGGCGCCGAAGACACCTGGCTGGCCGACAAGCGCTACAGCGGCGAGCGCGACCTGGAGAACCCCCTGGCCGCGGTGCAGATGGGCCTGATCTACGTCAACCCTGAAGGGCCCAATGGCAACCCCGACCCCCTGGCCGCCGCCCGCGACATCCGCGAGACCTTTGGACGCATGGCGATGAACGATGAAGAGACCGTGGCGCTGATCGCCGGCGGCCACACCTTCGGCAAGGCCCACGGCGCCGGCGATGCCGGTCTGGTCGGCTGCGACCCCGAGGGCGGCGAGCTGGAGGCCCAGGGTTTCGGCTGGATCAGCACGCATGGCACAGGCCGCGGCGCCGATGCCATTTCCGGCGGGCCGGAGGTTACCTGGACCAGCCAGCCGACCAAGTGGAGCGGCGACTTCTTCAAGCACCTCTTTGGCTATGAATGGGAGCTGGACAAGAGCCCGGCCGGTGTGAAGCAGTGGAAGCCCAAGAACCCTGAAGCTGCCGGCACCGTGCCGCATGCGCACGACCCCGCAAAGCGCATCGCTCCGGGCATGCTGACCACCGACCTTTCGCTGCGCTTTGACCCGGTCTACGAGAAGATCTCACGGCGCTTCATGGAGAACCCCGAGGAGTTCGCCGACGCCTTCGCCCGCGCCTGGTTCAAGCTGACGCACCGCGACATGGGCCCGCGCAGCCGCTACCTCGGCCCCGAGGTGCCGGCCGAAGAGCTGATCTGGCAGGACCCCATCCCGGCCGTCGACCACAAGTTGATTGACGCCAATGACATCGCGGCGCTCAAGGCGCGCATCCTGTCGGTCGGCCTGACCGTGCCCGAGCTGGTCAGCACCGCCTGGGCCTCGGCCTCGACTTTCCGCGGCTCCGACAAGCGCGGCGGCGCCAATGGCGCGCGCATCCGCCTCGCACCGCAGAAGGACTGGGCGGTGAACCAGCCGGCCCAGCTGGCGAAGGTGCTGGCGAAGCTTGGCGAGATCCAGACCGAGTTCAACGAGGCCCAGACGGACGGCAAGAAGGTTTCGATCGCTGACCTGATCGTGCTGGGCGGCTGCGCCGCTGTTGAGCAGGCGGCGATGAGCGCCGGCCATGAAGTACATGTACCTTTCACCCCGGGGCGCATGGACGCCTCCCAGGCGCAGACGGACGTTGACTCGTTTGCGGTGCTGGAGCCGGCGGCCGATGGGTTCCGGAACTATCAGAAGCAGCAGTTCAGCGTGCCGGCCGAGGCCCTGCTGATCGACCGTGCGCAGCTGCTGACCCTCAGCGCGCCGGAGATGACGGTGCTGGTCGGCGGCCTGCGTGTGCTGGGTGCCAGTCATGACCAGAGCAGGCACGGCGCCTTTACCAGCCGCCCGGGCGCGCTGAGCAATGACTACTTCGTCAACCTGCTCAGCATGGATACCGAGTGGAAGCCGGCGGGCACGCCGGGCGAGTACGAGGGCTTTGACCGCAGGAGCGGAGAGTCGAAGTGGACGGCCACCCGCGTCGACCTGCTCTTTGGCTCCAACAGCCAGCTGCGCGCCATCGCCGAGGTTTACGCCAGCGCTGGCAACGAGGCGAAGATGGTCCGCGACTTCGTGAAGGCCTGGACCAAGGTGATGAACCTGGACCGCTTCGACCTGCACTAAACACTGACTCAGTCCGCTAACCTGCCAGGACAAATGAAACGCCGGCCCGGGGATGAGACTTCTTCCCGGGGCCGGCGTTTCTGCTTTGGATCTCGATTGCGCATTGCCGCAGCTGGCTTCAGCCCACCAGCTTCGCCGCGAACTCCGCCACCCGTTTGCCCTGTGAGCGGCCGATGGACAGCTCGTTCTCGGAAGGCAGGCGGCTGCCGTCCACGTTGCTCAGCGTGCCGGCGCCATAGGGCGCGCCTCCGGTGATCTCGTCCATGTTCATGATCTCGCGCACGCTGTAGGGCACGCCGATGATCAGCATGCCGTGGTGGATGAAGGTGTTGTAGATCGTGGTCAGGGTGCTTTCCGCGCCGCCATGCTGGGTGCCGGTGCCGACGAAGGCAGAGCCGAGCTTGCCTTCCAGCTTGCCGCCGAACCAGAGGTTCACCGTGCTGTCCCAGAAGGCGCGCATCTGGAAGGACATGTTGCCAAAACGCGTGGGCGTCCCGACGATGATCGCGTCGGCTTCGCCGATCAGCTCCGGCGTGGCGACGGGGACATGCGCGAACTGCTGCTGAGCATCCCAGGCGCCTGTGGCCCGGAGCATTTCCTCGGGCAGCAGCTCGGGCACGCGGTGCTGGCGCACCTCCGTGCCATTAACGCCGCGCGCGCCATCGGCAATGGCCTCGGCCAGGCGCCAGACATGACCATAGGTGCTGTGAAACACAACCTGCACAATCGCCATCGTTATCTCCTCGGGGGGACTGGGACTGGGCAGGCGGTCCTTAGTGCGCTACCGGTGCTTCCACCGGCTTGCCACGCCTGAGCAGTCCGTCAATACTATAGTTGCCGGCCCCTTTGACGAACAGGGCGAACAGGCCGCCGATGATGGCGAGGTTCTTGTTGAACTGAATGGACTGCATCTGCTGCTCTTCCGCGGGGAAGGCCCAGAAGTTGTGGAAGAAGAAGAGCGTGGGCAGCAGGAAGAGAACCAGCAGCATGACCCCGATGCGGGTCTTGAAACCGGCCAGCACCATCAGCCCGCCTATGATCAGCAGGGCGACCGCGCCCCAGGCAAAGAGCGGCTGCAGGGGGGCGGGCAGGAAGGACATCTTGCCGGCGACCGCACCCATCGTGTTGTCGATTCCGCTGAGGTGCTTAAAGCCGGAAGAAAGGAAGATGTAGGAAAGCAGTACCCTGCTGACCAGCAGGAAGACGCCTTGACACATCTCGCAGTTATCCATGTTGCGCTTCATTCCAAACATGTATTCCTCCATGCTGCGGCGGTGCCGCGCTGTTAGCATGATAGCCGCGCCCGCGACAACTGCAGTGACTGCTTTCCTGAGCCCGGTGTTTACATCGCATTCTTCCTGCCGCTGCGTTATCATTTGACAGCTCCACCGGCTGAAGGAGTTGAGGTATGTCTGCTGAGTCCAAGGGCGCCAGTAAGGTGCCAGGGCCTTGTTTTGCGCATAGATGTATGCTGCTGATCCTTGCTGCAATCTGCTGCGCATGCTCAAACCAGCTTCCCTCCCAGCCCGCAGAAGTGCTGTCAGGCGACGGGGAGATCACAGGCCTGCGAAGTCAGCTCGATCTTGAGCTGCAGCGCCTGGGCATCGACCCGCACAGGAAAGCCGCCGCGGCACCGTCCAGCGGCAATGCAGTTTTTGACCTCAGCGCGGAGCTGCTTGACGCCGATGGCCCGGGCCCGGGCGAGGCTGTCGCGGTGATCCTGCGCTGGCACGAGCGCCTGGTGGGCGACTATGACTGCAACGGTCTGGTGAGCGCGGCGGACCTGACGCCCCTGGCGCTCAACTTCAACCGCCGCGTCACTTACCTCAGCCCGGCACAGACCGCCGGCATTGAATGGTGGCCGGAGGGTAACGCGGAAAGTGATGGGCTTCCGGCCGGGGCAGGCGATCCGCTGCCGCCGCCGGTCAGTGGATCAGGCGCCTACAACTGGGCCAGCGCCAGGGTGGACGGCAATGCTGACGGCGTGGTCAACGCCCAGGATGTGACCGCCATCGCGCTGCACTGGAAGGAGCGCCTGGACGGCTACCGTGTCTACCGCCGCGCCCCGGGGGAGAGCAGCTTCACACTGTTGCCTGATCCCGGCGACGCCGGTGCTGCCCTGAGCGTCGGCCGCGGCCGGGCGGAGCATGCCTACAGCGGCTCACGGCGGCCGGCGCGTTATGAGTTTGTCGACAGCCTCAGCGCCAATGGCCCTTACGAATACTACGTCGCGGCCTATGACAGCCAGAGTGGGGCCGAAGGCCCCGCCAGCGCGGCGGTGACTGCCCGGTTGAATACGGCGCCTGAGGCGCGCATCACTGCATCCACGCAGCTGGGCGATGCGCCGCTGAGCGTGCAGTTCATGGCGGGCTCCAGCACAGATGCGGACGGGGATCTGCTGAGTTTTGAATGGGACCTCGACGGCGACGGCAGCTTTGAGCTGGGCAGTGGACGCGACCCGGACATCAGCCATGTCTTCAGCAGCGAAGGCGAATACAGCGTGCGGGTCAGGGCAGCGGACCAGTTTGGTGCAGCCTCTGAAGCCGCGATGACTATCGGGGTGGGCAGCCTGGTGCTGGCAGACATCGCTGTCCAGCCGCAGGGCCCGGCGCCGGCGCCGGCCACCTTCTTCTTTGACCCTGCTGCCAGTCTGGGCAGCGCGGCCCTGGTCAGCTATCACTGGCGGATTGAGGATCCCCTGAACCCGCGCGAGTTCACGCTGGACAGCCCGGAGCCGGTCAGCCACTTCTTCAACGACGCCGGCACCTATTCAGTGCTGCTGAGCGTCAGCGATGCTGCCGGGCACAGTGATACGCAGGGCATAGACGTTACGGTGAGCTCCGCGGCCGAGATCCAGCTCAGCGCCCCGGTACTGGCCCTGCCCGGTGAGAATATCGAACTGCAGGTCAGCGGGGCAGCGGCGGGCAGTGTCTTTTACTGGGACAGCGACGGCAACGGGGAGTATGACCCGCCAGTGGCTGAGAGCAGCAGTTTTGTCAGCTTCCCGGCCCCGGGAGACTATCAGCCGGCGGTCAGCGTGGTTGACCCGGCGGGCAGCTTCAGGCACCTGACGGCCGAACTGCGCGTGGTGGCCGCTCCCACGGCCATGTTCACCCGCAGCCCGGTCCAGGCGCAGATGTACCCGGCCTTGATCAACTTTGACCCGGCCGGATCCAATGGCGGCGGCGGCGCGGCCTGTGTGCTCTACTGGGACTTTGAAGGCGACGGGCTTTTTGACAGGCTGGGCCAGGCAAACGAACTGGTATCCCACACCTATCAGCAGGAAGGCGTCTACAACGCCACACTGCGGGTGGTCAACGAACACGGCTATGAGGCGGTCTTCAGCCGCGCCATCACGGTCCTGCCGAACACTGCGCCGGAGCTGGAGCTGACAGCCAGTCCGCTGGAGGGTCTGGCACCACTGAGCGTGAGCTTTGATGCACAGGTTACCGATGAGGGCCTCTGGTCACTGTACTGGGATTTCGGCGACAACAGCGCAGCAGTAGATTCAGGCCAGCACGAGAGCATCGAACACAGCTACAAGCTGCCCGGCAGCTATACAGCCACTGTGACAGTGACGGACTCCGCCGGAAGAAGCAGCAGCGCTATGCTTGAGATCCTGGTCAAGGAGCCGCCGCTTACGCCCCGGATCCAGTATCACCGGGAAAGCAGCGACCCGCCGGGCCTGCTGCACTTTGACGCCTCCGCCAGCAGCAGCAGCCAGGGCAGCATCATCAACTATGCCTGGGACTGGGACGCCGACGGCGAGTATGACGAGCAGTCTGCCAGCCCGCTGGCGCAACACAGCTTCAGCGCCGGTGAGCACGATGTGGCGCTGCGCGTAACCGACAGCGAGTACAACTCGGCCAGCCGCTGGCGCAGGATCAGCACAGACCCAGTCAGCGTCCTGATAGTGCGTAACGACGGCCTGGCCTATCCGGCCAGCCTGCAGGCGCTGCAGGCTGACCTGAACACGCTGGGCCTGGTCTGGACGCAGCTGGACTACTCCAGCAGCCTGCTGGCTGATACGTCTGCGCTTCAGCCCAGCGCCGTGATCTGGTACCGCGGCGGGCCGGGTGATGCGGGCGAGCCGGACCAGACAACGCCGTGGACGGCCGAGGAGATTGACACCTACCTGCAGCTTCTGCGCGATGACACAAATCTGCTGCTGCTGAGCCAGAACCACGGCCTGCAGGATCTGAGCATTCCCCAGCTTCAGCCGAACTGCTGGTTCACTATCTATGGCAGCAGCCTGCTCACGCCGGCAGTCGGCAGCGGGCCGCCCTTCGGCAGCCCGGACCTGCGGCGCCAGCACTGGGCCTGCGGGATGCCGACTGACCGCGGCGTCGGCTGGGGCGGGCCGATCGGCTACTTCCCCTGGGCGCCGACCGCGCTGCGCGGCGACTTCGGGGCGCACTTTGGCGCTGACGGCGTAAATGCTGCTGAGCGCTACAGCGGTGAGTACAGCTCCGGCAGGGTGCCGGTCCAGCTGGACTGGCCGGCGGACAGCCAGTTCTGCGCCAGCGCCTACTATGACCCGATCTTCGCGTTCAGCGGTGCGCTGAGCAGCCACTTTGTCTTCGGCCTGGACCCGACCCCGCTGGCCCAGGACTTCGATATAGGCCTGATGAGCTATGGCAACAAACGGGCGCCGGACGAGAATATCGGTATGTACCCGGACTATAGCCATGTTGTCGGCCCGGCGCGGCTTTGGGTCGCCGGCTATCCCTGGGCCTCGCTGCAGGTCAGCTCCAGCGCGCCAGCCGGCATGAGCCGCGCGGAGATTCTGCAGAACATCATGGCCTGGCTGGATGCGGATGATGCAAAGGTGGACTGGCCCTAGCGCAGTTGCCGCTTATCAGGAAGCGCTGCCGAGGCCAAGCTTCTTGCACAGCGCGGCAAGCTGGTCCTGCTCTTCCGCGCTGAGCGCGCTCATTTCGCTGCAAATCAGTTTGGCATGCGAAGGGAAGATGCCCGCGATCAGCGCATGGCCCTGGTCCGTCAGGTAGACGGTGATGCAGCGGCGGTCCATGTTGTCCCGCTCACGGCGGACCAGCCCGCGTTGCTCCAGGTGGTCGACGACCATCGTAATGTTGCCAGAGCTCTTGAGGAGCTTCTCGCCGATGCGGTTCTGATGCAGAGGGCCGAGGTGATAAAGCGCCTCGAGGGCGCCAAACTGGCTGATCGACAGACCCTTGTCCGCGATCGCGCGGTTCAGCTTGGCGGTGAGGCTCTCGGCTGCCCGCACCAGCTTTATGTACGTATTCAGGCCCCGGACCTCGTCCGCGCTGCCCTTGTATTTTGTCCCCACAGCTACTCCAGACTCGCTGGAACTTCTGCGGTGCGGAGCCCGCAAGAAGAACAAGCGGGGGTGGATTGTAGCGATTATCAGTGCAAGCAGGCCGCTAGTCAAGCCTGTCGATGTTTATTAGTCAAAGTCTCCGCGCTGCGAAAGGGCGCAGCACTGCAGCTAAATGAGAATGACTTTACTTAGCACTGCGCACTGTATGTGGCAGCAATGCGCTGCTTTGTCCCCAGCTGAGCATGCGCCGGGCCTGCTCAGGCCCCGCTCGGCGGCTGCAGTTCCTTGTGCGTGCCGTCGCAGAAAGGCGGGTTCTTCGTGCGCTTGCAGGTGCAAAGGCTGACTGTGATTTCTTCCAGGACCTCGAACTTGTAGCTCTTGCGGTTGGTGCAGTACTGCTCCTCGCGGTGGCTGTCATCGCAGAAGGGCTGGGTCTTGCTGTAGCCGCAGCTGCACCAGGAATACTTGCCGGGGTGCAGGGTCATCTTGAGACTGGCGTAGCCGGCGCAGTGGGCCTCGGCAAGCTGAGCGGGAGGCACTTCCTTATAGCCGCGCAGCAGCACCTTGCCCTCGCGCAGCAGATAGCCCATCGGGTGCTCAACCGAGTTGACGGGATGCGGCGCGAACTCGCCCACGGGGACGACGATCGGCTCACTGCTGCCGGGATTGTGTGTGTCGCTCATGCGCTGACCTCTGAGGGAATGGCGAAGATTATAAGGCCCATGCGCCGGCCGGGGCCCGCCTGCTAAGCGCCGGCGAAGAGTGAGCCGCTCAGCGCACCTTCATGCTCCAAGAGCCAGCGCTTGACCGGCAGACCGCCGCCGTAGCCAGTCAGGCTGCCATCGGCGCCGATGACCCGGTGGCAGGGGAGGACCAGCCAGATCGGGTTGGCGCCGTTGGCCGCTCCCACGGCACGGCTCAGGGAAGGATCGCCCAGGCGGCGGGCCTGCTCGCCATAACTGATGGTCTCGCCGTATGGAATGCGGGTCAGCTCGCGCCAGACCCGCTGCTGGAATTCAGAACCCCGCGGAGCCAGTGGCAGATCAAAGCTGCGGCGCTGGCGGGAGAAGTACTGCTCGAGCTGCAGCCGCAGCCCGGAGCAGCGCGCGTCATCCGGAATCAGCTCCTCGCCCTGGTAGCTGCGCTCATAGCGCGACAGCGGCGGCGGCGTATAGCCCTCGGCCGGTGCGCCGTCGTGCAGCAGGGTCAGCGCCACCAGGGCGCCATCCTCCTGCAGCACTATGCGGCAGACACCGCAGGGCGTGGCCAGCTCTGAAAAATAGAGGCTCAAGCAGTTCAGGATAACGCAGGTCAGGGTGTCTGGTAAGCGCCAATGTCGAACTCTTCGCTGTCCATGATCCTGACGAACCAGCTGAATGGGGCGCGGTAAGCATGGGCCGGGAAGATGGATACCGGATTACCGTTGCCGTCAGTGGGTGTAGGGAAGAAGTCCAGGAAGCTCAGGCCGGCCTTGCTCAGGTTGGCATGATTACCCGGCAGCAGGCGGTAGTCGCCTGCCGCAGGATCCGTAAACGGCGGCTCTTCGGATTCCAGCGCGAAGTAGTTGTTGTTGTCATCCAGCGCGCCACCGGCCGGGATGCTGAAGCCCCCGGAGAACCAGTTCAGACGGCCGCTGATGCGGGCGATATTACCGCTGCTGATTGCCGCGGCGATCTGCTGGCCCGGCACATCCGCGCCGCCGTCCCAGACCAGGTTGCTGTAAAGCACCGCGTCACTGTTTGCCCCGCTGAGCTGGATCACCGGCGAGGTGTAGGGCGTGATGATGGTGTTGTTGACCAGATACAGCGGCCCGTCGCGGTCGCCGCCGCCATCCTGGCCATAGTGGATCACCGCGCGGTTGCCCTCCATCCCGGGGGCCTTGCGGATGACGCAGCCGATCACCCGGCTGTGGCAGCCGGGCAGGTCGGTCACGCCGGCAGCATCCACCAGGTCCAGCTCGCGGTTGGCAGAGTCGTGAATGAAGCAGGCGTCGAGGACATTAATGAAAGCCCTGCTCTTTACGTTGTGGCCGGTCAGACTGCCGTAGACCTCGCAGCCCAGCATATACAGCTCATAGCCGCCGGCATAAATATTGTGGTTGTAACCGGGGTCCTCAAGGTTGCCGTTGCTGTGGATCTGGCAGCCGCTGAGCACGAGCTGCCCGGACTGCAACACAGCATCGCCATTGCTCATCACGCCCATGTCGCAGGAGTGGATGACGCAGTCGGTCACCTGGCAGGCCTTAGCCTGGTTGACCCGGATGCCCGCGCCGTTGTAGCTGCTGTTGTGCGCCGCGCGCAGCTCGAAGCCATGCACTTCGCAGTTGTCCGCGCCGGGCTGGAACTGGAAGATCGCCCGCGGGATGCTGCCCACACCGCTGTAGTCAAAGCCGCTGCCGTCCAGGATCGGCCGCTGGTTGTCTTCTGTACGCACGCCCCAGAAACGCAGGTTGGGACGCGTCACGAAGAGCGCGGTCATGGCATAGGGCTGGTTGCCTGCATTGGGATAAACAACAATGTCCGTGGTCGCGGGCCCGCTGCCGGCGGCCGCCAGGGCATCCATCAGGTTGCTGAAATCCCTGCCGGGGCCGACGGTGATCACGTCATCACCCGTGGGAGGCTGCTGATCTGGCTGCAGAGCTGCGGACATCTGCAGCAGGTTCACCGTGCAGCCGAAGCCAAGGCGCGGCACGACGGCAAAAACGGCATGGCCCCAGCCGGAGGCATAGCCCTGCTGACCGGGCAGCACGATGCTTCCCGAAGCGTCACTGAAGGGGCCATACCACTCCCAGCGCTGTGACTCAAAGTGCGCCAGCGCGATCATGTAGGAGCCGGGCTGGCCGTTCAGGCTCTCGGCCGGGTCGATCTGGAAGTGCAGATCATTGGCGGTGAAATTGCTTAGCTCCTGGTCGTATAGCGCATAGGAGAACACGCCGCTGCCGCCGCTGGCCGCGGTGCCAAGGGCAATGCGGTCCGGCGCCAGCACTTCAGCCTCGCCGCCATATGACGCGAGGTGGGCCACGTCAACGTAGAAGGGGTCGATATCGCTGCCCTGGTGCAGGCTGCTGATCGGCGGAAGTCCGGCATAAGCGGCCTCAGGCGCCGAGCCGACGGCAGCCTCAAGCGCCGAGACTCTGCTTGCAGCGCCGGCGCAGGCGGAAAGCAGTAGCAAGACAGCCGCCAGGGCTGCGCAGGGGATGATGCCGGGCCTCATAAGCACCTCCCGCCGCCTGCTTATTGCCTCGGCGGCTCTGCTTCAATCCTAACACGCCGGCCTGTGCAGCGCAAAGAAAAGGGCGCCGGCATTGCCAGCGCCCTGTCAGGTACAAAGCTCAGACTGGTACTAGAGGCTCTGTGCGTCGACCAGCTTCTCAGAGATGCCGTCAGGGTCTCCCGGCCAGCTGCCGCTTTCGCCGGCAGCCTGCAGCGCCGCCAGTACATCGGCAAAGCCGCCGCTGTGGTCATCCAGCCACAGGGCCGCGGCGCCGGCCACATGCGGGCTGGCCATTGAGGTGCCGGAGATGGTCTTATAGCCGCCGCGGCGCCACAGGGAGGGAACATTCGTGCCCGGGGCGATCAGATCAACAGCCGTGCCCCAGTTGCTGTAGCTGGCGAAGGTGTTGTTGCTGTTGAGCGCCGAGACGCAGATGACGTTGCTGTACTTCGCCGGGATGAAGTTGTTGGCGTCGGCGAAGGAGTTGCCCGCGGCCACCACGAAGGTGATACCGGCGTTGGTGGCATTGGTGATCGCCGTGGCCATGGCGCTGGAATTGCCGCTGGCGCCGAGGCTCATGTTCGCCACCTTGATGTTGAAGGTGTTTTTGTTGGCGGTGCACCAGTCGATTCCGGCGACGATCCATGAGATCTGGCCGCTGCCCTGATTGTTGAGCACCTTGACGGCCAGCAGGGAGCAGTTGGGCGCCACGCCGACATAGCCAGTGCTGTTGTTGCGCGCGCCGATGATGCCGGCCACATGGCTGCCGTGGCCGTTACCGTCGTTGGCGGAGCCGCTGCCGGTGGCGTTATAGGAGCCGATGATCGCGCCGGCCAGGTCCGGGTGTGTCAGGTCGATGCCGGTGTCCAGCACGGCCACAGTTACGCCCGCGCCGCCGCTGCCGCTGTTCAGCTCGGCGTCTATGCGGTTCACACCCCAGCCCAGGGTCTGGGCGCAGGTGTGGGCGACCAGGTCTGCCTCGACAAAGGCGACCCGCGGATCAGCCTTCAGCCGGCTGATCTCCGCCTGGCTGAGGCTGCCGGCGAAACCCAGCAGCGCATGCTGATAGACATGCGCCGGGGCATTGCTGAGGCCCTGGCTGAGGGCGGCGATGTCGCGGCTGCTGGCGCCGGGCTTCAGGCCGACGATCATCGGCCTGGGCGCTGCGCTGCTGCTGCTGCCCGCCGCGGGCGCAGAGACCATGGCGCTGGCCTCATGTTCAGGCAGGGCGGTAGTACCGGTGTTCTGCGTTGAGCAGCCGGCAAACAGTGCGAGGACAGCGGCGCAGCCAAGGACGTGGAGTCCCTTCATGTGAGTACCTCACAGCAGTGGTGTGGGCCAACCGGCTCGATCGGCCTGTATCGATTGTAACAGTCTGCAAGTGTTGTCAAGGCCTGCAGGACGGCGATCCGGGATCTCCTTTTGGCCAGGGGGAGGTGATTGATCTCCGCCATGCCAGCCCTGTCCGCGGGAAGCGGATAGAATAGTTGCGCCGCTGATCAACAAGAATCAGAGGTGTGTTGTGGCCGGATACATGAAGGAACTGCTCCAGGGTGTCGCCCTGCTTGGCGTGCTGGTCATCATCGTCGTCGTCCTGCGGCGCAGCAAGGGGAAGTAGGCGCGTGCCTGGACCCGAAGATGCCCCCGCGTCGAAGCGCAATCTGCAACTGTTAGGGGAGCCATGAAATCGATCGAGAATCTGCTGATCGCCCTGGTGATCATCGGCCTGCTGATCATGGCCGGTGGCTTCATTGCCCAGGCCATGGCAAAGAAGAAGAAACAGCAGTAGTA
The DNA here is from genome assembly GCA_020849855.1 of bacterium. Taxonomy (GTDB): domain Bacteria; phylum 4484-113; class 4484-113; order 4484-113; family JAFGCY01; genus JADZFO01. Next base: position 5,170 of record JADZFO010000020.1, on the reverse strand, counting down.
GCACTCAGCATGCGCCCCCGGCAAGAGTGCACTGAGCAAGGCCGGAAGCGACGCCACTGAGAGCGGCGCTACCGGCTGTAGGGTGCACGCGTGCGTGCACCACAGAAGAAGGTGCAGGCATGCCTGCACCCTACCCTAAATCACCCCGCTGACATTCGCTCCGTTCTGCTTGGCATAAGTGATCGCGTCCTCATAGCCTGCGTCGGCATGGCGCATTACGCCCGTGCCCGGGTCGGTAGTCAGCACGCGGTGCAGTTTCTTGGCCTGCGCGTCCGTGCCATCGGCCACCACCACCATGCCGGCGTGCAGGCTGTAGCCCATCCCTACCCCGCCGCCGTGGTGCACCGAGACCCAGCTGGCGCCGCTGGCCGTGTTGACCAGGGCGTTCAGGATCGGCCAGTCGGCGATGGCGTCGGAACCGTCCTTCATGCCTTCGGTCTCGCGGTTCGGGCTGGCCACAGAGCCGGCGTCCAGGTGGTCGCGGCCGATAACAATCGGCGCCTTGACTTTGCCATCGCGCACCAGGTTGTTGAAGAGGATGCCGGCGAGATCGCGCTCGCCGTAGCCCAGCCAGCAGATGCGTGACGGCAGGCCCTGGAACTTAACCTTCTGCGCTGCCTGATCCAGCCAGCGGTGCAGGCTTTCTTTCTCCGGGAAGAGCTCCTTGAGCGCGGCATCGGTGACCGCGATGTCCTGGGGGTCGCCGGAAAGCGCAACCCAGCGGAAGGGGCCGGTGCCGGTGCAGAAGAGCGGGCGGATGTACTCCGGCACGAAGCCGGGGTACTCAAAGGCGCTCTTATAGCCATGCGCCAGGGCCTGGCCGCGCAGGTTGTTGCCATAGTCGAAGGCCACTGAGCCGGCGCGCTGCAGGTCGACGATGGCCTCGCAGTGCAGCACCATGCTGTCCAGGCTGCGCTTGATGTAGTCCTGGGGGTCGCGGATGCGCAGCTCGTCGGCCTCCTCCTTGCTCAGCCCGGCCGGGTAGTAGCCATACAGCTCATCATGCGCGCTGGTCTGGTCGGTGACGATGTCGATCTTCACCCCGCGGCGGACGATCTCGGGCAGCAGCTCGGCGGCGTTGCCGAGCAAGCCGACGGACAGCGGCTCGCGCTGGGCGCAGGCCTTTTCGCAGAGGGCCAGGGCCTCGTCAAGGCTGGAGCTGTAAGTGTCAAGGTAGGCAGTGTCATAGCGCCGGCGGATGCGGTACTCGTCGATCTCGATGCACAGGGCCACGCCGCCGTTCATGGTGACGGCCAGGGGCTGGGCGCCGCCCATGCCGCCGAGGCCGGCGGTGAGGGTCAGGGTGCCGGCGAGGCTGCCGCCGAAATGCTTGCGCGCCACCTCAGCCAGGGTTTCGTAGGTGCCCTGCAGGATGCCCTGGGAGCCGATGTAGATCCACGAGCCGGCGGTCATCTGGCCGTACATCGTCAGGCCCATGCGCTCGTACTCACGGAAGTGCTCCCAGTCGGCCCACTTTGGCACCAGCAGGGAGTTGGCCAGCAGCACGCGCGGCGCCCACTCGTGGGTCTGGAAGACGCCGACGGGCTTGCCGGACTGCACCAGCAGGGTCTCGTCGTCGCGCAGGTCCTTGAGCAGCGCGAGGATCTTGTCGAAGCACTCCCAGTTGCGCGCGGCCTTGCCGGTGCCGCCATAGACAATCAGCTCGGAGGGCTTTTCGGCGACCTCGGGGCTGACATTGTGCTGCAGCATGCGGTAAGCCGCTTCCTGAACCCAGCCGCGGCAGTGCAGGCGCGGGCCGGTGGGCGGATGGACAATACGCGGGGCGTGTTCAGCGTCGTCAATGTGGTTGTCCCTGGACATGCGGTGATTTTAGTGGCAGGCGCGGGTAAGCGGCCAGGTTGAGTATCTGTTTAACACGCACGGCGACGCTTCGATTAGCCAGTATGCCGATGAAGGCCAGGCTGCTTATCGGACTGATCGTGCTCATCGCCGTCGGCCTGCCGTTGTCCGTCTGGGCGGCGCTAAACGTCACTCTATGCACCTCCTGTCACCGACCAACGCTAGTTGTCCATGATACTGAAATGGAACAGCAGTCATCCTGTGAGTGCGGGCCTGACTGTGGCTCAGGTTGCGACTGCTCGTGTCACCGGCACTACTGTCCGCGTTGCGTTGCGGAGGGCCGTTTCAAGTGAGAAAGTTGCTGCTGGCGCTGCTTGCCCTCTGCGTACCCGTGGCCATCTGGGCCGCGGTAAAAGTCACCCCCTGTGCTTCCTGCCACAGACTGATCCTGAAATACCCTCCGGGCTCCGAACTTAAGCAGCTTGTTCGCGGCGCGTGTAACTGCGGATCAGACTGCAACCCACGTACTTGTCCTTGCGTCTGCCACAACTACTACTGTCCTCGCTGCATCTACGAGGGACGCCTGGGTGTCGTGCAGCCCTAGGCCGTCGGGTCCTCGAGGCGGCCCATGAACAGGACCACACCGCTCTGCTTGTCGCGGATGAGGAAGATGAAGGGATGGTCGGCGATGAAGCTGATGGGCTCAATCGCCGCGCCGGTGGGGCGCATCACAATGCCGCTGGCGGCAGCGGCCTCGGTGCCCTCCTCGTTAACTTCCACGAAGGCCTGATGCACGGCGGCGCCGATCTTCAGGTCCCGCCCACCGGTCATGCCGGAGAAGTCCGCGTCATCGCTGAATGCCGTGGGCATGCCGAGCGCGGCGAGGGTCTCGTTGAGCTCAAACTTGCTTTTGAAGGTGAAGCGCGGCAGCTGGACAATCACATCCGTGCTGCGCAGGCCGGCGTCCACCTTCGCCAGCAGCTCCGGGTTGAGCGCGGCCTCCAGGGGGCCAAGCTCGTCCTGCTTGGGCAACAGGGCCAGCATGGCCAGCTCGCTGCCTTCGTACGGCAGCTCAATCGCCTTGAAGTCATCATTCTCGAAGTAGAGGTAGTCCTTTTCCTCTCCGGCGGGGATCATGAACTTTGCCTTGACCGGGCCGGATGGCGCGCGGAAGTCCTTGTCGAAACTGCGCTTCGGGTCAAACTGCCGCGCCCAGCGGCCCTTGAAGTAGATCGCATTGGCCAGCACCATCTTTGTGTCGGGCCGGATGACGCCCTCCTGGAAGAGGTCCTTGATGCGGTCATTGGTGCGATCGGCGACCCACTTGTTGATCTCCTGGCGCGAAGACTCGGCATTATTCCTGAAGTCCATGCTGGCGGCCTGGCTGCAGTAGTGCACCTTCAGCACGTTCAGGTAGTCCGGCAGGAAGCTGAAGTCCTGCTGCGACCAGATGCCGTTGGCGGTGGACAGGCTGTAGCTGGCGTCTTTGGGATTCAGCGCGTTGTACATGGAGGCGACTGCCGCCCGGCGTTCCATGGCCAGCTCGGGGAACTGCAGCAGCGACTGGATCTCGGCGGCTGTCTGCGTCCCGGCCCCTTCGAAGACCATACCGATGGCGGTCGCGAGGCTGTAGGGCGACATGAAGATGTTGCCGTCTTCAGAGCGCAGCTGCTCATAGAGCCTGAAACCGAACTGGTTGATGCCGGCGCTGAGCTGCTGGCGCGCCTGTGGCGTCACCGCCTTGTCATCTGCCACCTTGTTCTCCTTGCCCGAGCCCTTCTTTGTTTTCTTGTGCAGGTCATTGCTGGCCGGAGTACTTTTGTTCTTATCTTCCGCCCGCGGCCGGCCGGGCTGCATCTGCTTCAGGCAAGCGCTGGCCAGCAGAAGGACCAGCAGCAGAGCTGTGATGTACAAGCTGTTGCGCTTAAGCATGGAGCCCTCCGGCTGCGCTCTGGCAGCTCAGGCAATTATGACTGTGGGCTGAGCCAGGCAGTTCAAGTCTGCTGCAGGTCAGGGCGAATCAGACATCTCCGCCATGTCCCATTTCGTGCTTTGGCGGACCGATTATGTCTTCTGAGACTGTCTCATAGTCTTTGAGCCCGCCGATACGGCAGCAGGCCGCAACACCGAGCAGCAGCAAATAAAGGGCAGCAGTTTAAAGACGACGAAGTGCACTTTCGCATGAGCGTGAATACTAATCCAGGCCGGCTCTATTTTGCCGGCAGGCCCGCCGCAAAACTGGCGGCGCGCTGAACCCAGCCAGTCAGCTCTGCTTCGGTCTCCAGGCCGGCAGCATCAACAAAGAGCATGCTCCTGATGACCTTGCCGGTGAAGTCCATTGGACGCGTGTGCGGCTCTTCCAGCGCCTCAGCCGTGAGCTCGTTGCCCAGGCGCAGCATCAGCTCCTCGCCAGCCACGCCGCAGGCCATGTTGCCGTTGACCAGGAAGCAGACACCGCCAAACATGCGCTTCTCACTGATGCCGGGCTGGACAGCGAGTATTGCCCGCACGCGCTCAACGAGCGTTTCATCGCAGGGCATCAGGCGTCACCGCCCTGGCCCTCATTGTGCGGGTCGATTGGCAGGATGCCTGTGTATGGTTCTTCGTCGTGCAGGTCGACCAGAAAAGAGCAGCCGCCGAGCAGCAGTACGACAAGCAGCAGGAGCGAAGCGAGTGTCCGCATGGCGCAAGTATAGGCGGGCGCCCGCCTCCGGACGACCGCCTGACCTGCCCAAAAGGGTGAAGCTCGAAGGTGCCCGCACTGGTGCAGAGCAACGGCGCGACTAGGCGTCGCCGCCGGTGCCTTCGTTATGCGGAATCGGGTTGAAATCGTCGCCGTCTCCCGAGCTGTCGCCGCAGCAGCCGCCCAGGCAGAAGATGAGGCCCAGCAGGGCCATTCCCGTGGTGATGTACTTCCAGTTGATCATCTCGATCCTCCCGGGAAGTTATATCGCGCCAGCCCGAAGCGCAAACAGGCCTGAACCATTAATTAACCTTCAAGCCTTGATCGCCCAAGGACTGCTTGCGGCGAGCTAGATGTCGCCGGCATCACCTTCATTGTGCGGGCCGGGGCTGACATCATCGCTGTCAAAGGCTTCGGACAGGCAGCAGCCACTAAGCAGGAACAGGCTGAGCAGCAGTAAGAGCAGGTTTTCGAAGAGTTGTGTCTTGTTCATTGATTGCCTCCCAGGCCTCAGACCACACTCGCCGGGACTGTGTTGGCAACAATGCGTAAAAGCAAAAAAAGGGTTCATCGCCCAACACCGGGGAAGGCGGCCTTGATCTTCAGGAAAAAGTATTCGTCGTCGCGATAGCCATAGGCGATGCGTTTGATGACTTTGATGCGGTTGTTGATGCCTTCCAGCACACT